>NZ_CZVW01000013.1:0-25000 GCF_001536065.1 Candidatus Chryseopegocella kryptomonas
ACAGGAATTAAATATGAAATCGTGAAAGATTTTCCCGAAGACAGATTAATGGGCATAACAAACGCATCTGAATTGAGAGAAGCGCTTGTGAATATCATCATAAACGCCATTGAAGCGATGCCAAACGGCGGAAGATTAAGCATTGGAATTTACAATATAAACAGCGAAAAAGTTGCAATTTACATCGCTGATACAGGAATTGGGATGGACGCAGAAACAATGGCAAGAATTTTTGACCCATTTTTCACAACGAAAGGAGAACACGGCACAGGACTTGGTTTGTCAATCGTTTATGAAATCATAAGAAGCCACAACGGCGAAATTTTCGTTGAAAGCGAACTCGGAAAGGGCTCAAAATTTACCATCGTCCTTCAAGCAAGCAAAGAAAAGGTTTCAGAAAAAGTTCAAAAAACACAGTTAAAAGAAAACGCAACGAAATTAACAGTTTTAATCGTTGATGATGATGATTCTGTTTTATATCTCTTGAAAGATGTCTTTCTAAATCTTGGTTATAAAATTTTACCCGCAGAAAACGGGAAAAAAGCACTTGAATATGTCAACACCGAAAATTTTGACCTTCTCATCACTGACCTTGCGCTTCCAGATGTAAATGGCTGGGAAATATCAAAGGCAACAAAGCAAAAAAATAAAAACATACCAGTTATAATCTTAACGGGATGGGGAATTGATGTCCCAGAAGATGAAGCAAAAAGAAGAGGCGCTGACTATATAATCACAAAACCATTTGATCTTGACGAACTTCTACTTGTCGTAAATAACGCAATTCAAT
Organism: Candidatus Chryseopegocella kryptomonas; assembly: GCF_001536065.1. Classification (GTDB taxonomy): domain Bacteria; phylum Bacteroidota; class Ignavibacteria; order Kryptoniales; family Kryptoniaceae; genus Kryptonium; species Kryptonium kryptomonas. Next base: position 791 of record NZ_CZVW01000013.1, read on the forward strand.
CAATAAGCAAATAGTGAAACGCAAGTATCCTCAAAAAAAGATAAATTGAAAGTATAACGGAATTTGTCAGATTAAAATTCATAATGGTTTTGTAATTCTGCCATTCCTTTTGCAAGTAAAAATTCACTCTAAATCTGTCTATCACCAAAAACCAGATAAGGAAGTAAAGTATCACTCCGATAAGTTCATAAAGCGTAAATTTTCCAGCGACGACAATTGTGGCAAGCAACCCCGAAATTGGGAGCATAATTTCCGCAAATCTAAATACAGCAGCCGAACCAAGTTTTTCAACAAATAAATCACCCATTTTTTCTGAATCCTCCGAAACTCTATAAACAAGTGAAAGCGTATAAAACCCTGCAACAAAGCCAGCCGAAGCCAAAACTCCCGCAATATAAAACCAATCTTTAAGTTTCCCCAAATCCGAGCCACAAACCCATCCAGCGATAAACCCAACAACTCCATAGGAAATTGACACAATTAAAATCCCATAAAGCGGTCTTATTTTTATACCCGTTGATGGGAAAGAAAAAAGAAACGAAAGAAGCACAAAAATTAACACAGCATAGAAATAACTTGTGTTAACTTTAAAACTTAAATAAATTCCGACCACAAGAAAAATTAAAGAAACAACAAGCGTAAAAATTGACGCTGGCTTAATTCCCCTGATACCCGAAATGATTCCTTTCCTTTTGTCAAAGTAAGCATAAATTCCATTGCTTGCTGGATAAACCAAAAGATGTAAAATCAAAATTCCATACCAAAAATTTTTCGTTATGTCCGCCTCACTTAATGCATAAGCCCAAAGAAAAATTGGAAGAAAAGCAAACGAAACACTAAACCGAAGATGAAAAAAGGTGCTTTTTAAATCGTTTATAAGCGAATTCATCTCCTCACCAAAACTTTTATTTTTGTTTCACTTATTTCACAAAAATACGAAATTTCACTCCATTTTTAAAAGAACATATTTATCGGTCGTCCTCAAAACGACAAGATTGGTGCTTGCAGTTTGCACAGTGTTAAGAACAACAGCGTTGATAACCTCAAGATTTTTGTATTTGAAATCAATCTGGACATTCAAAAAAACATTTTTCTGATTCGTTTTTATCTTTATCGCTTTATCCATGAACTCATATTCAACTTTTAAATTTTCAAACCTCATCATTTCGTTACACGCCTCTTTACAGGTCATAAACCTTAAAAAGGGATAATTTTCTTTCAACTTTTGCAACCAATCTCTGAACTTGAAATAAAGACCTTCGCTATTCTTCCCACGCCACGGTAGGTAAAACCAGTTTCTCACAAGTTCAGGATTCTCAACTTCGTCTGGTGTGTAAATTATATCATCTGGATGAACGAAATGAGTCCAAACCCCAAGCATTGCGATCTCGCTTAAAATCAAGGTTTTAACATAATCATCAATGAAAAATCCTGCTGAAACTCTTGGGATGCAGTAAAATTTTCCATTCCACGGTTCTCGCCCGAACTCTCTATATTGACCGACATCAAAAAATCCAGAATAAAGACCAGCGATAACTTTTATTGACGGGAAACTTTGTGCAAGCGCTTGAACTCCAATTGAGTCAATAAGATTTGTCGGTGGAATGTAAGTTATCGGCAATTCACCAAGCCCTTCTTCTTTCCATTTTTTCTGTGCGTATTTCAACGCTTCCTTCATATTTTCAATGTTTTTCCATTCATCAATTAAAAGCGAAAAATGATTATACCCGTGAAATGCAAGTTCATTTTTAAGTTTAAATTGTCTTGCTATCGTTTTTGAAACTTCAATTTCTTTATCAAAAACTTTTGCTTTGCCCGTTCTCCACTCTGTAAGATGAAACGGTGGTTTTATATCCGCACCATAGTTGAAAACAAGTCCAGCAGTATATTTCAAACCGAACTCATCCGCAAGTTTCATCATATCTGGATAAAAAACGAAGAAATGATACTCCGCCATCGTAAGCCCAAATTCATCCCAGATAATTTTTTTCTTAACATTTGGAACAGCGGTTGGGAAATCATCAATAAATATAACTGCAAAATTTGGCACTGGCTGAACGAACTTGTCCGAGACGCTTGCGATTGATTGAGTTATAAAGCCACGAAACAATTTATTTGAAAGAAGAGATGTGTTCCAAAAGATAACTTTTCCAAGCCCATATCTTAAAATCCACGCAACTGGGACACCAGCACTTGAAGAAGCAATAATCTTTTTATCGCCAAAATGGATAAAATCAAACATTGAAAGGTCTTTCAAAATTGAATCTGGTATAAAAGTCCCAGCAAGCATAGGCAAGAAATTAACATTAAAGACAAACCCAGATTTGCCCAATTTTAAAAACAGGTTTTGTCTGTCTTTTAATTTAACTCCGAAAACATCTGAAAGATTTTCGTTATATCCACGATATATAACCGCAAGCCCACCACCTGATGCAACAAATTTTTTAATCCGCTCGCAATCTTCCTTTGAAATTTTCTTTATAAATTCCGTCGCAAAAACAATAACATAATAATTTTCAAAATTTTCAATCTCAACCTCTGGATAATCAGCAAGGTCAAATTCGTCATAATTCAACTTCGCATATTTGAAAGCCCATTTCGTATTCTCAACAATTTCGCCAGCATATGGATCAGATGAATCGTAAATGAAAAGAATTTTCTCAACTTTATCAACTGTGAAATTAAGTTTTTCTCTTTTCACTTCGCACGATGAAAAAAGCAGAAAAATAGCGATCGTAATTATTTCAAAATGTTTTCTCCGCATCTTCAACAGTGTTGTAAAATTCAAAATGTTTTTCAGTTCTCGTAATTTCAAACAATTTCTTCACCCTCGGATTTACATTTGCAAATTTTATTGTTCCACCTTTCTCTTTCGCACTTCTGTATGCGACGACAATTATGCCAAGTCCTGAACTATCAATAAATGTCAACTCTGAAAAATCAATGATTATATTCACCTTCCCCTTATCAATCAGGTTCTTGAAAACATCTCTTGCCTGAATTGAGCTTGCGACATCAAGCTCACCTTTTAATTTGACGATTGCGTAATTATTTTTTTCAACAACGCTGTATTCCATTTTTTTCTCCAATTTTTTTGTTTTCATTCTTTCAACCCATTCAAGGAAAATAAAACAATCTTCGCACGAATAATCACCGTGAAATCTGCACATTATCTCTGGCGATTCCCAACATCTTTTGAACTTGCCCTCATAAACAGGGCATCTTGAGCAAACATCTCTCGGCTCACCTTTGAATTTCCAGCACTCTTCAATCCACACTTCGCCAGCTTTTTCCCTTTTCTCATTCATAACTTCAAAAAACGCACTAACAACCTTCGGATCAAATTGAGAACCAGTTCGTTTCTTTATCTCCGTTTCAAGTTGAGAATAAGAAAACGCCTTGCGAAGTTTTGAATTTGAAGACATTTCAATAAAAAACTCACACAATCCAAGAATTCTACCAAAAAGTGGGATTTCTTCGCCTTTCAAACCTTGCGGAAATCCCCAGCCATCATACCACTCCTGATGCGTCCTTATTCCCTCAACTATGTCAAAACTAATTGGCAAAATTTCAACCATACTTGCTCCAATTATCGGATGATTGTAATCAGCTTGATAATCTTCGCTTATCTCAACAACACCGCACATCCCGACATCGTGAATTAGTCCAGCAATTCTTAACTCACGAAGTTTTTCCATTTCAAGCCCGAGCTTTTTGCCAATCTCAACAGAAAGCTGTGCGACTCTGTTTGAATGACCCGCTGTGTATTCACTTCTCATATCATACGCTTCTGCAAGAGCTATCAATGTTTTAAGATAACGCTCTGTGAATTGATTGAAAAGATCAACATTGTGAATTACAATTTTTATCTGCTCAACAAATGCCGAAAGAATTTTTATTGTAAATTCCTCAAACTGTTTCAATTTTTTGAAATTGACAAGCGCAAAAATTCCAAGAAGTTTGCCACCCTCAACCAGTGGAACTCCGATTATTGAATTAACTTTAAACTTCAAAAGAAATTCAAAATCTCGCACGATCATCTCTTCGCCATCTCCAATCCATTCAAAAAGTCCCGTGTCAGGAGAAAGATCAAGTGCATCCATAAACTCATTGCTCAAATTCTTGCTCGCTCTTATTTTCATTCTTTTAATTTTATCATCCCACATTGCGATAAATCCAGCATCGCTTCCCGTCGCAGTTATGGCAAGTTCAAGAAGAAGTTCAAGAAATTTGTTAACTTCAAGCGTTGATCCAAGCATTTTCTTGCTGACCTGTGCCTGCGATTCAAGAAGACGAATTTTTGAGCGTGTCTCCTCACCAAGTTTAATCTGCCTCAAAGCGACAGCGCAAGCATTTGAAAACTCTTTAAACCAATTAGCAAGATTTTTATCAATCGGTTCTGGTTCAAATGGACCACAAAAGAAATTTCCCGTGTAACTTTCACCGAGATAAAGTGGAATGTTAAGAAATTTTCCCGCCCATATGAGAGCGAAACCAAAATTTTTATAATCATCTCTGAAAATAATTTTCAACTCTGGCTCTCTCAACGCCTCAATAACTTCATCATCAAGCCCTCTCATCATATCATTTCTCAATCTCATATTTTCAAGAATCAAAGAACCGCTGGACTCCGAAAAAGAGTAAATGTAATAAGCAGGCGCTTTAACAATTCTTTCAAAAACATCAAATATAAATTCAAAACCTTCAGAAGATGGTTTCTCAAAAAACATAAAATTCCCAAACTCCTTCCACACATCAATAAGTTTCTTTCCTTCCGATACGGGATCTCTCGCAACTTTGCTGAAAATTTTGCCGAGCATAAATTCACTCTTTGTAAATTACTTTTTTGACAATTGACATTATTTCAGATGGACTAAATGGCTTTGGGACATACTCATTTGCTCCCGAGTCAAACATATCTTTTATCTCCGACTCCTCGCCTTTTGCGGTCAACATAACAATATATGTATCTTTTAACTCTGGATTTGCCTTTATCTCACGGCATACTTCAATTCCATTTTTTCCAGGCATCATAACATCAAGAAAAACAAGATCGGGCTTTTCACTTTTTATAAGTTCAATCGCAGAATCACCATCACCAGAAATCAAAACATCAACATCAAACTTTCTCAATATAAATTCAAGCAAGCGTTGGATTGTTATGTCATCATCAACAATTAGAACCTTCTTCATCCCAAAATCAAATTTTTTTGAGAATTAACAATGTTATATCATCCTTCTGCTCAACATCCTTTTGAAAATTCATAACCTCTGAAACAACAACATCGCAAATTTCATCTGAACTTTTTTCAAAATTTTGAGCGATAATGTTTTTCAATCTTTCAACTCCGAAAAATTCTCCATTTGAATTTCTCGCCTCTGTAACTCCATCTGTAAATGCAACGATTATATCACCTTTTGAAAATTCAATTCTATCACTTCCATATTTTTCATCATCAAATAAGCCAATTGGAGAACCGTGAATTTCAAGTTCAAACATACTTCCATCATCTCGTTTAAATAAAATCGGCGGAACATGTCCAGCGTTTGAATAAACAAAAAATCCCTCGGGATAATACTCACACATAAAAATCGTTGAATACATCCCGATTTCAGATGTATCCTTGTAAATCACTCTGTTAATTGCAGATAAAAGTTCAGATATATCGGGCGTGATTTCATACATCAATCTTACAACACTTCTCAAACTTGACAAAAGAAGTGCTGCTCCAATTCCATGTCCCGAGACATCCATAACTAAAAAAGCATTTTTCTTCCCATTTGAAATAAAATCGTAATAATCACCTCCGACGCTTGAACTCGGCTTTATAAATGCACAGACATCAAGACCTTCACATTCTGGAATTTTTTTGGGAAGTAAATTTTCTTGAATTCGTTTTGCAATTTCAATTTCTTGTTTGAGTGCCTCGGTTCGTTTTATCTCGTCTATAAGTTTATTTCTGTAAAGGATTATCCCTGCGTAATTCCCGAGAGTGAGAAGAAGTTTTGCATCCGCCGTTTCAAAATTTCTCCCTTCATCACAAACGAAAATTCCACCAATTTGATGAGCCCCAGAAAACATTGGCACAGCAAGCATCCCTTTAACACGCCCCTGATATTCAACCGAAGAAATAACAAAATTTCTCGTTTCAATCGCTTTCTCAATTAATTTTTCAGCATCTTCACTTGTCTCCCGTAAAATTTCACCGCTTGTGTATTTTTGATTTAACCTTCCACTTTCAAAAATTCCAACAACACACGCCCTCGGAGATATTAATGATCTAATTTTATCAATTATGATTTTGACAATTTCAGATTCATCAAAAACCAAACTTGCCTTCGCTATGATGTCATAAACAATCCCGAGTTCCTCTTGCCTGTGAGCAAGTTCCTGAACGAGATTTTCAATATATCCCTCGTAATTCAAAAGTTCAGTATACAAAAACTTTAAAAGTTGCACCTCCCTTTCAACATCTGACGACCCTTTGATGTAAAGATAAATTTTCCCGTAATTTGAGTTCAATTCAACTTTGACACTTTTCTCAAAGTTCTCAAAATTTTTCGTCCTTGCGATCATCTTTCCTTTCTCATCAACAACTGCAAACTCCGTATTTGAAAATTGAGAAAACTTATCCGTGTATATTTTGATTACTCGTTCTATCACTTTTTTAACTTCGTTAATTTATAAACTTTGACATAATCACCATCAAAATAAATTTCAACATTTGCAAACCTGTAATTCACACAAGCAGAATCAAGCGTCGCAGTTAAATTGTCAATTCTTGGAATAAAAGATTGATGAATTTTTCCCATCGCATTTTTTTCAGGAACGAAAACATAAACAAGTTCGTAAATTTTTTTCTCGTCCTCAATTAAAATATAATTTCGCAGGAAATAATCCCAATCCATAAAATACGACCAGTTTTCAACCATCGCTCTTGTCCCATAATGAGAAACAATCGCAAATGAAAAGGGCAAATTCTCCTTTTGAATTTTCAAAACAACTTTAACAAATTCATCTGGCTCAATCGCTCCATCAATTTTAACACCTCCATAGATGAAAACACTCAAAACCAAAAACACAACTATTAAAATCACAAATATAGAATGCAATTTCTCTTTGCTTCCAAAAACTTTTCTCAACATAACCGAAAACCAGATGAAAAATAGTAAAACAGAAATCGGAAAAAATTGTTCATAAGGAACGAAATTCAAAACCGAAATCTCGCTTGCTATTGTAAAAATTAACAAAATAAGCGAAAAAATTCCATAGAAAATTTGTGAAGACAACATAAGAACGACGCTTAAAAATGTTAAAAACACAACCACATTCAAAATCTCTTCCGAATGACCGATCAACTCTGGGCTTTGAAAAAAAGCAAATGCTTTTATCCCAAACTCTGGATTTCCTCTTGAAAAAATTTCAATCGCAAATGGAAGCAAAGATATCAAAATCGCAAAGAGAAAATGCAATTTCTTTTTATTCTTAAAGCCAGATTCAAAAAGTTCGGCTACAACTACCGAAAACGCAAGAACAGAACCAGCGAAAAATTCAATCAGGAAAGCGACAAAAAGAGCAAGAATTTTCTGAAACAATCTCAAATCCTTCCAAAAATAGATAACCATCAAAAGCCACCCAAGACCCAGAAGAAACGAACTGCCTTCAACATGATTTAAAACGAAATTAAACCTCAAAAAAACGAAAGCAAAAAGAGAAGAAGCAAGAATCACAGAATGTAAATTTTTTGTCAATCTATAAGTCAAAAGTGAGATGCCAACGAAAATAAGCCCGTAATTTAAAGCACCGAAAAGATGCAAAACGATGTGTTGATTTACGCCAAAAATCAAACTCAAAAAAGCACAGATTGAATTCATCCCAACATTATTTATCCCAGAACTGAAATTATTAACAAGCATTGATGTGATTTTAACCAGATTGTTATGCTGTATGATTGAAAAAAGAGATAAAGTTTGGAGCGATGGATTGATCCAGAAGAACAAACCAAACGAAAAAACAATCACAAGAAGGACATATTCAAATTTTAATTTCAAACTTGAAAATTTAAAACGAAAACCAGCAATGCCATCAAGAAAGTCGTAAATTTTTTGATTGAGAAATGTTTTGACGAAGTTAATTCTCACGCCAGATTTTCTTTTGGCACTTAAAAAATCAACCCCAAGAATTAAAAACAAAACCGAGACCACAAAGAACGCATCAAGCGTTTTAAACTTTACAGCAAAAAACAGAATTGGGAAAAGAAAAAGAAGAAAGTAAAAAAGCGATTTAAAAACACAATCACCACCTACGCATTCATCCCAGAATCTCAACCTCAAAGCAAAATACGAGATAATGGCAAAGCCGACATATAGTTTGAATATGTAAATTAAACTTTCAAACATCAGAACGCAGAGTAATATTGATAATCAAGCGTGCGAATAAACTTCAACATATATTGAGTTGATAAAATCGCAAATGTAAACGAGCCAGCGAGAAACCCTAAAACTCCATATTCCCAACTTATCAATCTGCTTGCAAGAATTCCAACAATCAAATCAACTATTAGAGCAATTCTTATTGACCTCAACCCGAAATCAGGTTTCCAGAGTGTGAAGAAAAATAGATTATTCATCAAACCAACAGCAAGCAAAAGATAAGAGACAGATGCAAAGTAGAAGACCTTGAAAGTAATCGGACTTGCAAAGAATTCACGAACTTCCTTTATATGCTGATAAATTTCACCAAGTCGCATCACAACAAAATATACTGCGATTATGCTTAACATTCCAAAGACGAGAAGAAAAGAAAGTTTGAACAAATAAAAATCAAGATACCAGAAATTATATGATTTGATTTTGTGAGCGTAAAAATTTTTTTGGACAGGGATAAGTGTTTCGGAGAAATCATTTACAGCATATTCAAGCACAGCAAGTGTAATTCCAAACGAAAGCAAAGCCCAATCAATCCCAAGTTCATACGGCGTCTTAAACCAGAAAAAATAAAACTTTCCTTTTGAATAAGCAGTCCACGAGACAATTCTATCAAGAAAGAGAATTAGAAAATAATAAAGCCCGAATTTAAAAAATGGACTGTTAACATAAGCCAAAACCGAAGGACGCTTAACTTTAAGCGAAACATAGCCAAGTTTCCGCTCCTCTTTTCTCAATCTGAAAATGTATCTTGCCCATAGATACATCAGTAAATTTGATGTCAGCAATCCAACAAAATGAGCGATATGAATTGAGACACCTTTAAACTTATGAAGCCAAATGACAACAAGCGTTCCAATTGAAAGAATGACAGGTATAGAAAGTTTTCTCTTTGCGGAATAAATCATGCTCGTTGAAAGCCAGAGAAATGATAGAAGGAAATAATAGGCAAGAATTATGTAAAGAAATTTTCTCGGGAAAATTTCAAATATAAAATTTGCGACAAAGAAGACAAGCCCGATAAAAACTGAAAAAGCAAAACCATAATTGAAAAGTTTAATTGCAATCTCACGAGCGGTGAATTTATTGCCCATGCTTAAATAATATGTGACTTCCCTTCCCATAACCTGCGTAAATCCACCAGTTGTGATAAAACTCAAAATAGTTCCAAAAGCAACAACTGTTGCTTGAAGTTCCGAAAACTTAACCCACGCCCAGAGCGAATATCCCGTAAAAGCAATAAACGCAATCTGGCTTGCTATCGGAAGCCCAAGCACAATACCAGAAGAATAATACTTCAAAAATCTCCACGCTTTCTCCCAGAATGAAATAATTTCTCTTTTAGATTTTTTCCCTCGTCTTCTTGCCTTTAACTTACAAATTCTATACACATCTTTGCTTAATTCAAATATATTCGCCTTCCCAAACTCACTTGGGCAATCAATGTGCCTATATCCCAAACTTTCAATCACAGCCGAAACCTGCAAAATACTTACTGGATTCCCAATTTTCTCAAAAACTTCATCAGCAACTTTTTCAATTCTCTTCGCAAAATCTTTATCCACTTCATTATGTCCAGATTTTACATCTTCCACAACTTGTTTTGATTATTTTGAATTAAAAATTCACTTTACAATTTCCTCAATGGCAACGCCTTGCTTATCAAGCGTCTCAAATCTTTTTCCGTCAATCAACTCATTATAAACATTTCTATATTCCCCAACTGCCATTTCAATTCTATACTTTGCAAGAACTTCTTCTCTTGCTCTTCTCCCGAGAGTTTCACGCAGTTCATTATCGGTAAGAAGTTTTATCACTCCATCCGCAAGGGCTTTCGGGTCTCTTGGTTTGACTATTATTCCAAATCCTTCAAGCGCTTCTCTTACTCCTCCGACATCAGTTGCAACCACAGGTCTTGCACAAGCCATTGATTCAATCACTGTGTAAGGGAAACCTTCGGATATACTTGAAAGAATTGATATATCACCTTCATTGTAAATTTCACTTGGCTTGGGATGATGCCCAGCGAGTATGAATGTGTTTTCAAGTTTGAGTTCTTTTATTAACATTTGACACTTTTTCGTATAAAGCGGGTCTGCATCAAGAGAGCCGTAAACGATGAACTTAACATTTGGGATTTGCTCCCGAACGATTGCGCTTGCTTTTATCATTGTCTCAATATCCTTCAATGGCATAACTCTTGCAGCAGCCACAACAGTTGGGATTCCACGATTTTTTTCAGGTTTTGGCTTTGGTTTGAAAACTTCAGGATCAACACCGTTATAAATTACCTTTATCTTTTCATCATCAACACCAAAAATTTTCTCCCAAATTGTATTGAACCTGCATACGGGCAAAACTTTATCAGCAAGTTTATAAAGCATTTTTGAGACAAGAATTGAAAGATTTATCAAAAATTTTTTTGCAAAGAAACTCAAACTTTTTTCGCCTCCAATCCCAATGTATCTCTCCCTTGCAAAGACACCGTGATCTGTGACGACAAGCGGTGTCCCATCTCTCATTTTTGCAACGACGCTTGGCAATCCACAAAAACCCGCAGCCGTTGCATGGCTCAAATCAACCTGCGGAACATCAACATAAAGTGGCATAAGATAATGATAAAGCCATCTCATCGCAAGTGTTAAATCGTAAACTGACGGAATTTCATCCTCCGAAAGAAAAGGGTTATCTTCAAAGTATTTTAAAATCACAAACTTTTTAAATTCCTGCCACACCGAAAAACTTTTAAATGTCTGCTTGTAATCATACTCGCTAAAATACCTATGCATAAGCCATACATAGCCAGCGCATTCTTCAGGGTCTGAATACGGATTCATAAGCGAAGAGATAAACTCAAGAAAAATTGGAATAAATTTTCTTAAAACAACCCTTTCATTTACTTTCGTCTTCCTTATGTAAATGCTTGAAAAAGGTATCTCAAAAAATATGTCCTCAAACGGCTCTTCCGAACCCCAAAGCGGAATTTGACGAACCAACTTAACATTTGAAGGCAACTTATACTTGTATTCAACATACGGCATACCTGTGACAGCGTAAATGTAAAAATCAAACTCCTTCAAATTATTCACAAGTATATCAGCCCATGTGCTAACTCCTCCACCGACAAAAGGATATGTTCCTTCGGTTTCAAATAAAATTGATTTTTTTCTCATTCTTAATTTCCCTGTTGCTTTAAATCAAATTTCACTCATTTAAAAACGACTCATAAATTTCACGATAACTTTTCACAAACTTTTCAAGTGTAAATCTTTTCGCTTTTTTAATTCCGTTTCTTGAAAGAATTTTCTCCAAATTTTCATCCCTTAAAATTCTAATAACATTTTGAGCAAGCATCCTATAATCTCCAACCTCAAACAAAAGCCCACATTCATTCCCCGCTTCATTCACAAGTTCTGGAACTCCTCCAACAGAAGATGCAACAACTGGAACACCCAAAGCCATCGCTTCAAGAACAACAAATGGTTGTGCCTCACTTACACTTGGAAGAACAAGGACATCTGCGATTTTCAAATAATCAACCGAATTTGCTTCACCAGTGAAAATGACTCTCTCATTAATTCCGAGCGATTCAGCAAGTTTGAAACATTCCATCGCATAATCAAAATCTTGTCTTAAATCACCAACAACATAAAATTTAACATCTCCAATCTCCTCAAGTATCAATGGAATTGCTCTTATAAATGTCTTAACATCCTTTATCGGGACAACCCTGCCGATGAAAACAACATTTTTAACATCTTTTACCCGACTTAACCCATCCAAAAACTTTTCATCAACAAAATTTTCAATCACTCTGAATTTTCGCCTTAAATCATCAATCAATTCCGACGGGATTAAACTCAACTGTTGTTCAAGATTATATCTGCAAACCGTCGTCACAAGATCCGCTTCAAGATAGCATCTCATCGCTATGTCCTTGAAAATTTTCAAATACTCTCTCCTTGCACTGCATAATTCATTTTTGATTTTCTCATCTTTGAAAATTTTAAATCCACATTCAACCTCATTTACACCAAATTCAAGTTCTTTCCAGTATATTCCGTGCTCTGTTAAAATAAAAGGTTTATTTTTCCTTTGCTTTATCTGTAATCCCAGAAGCCCAGCAAAACCTGTTGACAAACTATGATAAATTCTCGCATTCGGGATAAAACTAATCACATCTTTGAAATCAAACTTAAACCCAAGTCCATTTCTAACATCAATTTCAACGATTGAATCAACATTCATAGGTATTTCAAACTTTATCTCTTTTCTTTCATCGGCGTAAAGATGCAAAATTGAAAATTTGAGATGATTTAAGTTCTTAACAAGTTCATGCACCCATTTTGAGACACCACCAATGACATACGGATATGTTCCCTCAAGGATTAAACATACATCAACCATTTTTCTTCAAATACTTTGTTAAAACAACCTCCGTCCCAGTTTCATGAGAAAGGACATATTCAATTTTGTCCATAATTTGACCTGCGATGTAAAGTCCGTATCCGTGATCTGCAAGAACTTCAGGGTTTGGTTCTTTTATTGACTCTGGAGCAAATTTTTCACCAAAGTCCCTTATTGAAATTACAAGATTACCCTCATTAATCTCCGCATTCAACAAAACATCCCCTTCACTTTCTTTGTAGGAATGTTTATAAACATTCGTAAGCATTTCGCTCACGACAAGTTCAATATCAGATGCGGTTTCATCATCAACTCCATTTGCGAGCAAAAAATTTTTTAATTTTGTCCTCAACTCTGAAATTTTTACTGCGTTGATTTTATCCTTGATCTCAAACCTCATTTGAAAATTTTATTTAGTTCTATTGTTGAAATGTATGGCGTGAATCCATAACCTCGGGAAAGATTTCTGACGAAGTATTTTCTCCTGTCGCCTTCAGATAAAAAATCAAGCGTGAAGATTTTCTTTCCTGTGTTTTTGAGAATTTTCACTCTATCAACATATTCCTTCTCAAAGCGGACAAAATATCTTTTCGTTTCAAAATTATATCTTGTAAAAAGACCTTCAACGAGAAAAGCATCAACAAAATTTTTCAAAGTATCAATCAAACTCCAACCGTTATTAGCAATCACAAACTTATACGGATACCTTGATTTTATGAGTTTAACCATATCAATTATCGTTTCTTCAAACTGTGGAAAAATCTGAACAATGTCAATCATATCAATAAAAAAGCCATCAAACTCCTTTGATATTATTTTCGGAATTTTATCATCAAAAATTAACCTTTGCCAGATTTCCGAGCGAATATCAACATAAAAATGATCTTTCCAAAACGGATTTTTCCCAATTATTATTGACTCTGGAATTGAATAACTCCTATATGTCTCAAATTCAGCAATGTTAAGATAGGCAATTGTGATGATCCCAAGATTTTTAAGATACAAAACTTCATCTCTGCTGTAATGGTCGGGGTCAAGGATTAAAAGTTCAAAGTTTTTAACCTCATCCAGATTTATTTTTGAATAACAAACAGCATATCTATTCACATCTTCAATTTTTTTCCCCGATTGAAACGACAAAAAGTTAAGAAGCAAAAGAAGTATCAACAATCTCATCCGCTTTGCAAGTTTGATTTCAAAACTTTAACTAATTCATTCAATTTCTTTACAAGTTCAATAACTTCTTCACAAGAATTTTGCATACATTTAACTTCTATTTGACCTGCTATCTCCGTGACTTCATCAAATCCAAATGACGCTCCCGAACCTTTAAGTTGATGTGCATAAAGTTGAACAAGTGAAAAATCTTTTTTTGAAAGTGCTTGCTCCATCAAATTTAATTTTTCAGATGCAATTGATAAAAATTTCTCCTGTAAATTTTTCCAGTCATTTGAACCAAGCATATGTGAAGAAGTTTATTTTTATAAATTTTAGAAAAATTCTTGGATAAATTCAATAATCACGGCGTTTATTTTTTATGCAAATTTACAACATAAACACCGCTAAAATAACCGATCGCAGAGCCAAGAAATACATCCGAAAACCAGTGTTGGTTGTTGTAAACCCTTGCAAGTGCAGTCAAAACCGCTGGCGTGTAAATTAAAACTTTGACAAATTTATTCTCAAACTTTGAAGCAAGCACGCTTGATATAGCAAAACTCAAAGTCGCATGACCTGACGGAAGCGAATAAAATTTATTTCCGCCAAAACTAAATGGATGAAATTTAAATTTATTTCCACTCACATAAGGTCTTTCCCTTCCAAACGCAACTTTTAAAATTGTCGTTGTGATCCCCGAGAACAACCCTGCTTCAAAAACCATCAAACCCGTCTCTCTTATCTCATCTTTTCCAGATAAAATTCCACCAGCATAAAGCGAGCCACTGATCAACCCAAACATCCACGCAGTTCCATAATAAGAATCAATTTTCATCACGGAAGAAAAAAACTTATTGTCAATCCCTTGAAAATCCTTGTTCCAATGGTCAATTCCGAAAAGTAAAGCAGTTCCAGTTCCCACCACAGAAAGACGAACAATGTCTTTGCTATTAAATTGAAATGGGGCGGAGAAATAATTAACGGAATTTTTTGCAAATGTTTTCGCATCGGAATTTAATTTGTCAAACAAACTTTGAGAGAACCCAGAAGTTTTAAAAACTAAAAACGCAACTAACAGAAAAATTTTAACTTTTGCCATACTCAAAAATTTCTCTTTTTCCCAAAATTAAACAAAGCAAAGAAAATTTCCCACAGCACAAAATTATTTGACACTGATATAAAAGATTTCTTATTTTTGGAAAGAAGCAAAACAAATTCACACATCAAAATGAAATACCTGCACGAAAAACATTTTACAATTGAAGAAGCAAGAAACTTGCTTTCGGAGATAAAACCTTTAGTTGAGAGAATGACGCAACTCAAAAAAATTCTTGACATTAAAGGTTATGACATTTACCGACACAGATACTTCACGGGTGGACCAAATGGAGAAAAAAATTATCCAGTTGAACTTGAGGAATTGATCGCAATAATTGAGAGAATAGAATCAATGGGTGCACTTGTCAAAGGAATTGAACAAGGTCTTATTGATTTCCCGCACATAAGGGAAAATGGTCAGGAAGTTTATCTATGCTGGATGCATGGTGAAGACACGATCAAATTCTGGCACACAATAAGTGAAGGATTTATGGGAAGAAAACCAATAGAAGAAATTTGACTATTTAACACCTTTCAACCTTTCAAGCCAAAGTTTTACTTCAACAGATTCTGGATTTATCTTCAACGCTTCTTCAAAATAAAACTTCGCTTTTTCAATTTTCCCAAACTTAAACTCATAAATTCCACGATTTACGATCATCTTCACGATCAAATTAACAAGATTTTCGGAGTAATCATCAAAACAACGCTTTGAAACATCAATCGGGACATAATCATAATTTTTATATTCCAAATCCGAATACAACCTAAACATAAATCCTTCGGGAACTCTGACATATTTCGCTCCAAATTCTGGCTCAATTTCTATCCCCAAATAAACTGGTCTATCACCGATGTTTTTATCAATGAAACTATTTATCATATTCACGAATCTTTTTTCAATTTCCATTGGGTCATAAGGTAAATCGTGTTCAAATTTGTAAAGTTCAACGAGAAATGCTTCAACTTCGTTTTTTTGATCTTTCAATAAGCCACGGATAATTACGCTGAAGTTGTTTAATATACCACGAGCGACGCAAAAGTTCTTTATCAATTACGACAATGTCTTTTCTTACATTTTCAACAAGTTGAAAATACAAGGATGGCGAAACAAAATAATCCCATTGGTATGAAATTATGATGGCATTTGGTCTGGCGTTTTTGAGAATGTGAAGCGTGTAAATTTCGGGGAGATAATTTTTTGATTTATCAACTTTTTTGAAGTTAACAGAAATCGGAATCAAAACACACAATATGCTCAATGCAACAACAAACGAATTTGGTATTTTTCTTGGCAAATGTGTTAATCCGTAAAAAATCCAGATTGATGTCATTGCAATTGCGGTCAAAAAGTATGCGTTTATATCGTGAATGTCGTAATTTGACGAGATTAAAACGCAGGTCAAAAAAGCAATAGTTGTAAAGTAAAAAATTTTTCTTTGGAGTTTAAAAATTTTCCACAGCCCGACAACCGCAGGAAATAAAGCGAGATATCCGAAATTTTCGGGAAATTTTGAAATGAAATAAGAAATTTGTTTTGTCATAACCTCAAACGAAGAAAAAGCCCAAACTCTATATTGCTTGCCCGTTATATGGTTCAAAAAATTTTCAAAAGTTGATGGATCACCCCAGTTTAAGACAACACCTGAACTTGAGCGAACAAAAAGATAAACGAAAGGCGAAAGCCCAACGAGAAAAAACAAAAACATAAAAATTAAAACTTCTGGCTTTACTTTCCTGACGAAATTAGAAATGAAAATATAAACAAGCGACGGGAGAAGAAATATCACAGTCAAATGATTTGTAAACGAAAGACCAAGCAAAAACGAAAAAAGAAAGAGATAATTTGCTTCATCAGTCTTCTCAAACTTAAAAATTGAAAATAAAAGAAGCGACATAAGAAGCATTTGAAATGAATGAACTTCAAAAGTTATCGCTTGTTCCCAGAAAAATTGTGTGAAGCCGAAAATCAAAGTTGAAACAAAAGCGAAAAATTCTGTATGCTTTGACCTTTGATCGGAAAGCAAAATCAAAAATTTTGCGAAAAAATATAACGCAAGCGAAGAAATAAAAACAGAAAATAAATTTGCCTTTGAAATAACTCTCAAAGGGATTGGCAATGTGATGAAAAAGTGTGAAATAAGCGTGAAAAAAGGATAACCCGTTGGATGTGCAACCCCGAGAGCATAAGCCACCGCTGTTAACTCGCCAGAGTCAATGAAATCAACAGATGGATTCATCGTGATAAGATAAAAAATAAACGAAAGCAATCCAGAGATGAGCGGATAAATTTCAAGTTTGAGTTTTAAATTCATCATCTCACAAGTTTTCGCAATGTTGTTAAGTTCATAATGTCAAGTTCATCGTTATAACCTTTTGGAGTTTCAATTATTTTGGGGATGTTTTCAAAGATTGGATTTTTCATTATAAAGCGAAACGCATTTTTGCCGATATACCCTTTGCCGATGTGATAATGCCTGTCAACCCGTGAATTTAACTCCCGTTTTGAATCATTCAAATGAAAAACTTTTATCCTGTCAATTCCAATTATCTCGTCAAACTCTTTGAAGACACTTTCACACCCTTTCTCTGTTCTCAAATCATAACCTGCGGAAAAAAGATGACAGGTATCAACGCAAACTCCAACTCGTTCTTTTTCTTCAACGAAATCAATTATTCCTCTTATTTGCTCAAATCTATAACCGACGACAGTTCCTTGTCCTGCGGTTGTTTCAATTATCGTCAGTGTTTTAAAATTTTTTGTTTCTTCATGCGCAAGATTAATTGACTCTGCAATTGTTTTTATTGCCCAATCCTCACCTTTCCCGAGATGCGCACCTGGATGAAACACAAGCCCAAGCGCTCCGATCATTTCGTATCTTTTTAGTTCCTCAACAAATGCTTTTCTTGATTTACTCAAAATTTTTTTATCCTTCGCACAAAGATTTATAAGATATGAACTATGGACAACGACGGGATAAATTTTAAATTTTGAAAGTTGAGATTTAAACTCATTCACTTCGTCAGGTGTTAATTTCCTCGCACCCCATTGAGCGTTGCTTTTAGTGAAAATTTGAATTGTTTCGCATCCGATTTTAACCGCTCTTAAAACAGATTTTTCTAATCCACCGGCAATTGATACATGAGCCCCGATGTTTAATCTTTTCCTCATCTCTTCTTCAAAATAAGATAAAGCCCAAGAATGATAAGTAAAACAGGCCAGAATTTTTCAACGCTTTCCCACACTTCAAACGAATAAATAACGCCAAGATTTGTAAGCAGAAATAAGACACCAATTCCAACGAGCGCAACAGCTGGAAGAAGCAATGCGAAATCATTCGGACGATTAACAAATGACATAAGGAAAGCAAGTCCAGTTGTTATCAAAACAACAGGCCAGAAAAAGTGAACATCTGGATTTAAAAAGCCAAATGAATCAATAAAAAGATAAATTCCAAAAAAGAACAAAATTGAACCCCAAAAAACTTTACTATTTGAATTTAACCCAAAACCTGAATATCCAAGATAAGCACCAGCAATCACAAGCAAAATGGAGAGAATTTTCTTCCAACTTAAATACACAACACCCAATTTATCAAGCAAAATCACAAGACCAATCAACACAAGTATAACTCCGAAAACAAGTGAAACTTTGCTTGTCTTTTTTTCAACCGCCATTTCAAATTTTAAGTTTATGTTTTTGCTAATGTAGTTTTACTCAACAAATCATCAAAAGTTTCACGCTTGCGTATAAGATAATAATTTTTCCCTTCAATTAGAACTTCTGCTGGTCTCAATCGTGAATTGTAATTTGAACTTGCAACAAATCCGTATGCGCCAGCGGTCATAACAGCAATCAAATCACCCGGAGAAAGTTTTAAAATTTTTCTATCACGAGCGATGAAATCACTTGTCTCACATACAGGTCCAACAATGTCAGCAATTTCAATTTCATTTGTTTTAATTTCAACAGGCACAACCTGATGATAAGCACCATAAAGGACAGGTCTTATAAGTTCCGTCATAGCAATATCTGCAACGACAAAATTTTTCACCTTGCTTTTCTTCGTGTATAAAACTTTGCCGACGAGAATTCCAGCGTTTGCGATTATAAATCTTCCTGGTTCAAGAATTATTTCACATCCTGTTTTCTTTAAAAGTGGGGAAATCTGTTCAGCAAAAAGTTTTAAATTTATCTCCTTGTCATCATCTTCTTCAAATGGGAGTTCATTGTGCGTTATAACATTTTTATATTTCACTCCAAGACCTCCGCCAAAATCAATGTGCGTGATCTTAACACCTATCTTTTCCAATTTTTCAATAAACATAACCAAGAAATTTGCTGTCTCAACGAACGGCTCAACATCAACAATTTGAGAGCCAATGTGAGTGTGAATGCCGAAAAGATTGACATTTGATAAAGTCAAACTTTTTTTGAAAATATCAATTGCTTCATCTGGGTCAATTCCAAATTTGCTTGTCTTTATCCCAGTTGAAATGTATGGATGGGTTTGTGCATCAATGTCTGGATTAATTCTGATTAAAACATTTGCTTTTTTACCAAGAGATTTAGCGATTTCATTAACAATAAAAATTTCTTGCTCTGATTCAATGTTGAGAGCAAGGATTTCCTTTTCAATTGCAAATTTTATTTCCTCAGCGTATTTCCCAACGCCAGCGAAAGAGATAACCTCCGGCTTAAACCCCGACGCAAGAGCAATGAAAATTTCACCTGCTGAAACCGTATCCGCACCCGCTCCAAGCTCGGATAAAATTTTAAGGATAGATGGATTTGAATTTGCTTTCAATGCGTAAAAAATTTTGAAATCTGGGAAAAGAGTTTTTAAGATTGTGAAGTTCTCAACCAGTTGTGCTTTGCTGTAAATGTAAACTGGGGTTCCAAATTTTTCTACAATTTCTCTTACAGGGACATCTTCGCAATAGAGTTCATCGCCTTTGAAATAGAAATGTGCCAATTTTCAAAATCCACTTTTTTGTTTTTAAGATAACCTCACACCCGAAAATTTACAACAAGAAAGATTGGAAAAAACGCAAAAAATAAAAAAGGACGCCAGAAGGCGTCCCAAATATGAAAAAAAGAGAAATTTTTGAGCAACTATTTCAGAAGCCCAAGCCGACGATATTTTTCAACATATTTTTCGTAAAGCTTCGTTTGTCTGTTTGACAAATCAACTTTTCTACCTTGAATGAATTCATAAATAACCTGCGTTGGAATTTCAAGCGGGTCGCCTGTTGTGACGATTAAAGTTGCATCTTTACCCGGTTCAATTGAGCCAACTTTATCAGCAACGCCAAGAATTTCAGCAGGATAAATCGTAATTGCTTTCAATGCTTCTTCTCTTGGAAGTCCAAAAGCTGCACATGTTCCCGCTTGATACGGCAGGTTTCTCTCGTTGTAATATCCACCTTCACCACCGATACAGAACTTAACACCTGCTTTGTAAAGTTTATAAGCAACCGTGAAAGGTTCATCATAATCAGAATCCCTGCCCGAAGGCAAACGATGAATGTTCGTCAAAATCACCGGGATATTTTTACTCTTTAAAACATCCGCAACTTTCCAGGAATCCGCACCGCCGACGATCACAATTTTAACTCCTTCGCTTTCCGCCCATTGAATGGCAGATAAAATTTCTTTTGCGGAATTCGCATGAACGAAAACAGGAACTTTTCCTTCAAGAACCGGAATCATCGCTTCATATTTTAAATCTGTATCGTGATATGGAACTCCTTTTTGAGTTTCGGCTTCTTTTGCTTTTTTATAAGCCCTCGCTTTTTGAAATGTTTCTCTGATAAGTTGAAGTCGTTTTTCTGTTTCTTTTTTCATCTCCTCCGGACTCTGTCTTGCAAACATAAATCCAAATCCTTGTGCTTGAACCATCCTCGGCCAGTAAATGTGAAGTCCAACGGGCGCTTTCAATGTCATATCTTCCCAAGTCCATCCATCAAGCATCATAAGCGCTGATTGACCAGCGATAAGATCACCTGTTGGAACGACAAGAGCCAGTGTTATGCCGTTTGCACGCGTTACAGGTGGATGCTCGCTATCGGGATTAAACGCAACTTCAGCTCGCACATTTGGATTGACAAGTCCAACTTCTGTGACATCGCGAGTTGCTCTCACTGCGCCAATTTCAACTAAACCAATTGTCGTAAAAGCATTTATCAAACCAGGATAAACATGCTTGCCTTTTATGTCAATAACTTCTGCATCTTTTGGAATGTTAACATCTTTTCCAACAGCTACAATTTTTCCTTTGTCAAAAAGGACAATTCCATTTTCAATTGTTCCATTCGTGATTGTGTGAATTGTCCCCCCAACAAGAGCAATCGGCTTATTTTGTGGTTTGCCCGGAATTATGTCAGAGGCATACAGGTTCATCACAAAAATTAGAGTTAAAGCAAAAATGAGCGAAATTATTTTTATCTTCATTTTCAAACCTCCATTTTAGTTTGGTTGAGTTGCAAATTGCGGTTGCGGTCTTGCGCTGGATTTGACTTCAAAAATTTTCTGAATGATGAAGTCCCTTAACTTCTTCGCTTCCTCACGCATCTTCAAATCTTCATTTCTATCAAAGTATTTTCTTCCTTCAATCCAAGTTTGCTCGCAAACTGTGTAAGTTGAAAGCGGATTACCACTCCATATAACAAAGTCAGCATGCTTTCCGGGTTCAAGCGAACCAACATATTTGTCAATTCTTAACTGCTTTGCTGGATTTATCGTCACAAGTTTTAAAGCATCTTCTTCACTTAATCCGCCGTATTTAACTGCTTTCGCTGCTTCAAGGTTTAATCTGCGTGCGAGTTCATCGCTATCTGAATTAAAAGAAGTTATCACTCCAACTTTTTCCATCAAAGCGCCGTTATGTGGGATGGCATCATAAACTTCAAATTTATAAGCCCACCAATCACTAAATGTTGAAGCACCTGCACCGTGCTTTGCGATCGCTTCGGCGATTTTGTATCCTTCAAGAACATGTTGAAGCGTTGCAATTCTAAAACCAAAATCTTCAGCAACTCTCAAAAGCATCAAAATTTCATCTTGTCTGTAAGAATGAGCGTGAACTAAGCGCTGACCTTTTAGAATTTCAAGAAGCGCTTCAAGTTGTAAATCTTTTCTCGGCGGAATTAAAACTTTTTTCTTGCTTTCTTCTCTGTAAGTGTTCCATGCTTTTTCATAATCAAGGGCTGCTTTAAAAGCATCTCTTATGATTTGTTCAACGCCCATCCTCGTTTGCGGATATCTTGTTGTGTATCTATCACCCCAATTGCTTTGTTTGACATTTTCACCAAGAGCGAATTTAATTCCAGCCGGAGCTTCTTTAAATATCAATTCATCAGGAAGCAAGCCCCATCTATATTTCAAGACCGCATTTTGTCCGCCAATTGGATTTGCTGAGCCGTGCAAAACATTTGCAGCTGTCACTCCACCAGCAAGTTGCCTGTAAATGTTTATATCATCGCTGTTTATTACATCTTGAATTCTTACCTCTGCAGTAATTGCCTGGGTTGATTCATTAACACCACCTGAAATTGCAGTGTGTGAATGTGCATCAATTATTCCCGGCGTCACATGTTTTCCAGTTGCATCAATAATAACTGCGCCTTTCGGTGCTTCAAGATTTTTCCCGATTTTTTCAATTACACCACGATGAACAAGCATATCGGCATTTTCAAGCTTACCACGCTCAGAGCATGTCCAGATAGTTGCATTTTTAATCAAAACATATTCAGGTTGCTCAGGCAATTTTGAAAATCCGAATGCTCCATCTGGATAAGTAACGGGGATGGATTCAAATTTAACTTTTTTCAACTGTCTGGGTCTTTCATCTCTTGGCTCGGAAATTTTAACCGCAGAGAAAACAAACCTTTCCCCACCAGAGACCTCAGCATAACCTTCCATCGTCCCCTTTCTTACGAAGGCTGAAATTCTGACAATTCCTTTGATGCCGACAGAATCACCATTAAAGGCAAGTGTTAAATTATTATCAAATAAACTTACCTTAACAAGATTGACAGATTTATTCCCGCTTCTTACTCTTCCTCTCAAGTTTTTAATCTGACCGCTTATGTTGATGTTCAAAGTATCATTATTTATCTTTGCTCTCCATTCACCTCTGGGGTCAAATTCAGGCATTCCCTCAACATCATATTTTTCACCCGCAATCCAAACTTGAAGTATTTTAGAATCCTCATCAAAAATGTTTTTATCCGTGATGATGAAGTTTGCCATTTTCCCTGACTCAACTGAGCCAAGAATTTTATCAAGCCCAAGAAGTTTTGCGGGTGTCAATGTGAGCGCAGACAAAGCGACATTTTCAGGAAGTCCTCTTTCAACAGCTTCACGAACTTTTTGTAAAAATTCGGCTGGATTTTCAAGTCGGTAAGTTGTAAATGCGAAGGTCACACCAGCATCATTTAACCTCTTCGGATTTTCCGGGGCGTTATACCAATGTTTCAAAGTCCTCAAATCAATTGCGTCTGCATCGTCAGGATTTTCAACATCGGGAGGTTTTGGGAAATTAACAGGTAAAATTACGGGATAACCTGTGTTTTTAATTGCATCAACTCTACGATATTCATATCCGCTTCCGATAATCCACGCATTAAGAGAAAATTCTTTTGCAATTTTTGCGCATCTTAGAAAGTCAAGTTCATCATTTGCTTCAAATGTAACAGGCTCACCTTTTAATGAACTCTGCAATGCTTCAAGGGATGAATTTACTTCTGGTTTTTGAAGCGATGGATTTTTTGAAAAAGCATCCCATGCGGAGGCGTACCATTTAGCATCGTAAAATGTTTGTCTTATCAAAGCTATATTTCCCATCAAAGAATTTGGATAAACATCTCTTCCAAAACCGCGGATAAAAGCGATATGTTGAGCAACAGCTGGCTTAATCACAACATCGTTCGGTGCTTTACCATCAGCCAGCATAACAAGAACACTTTTACCTCTAAAAATTCCCTCCTGTGGAACAGAAAGGACAACCGTGAAACCTTGCGACCTTAATCGTTCAGCTTCCTTTTGATCTGGTGCAAACTCATTCAAAGCAAGTTTACTTGACAAAACATTTGGATTCCAGTTTTCCGCTCCTTTTT
>NZ_CZVW01000013.1:32500-60261 GCF_001536065.1 Candidatus Chryseopegocella kryptomonas
TCTCACCAAACTCTCAAATCAGGCAAATCAAATATAATGCAAAAAAACAAAAAAGTCAAATTTACAGCAAAACAAAAACCAATTTGTTTTTTAAAATCACAAAATTTAAATTCCTTACAAAGAGGCAAAAACAAAAGCGCTGAAAAATGAGCGTCATACTTAACTTCCCGCCTGATAAAAGGATAATTGACATAAGAAAAGAAATTGATAATAGAATTAAAACAAGCAAATTTGACTCCTTCATCTACATCGTCCCAACGAAAAGAAAAATAAGAGAACTTAAGCGTAATTTCATTGAACTCGCTAATAAAAATGTATTACCCGAATTAAATCTCTTCACACTTGAACTCTTTGCAAAAAAATTATACTTCACAACAAAACTTGAAAAACCAAAACGTCTCATCTCCGATACCATACAATCACTTGTATTTCAAATCGCAATCAAAAATGTATTAAATGAGCTCATTTACTTTAAACCACCCGGAGCAGTGGATGAAATTCCGAAAGGAACTCTTAACAAAATAATTGACACAATAATCGGACTCAAAGAAGATGGAATTTACCCAACAAAATTATACGAAAACTTACAAAAAACCAGCAAGAGAGAAGACAAGGTTAAACTCCAAGACCTTGTGAAAATATATGAACAGTATGAAACACTTCTGATAAGCAATGGCTTTATAGATGTGCCCGGAATTTTCAAAGAGTTAAACAACATACTAAACCCCGAAAATGTCAACACAATCTTCCGAAGCGCCTTCTTAAATGTTGACTCAATTTTCATTGATGGCTTCTCTATGTTTCGTATTCCCGAGATAAATCTTATAAAGACATTAACAGCCGTAAAAGATATATCAATAGTGATCCTTTTTGATTACTTTGAAAAAAACGATAACCTTTTCGGTCACCTTGACGAATGCTACAAAAAATTTGTAGATGCAGGATTCAAAAAATATGAAATAAGACCCAAAACTGAAAACGATAAATTTGCAAAACATTTAAATAAATTCCTATTTAATTACATTGACACGAAATTAACAGTAAAATATAATGCAAAAAACTATGTCACTCTGATTGAAGCCAAAGATAGAATTGACGAAGTTAAAACAATTGCACGACTTGTAAAGAAAATAGCAAACGAAAAACCAGACATTGACCTGAGCAAAATATGTATAGCCACATATAGACCCGAAAAATACACCCCTCTTTTTAGAGAAATTTTACCCGCATACGGAATCCCAGCAAATATAACCGATAGATTTTACCTTGAAAGATCCCCGGTCGTCACCTCAATAATTTCGCTCCTTGAAATCCCTGTCAACGATTACCTGATAAGTGAAATTGTAAAAGTTTTGATGAGCCCATACTTTGATTTTTCAGCATTGCTTGGGAAAGAGTTGAAGCCGGAAAATATCTACTTTGCTTCAAAAGAGCTCAAAATTAAAAATGCAAATAATTTTTGGATTGAAAGAATTAAGAAAAGCATTGCCATAATCAGCTCAAAACTTGGATTGAGCTCAGATTCGGATGAACAGTCTACGCAAACATCCATACCACCTGAATTAATCTACAATGTAGAAGAGCGAGAACAAATGGAAAGGGAGTTGAAGCTTTTTAAATCCGCACTTGAAGATTTTGAAAATCTTAATAAAATCATCAACGAATTTTTGGAGCCGATGACACCGTCCGAGTTTAAAGATAAACTCCACAAAATTTTAGCTGGCTTAAAAGTTAGCGAACAAATTTTGAAAGTCCCAAGAAAAATCGCAACTCGCGATGAAATAGAAAGGGATGCCCGCGCTTATCAGAAATTTATTGAAATCATTGATGAACTTCTTGAAGTTTTTGAATTTAATATGCGTAAAAGAGAAAAATATAGTTTGGGCTATTATGTTGATTTAATAAAAAAAGCACTACCAAGAGCACGCTATAACATAAGACAAAAATACGGATATGGAGTTTATGTGACAACGCTTGAAGAAACACGTGGATTGAACTTTGACATAATGATAATCGCAGGGCTCGTTGATACCGAATTCCCATCGGTCTATGAGCCGGAGGTCTTTTTAAGCAAAGAATTGAGAGAATTGAGAAACTTGAAAAAAATGCACAAACTTGACGAAAGGTATCTATTTTATCAAGGCGTTGTTAACTTTAAAACACATCTCTACTTAACATATCCAAAGATGGATGGGGAAAATGAACTTGTAAGATCAAGATTTATTGATTCGCTTGAACAAGTAATTGAACTTGAAAAAATTAACTCATCCGAAATTAAAGATGGCATCTTCTCAACCATTGAACTTTACGAAAACTACGGAAGATTTTTAAAAGCCAATCCAGAATATCTCCAAACCTTTGATTACATCACACAAAAATTTCCAAAACTTACCGCCGATTACTCCGATAAACTTTCTCAGATTTTTAACACCTCAAAAATTAACATCAGCAGAAGCGAAACACACAGCGAAAGTTATCTTGAATATGAAGGTATCATCAAACCTGTCTACGAAGAAGAAAAAAAGAAATTGGGAGAGCACGAAAGCAGGATTTTCTCAATTTCGCAAATTGAAACATACGGGAAATGTCCGTATAGATATTTTGTTGAAAGAGTTTTGAATCTTCAAGGTTTTGAAGAAATTGAAGAACTTTTAACACCAATTGAACGAGGTATACTTTACCACGAGGTTCTATACGAATTTTACACCGAATGGAAAAAACTTGGCAAACGAATATCTGAAAACATTGATGAGGCTAAAAATTTAATTGAAAAAATAGCGAAAGAAAAAGCAAATGAATTTCAAATCAACCATCCGCTTTGGAAAGTTGAGATAAGCGAACTTATTAAAAATATGAGAGAGTTTATTGACAAAGAAGCTTCAAACAACAGTGGCTTTATACCAGCTTATTTTGAAGTTGCTTTCGGTCCCAAAATTGGACCAAGGAGAAAAACCGATGTGGAAATCTTTACAACCGAGCCAGTGCAACTTGGGAAAGTTAAAATTCAGGGGAAAATTGACAGAATTGACATAAGAAACGATGAATTTATAATTTACGATTACAAAACTGGTAAAGTTGGTGTTAATGCTAAAGAAATTGAAAGCGGAATCCATCTGCAAATTCCACTTTACATAAAAATTGCTGAAGAAATTTTCAAAATCAAAGGCAAGGAAATGAAAGGGCTTGGTGGTTATCATTATAAAGTACGCGGTGATGTTAAGATAGAAACGGTTATAATTGACAAGCGTATTAAACGAAATGAAAAGGCAGAAGAAAAAATGCTTACGCCGGAAGAATTTAGAAACAAATTAGACGAATCCGTCAAAAAAGCGAACGAGTTTGTTGATAGGATCATTCAAGGCGAATTTAACTTAACACAACACGATAAATTTTTACAAAATATATGCAGTCATTGTCCCTACATTGAAATCTGCAGAATAAATGAGGTAAAATTTGGAATTCAAATAAAAAATTGGAGCTGAAAATGGCTGGACGCGTTTTATTTGATATTGAAACTTCTGGTTTCCCAATTGAAAACTTTGACGAAATGCAGTATGAGTATCTTATGAAATTTGCCGAGGAAGAAGAAAATGAAGAAAAGAGGGAAAAGGAAAAAGCAAAGGTTATTGAAAGATTGAACTTATATCCATTAACCGCACAAGTTGTAGCCATAGGAATGATAAATGTTGACTCATCTCAAGGTGTAGTGCTTTATCAAGCAAACGATAAAGAGGAGTGGGAAATGCAAATGGAAAAAACTCTCAACATCTTTGCACCAGAGGAGTTAAGGCGAAATACTGTTAAGATAAAGTTTATGTCAGGAACTGAATCAGAAATTATTCAAAAGTTCTGGGAATACATCGCAAAGTTTCAAACTTTCATAACATTTAACGGTCGCGGATTTGATTGCCCATTTTTGATGTTAAGATCCGCAATTCTTGGAATAAAACCGACGCGTGATTTAATGGAATACAACAGAGCAAAAAGAGAACCACACATTGACCTGCTGGAAGAATTTACATTTTTTGGAATGATGAGGAAATTTTCTCTTGATTTTTACTGTAAGGTTTTCAACATTGAAAGCCCAAAATCGCACGGTATAACAGGTCATGATATAAATCAACTTTACAACGAAGGAAAATTCAAAGAAATAGCGCAATATTGTATGTATGACATAATCGCCGAGGCAGAACTATTTTTTAGATGGGAACAATTTTTAAACCCCAAAAATATCGGAAATAAAAATTCCTGAAAGAATGAGGAAGTTAACAGAATCACAAGAAAAAGCAATAAGCCTCCAGAAGCATCTATCTGTCACAGCAAATGCTGGTTCTGGGAAAACAACTGTTTTAATTGAAAAGTATGTAAAAATCCTTGAGGAGATTTTAAATGAGAATCCAGAAATTGAAGACAAAAGTGATATAGTTGAAAGCATTGTCGTTATAACATTCACTGAAAAAGCAGCAAGCGAATTAAAAGAAAGGGCTACAAGAGCAATTGAAGATAGAATTCACAGGGCAAGAGAGGAAAATGATTTTAAAAAGCTGAAAATTTATGAAGAATTAAGAGATGCGATGCCATCTGCGGTCATAGGGACAATACATTCATTCTGTGCGAAGATATTGAGAGAGTTCGCTGTAAGCGCAGGAATTGACGCAAACTTCACAGTTCTTGAAGGAGCTGAAAGAGAGCAAGCGATTGATGTCATAATTGAGAATAAACTCAAAGAATTTTTAAAACGTGGGGACGAAAATTCACAGCGACTTTTTTCTGTGATTGAAAGAATAAAAATCGCTGATTTCTACAAACTCATTAAAAAACTTATCACTTCAAGAGAACTTGTTGAAAAAGTCAAGCGGGATATCTACAATGCCAAAAGCGACGATGAGATAATTCAAATGTGGCGTGAGAAAATTTCAAACTATGTGTTAAGTGTATTCAAACAAAGTTTTATGGTGAACGCATTACGAAATCTGCACGGACATATTTTCCCTGACCAAACTGATATCAAAAATCAAATCAATGAATTTGAGCAAGCGATAGAAGAAAAAGATGTAGTAAAAGCGTATGAAATTTTTATGGAAAAAATTGTATCAAAAAAAATCTATACAAGTGATTTAAAGGAACTTCGTAAAAGTGTAGAAAATGTAATTGAGTTAAAACCACAGCACATCAGAGAAGAAATCTTAACAAATCTTCAACATATAATAAGAGTTGCAAAGGATATTCAAAATGTTAAACTTAACAAGTTTGATGAATTCATAGAACAACTTCGTCAGTATATCAAAGACACACGCTTGGTTCTCTTGCTCTACGATGAAATAAACGCAGAATACGAAAGGTTTAAAATTTTAAACGGTTATCTTGATTTTGAAGATTTGCAATTGAAAGTGAATGCTTTACTTGACGACGAAGATGTAAGAAATGAACTTTCAAATAGATTCAAATACATAATGATTGACGAATATCAGGATACGAATTATTTGCAGTATGAGATAGTCCGAAAATTGATCAGAGATTTTTCTGAAAAGATGAAACTTTTTGTCGTTGGTGATGATAAACAAAGCATTTATGGGTTCAGAGGTTCAGATGTTGAAGTGTTCCA
This sequence comes from Candidatus Chryseopegocella kryptomonas, assembly GCF_001536065.1. Taxonomy (GTDB): domain Bacteria; phylum Bacteroidota; class Ignavibacteria; order Kryptoniales; family Kryptoniaceae; genus Kryptonium; species Kryptonium kryptomonas. The sequence continues at coordinate 38,106 of NZ_CZVW01000013.1, forward strand.
TAAAACAAGCGAAGATATATGCAAGTATGGTAACGGTGAAAAAATAATGTTGCAGGAAAGTTTTAGATTGTTAAGGGGAATTGCGGAGTTTGTAAATCGGGTGTTTGATAAAATTATGGGAGAGAGGATAAGCATTCACGAAGTTGAATATAACCACATAACTGTCGGAAGAAACGATGATGACGATGGTAAAGTTGAAATGTTAATTTTGAAAAAAGAAAACGATGACATAGAAGATTTTAAACTTGAAGAAGCAAGGTTTGTTGCAAAGAAAATTTTAAAACTTCTTCAAGAAGACGATGCATATGTTTATAAAAATGGAGAACGAAAGAAAGTTGAACCAGGGGATATTGCAGTTTTGATAAGGAATAGAGATGTTTTAAAGCCGATTGAAAACGCATTTATTGAAATGAACATTCCATATATTGTCTCAAGCGGTATCGGGTTTTATCAAACGCAGGAAATTTACGATTTTTTGAACTATCTTGAATTTCTTGTTAATACGAATGACGATGTTGCGCTTGTTGGAATTTTAAGGTCTCCATTTTTTGGGATAAAAGATTCGGAAATTTTTAGAATTTCAGTTTATGGTCGTGGTTCAAGTTTTTGGGAAAAAGTTCGCAATTATATTCACAGAAGCGATGACCCGAAACCATCGGACGATTTAAAGAGAGCAGTTGAAATTCTTGAAGATGATTTGAGAGTTGCAAACAGAATGTCAATTCCATCTTTAATTCACAGGATAATTGAAAATACAATGTATAACGGCTCTGTTCTCCCAATGCGAAGGGGAGAACAAATAGTTGCAAACATTCAAAAATTAATTGATATAGCACGTGAATTTGAAGCAAATGGATTTAACAATCTTTACGATTTTGTTGAACAATTAAGATTTCTTTCCGCTCAACATCTTCGTGAAGGTCAAGCAGGGATTGAATTTGGGTTAAATGCAGTTCAAATTCTTACAATTCATTCGGCAAAAGGTCTTGAATTCCCAGTCGTCGTTCTTCCATTTCTTGGTGAAGAATTTAAAAAGAGAGCAAACGATAAATTTAACATTGACATTGACTATGGCATCGGGCTTGGGATTAAAAGCAAAGATAACCTTTTAATTGAAAACATTCACAAACTTATAAAACGGCACAAAGTTATCGCTGAAGAGAAACGAGTTCTTTATGTTGCAATGACAAGGGCAAGGGATATTTTGATTCTTTCTGGCGCTTATAAAAACGAAAACGATGAGACATATCTTAATTGGATTTTATCATCTCTGGGATTGAATTCAAAAATTGATTACATTCCTGAATTTGAAATTGAGGATTCAAAACAGGGAAAAACTTTCAAAGTTAAAATTTACAGGTATGGCGTTGATCTGAAAGATAAAATTGAATTTATTGGAAAGCATTTTGAAGAACCTAAAATTGATGAAACTAAAATTTTTTATAAAGCCACTTGAGTCAAGACCATACGGTGAGTTTTTCACAGCAACTCAACTTCAAGCGTTTGGCTTATGTCCAATGAAATTTTATTTAAAATTTAGAATTGGTTTGCCAGAGCCGAAGAAGGAATTTGTCTTTGAAGAAGAATTTGAAGACATAGCAACGCCACCTTATGATGTGGATTTTGGAGATGAAATTCTCGGAACTGTAAAGGGAAGAATTGTTCACGAAGTCCTTGAAAAATTTAAAGGCGAAATTGACGATGAAAAACTTAAAGATGTGATTTCATTTGTGATTCAGCAAAATGGAATTTCAAATGAGAAAAAATTTAAAGCGCTTGAAAAATATGTTTTTGAAGAGGCGAAAAGAGTTTTAAGTTCAGAATTTGGGAAAAGGATCTTTTCAGCCGATGAATATCACACAGAGTATGAGATAAGCACAAAGTTTGGCGATGGATATTTGATGGGGAAAATTGACAGATTGTATAAGGCAAATGGTCAATGGGAAATTGTTGATTTTAAAACAGATGATATTGAGTTGAGCGAGATTGAACAAAGAAAAAAAGAGTATGAAGTTCAACTTAGCGTTTATTCATATCTTTTGAGCAAACTTTATCCTGAGCAAAAAATTTACAAATCATATATTTTGTTCACGAGATTTCCAGATAAACCGATTGAAATTGAACACACAAACGAAACATTGCGTGATTTTGAAAAATGGATTGACGAAGCAATTACACAGATAAAGCAGATGGATTTAAATCCAAATGTTGAGATTTCAACGAAGTTCAAAGAACATTGTTATCAATGTGGCTATTTTAGCGACGGTAAATGCATAGGGCGTGAGATATGACCTATATTTTGTTGATATTTCTCTCATCCGAAATTTATAAGAAAATCGGCGGGCTGGGGAAATTGAAATTAAAACGGGGTTATTATCTTTATGTCGGTTCTGCAAGGAAAAATTTTGAGAAAAGAATAAAAAGACATCTGTCAAGAAAGAAAAAAATTTTCTGGCACATAGATTATCTTTTGAGCGATAAGAGGACAAGTGTGAAGAAAGTGTTTTATACGGATTTTGATATTGAACATGAAGTTGCAAAACAAATTGAAAAAGAGTTTGAAGTCATCAAAAAATTTGGAAGTTCAGATTGCAAATGCACTGGGCATTTGTTTTATGTTGGGAGTAAGGTCAATAGATTCAGAGAAATGATTGAAAAGATGAGATTTTTTGAGTTAGAAACAAATTGAGCGAAAAGCGGTAAACAGTTGGGAAATCCCAACATTTATTTTGAGAGTGAGTCAAAGAATATCAAAGCAAAATTTGATTTTAAATTTAGTTATGAGTTAAATTTAAATTGGAAAAAATCAAGACCGCTTTAATAGAATGAAAGAAAAGGTTGAAAAGCGCGGTTTCATATTTGCTTGCACTGAAAAAAGTGAAGCAGAATTTCTGGAAAAATTAATCTTCGCAACAAATAAAGTATATGCCCATAAAGTTTTTGCTATTAGAAAAGGGGATTTTGTATTTTTATATAATTTAGACACAGATATAATTTATGGCACTTTTCGTGCAAAAACAGACGGTCTATATGATAGAAATCTTTCAATTTTCAATGGGCGGTATCCATATTATGTTGAAGTTGAACCAGAAGACAAGATTCAAAAGATTAAAAATGCAAGCAAAATCTTTAAGAAATTGAATATATCTTGGAGAAGCATACTGAATGATAAGGGGATTGAAACGCTGAAAATGTTGATAAGTAACACCACAGCTAAAGAAATAAAATTAAATGGCATTTATAACCTGGAAGATAACTTATTCAGACCGCCAATTTTCTCTACAACGCTTTGGGATTATCCAAAACAAAGTTATGGTGACACTCCAAAGGGAAATAATAAATATCCAGGAGTTACACCTGCCTTCATAATTTACAATCTTTTGTATAGATACACTGAACCAGGAGATTTAGTGTGTGACCCGATGGCTGGTTCTGGAACCACGATTGATGTTTGTAAAGAAGAAAAACGAAAAGTTATAGCATTTGATATTGTTCCTACAAGAAAAGACATCATTCAAGCTGATGCAAGAAATTTGCCACTTAAAGATGAAAGTGTTGATATGATATTTATTGATTCGCCTTACGGGGATAACATAAGGTACAACGAGCATCCACTAAACATCGGGCATATACCTGCAACAGACGAGAGATTTTTTGATGAGCTTGAAAAAGTTATGAAAGAAGCTTATCGGGTTTTAAAAGATGGCAAAGTTTTAGCGTGGCTTATCGGTGATCAATGGGCAAAAGGAGTTTTTATACCAGTTGGATTTAAAGTTTATGAAAGATTAACTAAATACTTTGAACCTGTTGATATTATCTGCGTCGTCCGCCGTAATCAATCATCTAACACACCATTCTGGCACAGTAAAGCAATCCAACATAATTTCTACCTCAGGGGGTTTAAGTATTTAATTATAGTTAGAAAGATGACGAAACGTAAAAGAAAGGAAAACCTTAAAATCAAGTGGTCTTATTATGAGAGATAAAAAAATTAGCCAAGCGAAAAAAGAATTTTTAGAAAATTTAAAAAGAGAAATCAAAGATGAAATAAGTAAGCGAGGAATTGGTTATATATCTGAAATTCTTGAAAAACACAGAACAAGATATTTAAGAGAAATTAGACAATTCAACATAAAAGATCCAGAGCAATCATGGAAACCATTTAAAGGCAAAATCCTTGAAGAAATTATAATGGACTACATAAAGCATAGAGTAAAAGAAAATGGACTTGAAATTGTAAAGGGATCTGTTTTAGAAAAGGAAGATCGTAAATTAAACAGCTGTTTGGCAAATGTTAAAAGAAGTTTAGTTGTTGATTACGGTGAATTTGGAATGCATTTGCCCGATGCTGATCTTGTAATTTACGACCCTAAAGAATGCCATGCAATTGCAATTATATCGTCAAAAGTAACTTTAAGAGAAAGAATTGCTCAAACAGGATACTGGAGTTTAAAATTAAAAAGCAGTCCTATTACTAACAAGATTCGTATTCTCTTTGTAACATTAGATGAAGATGGGGATTTAAAGCAAAAAATTCCAGCCAAAAAAGGAAGAGCTATTGCTGAAGTGGATATAGATGGAACCTACGTTGTAATTGGTAAAGACGGAATAGAAGAAAGTGACAAAGTTAAGAGAATAGAAAAATTTATTAACGATCTAAAAAAATTATTCGGATGACAAATTTTCTGCTCTTTTCCTTGCATAAGTTGGGGATTGGGGGTTAAATTTAGGGTGAGCAAAACAAAAATTTGATTGAATTAATGAGGTGCATACATTTTGAAGAAATTAGAACTGTAAATTTTTTCTCAAAAATTAGAATTTTCACTTCACTTGTAATAATCTCGCTTATATTTGCAGATCAAATTTTCACACAGCCAAAGTTTGAATTCAGAGGTTTATGGGTAGCAACAAGCGGTCTTGACTTCCCTCTCTCGGTTAGAGCAAGAGATCAAAAACAGGAACTTGACAGAATTGTTGAATTTGCAAGAGCGGGAAAATTTAATGCGATAATTTTTCAAGTGCTTGCACGTGGTCAAGCATATTATGAGTCAAGCATCGTTCCGTGGGCTTCGTATCTTACATCGCCCCTTATGGTTGATCAAGATGGCACACTTTATCCAAATCTTGGAACTCCACCCGGGACAAAAGAAAATCCACCTGAATATTATGATCCGCTTAAATATCTAATTTTAAAAGCAAAACCATACGGAATTGAAATTCACGCATGGATAAATGTTTATAACCTCTTAACTCTTCCCGACACATCATATCGTCTTGCTATCTCTCAACCCAGACATATTGCAATTGATGAAAACAACAGATGGAACACAAAACTTTTCGCGAAAAATTCAAGCGGTGAATGGCTCATCACATCTGACAATCTAAAACTTATCTGGCTTGACCCAGCAAATCCGTTCGTGAGAAATTATCTTTTAAGCATTGTTGTTGAACTTGTCAAAAATTATGATATTGACGCCATTCACTTTGACTATATTCGTTTCCCGGGAGCATACACTTATGGGGATTCGTTCAATTACTATTTCGCAAATAGAACAGACCCGATAAACGGAAATCCATATGCTTTATCACGAGATGATTTCGCTCGGCTTTCAATTGAAAGATTTGTAAGGGCTGTGTATGACACTGTTAAGAAATTAAAGCCGTATGTAAAGGTTGGAGCGACGACACCGGGAATTTATCAAGGTTGGAGATTGCCGATAAATCAAGCATATTTTGATCTTTACCGTGATGGCAGATCCGACCCAAGAAAATGGGCTCAACTTGGAATAATTGATTATCACGCACCACAAGTTTATTGGAACATTGGCTCTCCTTATGATTTCAGAGTTATAGCCCAGGACTGGAACGCAAATATGTATGACCGACATGTTTATATTGGGATTTACGGAGAAAATCCGTTCAGCGAAGTTTCAGCACAAATAAATTTCACAAGAAGCATAGTCACAGAAGGAAACATAATTTTCAGATACACAAATGCTAAATCTTACATTGACTCTTTGATTGCAACTAACTATCAAACGCTTTCAATTCCGCCATCAATGTCGTGGAAAGATAACATCCCACCAAATCCACCCTCTGGATTAACGATAAGAAAATTGACCTCAGAAAACTGGCAACTTGTTTGGTTCAATCCAGATCCAGCAAGCGATGGAGAAAAACCATATCTTTATGTAATTTACAGAAGCGAAGGCACAGGAACAATTGACATCAACAACCCGGGAAATATAATCGCAATAATTCCATCAGCAACATCGGTTAACATATACAATGATAAAATACCGGATACGACAAAAATTTACACCTATGTAATCACCTCTCTTGATAGATTGAAAAATGAAAGTCAACCGTCAAACTCTGTTATAACAAGTGTTGGACTTGAACACATCGTCACTGAATATGAACTTCATCCAGGTTATCCAAATCCATTTAATTCAATTGTCAATTTCAAATTCTCCGTTCCAGAATTAAGTTTTGTTGATATTAGAATTTTTGATGTCCTTGGAAGAAAAGTTAAAAAGATCGTCCAACGAATGCACACAAACGGAACATATCAAATCTACTGGGACGGAAAAGATGAATCGGGTAAAGATGTGCCAAGTGGTGTTTATTTTTGCAGAATGCTTGCAACGAAAGATGGAAAAATAGCATTTGCAAAAACACAAAAAGTTTCTCTGTTAAAATAATCAAACATCGCAATGTCAAGGAATCTTGAAGTCAAAGCAAAAATAGATGACATCTCTATTGCAGAGAAAATCGCAATTGAAATTGGAGCAGATTTGAAAGATGATTTTACCCAGATTGACACTTATTTTAACATTCAAGACGGCAGATTAAAACTTCGTGAGTTTGATTCGGGTAAAGCTGAGCTCATTTTTTATCGCAGGGATGAGAATAACACACAGCGATGGAGCGATTATGAGATTGTTCAAGTATGCGATGCTGAAAAATTGAAAAATTTGCTTTCAAAAGCTTTTGGTGTTAAAATTGTGGTTGAAAAAAGAAGAAAGGTTTATATTTACAAAAACGCAAGAATTCACATTGACAGCGTGAAAGAACTCGGAAATTTTATTGAATTTGAGGTAATATACAATGGAGATGAAAAACAGGTTTCTGATTTAATGCAATTTTTGATTGAGAAATTCAATCTTGACAAAGAAAAATTCATCAAAGTTTCATATTCCGATTTGTTAATTCAAAAACAAAAACAAGACAAAAAATGAAACGAATTAAATTCGTCATCCTTGCCTTCGTCGTTTTATTTTCCATTTCTTTACAGGCACAACAACCTGTTAAGCCAAAAAATATAATTTTGATGATTGGAGATGGAATGGGGCTTGCGCAGATAAGCGCTGGAAAAACTTACAAAGGACAATTAAATCTTGAAAAGATGAAAGTCATCGGTCTTCTGACAACTTATTCATGTGATGAATATGTAACTGACTCAGCTGCAGGAGCAACCGCAATGAGCACGGGATATAAAACGAAAAATGTTGCAATTGGAATAGATTGCAATGGAGAAAAAAGAGAGACGGTTCTTGAACACGCAAACAAAATTGGCAAATCAACCGGAATTGTTGTTGTATGTGCGATAACACACGCAACCCCAGCTGCTTTTGTTGCACATGTGCCAGACAGAAACATGCAAATTGAGATCGCAGAGCAAATTGCAAAAGAAGCAAACACAGATTTATATCTTGGAACCGGTTGGGGATGGTTTCTCCCAAAATCAAAAGGTGGCAGACGAAATGACACGCTTGATTTGATTGAAGTAATGAAAAAGAGAGGTTATTTTTACATTTCAAAGCCAGAGGAATTTTACAATCTTGACATAAAAAATGTTAATAAATTGCTCGGTTTATTTGCTGAAAATCATCCGCCTTATGCACCGGATAGAAAGCCAACGCTTGCAGAGATGACGAAAAAAGCGATTGAATTTTTATCAAGAGATAAAGACGGATTTTTCTTAATGGTTGAGGGTTCGCAAATTGATTGGGCTGGACACGACAATAACAGCGATCAAATTTTAAAAGAAATGGCTGACTTTGACGATGCAATTGGCGTTGCACTTGATTTCGCTCAAAAAGATGGTAATACACTTGTCATAGTTACGGCAGATCACGAAACAGGTGGATATGCGCTCGTAAATGGTTCAGTTAGCGAAAGAAAAGTTGAAGGTAAATTCATAACAAAATCTCACACAGGAATTATGGTTCCCGTTTTCGCATTTGGACCCGGAGCCGAAGCATTTGCTGGATTTGGGGATAACACTTTGATTGGGAAGAAAATTTTTGAATATCTCAAAAAGTGATTAAATTTGTCTCGCAATTCAAAAATTAGTTTCAGAGGTGATCTTTAAATGAGTAAAGCAAGCAAAAAATCTTCCGAAGGCAAAGGCAGAAAAAAATCCACCGAAAAGAAACAACGCAAATTTAAAGAGCTTGATGAGAAATCAATTGAAATACTTCCTGTGATTGAATATGCAATCTATGAGGTTGATAAAATTTTTCAAAATCAAGGCGACAGATTGACCGATTCTTATCTTGTTTCATCCCTTAAGGAATTAACACATCAAATCAAAAGTAAATCGTTTGAAACACTCTATCAAGAAATGAGAGATGAATTAATTGAAGATCCTGATGTGATACACTGGAACATTGTTTCAAGGATTGGAGAGCACATTGAGACCAACGAGTTAAATTATTCGGATAAAGAAATTTTAAATGCGCTTGAAGAGTTGATTGACACCATAAAATTGCAGATGTCAAAAGAAGACCCGAGAGCATATCTTTCTTTTCTTTCTGAGATAATGCGAGGGACTCAAATTGACTCCGGGAAATCCAGAATAGAGCCGGATATTCCACCTGATATTGATGATGAAGATTTTTTTGAGGATGAAAACTATTGAAAAATTTTTCCATAAACTTTTATGGGATTTAAATGCGGAATAGTTGGCTTGCCAAATGTCGGCAAGTCAACGCTTTTTAATGCTCTCACATCTTCAAATGTTCCAGCAGAAAATTATCCATTTTGCACAATTGACCCGAACATTGGAGTTGTCCCGGTTCCTGATGAAAGATTGAAAATGCTTGAAAAAGTTTTCAAGCCAAAGCGTGGGATAACGCCGGCAGTGATTGAATTTGTTGACATTGCAGGTTTGGTCAAAGGGGCAAGCAAAGGTGAAGGGCTCGGAAATCAATTCCTCGCTCATATAAGAGAAGTTGATGCAATTATTCACATCGTCAGATGTTTTGAAGATGAAAATGTCGCACATGTAAATGGCGACATAAATCCAAAGCGAGACATTGAAATTGTTGAAATGGAGCTTATCTTGAAAGATATTGAGACGGTTCAAAAAAGAATTGAAAAAATAAGAAATGTTGCAAGAAGCGGAGATAAAAAAGCACAACATCAACTCTCAATTTACGAATCCATTCTCTCACACTTAAATCAAGGCAAATTTGCAAGCTCGTTTGTTTCCCATCCCGAAGATAAACAGTTAATTGATGAACTGCATCTTTTGACAAACAAACCATTCATCTATGTTGCAAATGTTGATGAAGCAGGGATAAAGGGAAATAAATATGTTGATGAAGTTTATGAAGTCGCACAAAGAGAAAATGCGCCTGTAATCGTTATATGCGCAAAACTTGAAGCGGAACTTTCCCAACTTAATGAAGATGAAAGAAATGAATTTTTGAAAGAGCTTGGACTTGACGAGCCCGGACTTAACAAAGTCATAAAAACAGGTTATAAAATTCTTGACCTTATCACATTTTTCACAGGCAATGAGAATGAAGTAAGAGCTTGGGCTGTAAAGAGAGGGACAACTGCTTATGAAGCTGCTGGGAAAATTCATTCCGACTTTCAACGGGGCTTTATAAAAGCCGAAATAATGCGTTGGGATGAACTTGTTAAGTATGGCTCTGAACACGCTCTTCGTGAACAGGGACTTGTTAAGTTTGAAGGGAAAGAATACATCGTTCAAGATGGAGATGTGATTCTTTTTAGATTTTCCTGATCTTTATCGGGGGTAGAAAATTTGTTATATTTGCGTGATTTTGATATTTTTTCACAAAAATTGAGATCTTGAAAATGATGCGTCTCTTTCGTGGGCTTTTTATTTTGAATGTAATCATAACCCTAAAACTTTTATCGCAAATAGAAATTTACGATGATTTAGGAAGAAAAATTGAGCTTCAAAATCCACCTGAAAGAATTGTCTCTCTCGCACCAAGCATAACGGAAACATTATTTTTCCTCGGTCTTGGTGATAAAGTCGTTGGCGTAACAAAATACTGCAATTATCCACCGGAAGCGCAAAGCAAAACAATAATCGGGGGAGTTATTGATCCAAATTATGAAATTATCCTTTCACTTAAACCAGACATCGTGATGATGACAGTTGAAGGCAACACAAAAGAATCGTTCAACAAACTTTCTGATCTTGGATTAAAAATTTTCGTTACAAATCCGAGAAATTTTGAGGGCGTTTTCAAAACAATTCTTGACATCGGGAAAATATGCAAAGTTGAAACAAGAGCAAAATTTTTGGTTGATAGTTTAAGAGCCGAGCTTGAAAAAATTAAAAAAATTAACAGTGGGAAACACAAACCAAAAGTTTTCGTTCTTCTTTCTTTAAACCCGTTGATGACCGCTGGAAAAAACACTTTCATAAACGAGATAATTGAAAACGCTGGTGGAATTAACATTGGGAAAAATTCAAAGCAAAATTATCCAATTTTCAATCGTGAGGAAATTTTGAAACTTAATCCAGACATCATAATTTTAACTGAATCAAAAATTGGGAAAGATGAACTTTTAAATTTGTTTCCCGAATGGAAACACATAAATGCGATAAAAGAAAACAAAATTTTCAAAATTGATCCCGACATTTTGCTTCGCCCATCGCCGAGAGTTGTTCTTGCAACAAAGATAATTGCACAATTAATTAACAAATTTTGAAAATAAAATTTCAAATCAGATGAAAAAAGAAAAAGTATTCGTCGCAGTCGCTGGAAATATCGGCTCAGGTAAATCATCGCTGACAAAACTGTTAAGTGAATACTTCGGTTGGAAAGCATATTATGAATCGGTTGACGACAACCCTTACCTTGACGATTTTTACAAAGATATGAAAAGATGGTCTTTCAATTTGCAGATTTATTTCCTCTCAAAAAGATTTAAAGATCATATGGAAATTGTGAATTCACCATACTCAATCATTCAGGACAGGTCAATTTACGAGGATGCGGAAATTTTTGCGAAAAATCTTTACGATATGGGAAATATGGATGAGCGAGATTATAAAAACTATGTTGAACTCTTCAAAATAATGACTGGCTTTTTAAAACCACCTGATTTGATAATTTATCTTCGTGCGAATGTTGATACCCTGCTTCGTCAGATCAAATTGCGCGGGAGATCATTTGAACAAAATATACCGCGTGAATATCTTGAACGACTTAACAGATATTATGAGGACTGGGTTGCAAGATATAATCTCGGTGAAATTTTGATACTTGAAACAGACGATATTGACTTCGTAAACGATAAAAATGACTTCAATAAAGTAGTTGAAGCTGTAACTGAAAAACTTGAAAAAATCGGTTATGAAATTAAAAACAAAATAACGCAGAAATAAATGAAATATCTTGTGATAGATGTAGAATCAACAGGGCTTGAACCAGGTTATCACGAGATAATTCAACTCGGCGCTTGCTTATTTGACGAAAACTGGAATGAACTTGGCACTTTTCTTACAAATGTTTATCCATTACACGAAGATAGATTTTCAATACCAGCAATGGGAGTCCATCAACTTTCATTGCACGATTTAAGAGATGCTCCGATGATTTATGATGTCATTCCGAAATTTGAGTCATGGATTTTAAGAACGCTCAAAAAGCCCGAAACAGCAAGAAACGTTTTAAGAGATTTAATTCTCTGCGGACAAAGCGTAACATTTGACATTAACTTTCTTCACTTTGCTTACAGAGAAGCAAAATACGACTGGCCATTTTCAAGCAGAGTCCTTGACCTTCATATACTTGCGTTTTATTACTTTACAATTTTGAAAAATAACAATCTCCCAACGCCAAAATCTTTAAGTTTAGATGCAATTGCTGAATACTTTGGCTTGAAGAGAAAATCCGAAGGTCACAACGCACTTGAAGACGCACTTATAACTGGAAAATGCATTGCTTTGATAATGAACGAGTCAAAGAAATTTAAATTTCAACCGTGATAAGAACTCACGACATAATTTTAATTGGAGAGAAAACACGACTTCGTCCATTCACGGAAGACGATCTTGAAATGGCTTTTGAATGGAACAACAATCCGCTTGTCCTTGAAGCAGAAGGCGAGCCAGAGCATACATGGGACGAAGTCGTTGAAGTTTACGAATATCTTTCAAACAATGGATTTTTATTCATAATTGAAGCAACGGACACACAAGAACCAATTGGTGAAATCTGTCTTCTCTACGACAATGATTACGAACGACTTGGCGTTGAAGATAAAAACGAGTTGATTTATTGCATTCCAATTTTAATTGGAAAACCCGAATACTGGGGTAAAGGTTACGGTAAAGATGCGATAAAACAAATTTTAAAATTTGCTTTTGAAGTGATGGGTGCAGATAGAGTTTTCGCAACGGATATTTTCTCTTTCAGCGAAAGGTCAATACGCTTGTTCAATTCTCTTGGCTTTGATGAAGTAAGAAGAGACAAAAACAGAATTTATTACAGAGGAAAATACTACGATATAATTGATTTTTGCCTCACACGGGAAAAATACTTTGCCCAAACCAGAAATAAGATTTATAAAAACACAAACGAATAAAACAAAAATTTTTGATGTGATATGCTCAAAAAGTTAACATTTTTTCTTGTCCTGCCATTTTTTATTTCAATTGCCCAAAACTTGATTGTGCTTAATAAATCAGAAAACAATGCAATGTTTTTTGATCTTAAAAAAGATAAATTGCTTGCACAACTTCCAACTGGAAACGCACCGCATGAGGTCGCTATCTCACCGAACAAAAAATTTGCTGTTGTAACAAATTACGGAACTCGTGAAAACTCTGGGAATTCAATCACAATTTACAATCTTGAAAAATTAAACATTGAAAAAACTATTACTTTTGAAAATCACAAACGACCCCATGGCGTGGATTGGATTGACGATGAAAAAATCATAATCACAACAGAGGCAAACAAATCAGTTATCATTGTTAATTTCAAAACAGGAGAAATTCTCGCAGAAATAAAAACCGATCAAGATGTCTCACATATGCTTGTTTTAACACCGAACAAATCAAAATGTTTCGTGGCAAACATTGGCTCTGGAAGTGTGAGTGTGATTGATTTGAAAGAATTCAAACTCATTAAAAACATTCAAACTGGAAGAGGGAGCGAAGGGATTGACATTACTCCCGACGGTAAAGAGGTCTGGGTTACAAACAGAGCAGAAGATAGCATTGCTGTGATAGATGTTCAAACGCTTGAGGTAAAAAATAAAATAAAAGTTGATGGATTTCCAATTCGTGTTAAGATATTAAAAGATGGAAAACTTGCAGTTGTATCTTGTGCAAGAAGTGGAGAGGTTGCTGTCATTGATGTCGCAAATAAAAATGTCATAAATAGAATTAAGACCGCTGAAAAATCCGAAGTTGAAAAAAGCGGAAGATTATTTGGTTCTGTTTTTGGCGATAGCCCTGTTCCCGTGGGAATTGCAATCGGTGGTAATAATTTGGTTTATGTTGCAAATTCAAATGCAGATATTGTAAGTGTGATTGATATTGAAAAAGGTCAAATTTTGAAGACGATAAAAACAGGGAAAGAGCCAGACGGGATCGCCATTTGGTAATTTTGTTTTTGTCGTTGAAATGTGTAGATTGTGTTGCGTTTATTTTCACCTGACAATGGGGGTGAAGATAAAGCAGATATTTTAAACAAACTTTATGGAGATTTACCATGCGTAAAATTTTTATCGCAGTTGTAATTTTTGCGGTTTTGTTTTTAAACTTTTCAAACGCTCAATCCACACGGGATGGAAAATGGTGGAATGGACTTGATAAAAATGCGAAAATTTTCTTCGTCGCTGGTTTCTGGAACGGCGTGACTTGGGGTGATGATGTTTTGAAAGATGCTTTAAGCAATTTAAAGAAAAACGGCGTAATCAATCAGAATGTCGCTGATGCGGTTTTCCAGAAATGGACTGCTTACACAGATATAGGTTCAATCACAATTGGTGAAATCGTTGATAAAATTGACAATCTTTATTCCGACACGCAAAATCAGCCAATTATGATAAGCGACATGATGACAATTGTTGTTCTCAACATACAGGGTTTATCGCTGTCAAACGATGTGATGCAACAACTCTTGCAAAGTTTTAGACAGAAAAGATAAAAAAATCGGGGCTTTAAAGCCCCGAATTTTTAAGTTTTGCTTTTGCAAGTGAATGCAAAATGCCTAAAGATGTAAAACATTTGTTCAATGTGATTTTACACGCTCAAATTTTTCACCTTATATCAAATCTTAACGGCAATGGACATGCGTTTGAAAGCGTTGCAACCATTACGAATTCGCCAAACTCCGACGCTTTCGCATACGCCTCTTGAAGTGCCTTGAAAACTTTTTCATCATCGCCATAAACAAGCGTGCTCATTGAACCAACATGTGTTTCAAGCCCGTGTGATTTAAAAATCTCAATTACACTGTTAATCGGCTCTATTATATCCATCTGTCTTAAAGGGTATAAACTTACTTGAAGTGCAACCGCCATAAACTATTTTTCTTTTTTCTTTTCACCGCTGAAAAATGTTAAGTAAAACCCCGTTCCGAGAATCCCTCCGTAAAGAGTTGAAAAATACGGATTGCTTGTTATCGGACATGTTCCAGATTTGCAACCGATGAAAAAATAATAAAGATATCCAGCCAAAGCCCCTGCAAAAACAAAAATCAATGGTTTTAACTTCTTCATTTTGCCTCATTCTCTTTTTCTTTCAAACCGAGAACTTCGTTCAATTCATCAATTATTTGCTCCATTTCATCTTCCTTTCCCTTCTCTTTTATCGCCTGCTCAAGTGTTCCCCAAATTGGTTCACCACAAACAATGCACTTAATTCCTTTCTTCATAAGAAAACCAACTGATTCAGGAAATTCCGTTACAAGGTCTTCAATTGTTATGTCTTTGGTTATCTTTTTCATCTTCAATCCCAA
Organism: Candidatus Chryseopegocella kryptomonas; assembly: GCF_001536065.1. Lineage (GTDB taxonomy): Bacteria > Bacteroidota > Ignavibacteria > Kryptoniales > Kryptoniaceae > Kryptonium > Kryptonium kryptomonas. The sequence goes on from NZ_CZVW01000013.1 coordinate 53,354, forward strand.
TTTGTTTTTCCACTCAATTATTCCACCGACGAGATTGTAAACTTTTTTAAAACCATTTTTGACAAGTATTTCACTTGCCCTTTTACTTCTGTTCCCGCTTCTACAATAAACCACTATCTCAAAATTTTTATACTTCCCTAATTCACCAAGACGATTTTCAAGTTCTTGAACAGGTATATTTAAAGCGCCATTTATATGTTCTGCTCCAAATTCCTCCCTTGTGCGGACATCAAGAAGCAAAACATTTTTATCTTTCTTTAACTTTTCAAATGCTTGAACTGGCGTAATATCAACATAAGTTTTCTCTTGATTTTGAAACTTTTGAATTCCACAGCCAAAAAGAAACAAAACAAGCAAAAAAATTTTCAAATGAAAATTTTTCATCTCATCAAACAAATAATTTTATAATGCGAATTGTTTAATTCTCCCGATTCAAAAACACGAAGACCGACTTTTTCCAAAACCTTCAAAAGTTCTTCCTGCGAAATTCTTTCTTCATAAGGCGGTCCTGCTTCCTCATATTGTTTTTTCCATTCAAGTATCACAATTTTTCCATCTTCCTTCGTAATTCTTTTCACTTCATTTAGAAATTTCTCAACATCTTCATTCTCATGCGTAACGAAAGCAAGAAATGTAAAGTCGCTTATCTTATCATCAATCGGAAATTCATAATCGTTTTTTGCAAGAATTGGGATTACATTTTCTGGCAAATCATTCTGTTTCAATTTTTCAATCATTTCTTCCTGCACATCAATTGCAAAAACTTTTCCACTTTGTCCGACAATTTTTGATGCTGGAATTGTGAAAAAACCACTTCCACATCCTACATCAACCATAGTCATCCCTTCGCTCAAACCACACGATCTAAGAATTTCCTCAGGTGGTAAAATTTTTCTTCTCTCTTCATCCAGAAGACGATGGGCATTATGCGGGCTGAATTTATGCATCTCAAATATGAAATTTTATTTTTCTTCGCTTAACTTTATCTTAACGCTTACCGCACCTCTGAAATCGCCTGCTTGATATCCCGTCGCTTTATCATCTGGATATTTTTCCTTCAAAAATTCCTTTATCTCCTTCTTCAAAAATTCATCAGAACCATGACAATTTAAACACATCGGCTGAACTATCAACGGCTTGAAATATCTCAAAAACTTTTCCCCATTTTCCTCAACAACTTCATAATATTCCTGTGGCAATTCACCTCGCTTGTTAAGTTCATCAAGTTTTCTCAAAATTTTAAGTTCATAATCATCTGGTTTGTCAAGTTTATTCCTGTATTTTTCACTCACTCTTCTGACATAAACTCCATATTTTTCCTTATGTGCCTTAATTATATCTTGTGCAAGATTTGAACACGCTTTTATAGCACCCGTGTATCCACCTTTTCCAAGTTCCTGAAAAAGAACCGCTTTAACGGAGTCAACAAGTTGATCCGAAATTTTTCTGCTTAATTCAACTGCCCTTTGAACTTTTTCGTCCGTCTGAAAAAAGAGCGAAGAGATGAAAAGCAAAGCCAAAATCAATTTATTCATTTTTTATCGCCTCCGTTTCTGGCTGAATTATTTTGTATGTATAATTAACTTCTGCACCAGATTTTTTCAATATCGCAGACACAGAGCAGTATTTTGTTTGTGAAAGTTCAATCGCTTGTTCAACATCTTTTTCTCTTATATCTCTCCCATAGATGATATATTCAATGTTAACTTTTGTATATACTTTCGGATGCTCTTCCGCTCTTTCGCCAGAAATTTTCATCTCAAACTTATCAAACTTAACTCTTTTCTTTCTCAAAATGCTCACAACATCCATTCCCGTGCATCCACCCAAAGCAATCAAAACAAGTTCCATAGGTCTTGTCCCAGCATCGCTTCCACCAACTGTTTCTGCTCCATCCATTACAACCCAGTGATTTGATTCGCCTTTGCCGATAAAAGTCATTCCATCAACAAATTTAATTTCAACCTTTGCCATTGATTTTTTCCTCTTTTATTTTTCAAAATTTGTTATATGCAAGCAAAAAACCAAGCAAAGCAAAATAAATTGTGCTAATTTTAGGATTACACAATAAAGGACACATTCCACCAAGTTTTGAGAAATATCTACCTATGAAAAATCCTGAAACAGCACCGACAAACGCTCCAATTATTCCTGCAAACATAAAAATTCCCAGATTTTATTTTGCCCAGATGTAATAATACCAGATGTTTTGACTGATCTCTTTATCAGTATAATTGCAGTTTTCACATACCCAGACCTCATTATCACCACAGCATCTTCGGATAAAAAACATTTTCTCGCCACACTTTGGACAATTTTTGCCCTCTTGCATTTCAAATCTTTGAAAGTTCAAATAAACATATTTCGTCAATTCACTTCTCATTTAAAAGCATGATTATATCTCTTTCAAAAACTTCTTTCGGGCGATAACCAACATATTTTGCTCTAATGTTTCCTTTCCTATCAATTACAAATGTCGTCGGTATCCCACGAATTCCGCCGTAATCCTGCGTGACTTTGTAATTTCCGATCAAAATGTGATAATTTATACCAAATTCTTTCATAAATGGAATTACATCTTTGACACCGCCTTCATCAAGTGAAATTCCAATTATCTCAACGCCTTTGTCTTTATATTTTTTGTAAAGTTCAATAAATCCTGGTATTTCAGCCCTACACGGCGGACACCAAGTCGCCCAGAAATCAAGAATAATAATTTTACCTTTAAAATCGGACAACCTGACTTTTTTGCCGTTTACATCTGGAAGTTCAAAATCAGGAGCAGGTCTAACATCAGAAGGCACACTTGCAAAAGCAGGCGTAATGGTTGAATAACTTTCCTCATCAACCGATTGACTTGCTTTTCTTGAAGTATATCCAAGATAACCGACTGCAAAAATTAAAATCAAAAGTCCAAATATCGGAAGCAAATTAACTTTACTTTTCTTTGCTGACATCTTAACAAGTCAATTTTTGTTTTTAAACATTTTGAATGACACGTTCAAGCTTTTTACGAACTTCAACGGCAATTTCTTCCAGTTTTGGATTATCAACTATCTTAACCATAACCATCGGATCAAAAGCTGAGACAGTGACTTTACCATCTTTTTCATAAACCACAACATTACAAGGAAGTATAAGCCCAAGGTCATATTCTGCTTGAAGAGCACGATAAGCAAAGGGTGGATTACACGCCCCGAGAATTATATACTTGTCAAAATCAACATCAAGCTTTTTCTTCAATGTCTCCTTAACATCTATCGTCGTTAAAACACCAAATCCTTCCTTCTTTAATTCTTCCGTAATCTTATTAACCGCTTCCTCATAAGAAAGATTCACAACTTTTGAAATTCCATATTTCATAGGAACTTCCTCAATATGTTTTCGGATTTTACGCCGACAAAAAATTCTTTTATTTTTCCGTTTTCTATTATCACAGTTGAAGGCGTCCCCATAACACCAAGTTTGAGTGCGATGTTCATATCTTTGCTGACATCAATTTTAAAAATTTTCGTTTTCCCGTTGCTTGAGTTTATCAATTTATCAATTATCGGAGTTTGAACTTTACATGCTGAACAAGTTGGACTATAAAAATAAAGCATCACCTTTTTGCCTTCTCTTATTGCTCTTCCGATTTCTCCACCAAATTCAGGGACAGATTTGCCTTTTCTAAATTTTGCTCTCAAAACAACGCTCAAATTCAAAAAAATAAAAAATCCAATTATCGCAAGGACTATGTAAAGAATTAACATCGCATAATTTGATTTAAATTTTTAACAAAAAAGCCCCGACCCAAAATGATCGGGGCGGAAAAATTTTAACTCCCCGAAGTTTGCGACTCTTTACGAGTAGAAAACTTAAAAAGTGAATATGCAGGGCAATATCCAACAAGCCCAGTTATAAGAGGGAGAAGTCCTATCAAGCCCCAGTATTTGGAATTTCCTTCAACCCAGAACAAAAGTGAAAGAATGAAAAGCCCAACGATTACACGAAGAACCCTATCCCAGGTTGCCTCGTTTACCTTCATTTTTATATCCTCCTGTTAATTTGTTAAAAGATCAATATCCTCAGTTTTGCTTCTTCTTCTCCTTCTGCGAGTTGGTCTTTCAGGAACAATAGCCCAAACACGGACATCAATATTTTCAACATCAAGATGAACCTCTGCCTCACAATAAGGACAGATTTTAACACTTTGCTTCTCAAGGAAAATTTGATTCTTGCAATTAGGGCAGTCCGTTATGACCATCCCTATAACCTTCGCCTTCTGTTTGCTTACTGGAGTTGTAACCAATTTTACCTCCGCATTTATGTTTTACATAATCCATTCAAATTTTAATAACATTCAAATCTACGCAAATGTTTCATAAAATCAAAGCCCTTCAAAGTGAAATTTTATCATTGATTTTCAATAAATTTACGGCAACTGCGTATAACCATTTCTCATTTTCCAGATGTAGTATTTCTCAAACCAAACCTTCATCCAATGTGACCAAGGTCCAGGGAAAAGAATATGATATTTCCTTGGTTTGAAGTTTCTACTTGCCATAAAGAAAACGCCCATGTTCCCTGCATCCATAACACAGAGCGGTGCTATATCCGCAAAAGCAAGCTTTTTAGCGTGATTTTTCCCAAGAACTTTTGAAATTATGTTGTCAACCGCAACTCTTGCCATCACTTCAGACATATAACCTGTCTTTGGAACTCCAATTGGAATTTGGGTTGGTTCTGGGTATTTAACTGCAACAGCAACACCAGCTGCGTAAATGTTGTCGTAATTTACATGTTTGTAAGTATCGTCCACAGGTATAAATCCAGCTTCATTCCCAAGCCCTGAATCTCTGATCGCTTTAACACCAAGGAAAGGTGGAATTATCATTGCATATTTATACGGCAAAACTTCACCATTTGAAAGATAAATCTCATTCGGTGTGATTTTCTCAATTGCGACATTTGTAATTCCACGAATTCCAACTTTTTTAAAGAAGTATTCCGTCATCTTTTGAGATTTTCCAACCCCACCAAGCCCGAAATTTCCCAAAAACGGCTCAGAGGTTACAAAAGTTATGCTAACTTTATCTCTTATCCCAGCTTTCCTTGCTGCGTATTCAATGTTAAACACATACTCATAAGCTGCACCAAAACAACTTGCTTTTTGCGTTGCACCTATTACAATTGGACCGGGATTCTTAACAAATTCGTCCCATTTTTCACCAGCGTGAAGCGCATGATCAATCGTGCAAATTGAGGTTGTATAGCCACCATTTGGTCCCAAACCTTCAACTTCTGAAAAATGTAAATCAGGTCCAGTTGCTATGACAAGAAAATCATACTCGTAATTTCCAGAGGTAGTTTCAACAAGATTTTTATCGGGAATTATCTTCGTCGCTTCTGCGTGGACAAATTTTATCCCTTTATTTTCAAGAACCGGTTTAAGATCAAATGAAATATCTTCCGGTTTTCTCCACCCAAATGGAACCCAAATAAGAGACGGTATGAAGACAAAATTTTTTGATTTTGAAATTACGGTTATATCTACTTCATCTTTAAGCTTTCTTTTAAGGTCAAACGCTGCTGTCAATCCAGCAAATGATCCACCGAGAATAACTATTTTTGTCATTTTATTAACCGATTTAAATTTTTAATTTAAAGTTTGTATGATCTTTCTTAATTTGCCTTCAAAGTAAAGTTTAAGTGCGTCGGAAATTTTCAACGACTTTGGAGAGACATAAATAATTTTTCCCTCGGAAAGCATTTTATCAATCATTGGTTTTCCCATGTGCGATGTTATTATCACATCAACATCTTTCAAAGTTTCCGCTATAATTTCTGCTCTTCTATGTCTGTGCCCTTGGTGATGCTTATGAGACTCATGATGTTCGTGAGCTTCGCTGTTATGCCTTAATTCAGTTTCTTTGCTTTCTTCATCGGTTATCAAAAAATAATGTGCATGTCCGAATGCATCCGAAATATGCTCACCATCGTCAGTTGGAATTGCGATTTTCATGTTTGGTAAAAAATTTTGTTTTTAAAGTAGAGCAAAAATTGAAATTCCAGAAATTACAAGCAAAAGTTGAACAAATGATTCTTTTAGCGAAAAACGACGATGCAATTCAGGAACAAGATCCACGAGCGAAACATATATAAAACCGCCAGCTGTAAATGGAACAAGGTTTAACCTTATGAAAGAAATTTTTTCGGTGAAAATAAATCCAACGATACCACCTGCAACGGCAAAAAGAGCTGTTAAGAAATTTAAAGTCAAAGCTTTCTTTTTATTAAATCCACCGTGAACAAGAACACCAAAATCTCCAAGTTCTTGTGGAATTTCGTGCACAATTACTGCAAGCGTCGTTATAATCCCAAGATTAACATCAGTGACAAAACTTCCAGCTATCACCATGCCGTCAATAAAGTTATGAAAGCTATCGCCGATCAAATTTAAATAAGCAAATGAATGAACCTCGCATTTTTGTTCGTGACAATGGCGCCAGTAAAAAAATTTTTCAAGAAGGAAAAAGACAACGATGCCAAGAACAACAAAGTAAATCGCTTTGCTGTTGTTTTCAATTGACCTCGGGATCATATGAAGGAAAGCGACTCCTATCAAAGCACCAGAAGCAAAGGATACAAGCCACAGCAAAATTTTATCAAGCAGCTTTTCTTTCACGCTAACGAAAATAATTCCTACAAGAGAGAATAAACTGACAAAAACATTTGCCAGAATTATTTTAAACAATGTGCTCATTTCCCAATGTGTAATTTTTAATCTTCAATCACAGCAAGTATATCGCTTCTTGAAATAATCCTGTATTCTTTTCCATACTTTAAATTTTTTCCACCGCCATACTTTGCGAGCAAAATTTTATCAAGCAGCTTTTCTTTCACGCTAACGAAAATAATTCCTACAA
>NZ_CZVW01000014.1 GCF_001536065.1 Candidatus Chryseopegocella kryptomonas
TGTAACTTATGTTTCACCAACGACTGGAGCAAGGATACCGAATCAGCACAGGTCATACAGAAATTCGGAGGCGGATCCGAACAGAACAGCAGGTTATAACAATCCGTTCTTCACAATTTATAAGAACCCATCTTTCTTCTACACTGATAGAATTTTTGGAAGTGCTGAGATAAGTTATGATCCATTCAAGTGGTTTGGGATCACTTATCGTATTGGGGCTGATTATTACACAGACCGCAGGAATCAAGTTTGGCCAGTTCAAGACGCAGCAGTTCCAACAGGAAGAATTATTCGTGATGTAATCTCACAGTTCCAGATTAACACAGATTTGATGTTAAGATTCAAATATCAACTTGGCTCACTCCTTTCAGCATCGGCTTTACTTGGCTTCCATCTTGATCACGAGCAAACAGATGATACATACATCCAGGGAACAAGATTTATAATCCCAGAAGCACCGGATTACATTTTGAACACACTTGATTATTTACCTAATGAAAGTAAGACGATAGTAAGAACTGGTGCATTTTATGGTGAACTTGGTTTTGATGTTCTTGATCAACTTTACATTCGTTTGAGTGGAAGAAATGAGAGTGCTTCAACCTATGGAACAAGTGTTGATATGACATATTTCTTCCCATCCGCAAGCGTTGCGTGGGAATTTACAAAACTTCCTGTGTTAAGAAATCAAACTTTGCTGAGCTTTGGTAAAGTTCGTGCAGCTGTTGGTGTTGCTGGTGTAAGACCACCAGCTTATGTAACAAAAACATATTATGTCAATGCAAGCTTTGGAAACGGTTGGGGTCCTGTGATAAACGCGATTTACTATGGTGGTGGTGCTGTTCAATCTGCACAATTTGGCAATCCTTATCTTAAACCTGAATTGACAACTGAGACAGAATTTGGATTTGATCTTAAATTCCTCAACGATAGGTTAGGCATAAGCGCAACAAGATATGTAAATAACACCAAAGATGCTATCCTCAATGTTGCAGTTCCACCGTCAAGTGGATATTCAACGAGATGGGCAAATACGGCGAAGATTGAAAATAAAGGAACCGAGTTGCAAATAATTGCTGAATGGCTTAGATTTGGTGGTTTCTCCTGGACGACAACAATTAACTGGTCGCAAAACAGGAATAAAGTTGTTGAACTTGCACCTGGGATTGAATCAGTTGGGCTTGCTGGTTTCGTTGACCCAAGCTCAAGAGCTGTTACTGGTTATCAAATGGGTGTGATTTATGGTTCAAGATGGGATAGATGGGATAGATAAGGTCTATTATCAAAATCTGGTGGCGTTCTATAAGCACCAAGCAAGAGACCACTTATATTTGAACCCTGCTGAACACGATGTGTTGATGTCCTAACATACGCTGCGTTAACCCTGGCGTTTATATTTTCAGCAAATCTTCTTGAAACATTCGCTCTTATGGAAGTTCTCTTGAAATCGCTGTTTGCAAGGATGATTCCTTGCTCCTCAAGGCGCTCTGCGTTCAAATAAAAGTTACCCCATTCATCACCACCACTTACTTCAATTGAACCATTCCATGTGATTGGTTTGCGGAAAAGCTCTGTCGCATGGTCATAGGTATCTTTTGATCTTTTAACAATTATCCTTGAATATGGATGAGTTGGAATTTGCAGTGAATCCGGTCCACCTGGTCTATCTGCTATTCTATCACCCCAACTGAGAGCGGAGTTAAATACGAAGTTACCATATTGCCCTTGACCAAATTCCCTTTGCAACGGGAATGGTCTCAAAAGCTCACTTGAATGGATTCTCCCTTTCAAAGATAATCTAACTTTTCTCTGCGATGAGAATGTACCTGACTTTGTCTTTATAACTATAACACCATTTGCAGCTCTTGCTCCCCAGATAGCAGCTGCTGCTGGTCCCTTCATAATTTCAATTGATTCAATATCCTCCGGGTTTATATCAACATTTCTTGAAATCGTTGAAACATTGCCAACGCTTGCTCCAAAAGTTGAGTTCCATATCGGAACACCATCAACAACTATTAATGGCTCATTTGCCGTTTGAAGTGATCTCGGACCACGAAGGACAATTCTTGTCGCTGCACCTGGATCGCCAACAGTTTCAATAGTAAATACACCAGGCGCCTTTACAGCAATAGATGAAATAACATTTGTATAACCAGTTCTCAAAACCGTCTCACCAGTAACGCTTGAAACAGAAGTCCCGAGTTTAGCGCGCTCCTCTTCTGTTCCAATCGCAGTGACAACAATCGGGCTTACTGTTATAAGCCCTGGTGATAATCTGATGTTAACTGTAACTGTGTCCCCGGGCGTAACCCTTACACTTTGTCTAAATTCTTGATAACCCACATATTTTGCTACCAAAGTGTAATTTCCGGGAACGATGTTTCTTATAATGTAGAATCCCGCAGCATCGCTTGCTGCGCCGTAAACAGTGTTAAGTAGGAAGATATTTGCCCCAGGCAATGGCTCCCCTGTTTGGGCATCTGTAATTCTACCTCTTATTGCACCAAGCTGTGCAAAAGCAACTGTGCTAACTAAAAGAATAGCAAATAAAACTAACAGAGATTTTTTCATAGCTTAACCTCCGTATGAGTTTTAAAAAGATGTTTAACTAAGAAGACGCCAATTTTATTGAAATGAATCAAAGGCAGGAATTAGCAATTTTACGATTCAGCGCACCTCCTGATTTTTGTTTTACTTAACTTTTCCTTTTTCGGCAGGTGCTTTCTGAAATAATTTTTTTCTTTCAATCTATGTCAAGGTGCGCCTTTAATAAAGCGTTTTCAGAAGGAATATAATAAAAATTTTTTAACTTGTCAAGAGCTAGTAGCGCGTGCGGGATTCGAACCCGCGATCTCCGCCTTGAGAGGGCGGTGTCCTAGACCACTAGACGAACGCGCCATAAAATTTTTAAAGAGCGCGAGACGGGACTCGAACCCGCGACACCCAGCTTGGGAAGCTGGTGTTCTACCAACTGAACTACTCGCGCTCTTTATGTTTGCAATTATAATATAATTTCCCAAACTAAAAAAGTCAAATTTTTTAATTCTCCGCATACTTAACAGAGCAACCGTATGGCTTTGTCACAGAAACGCTAACTGGTTTCCCACTTAAAATTTCATTCAAAACATTTCTAACATAATTTACTTTTTCCTTCTTTTCGCCTCTCGGATCATCATCAATTGCTCCACTGTAAAGAAGTTTTCCATCTTTGCCGATTACAAACATATGTGGTGTCGTCTTCGCATCAAACATTTTACCAACTTTTCCATCTGGATCCATCAAATATGCAGTATACACAGCACCCCATTCTTCGTAAATTTTCTTCAACTCTGCTGGCTCCCTATAATCACGATGTTTCGGATTTGTTGAATTAACAAGCAACCAAACAACGCCTTTCTCTGTAAATTCCTTCTGAACCGTCGTCATTATCTTCTCTCTATAAACACGCTGAACAAATGGACAGTTCGGATTTGTCCACTCAAGAACAACAATTTTACCCTTAAAATCAGACAACTTAACAACTTTCCCATTCAAATCATTTAAACTAAAATCTGGAACAACGCTTCCAACTTCAACTTTTTTATCTTCCCCAGAGAAAATTGCCATCGCCAAAATTAAAGCCCCAACTCCAATTGCTTGAATCAAATTCATTTCACCACCTCATTTTGTTTTTGTTAAGTTTAAATTGATTTCATAACCTTCGTTATTTACGACGATAATACCACTCAAAAAGTTCATCGTCTCATTTGAACTTGTTGAACTAGCCATTAACTCAATTACACCATCTTTGACCTTTACACTTCTTAAATCAATGATAAATTTATCGGAAACATCCGGATAAAAATCAACTACTTTTTTTGCATCCTTGCCCGAAAGTTGAATCTTGACATAATTCACGCTCCCCTTCTTCTCAACTTTAAAATCTTTAACCCTAAGTCCTGACTCCTCAAATTTTTTCGGCAAAAAAGATTTGTATTTCTCAATCTCAGATTTTTCAGATTTGCTTGATGGTTTGATTTTATATTCAACTGTCGCTTTGCCCGGAACACAACTTTCACTGCAAACGAGCCAGCTCAAATCAACTTTTATCAAGTCTAATTTTTTAACATCAACTTTTGAAACAAATTGAATTGGAATTAACAAAATCACTTCATCGTAATATCCATACGAAATAATATCACTGTGGACGATCTTCCGTGGCAATGGAAATTGAACATCACCAGCTTTTAGATAATTCGGCAGTGTTAATTTAATTTCAGGTGGAAGCCCAGCATCTCCGGGATTTCGCCAGTAAATATACCAGCCCTTATCAATTGAAAATTTTACACCAAGAAAAAATTTATCGGATTTACCATCCCAATTGGACAAAACATTAATCTTGACATATTTTTGCCCTTGCGAAAAAATAAAACCAGAAAACAAAATCACCATCGCTATCTCAAACGCCAAGTTCCTCATACATTTTCTCAATTAGTTCTTTATACTTTTGCTCAACAACTTTCCTCTTAACTTTTAATGTTGGTGTCAATTCTCCATCTTCAATCGTAAATGGTTTTTCAAGCAAACGGAAATTCCTTATATGCTCGTGTTGTGCAAGCTCTTTGTTAACTTTTTTAATCTCTCTTTCAAACAATCTATAAATTTCATCCCTGTGCAATAACTCTTTTTCATCCTGAAACTGAATTCCCTGTTGCTTTGCGTAATCATTTATTGCTTCAAAATCAGGAACAATTAAAGCTGTCAAAAATGGCTTACCTTCACCAATTACAACTGCTTGATCAATGTAATTTGATTGAACGAGCAAACTTTCAATAGGTTGAGGGGCAATGTTCTTACCACCGGAGCTGACAAAGATATGTTTTTTCCTATCTGTGATAACAAGAAAGCCATCTTCATCAAAGTAGCCAATATCGCCCGTGTGAAACCATCCATCCTTGTCAATTGCTTCAGCGGTTGCTTCAGGATTGTTGTAATAACCGAGCATAACATTTGGTCCACGTGCGAGAATTTCCCCATCTTCTGCAATTTTTATCTCAACCCCGGGAATTGGTTTCCCAACCGTCCCAAATTTATAATCATCAAGCCGATTAACAGTCAAAACAGGCGATGTTTCCGTCAAACCATATCCTTCAATTATCTTAATTCCAAGAGCTTCAAAAAATTCACCAAGTTCCTTTGCAAGAGCAGCTCCACCAGAAACGAAAAATTTTATCCTTCCTCCTGTCCTCTCTTTTAACTTTGAGAAGACAAGTTTATCCGCAAGCGCATATTGAGCTTTAAGCCACGCCGGGACATTCCCTTTTTTGCTTGCTTGAACATATTTCTTCCCAACATCAAGAGCCCAATAAAAAATTTTCTTTCTCAATGCAGGTCCTGATTCAACTCCTTTTATTATCCTGTTGTAAAGTCGCTCAAACAATCTGGGAACGCTTGTCATAACAGTTGGTTTAACCTCAAGAAGATTTTGTGCGATTGTATCAATGCTTTCCGCAAGTGCAACAATCCCACCGCAGGCAAACGCTGCATAAAACCCCGCCATCCTTTCAAATGAATGTGAAAACGGTAGATATGATAAAAATGTATCCTCAGGCGTCATCGGAACAACTTGCGTTGCACTTAAAATGTTTGAAACAAGATTTTTATGTGTTAAAACGACTCCCTTCGGCTCGCCCGTTGTCCCAGATGTGTAAATTATCGTTAAAATATCTTCCGGCTTAATTTCACGAATCATGTTTATCCAATAATCTGGATTTTTCTCCCTAAAATCTCGCCCAAGCTCCATAAGTTCTTTTAAACTTAAAAGATACTCCGGCGCAGTTATTCCTTTCTCTGTGAAAATTATAACTTTGTCAAGCGATTTAACATTGTCATAAATTTTTTCAACTTTTGAAAGTTGAACTTGATTTGAAACAAAAGTTGCTTTTACACCCGCATTGTTAAAAATATACTCAATTTGTTTTGCAGTTAAAGTCGGATAAACCGGGACATCTATTATTCCCGTTGTTGTCATCGCAAAATCAACAATTATCCATTCAATTCTATTTTCCGAGATTATTCCAACTTTATCTCCCTTTTTCAATCCAAGCGCAGCAAGTCCGCACGCTGTAAGTTCAACCATTTCTCTTAGTTCCTTATAAGAAAGTGGCTTATAAACGCCAGCAACTTTGTAAAGATAAGCTGGTTTTTCAGAATCAATAAAATGCCTTGTGATGACATCAAACATTTCGGCAATTGTTGAAAATGGCTTCACAACTGGCATAGTTTAGATCCTTTTTGGTTTAGATTAATTCTTTTCAACAAGAGCAAAAGAGACAGCGTAATTTAAAGAATGTGAAATTGAGATATGGAAAAAACAAGATTTGAACTGTTCTTTAAGCTGATTATAAAGGACAACAACTGGCTTCCCATTTTCATCATTTAAAATCTCAACATCTTTCCATCTGAAAATTCCACTCCATCCGGTTGAGATTGCTTTGCTTATTGCTTCTTTTGCTGCAAATCTTCCGGCAAGGTGCTGATGGAAGTTTTTCTTTGAAAGGCAATAATCTATTTCACGCTGTGTGAAAATCTTTTGCAAAAAATGTTCCCCCCATTTCTCTGTTAAGTTCTTAAATCTTTCAATTTCAACTATATCAACTCCAACTCCAATTATCATAGCCAACCATTTTCTTTTTTGATTATGTCAATGAGTTCAATAATATCGTTCAACTCATAATCTGCCTCTGGATTTTGCGTGTTAAATGTGTCTCCATATCTTGCAAAAGCGGTCTTCATTCCAACTTTTTTCGCCCCGACGACATCTCTTTCAGCCCAATCTCCAACCATTATCGCCTCGTGTGGTTCAACTCCAAGAAGTTCAAGCGCCTTCAAAAATGGAACCGGGCTCGGTTTCCTTTCCCCTGTATCATCAAAAGTTATAACATGGTCAAAGATGTGGTGAAAATTTAAATAACACAATCTCAACCATGCCTCACGAGCTGGGGCATCCGAAATGACGGCAAGTTTCAAACCCATTTTAAGAAGCGTCGTCAATGTCATATAAACATGTGGATACGGGACAAGAGCAGCTTCACGAGCACGCCTGTATGCGACAACCCCTGCGGAAAGAATTTTATAATCAATCCTTCCGTAAATTTCCTTCAAAAGGTCATCAAAAACCTGCTGATACTCAATCCCCTTTTCAGCGTAAATTCTATCAATCCTCTGCTTCGCCTCTTCATAAGAAATTTTCAAACCCGCATCAATCATCGCACTTATTGCTGCATCAATCGCCTGTCTTTTCATCGTCATAAAATCAACAAGCGTATTATCAAGGTCAAATATAACCGCTTTTATCATTTTCCTATCTGGGTTGATTTGATAATTGCTTCTACACCCAAAATATAACTCAAATATCCAAAACCTGCAACGATTTGACAATCAAAATAAATTCTTCAAAAGCTCATCCTTGGGAATCTTTAAGTAGTTTGCAACTTCATTCAAAATTGAATTTAAAGTCCCAATTTTTAACGACTTATGGTCTGGTATCGTAATTTTGTGCTCGTTTGAATGATATCTTGAAACTAATCTAATATGGCTTCCTGTCTCTCTTGTTATTTTATATCCATACTTGCTTAAAAGCCTGGCAAGTTGCCTTCCGGATACATCTCTCGGGATTTTGCTCATAGATGCAAAATCTCATCTTTAACGATATGCAATCTAACAATCTTTGGTATCTCTTCTTCATCGTCAAAATGGCATCTTATCGCATCTTTAATTTTTTCCTTCAACTCTTCAATTGTGTCTGCTTCTGTGAAGATAGGATAATCAAACGCTCTTGCTGTATATCCACCCTCAATATCTTCCTCAACGATGAAAATTATTTCAGCAGATCTCATAAATTTTACTGTTTTGATTTGACAATTGCTTCTACACCCAAAATATAACTCAAATATCCAAAACCTGCAATATAACCCTTACAAACTGGAGAGATGACGCTTTTTGCTCTGAATTTCTCCCCACGCTCTGCTCTTGACTGAATGTTTGATAAATGCACTTCAACAACTGGTATTTTTAAAGAAGATATCGCATCCCTTATCGCATAAGAATAGTGAGTAAAAGCGCCCGGATTTATCAGGACACCATCAAAGTCGGAATCAATCAAAGAGTTTAACTTGTTAACTATTTCACCTTCAAAATTTGACTGAAAAAACTCAAACTCAACATCTGGAAATTCTTTTTTCAAAATTTCATTTATCTCATCAAGCGTCAAAGTCCCGTAAATTTCCGGCTCTCGCTTCCCGAGAATGTTCAAATTTACTCCGTGAATTATGAGAATCTTCATTCCTTTGCGATTTTTAATTTTGCAAGCTCATCTTCAATTATCTCTTTAACCGTTTGACTCATTAAACCTTCATCAATTCCCATTTCAACTATGCTTTGTGCAAGAAGCGAAATTCTCTTCTGCGTGTTTGCAATTTTATTTATCACGATCATTTTCTGCTCCTTCAAAACACAATATCCACCTTCAAAATCGCCTCTTTCATATCTCAAAGTTATTCCAAGATCACGAACAAATTTTTCAAGTTCTTCAAGTATCGTCTCTGGTTTCCTTCTTTTCATCAAAAATTCCAAATTTAATTATACAGCAAATACTTTTGCCGTATTTTCAAAAATTTTTCAAGTCCGTCCTTCCACGATTTTATAATTTCTTCCGGCTTTTTCCCTTCGTCAATCATCAATCTAACTTTGTCTGTTCCCCATAATCTATCCTGCCCTGCGGTTCGCCATTTGAACTCATTCGGATATAACTTTTTCAATGTGTAAAGTATATAAACAGCTGTTTTAACCGGCTCAAATTTTTCACGATCATAAACATTCAAATAAACACCTCCACATCTTTCACCTTCGTATTTTGGATCAACGGTTACTTTTTCAATATCAACTGGAACAAATTCAATTGGTTCAAATTTTACGCCCGGAAGATTGTAACTGTTAAGTTCATCAGCGAGTTTTTTTCCATCAATCCACGGCGCACCGATCCATTCAAAAGGATGCTCCGTTCCTCTGCCTTCTGAAACATTTGTCCCTTCAATGAAACAAGTTGCTGTATAAACTATTGCAGTTTTCAAAGTCATCATATTCGGAGATGGCTTAATCCACGGCAATCCCGTTTGATCAAACCACATTCTTCTTGAATAATTTTCCATCTTTACAATGAATAAATCAGCTTTAACTCCATTTTCAAGCCATCCCTCTTCATTAAACATTTTCGCAAGTTCGCCGACCGTCATTCCGTGTGAAACAGGTATTGGATGAAGCCCAACAAATGATTTAAACTTTGGCTCAAGCACCGAACCATCAACATAAACACCACGAATTGGATTTGGTCTGTCAAAAACGATAAATTTTTTCCCTTGCTCCGCACACGCTTCCATACAATAGCTCATAGTTGAAATGTAAGTGTAAAATCTCGCTCCAACATCTTGAATATCAAAAATCAAAACATCAATATCTTTCAACATCTCTGGCGTTGGCTTTTTAACTTCACCATAAAGCGAATACACTTTTATACCCGTTTTCGTATCAACCCCGTGTGAAATGCTTTTTCCGTCAGGGACTTCACCTCTTATCCCATGTTCAGGTCCAAAAAGTGCAATTATCTTTACATCTGGAATTTCGTTTAAAACATCAACTATATGTCTTCCGTTTGGCAAAATCCCAGTATGATTCGTCACAATTCCAATTCTCTTACCCCTTATCAAGTCAAGGTGCTTTTCAAGGAAAACTTCAGCGCCAATTTTAACTCTCTTTTCTTGCGAAAAAAGCAAAGAGAAAATCAAAAGGTTTAACATAATCAATTTTTTCATCTTTGTGCGTGATTTAATTTATCAATCAACTCCATTTGCGATTAACTCACTCTGGGAGAAAAAGAATGCTATTTCAATTTTAGCGTTTTCAACGGAATCTGAGCCGTGAACTATATTTTCCTGTTTGCTGTCTGCATATAACCTTCTTATCGTTCCTTCATCTGCTTCTTTTGGGTCGGTTGCACCGATTAATTTTCTGAAATCTTCAACTGCATTTTCTTTTTCAAGAACGAGAGCAACAACTCTATCTGAACTCATAAACTTCACAAGGTCATTATAAAACGACTTTTCACGATGAACATAATAAAACGCCGATGCTTGCTCTGGTGTTAAGCGAAGCATTTTCATAGCAACGATTTTAAATCCAGCTTCTTCAATATGTGCAATAACTTTTCCGATTAAATTTTTTCTGACGCAGTCGGGTTTGAGGATTGCAAGCGTTCTTTCCAAGGTTTATCTCCTTTTTTTGTTTTTACTTTGTTTTGAAACTTTTGATTTCTTTGATTTTGCGGTTTTTGATTTTTTTGCTTTTGAAGACGACATAATGAAAACTTTTTTCTTCGGTTTTTCACCCAAAACTTTTTTAACCGTCTCACCTATAACAGCTGGATTTTCAATCACATAAATTCCTGCTTCGGATAACGCTTTCATTTTTTCCTGGGCAGTTCCTCTTCCACCCGAAATAATTGCGCCAGCATGACCCATTCTTCTTCCGGGAGGTGCAGTTCTACCAGCAATGAAACCAAAAACAGGTTTATCAACATTGTTCTTAACAAATTCCGCTGCTTCTTCCTCAGCCGTTCCACCAATTTCACCTATCATTACGATCGCTTCTGTTTCCGGGTCTTCGTTAAAAAGTTTTATAATGTCCGTAAATTTTGAACCAATAACAGGATCACCACCAATTCCAACACAAGTTGATTGTCCAAACCCAAGCTCTGTTAATTGTTTCACCGCCTCATAAGTCAGTGTTCCGCTCCTTGAAACAATTCCGATATTTCCCTCTTTATGAATAAATCCCGGCATTATACCAACTTTCGCTTTGCCTGGTGAAATTACACCCGGACAATTCGGACCAATTAAGCGAGATTGCGTATGTTTCAAATACTCATAAACCTGAATCATATCTTTTGCAGGAATTCCTTCTGTAATGCAGACGATTAATTTAATTCCAGCATCCGCTGCTTCAATTATAGCATCTGGTGCAAATGGTGCGGGAACGAAAATAATTGATGTGTTTGCACCTTCTTTTTCAACCGCTTCACGAACAGTGTTAAAAATTGGAATTTTACCATCAAAGAAAGTTCCGCCTTTCCCCGGGACAACGCCAGCGACGACATTTGTTCCATATTCAATCATTTGCCTTGTGTGGAAAGAACCTTCACCACCGGTTATTCCCTGAACCACAAGCCGTGTGCTTTTGTCAACAAGTATTGCCATTTTTCTCTTGAATTTTATTTTTACAAAAGTTTATCCTGAAAACTTGCATAAAATTCCTTAATTCTTCGCTCCGCAAGTTTTACATAATTTTTGTTTATCTCATACCCAATATATTTTCGGTTTGCCATAAGAGCTGCAATTGCCGTTTGCCCGCTCCCCATAAATGGGTCAAGAACAACTTCGTCTTTAAAAGTGTAAAGTTGAATAAGTCGGTAAGGAAGTTCAACGGGAAAAGGAGCTGGATGCCCGACTTTCTTAGCAGATTCAGGTGGAAATGTCCATACACTCTTTGTAAATTCAAGAAATTCCTCTCTTGAAATTGTGCTTTCTCTCTCAAACGGATTAGGTCTTGTCAATGAAGATTTTGAAAAAACAAGGATATACTCGTGTTGGTCGCGAAGAGTTGGGTTTTTAGGCGAAAGCCACGAGCCCCAAGCAGTTGATGGGCTTCCGCCTCCTGCCTTATTCCAAATAATTTCGCCCCGCATCAAAAATCCAAGTGAAAGCATATCTTCAATTACATAAATGTGAAGCGGTAAATATGGTTTCCTTCCGAGATTTGCTATGTTTATCGCCAGTCGCCCGCCAGGAACAAGAACTCTCTTTACTTCCGAAAAAACTCTTTTCAAAAATTCCCTGTATTCGTTTAATGTTAAATCATCGTCATACTCTTTTCCAACATTGTAAGGCGGAGATGTCACAACAAGATGAACGGAATTATCAGGAATTTCTTCCATTTTTTCGCTTGATTTACAAAAGATTTTGTTTAAGTATTCGTCGGGAATTTTATTCTCCACATATTCAACATTTTCTTCTTTTGGTAAGTCCTGAAAAAGTTTTCGCGCATAGAAAATTGAAGAATCGTGGTTTATTCTACCGGGCGAGCCAAATGAACTCGTTTTTGTCCCTAATCTCTTTCCCATAATTCAATCCACCTCCTAAAAGGTTCATATGGATCAATCTTTTTTTCAGGTCTTTGCCAATTTATTTCAATTTTTCTTGTCCGGTAATGGTTTGCAAGTTCAATCAGACCTAAATTACTTATCTCTACACCTCTTGGATTAGTTCCCTTGCGATGCTTAAAAATGTATTTTTCTCTGCCTAAACTTTCAAAAATTTCTTTTTGAGTTTCAAGTGGGAAATAATAAAAACCACCATTTTTCTCCCATACAACTTCAACGAGTAATAATTCGCTTTTCGGTTCGTATGAATTAAAAAATTCATCAACTTTATTCCAATCAACAGTCCAAATTAATTTTACTCCACTTCCGGAAAGGCGTATAATTCTTTTAGGAATAGCACCTGTTTTTGTTTTGATTGAGACAGGAAACCCAAATAATTTGAGATCAAAGTCAGGAGAATTTATACCAGCAATTTCCACATTGTCAGTTCCAAATTTATAAATCAGTAAAGCAATTAAAATCTGTTCTCTTATTGTTCCAATTTCCATTCCAATTTTACTACCTTTTGAGATCTCGGCTTCTGCAAGCGAAAACATATATGGCAACTTTCTTTTTATTTTTCAGCTATTGCTTTATCCTCAAACATTAACTTCAATTCGTTAATCATTATTCACCTTTTTATCGTAATTTTTCTCCAAAAAATCCGAAACCCTCAAAATCGTCCCTTCATCAAACTGATTGCCAATAATTTGCATTCCAATCGGCAATCCTTTGCTATCAAAACCAGCTGGAACATTTATCGCCGGAACACCAGCAAGATTTACAGAGACCGTGTAAATATCCGATAGATACATTTGAAGCGGATCGTCAACTTTTTCACCAATCCTAAAAGCTGTAGTTGGCGATGTCGGAGTTATTATCACATCAACCTTCTCAAATGCTTTATCAAAGTCCTCTTTTATCAATCTTCTCACTTTTTGAGCTTTCCTATAATATGCTTCATAATATCCAGCAGATAAAACATATGTCCCGAGCATTATCCTTCTTTTAACCTCGGCTCCAAAACCTTGACTTCTTGATTTAACATACATTTCATATAAAGTTTTCACACCTTCTGCTCTGAACCCGTATCTTGCTCCATCATAACGTGCAAGGTTTGAGGATGCTTCCGCAGTTACAAGTATGTAATAAGTTGGAATGTTGTAATCAGTGTGCGGAAGCGAGATTTTTTCAACAATTGCGCCACTTTCTCTCAAAAAATCAATTCTTCTTTCAATCGCTTCCCTTATTTCATCATCAAGCCCCTGTGAAAAATACTCCTGCGGTATGCCAACTTTTAAACCCTTAACATCTTTATCAAGAAAACTCAAATAATCCGGAACTGGAACATCCGCCGATGTTGAATCAAATTCATCACGACCAGCGATAACTTGAAGAACAAGAGCTACATCTTTTGTTGAATTTCCAAATGGACCTATTACATCAAACGAAGAAGCAAACGCAACAAGACCAAATCTTGAAACTCTTCCATAAGTTGGCTTCAAACCATAAACACCGCAAAAAGAAGCTGGTTGTCTAATTGAGCCACCCGTATCAGAGCCAAGCGCAGTCGTTGAAAGTCCAACTGCAACCGCAACTGCACTCCCACCGCTTGAACCTCCTGGAACACGTTCTTCATCATAAGGATTAAGCGTGGGTCCAAAGTAAGAATTCTCAGTTGATGAACCCATCGCAAATTCATCAAGGTTTGTCTTACCGATTATGATTGCATCCTCTTTTAACAATCTTTCAACAGCGGTTGCGTTGTAAAGCGAAATAAAATTCTCAAGTATTTTTGACGCACATGTGCATTTTTCATCTTTAATGCAAATGTTATCCTTAACCGCAATGACCATCCCCGCCAGTTTCTCAGCATCCCCGGACTTTATCTTCTCATCTATCTCAATAGCCCTTTGAATTGCTTTTTCTTCAAAAACACTGATAAAAGCATTTAACCTCCTAAACTCTTTTATCTTACCCAGATAACTTTTGACAAGAGATTCACAGGTCAATTCCCCCGATGTGAGTTTTTCTCTTATCTCATCATAGGTCAAAACATCAAATTTTTTAACCTTCATCTTTCTTTTGACTTTGTTTTCACACCCGAGCGAGATTTAACTTTAACTCTTGACGATGATCTCATCTTCGTTTTTTTACCAGCCGAATTGTTCCGTCCCTTTGATAATTCATTTCTCTCAATTATTTGCTCTGATTTTTCAACAATTTGTTCTTCTTGCTTCACAAATTTTAAATCATCAAGTTCATTCGCCCTCTCAATCGGTTTATCAGCTAACTCCTTGACTTCGGAACTGATCTGATTTATTTCAGAATTTAAATCAATCCCTGTCACGCTTTGAATTTCGCTCTGGACATCTTGCATTGCTTTTCTAAATTCACGAACTGCTTTTCCCAAAGTTCTTGCTATATCAGGAATCTTCTTCGGTCCAAAAAATATCAAAATGAACAAAGCAATTACAAGTAATTCTCCAAATCCGATGTTTTCAAACATAGAGACACCTCCCGACGATGTAAATTATTTAATCTTTTTTCTCCGTCTTTTGCTCAATTTCTTTGGGCTTCTCATTCTGCGATGTAGTTTCATCCTCTCTCAAAGCTTTTTTAAACTCCTTTATTCCGCTTCCCAAACCACGAGCAAGCTCTGGAAGACGCTTGCCTCCAAACAAAATCAGCAACACAATCAAAATTAAAAGTAATTCCTGCCATCCAAGACCGAACATTTTACTCACCTCTTTTTAATTTTTTAACTGTTTTTCTTTTACTTGTTCATCACAAATTCTTCTGCAAGTGCAAGAGAATAAATTAACGAATTAAAAATTTTCGCTCCATCCGTGCATCCAAGCGCTGACTCTGAACAACGCTCCGGATGAGGCATCATACCAAGTATATTGCCCGTCTCATTAACAATCCCAGCGATATTGTAAACAGAACCATTTGGATTTGCTTCATCCGTTATATTTCCATCCTTATCGCAGTATCTAAAAACAACTTGTTCGTCCTCAATTAATCTTTTCAATGTATCTTCATCAACATAATAATTTCCATCACCGTGAGCGATTGGAAGTTTTAAAACTTCGCCTTCCTCGCAAAGGCAAGTAAATGGCGTATTTTTATTTTCAACTCGGACATAAATATATTTGCAAATAAATCTCAAAGATGAATTTCTCAACAAAGCGCCCGGTAAAAGCCCTGCTTCAACTAAAATTTGAAATCCGTTGCAAATGCCGATAACTTTTCCACCACGATTAGCAAAATTTATAACATCTTTCATCACAGGCGAAAACCTTGCAATAGCTCCGGGTCTCAAATAATCACCATAAGAAAATCCACCCGGCAAAATTACAACATCAACATCTCCAACAGAACTATCTTTATGCCATATGAACTTAACATCTTGCTTGAAAACCTCCTTTAAAACATAATAAGTGTCATAATCACAATTAGAGCCCGGAAAAACGATAACGCCAAATTTAATTTTTGAAGCCATAAAATTAACGCTTATAACTTTGTATTGACAAAAATTCTCTCTTCATAAATTTCAACGCAATGTATGAGCAGTATTTCATTTTCCTTGTGATTGGACATTTTGAAAAAGATATTTTTTAACTTCAATCAAATTTAACAAAAAAGGCAGATAAAAAGAAATCGTTTCAAATCCTTATATCCTGAATTATCGTGTCCCTCAACCAATTTTCATCGTCTCTGTATGGATAATCGGTGTTAAAGTGCAGTCCGCGACTTTCTTTTCTCATTAAAGCAGAACGAATTATAAGAAGAGCAACGGTTGCAAGATTCCTCAACTCAAGAATTTCAGCTGTAACTTTCGTCTTTTTATAAAATTCTTCAACTTCATTTGCAATCAACTCAATTCTTCTTTTTGCTCTTTCAAGTCGCAATGTTGACCTAACTATTCCAACATAGTCCCACATCAATTGCTGAATTTCCTTTTTATCGTGTGAGATCAAGACCCATTCTTCCATATTGAAAATTCCAGTATCAACCCAATCTGGAATTTCTGGAAATTTGAAAAAGTTTTCATTTACAAATCTAACCGAATCAATCGCAGCTCTTTCAGAAAAAACAAGCGCTTCAAGAAGTGAATTACTAGCAAGGCGATTTGCCCCGTGAACTCCGGTCATCGCAACCTCACCAGCGGCATACAAGCCAACTATTGAACTCCTTCCCCAAAGATCTGTCAAAACTCCACCGCAGGAATAATGAGCAGCTGGAACAACAGGGATTGGCTCTTTCGTAATGTCAATTTTAAATTCAAGACATTTCTCGTAAATGTGCGGAAATCTATCTTTTACCTTGTCAGGGTCAAGGTGAGTCAAGTCAAGATAGACATATTCATCTCCTGATTTTTTTAATTCCGTATCAATTGCTCTTGCAACGATGTCTCTTGGAGCAAGCGAGCCCCGTGGGTCGTATTTTTTCATAAAATCTTCACCTTTTTTCGTGCGTAAAATTCCACCAAATCCACGAACAGCTTCCGAGATCAAAAAAGCAGGTGAGCCAGAATTATAAAGTGTTGTCGGATGAAATTGAATAAATTCCATATTTGCGATCTTCGCCCCTGCTCTATAAGCCATAGCCACACCATCTCCAGTTGCTATCAAAGGATTTGTCGTATGTAGATAAACCTGACCCAGACCGCCGGTAGCAAGCATCGTCACTTTTGAAAGAAACTTCTTAACAACTCCAGTTTTAACATCAAGTGCATAAACTCCCCAGCAATGTATATTATCAAGTTTTTTCCCTTTTTCAATTCCAACAAGATGATGTTCTGTTATTAAATCAATCGCAACATGATGCTCAAAAATTTTCACATTTGGATGGCTTAAAACTTTTTCAATCAATGCCCTTTCAATCTCACGCCCTGTTAAATCCTTTGCGTGAACAATTCTTTTCCTTGAATGTCCGCCTTCCATCCCAAGATCAAGTTTTCCATTTTGAGTCCTCGTAAATTCAACCCCGATTTGGATAAGTTCTTCAACTTTTTTCGGTCCTTCACGGACCATAATTTCAACTGCTTCACGCTTGCAAAGTCCCGCTCCCGCATTCAATGTATCCTGAATGTGAAGCTCGTATGAATCATCTGGCGAGAAAACAGAAGCAATTCCCCCTTGGGCGTAATTTGTATTTGATTCAGCTCTCTCTTTCTTTGTGATTATAACAACTTGACCGTAATCTGCAACTTTCAAAGCATAAAACAAACCAGCAATTCCACTTCCAATGACAAGAAAATCTGAAATAATCTCCATATCTGTTAAATTTTTATTTCAAGCGAAATATCAAGTGCTTTTGGTGAATGAGTTAACATTCCTATTGAGATGTAATCAACGCCAGTTTCCGCAACTTGGCGGACATTTTCAAGCGTAATCCCGCCCGAAGCTTCAACTTCAAATTTACCAGAGATCAAATCAACAGCTTTTTTCAAATCATCAATTTTGAAATTGTCAAGCAAAATTCTATCAACTCCACCAATTTTCAAAACTTTTTGCACATCATCAAGATTTTGTGCTTCAACCTCAATTTTTACATCCACATTTTTCTCTTTGACATACTTCAAACATCTTTCAATCGCCTTTTCAATTCCTCCTGCGACTGCTATGTGATTATCTTTTATCAAAATCATATCATAAAGCCCAAATCTATGATTTACACCACCGCCAACTTCAACTGCAATTTTATCAATCAAGCGAAGTCCCGGCGCTGTCTTTCTTGTGTCTGTAATTTTCGCTTTCGTTCCATCCACCGCCTTGACAAACTTATTCGTTAAAGTTGCAATCCCGCTCATCCTTTGAAGAAAATTCAAAGCAGTTCTCTCCGCACTCAATATGCTTCTAACATCACCGCTCACAACGCCGACAATATCTCCATTTTTAACTTCATCACCATCGCTGACATAAGGAACAAAATTTAAACCCGGATCAATTGTTTTAAAAACAAGCCACACGACATCAAGCCCCGCAATTATTCCATCACTTTTAACGAGAAACTCACCACTTGCTTCAATATATTCATCACCAATTACAGAAATCGTCGTTATATCTCCATAACCTATATCTTCAACAAGCGCCCTTTTGACTATCTCAACAATCTCGTCTTCGTATTTTATGCCCATTTTCAATCCTCATTTTCTTCATCAACAAGCAGAATCGGAATTCCGTCTCTTATCTCATAAACTTTATCACATTTTTCACAGACAAGTGATTCTGGCTCTTCAACATACTTTAAATCACCTTTGCACTTCGGGCATGCGAGAATTTTCAAAAGCTCTTTATCAAACATAACTTAACATTTTTTGTTTTTACAAGATTTAAACTGTTCAATGACAAAATTCATAAAAACATCCGGCGGTTTCACAGGTCTGTATGTCTTCGCATCAAGAAAAACATGTTCAGTGTATCCCTCGGCGATTAACTCGTCATCAATATCACGATAAACTTCATATTCAAGCCGAAATTTTAAGTTTGGAATTTCTTTCATATATGTTTCAATCCTTAACAAGTCATCATAGTAAGCTGGCTTTTTAAATTTTGCATACGCTTCAAGAACAGGGATGAGATAACCCATTCTTTCAATCTCGCTATACGGCAAACCATAATCTCTCAAAAGCTCTGTCCTCGCCCATTCAAAATACTCAAAAAACTTCGCATGATAGACAAACCTCATCTGATCCGTGTCTGAATATCTTACCCTAATTTTAAAAACGTGCTTTATCATTCTTCCCAGAACCCCATTTTTCTGTATTTTTGAATTCTCATCTCAACCAGTTTTTTGGGCTTTATCTTCGTAAGTGTGTCAAGTTCTTCAAGTAAAATTTCTTTTAAAATTCTCGCTGCTTCTTTATGATCCCGATGCGCTCCTCCAAGAGGTTCGGGGACAATTCTATCAATCACACCAAGTTTTATGAGATCTTGAGCCGTAAGTTTAAGTTGCTCCGCTGCTTGCTCCTTATAATCCCAGCTTCTCCACAAGATACTTGAACACGACTCTGGAGCAATTACGGAATACCAAGCATGTTCCAACATAAGAACACGATCGCCGACTCCAATTCCAAGCGCTCCACCGCTTGCTCCCTCACCAATTATCACAACGATTATCGGAACTTCAAGTTTTGCCATTTCAAAGAGATTTCTTGCAATTGCCTCCGCCTGTCCTCTTTCCTCTGCTCCGATGCCTGGGTATGCGCCCGGAGTGTCAATCAAAGTTATAACTGGCTTGTTAAATTTCTCCGCAAGTTTCATTAATCTCAATGCTTTTCTATATCCCTCGGGATGTGGCATACCGAAATTTCTATAAAGATTTGACTTCGTGTCCCGACCTTTTTGCGTTCCAATTACAACCACAGTGTAATCACCCAACTTCGCAAAACCACCTATCATCGCTTTATCATCACCGAAATATCTATCACCGTGAAGTTCAACAAAATCACTCATCATAAGATAAATGTAATCCAAAGGATAAGGTCTATCGGGATGCCTTGCGATTTGAACCTTCTGCCATCGTGTTAAGTTTGAATAAATGTTTTTCTTCAACTCCTCAACCTTTTCTTCAAGTTTTCTTATCTCATCGCTCAAATCAACTCCACCGCTATTTGCAAACTTGCGCATTTCCTCAATTTTCTGTTCAAGTTCAACTATCGGCTTCTCAAAATCAAGAACAAATTTTGACATCCTAAAAATGACCTTTATTTTTGATCAAGTTTATAAGAGTCCTGATTAAAATCTCAATGTCAAGTGCAAGCGATTGATTCCGAGCATAAAATATATTCAACCTTTCAATCTCCTCTTCAGATAGATTCTCGTGATCAGAGATTTGAACTATTCCTGTCAAACCTTTTTTTCCAAGATAATTTTTTTCATCTGGCGAATCAAGCGGACGACCGACCAAACTCAACTTTCCACTTAACACCTTCGGCAAAAGCAAAATTTTCTCATCAAAATTTCCAACTTTCTTGCGTGAAAATTTTTTTAAATATACCAAAGGATACACAAAAATCAAAAGCGGAATTGTGAAAATTATATCAAAAACTCTCTTCGCAAATCGGTTCAAAAATTTATTCACATTGTAATCAATATCAAGAACTGGAATATCATCAAGCGTGTCAATACTTGCCTTGCTCAAAATCAAATCTGAACCAACCAAAGCAAGTTTGAAATTAACGCTTCTATCCCTCACACGACTTATCACAGAAAGTATCTGCGAATAAGGCACTTCATCGCTTAAAAAAATGACATCATTTATTTTTCTCTCACGAATTATCTTTTCAATTGAACTAATACTTCCGATGATCTCAACTCCATCAATTTTCTCGCCGACTCTTCTCAAATCATAATCAACCACACCAACAACTTTTATATTTTCGCTCGTTCTATTCTTTAATTTTTTGATCAAAGAAGAAACATTTGCTCCCGTCCCAACGATTAAAACTCGCTTTGCAACGATACTTATATTCACAAACGGAATCTTTCCAAGAATTCTTAACAACAATCTCCACAGCGGAATTAAAAATGTGTTCAACAAAGTCATCATAAGAACAATCATTCTGCTAAAAGCGTATTCTTTCAGGAAAAAAGTCAAAGAAGACAAAACAAGAGCCGAAAACCAGACAGCGATAACAGAATAACCAATTGAAAATTTTCTATTTGTGTAAACTCCGAAAGCGTATAATGAAAAAATTGTTATCAAAGGCGGAACAATTAAAACTTCAGGATAAGCATATTTCGGAAGTGCAAAAATTTGACCAAACCTTATGAATTCACCAGCAAGGAAAGAAAATAAAACTATCACAAGGTCAACGAGCATATCCCAGTAATTTTTAATAAATTTTCCAAGCAAAGCAACCAAACCCCTTAAAAAAATTCCAACTCTCAAAATTACGCCAAGCAAAGCAAACTCTTTATAATGCTTTCTCACAAAAATTTTCATCGCCTCGTAAAAGACACGAATTTCATCTATATTGCTTCTCTTTGTGCTTTCACCTTTGAAATGAATTATCTGCGTAAACGGGACATAATAAATTTTCCAACCTGCTTTTTTTATCCTATAACACCAATCAATATCTTCTCCATACATAAAGAAATCCTCATCAAGTCCGCCGACTTTTTCATAAACTTCTCTTCTTATCATCATAAACGAACCACTCACCGCATCAACTTCAGCAACTTCATCAGGGTCAAGATAGGTTAAGTTATACTTTGCGAAAATTTTGCTTTTCGGAAACAAACTTGACAAGCCAATCATTTTTGTAAACGCAACCCACGGGGTTGGAAAACTTCGCCTGCAAGCAAGTTGAAGCGTTCCATCAGGGTTTAAAACTTTACATCCAACCATCCCACACTCTGGATGCGATTCAAGAAACGAGAGCAAAACTCTAAATGTATCCTCTTGAACGATTGTGTCAGGATTTATAAGAAGGATATATTTTCCTTTGGCAAGTTTTAACGCTTGATTATTTGCTTTTGCAAAGCCGAGATTTTCGGAGTTTGCAATTAAATTAACATCTGGAAATTTTTGCTTTATCATTTCAACGCTTCCATCTTCGCTTGCGTTGTCAACAACAAATATCTCTGCGTTTATACCTTCAATCGCTTTTTTAATTGAAATAAGAGCATTTTCAAGAAATTCCTTCACATTGTAATTGACGATAATTATTGAAAGATCAACTCCCATTTTTTCTTCTCTTGAAAAGTTTCAAAAATCTATAAGCAGAAAGACGAAGAACCATCAAAGCAGCCTCAAAGACAATTTTTTTGCTCATCTTTGAAACCCCGCTTCTTCTCTCAACAAAAATTATCGGATGCTCTTTTATCTTCAACCCTTTGTAATACGCTTTAACTGTCAACTCTATCTGAAAAGCATAACCATTTGATCTAATCCCATCAAGATCAATTTTCTCAAGAACTCTTCTTGAAATGCACTTGAAACCACTTGTCAAATCCATAATCGGAACTCCAGTCATTTTCCTTGCGTATAAATTTGCAAAGTAACTTAAAAGAACTCTACTCATCGGCCAGTTCAAAACAGAAACCCCGTGCGAGTATCTTGAACCGATGACTATGTCATAACTGTCAAGAGCTCCATTTAAAATTTTCGGTATTTCCTTTGGATCGTGAGAAAAATCCGCATCCATTTCAAAAACATAATCATAACCATTTTTCAAGGCATATTTAAAACCCTCAACATAAGCAGTCCCAAGCCCGAGTTTTCCGGGTCTTTCAATCAAATGAACTTTGTCTTCGTAAACTTTCTGAAATTCTTTCACAATCTGTGCTGTCCCATCAGGAGAATTATCATCAACAACAAGAACTTCAATCCTAACAGATGAGCCAAGCTTTTCACCCTGCGCAAGAACCTCGGGGATTAAACTTTTTATATTTTCCGCCTCATTATATGTTGGTATGATTACAAGAACACGCATAAACTAATCTTTGTTAATTTTGAAAAATTCATTCACACTTTTAACAACATAATCAACTTCTTCATCAGTTAGTTCAGGAAACATCGGAAGTGAAAGAACTTCTTTTGAACATTGCTCTGCGACGGGGAAATCTCCGGGTTTATAACCAAAATATGAAAACGCTTTTTGAAGATGAAGTGGAATCGGATAATGAACCGCTGTTTGAATCCCTCTTTCCTTTAAAAATTGTGCAAGCGCATCCCTTTGTTCAGTTCTTATCGTATATTGATGATAAATATGTTTGTTGTATGGTTCGCAGTAAGGAGTTATTATTCCGTCTAAATTTTGGAAAGCATCGTTATATTTTTTTGCAATTTCAGCTCTTCTCTCATTCCATCTGTCAAGATATTTCAATTTGACAAGAAGAATACTTGCTTGTAAAGTGTCAAGCCGACTGTTAACTCCAAGAATTTCGTGCTTGTATCTTATCTTTGAGCCGTGAACTCTTATCATTTTGATTTTCTCCGCAAGTTCATCGTTATTTGTCACAATCATTCCAGCATCTCCAAAAGCACCCAGATTTTTCGTCGGGAAAAAGCTTATGCAGGCGATATCTCCAAATGTGCAAACTTTTCTATTTTTATATTCAGCACCCAAAGCTTGCGCTGAATCCTCAATCACATAAAGATTGTAACGTCGTGCAATATCCATAATTTTATCCATCTCCGCCGACTGACCGTAAAGATGAACCGGGATGATTGCTTTCGTTTTTTCAGTTATCTTTTCCTCAATTAAATCTGGATTTATATTGTAAGTTTTTTCGTCAATGTCAACATAAATCGGCTTCCCACCAAGCAAGGCAATTGTTTCAGCTGTTGCAACAAAAGTAAATGGTGTTGTTATAACTTCATCACCTGGCTTTAAATCAATCGCCATCAAAGCAATTTGCAATGCGTCAGTTCCAGATGCAACGCCGATTGCATGTTTGACACCAAGATATTCAGCAACTTTTGACTCAAATTCTCTGACTTCTTCCCCAAGGATAAAATTCCCAGCGTTTAAAACTTTTTGAATTGCTTTGTCAATTTCTTCTTTCAAATTCAGATACTGTCTCACCGGTGTAAAAATTGGAACTTGCATTATTTCCTTTGTTTATTTTTAAATTGTTAAGCTTGTCCTTTGCCCGACAAAACATGCAAAATTGTGTATGCTATTATCTTCAAATCCATACGCAAAGACATATTCTCAATGTAAAAAAGATCATATTGAAGTTTCTTCTTCACATCTTCAATTGATTCATCGTATTTATACTTCACCTGAGCCCAACCCGTTATGCCAGGTTTAACTTTCAATCTTCTCTTATAAAGCGGAATTTCTTTTGAAAGTTTTTCAACAAACATAGGTCTTTCAGGTCGTGGTCCGATTAAACTCATATCACCTTTCAAAACATTGAAAAATTGCGGGATTTCATCAAGATGAAGTTTTCTCAAAATTTTGCCAATGCGTGTAACTCTTGGATCGTTTTTAGTTGCCCAAGTCGGTCCAGTCATCGCCTCTGCGTTTTCATACATTGAACGGAATTTGTAAAGTGTGAAAATTTTTCCATCTTTACCAACTCTTTCTTGTTTGTAAATTATAGGTCCACGGGAATCAAGTTTTATTAAAATTGCTATCAAAATCCATAATGGCAATCCAACAACGAGAACGACAAGCGAAACCACAATATCTATCAATCTTTTGGCTACTTTTTCCCACGGCTTCATCAACTCAGGCATTATCTCAATAAGCGGGAATCCATAGATTTGATTAGTCCTCGCTAAACCACTAATTGCATCGTAAAGGTCTGGCACAATTTTGAAATTAACTTCCTCATCGCATCTTCCAATTAAATCAAGAAGTTTATCGTGTTCATTTGAATCAAGCGCAAAAATTATTTCTTTCACATCATATTTCTTTATGATTTCGTTAATTCCGTCCACATTCCCAAGAACTTTCACTCCAGCATACTCACCGCCTCTCCTTTTATCAGTTCTGATAAACCCGACAACTCTATATCCAAGCGCCGGATATTTTTTCAGCAGATCAAAAATTTCTTTCCCTTTTTCATTAAACCCAACTATTAAAGTATTTCTTGCACCTATTCCTTTTTCAAGGAGTTTCCTTTGCAATGTTCTTATTCCAACTCTTCCAACAGATGTAAAAAACAGCATCAAGAACCAGTAAATGAGAATTAACAACCGCGAGTTTGCTGGTGCATTTGTTGAGATATCATCAATGAAAATGGCAAAGAAAAGAAATAAAACACCAAAAGTGACGGTTTTTAAAATACTTATAACTTCATCAAGTCGCGACTTCGCATACCAAGATTGATAAAGTCCAAACAGCCAAAACAAAATAAGCCAGTAAACACTTATCACAACCATCGGAATTAAAAATTCAGGCTTAACATAATAAGGAAACCATCCACTTTCAACTCTGATTAGATAATAGCACAACCAGGCGATTGCGAAAGCAAAGATGTCAATTACAAGCGTAATTATCCGCTCAGTTAACTTTGACATTTTGAACTTCATTTTGTTTAAGCGAATTTAAAACCTCATAATAAACATTTAAAGTTTTCACAAGCATATTTTCAAGTTTAAATTTTTCCACCGCCTTTTTATAACCATTTTCACCCATTTTGATCCTCAAATCTGGGTATTCAATCAATTTTTTTATTGCAACTCGCAATGCTTCAACATCTGCCGGCGGGACAAGAATCCCCGTTATCCCATCATCAACTAATTCCGGAACACCGCCAACCGCGGTAGCAACAACTGGCAATTTCGCCATCATTGCTTCTATAATCGTCAATGGCAATCCCTCCCATCTTGAAGGCAGAACAAATATATCGCTTTGAGCAAGTATATCTGGAACATCAGCTCTCTCACCGAGTAATTTTATCTTTGTATCCAGATTCTTTTTCAAAATATATTTTTCAACTTTATCTCTCAACTCACCATCGCCAACAATCAAAACCTTGATTCCATCAATTGATTGAACTGCATCAATCAGCAAAAAAATATCTTTGGGCGGGGCTAATCTTCCAACGAATGTAATGCATATTTCATTATCAATTTTCTTTAAGTTTTTGCTTTTTAAACTTTCAGCAAAAGCCATCGGGTCAACGCCATTGTGGATTGTAATTAACTTATTTTCAGGTGCAACGCTAAATTTTAAAGCGAGATTTTTATCAAACTCAGAAACACATATTATTTTTGCAGTAAATTTAGCCATTAATTTTTCAACCTGCGCCGTTATCCATCGCTCAATATACTTTTTTCCTTCGGTGAAAACCCATCCATGAGCGGTAAAAATCACAGATTTAATCCCTAAAACAGCAGACCAGAACCGCGCTATCACTCCAGCTTTTGTGCTATGAGCATGAATTATATCAGGTTTAAAATCTCTGATCGCCTTGTAAACAGGTATGAAAGCTTTTACATCGTTTAAAATGTGAAAGCGACGAACAAAATAAGGATTTTCAAAAACCTTAGCTCCGGCATTTTTTGCTTCCGTTATCAATCGCCTATCCGGAGCAGAAACAAGCGCAACTTCGTGCCCCAGCGAACGCATAAATTTTAAAAGTTGAAGGACATGCATTGAAGCTCCTCCAAATCCAGCCGATGTCACAACATAGAGAATTCGCAAGTTTAAAATCTAATTTTTGTTCTTGAACTCGTATAAATTTAAAATTCCAAGCAAAAAACCAATAAGAATCCAGAAATGACGCCAGTGTAATGTGTCAATTACGAAACTTTGAACTAAAATTCCTAAAATTGAGCTCAAAATCCAAACTAAATCAGAAAAAACAGAAAATTTTTCATCTCTATTTGCTTTAAACAAAAATTTAAATGAAGTTAAAATCACAAAAATCAAGGCAAAAATAATTGTTAAAAAACCAATTGAACCATTTTCAGTTAAAACTCTCAGATAAAAATTATGAGCCGATGGAGTTAACCTTAACATCCATCCACCCATTGACTTTTGATAATCAAGCGAATAATTTTCAAATTGCCCTGGTCCAATTCCCAACGGATATGATTTAAAAAGTTCAATCCCCGCACGCCAAGCCATAGCCCTGCCGTAAATATCATACCATTGCGCTCCTCTAAATCTAAAACTCTGTCTAAAAACTTCAAGAATAACTGGAACCGAAACAATCGCAATCAAAAACGCAACAATCAAAACAACGAAAAATCTTTTGCTTCTCTTTGTAATTATTGATATAAAGCCAAGGAATAAAATTCCACTAATCAAGTTTAAAAGCGAACCTCTCGAAAAAGTTAACACAATGGAAAGAAACAAAAACAAAAATAGAAGTGTAAATTTTAAAATCTCCTCCCTTTTGCCGAATAAAATTTTACTCATAGCATATAAAGCACCAGTAGTTATAAACGCACCTGCAACATTTGGGTCTTTAAAAAATCCCGCAGGTCTTCCCAGTCGCCCTTGAACAAAGATAAGCAAAATCATTAAGATAAGAACAATCGCAGAAATATAAACCGCCATCAAATAAAATTTTTTTACCTCATTCCATATTTCAACGCTCTTTATGTATCCGGAAAAATAAAAAGCAAGGGAAATTGTATAAACGGTAACGAAAGCAAAAAATGCAGCTCTTGCGATTGATGTTGAATAAAAAATTTGCAACAAATTTAAAAATATATACGCAAGAAGTAGATGCAAAGATGGATGAGAAAACCATTTTATATCAGCCGAAATAATTCTTTTAAACCACGCTCCTGCAAAAGCAAAATCAACCGGCGCTGGTTCAAACTCAAGCCCCCAAAGAAAAAATAAACCCGCATTTGCCTCTTTCTTCGTAAGAACAATCCACATCAAAACAAGAGCAAACATCAAAATCCACATCGCATAATAATTCACCCACATACCTATAAACGGCGAAAACAAAGCAAAAAACAACAAAACACTTTGAACATCCACAACTGGAACATATTTACTTTCCTGCGTTATCTCCATCGCAAACTGACCATCACTCTTCTTAAAAATTTCAAAAACGAAAAAGAAACTAAAAACGGAAGATAAAGTTTGGGGATATATCCTTGTTTCCCCAAATCAATATAAACGCTTATTTCTTCCTTTTCCATAGCCCACAGCTTAGAACTTGCTCCACCAGGACTGTAAAAGGGCCTAAACCAAAATGCTAAAATTAGGTTTATTAAAACTACCTTAAAACGACTCTTAACCAACCTTATCCAAAGGTGATAATCATCGCAAAATTTAAACCTACCATCAAATCTACAAGGCAAATTACGTTTTAAAATTACCGAGGACGATGGAATTAAATTACTAAATAGTATTAGATTTCCACTGATAATATCAAAAGCAAAGTTATCGCTCAGGATATCGCTAGTTAAGGAAGAGTTTTGCAACATAACCCGATGACCTGACATTGCGATTTCTGGATTTTGTAACATAAAATTGAGTTGAATTTCAATTTTTCTCGGATGCCATGCGTCGTCGTGGTCAAGAAACGCAACATAAGGTTGAGTCGCATTATCCCATCCAACATTTCTTGGAATGCTTGGTCCACCTGAATTTTTCCCAAGTTCAATCAACTTCATCCAGTCACCGTATTTTCGCTTTAATTCCCTTAAAAATTCAACAGTTTCTTTATCACTTCCATCATCAACAACGATTAACTCCGCAGGTCTCCATGTTTGATCATAAACTGACTTTATTGCTCTCTCAATTGTATCTTTGCCATTATAACACGGAATTATCACGCTAACAGGTGCATAATCCATTGCTTAAAACTTTTTTATTTTCACAAAAACTTTAACAGCATTTCTTTCCTCACCACTCAAAACCCTGAACCATACAACATACATAAAAACACACAACAATGAGACCGCAGAGATGAACTTAAAAATCAAACTTAACGAATCAGCATACATAACAATCAAAATAGAAAGGAGAAAAAACAATCCCAATTCAAGCATTTCCGCATTTATAAACTCTTTCATACGAATTGTTTTTTTCCCGAATATCAACCCAAACAATATCACAATGTCAATGACCTGCCTAATTATCCAGCCAAGCCCTGCTCCTACAATTCCAAACTTGTAAATAAACAAAGAAAGCAACGGAATATAAAGAACAAGCTCAGCAATATAAACCTTTGCTATAACATCTGGCTTACCGATCCCTTGAAACAAAATCATCGGAAATCCAGCAATTGAATTTAATAAAATTCCGTAGGCAAGAATTTTGAAAATATTTGAACTTTTTAAAGCAAATTCATGACCGAGCCATAAATTCAAAATTTCAGATGAAAAAAAAGAAATGACAAAGACGATCGGGAATAAAGCGATAAATGTTAACTTAACAGCTCTTGAAAATAAATTGCTTATCCTCTCATCTTGATTCCCACCACTCAACAAACTAAAAGCTGGGAAAAGGGTCATCGTAAAACTTGCTGGAATTACCCATAACCTTTGCACAACCTCAAACGGCGCAGTGTAATATGCAAGAACACTTGTTGATAAAATCGCACCAATTAAAAACCTGTCTGAATAAATTAAAACTGGATTAACAATGTTAACTACCGTGACCCAGCCACCAAAGGAAAAAAGTGATGGTAGCAGATTAAAGTCAAAGTTGAAAACTTTTCTAATCTCAGGATTGATTTTTACATCAAGAAAAAACAAAACAAGAATCATAAAAACACGCATCAAAATCAAAAGAAAAATTATTCCATAAAGTTTGAGATTTAAAAGTGCGCCGACTATGGATAAAATTAAAACACCAATTTTAACAGGCACAATGACAGCATTTACAAGGTCAAATCTTTGATACGCTTCCAGAACTCCTTGAAATGAAGTGCTTACAAGTATTATCGGAGCAGAAAAAGAAATTAAATAAAATGCTAACTTTGTCTCTTCTAAAATTGATGGAGATATTTTTAAAAATTTTTCAACCACAATCGGAGTTAAAGCGAAAAAAACCATTCCAATTAAAACTCCAATACCAAATTGAACCAAAGCAGAAGTCCAGAATATTTTCGGAATTTTTTCAAAATTTGACTTTGCAATTTCTTCCGAGACAAATTTTGTCGTTGCTCTGCCAAGACCAAGATCAAGCATCGTTGAATACCACATAACCATCCACAAAAGAGATAAAATCCCAAATCTTTCAACCCCGAGAAACTTAATCAAAACTGGGACACCAATTATCGCAGCAAGAATCGGGAGAACCTGACCGATAAAATTAATGACCGTGTTTTTCAGGATAAGTTTTCCAGTGAGAGAGTTTGAGATTTGATTAACCTGCATTTGCTTCATACAGTGAAAAATGTGTTAAGAAATTTTATACAGTTCGGCGATCTTTCTTGCGAAGTTATATGTCTTGATTTCAAGTGAGTTAAGCATTCTCTTTCGGTTTAAAAAAGATTCATTCACAAACGCAATTATGATAAACAAAACAAGAGCGGAAGAAAAAACAGACAAAACAATCAATGTTCTAAACGGTCTTGCTTTCTTCTCGGGCGGAACTGCATAGTCAAGCACCTGAACAACTGGGACATTTTTCTGCTCTTCAATTTTCGCCTGTTCATAAAGTGGAACGATAAATTCAAGAAGTTTATTCTGAATCTCATAATCACGATACAAACGCAAATACTGTAATCCAAGCTCGGGCATATCTTTAAACGGGACAAACAAACTCAGTTCACTTTTCAACTTATCGTTTCCTTCTTTCATTTGATTTAATCTCTTTCGCATCTCTTCAATTTGAATTTTGGCAAGTTTAACCTCAGAAGCATCTTCTCCAAGTTGCCTTTGCAAAATTCCAAGTTTAACTTCCTCAGCCATTATCTGAGCTTCAAGTTCAGCCGCTGCTTCAACTGCTGCTTTTGTTTGTTCGGGGAGATAATAAATTCCATATTTTTGCTGAAACTTTTTAAGCGTATCCTCAGCCGCTTTCAAATCCGCAAGATTCTGGAGATATCTCTTTTCAAGCACAATTCTATTGTTTCTTGCCTCTTCAATGTTAAGTTTTATGTTAATTTCATTCAAAACCTCAATAAAATAATTCGCCATATCAGCTGCTCTTTTTCTATCCTCATCGTAAACATTTATCACAAGCACACCATTTTCATCAATTTCAAAATCAGTATTACCACGAAGTTTTTTTATCGCTTTTTCCATTGATGAATCTTTTATGGCATAAACTTTCATCAGATTGAATTTATTTACAACTTTTTCCATCGCTGTTCTGCTGTTTAAAATCGCAAGATATGTGAAAAGTGGCGGTTGATTACCGCTCAAACCTCTCAAAAAAGGTGCAAATTCACGAATTGACTGGCTAAATGCATCAAGTCCCCCAAACAAATCGCTCTTTCGCGGTGCCATAACAGTCGCGGTTGCTTTATACTGAACTGGAAGAAGAAGTGCTACGATAACAGCAATCAAAGTCAAAATTAAAACATTCAAAACTATAAATTTTCTCCATTTGTAAATCACATACAAATAATCCCACACGCCAACTTCCGATGGTTTTCCATCCGTTCTTTCAATTGATTCGTTCATTGGATAGATTCATTTTGTTGTCAACCTGTGCCCGGGGCGGGATTCGAACCCGCACGGGCTTTAAGCCCACTACACCCTGAATGTAGCGCGTCTCCCAGTTCCGCCACCCGGGCAATTTTTTTTGTTTTTAATTTAAAAACACAAACCCTAAAACACAAATTCAATCCCTTCCTATCAATCGCACAATCCCAACAGCAAAAAGCGAAATTACCCCACTAAGATAAAACCCAATTCTCAATCCCCAAAAGCCTGCAATTAATCCACCAAGCCCTGGACCGATGACATTTGACAATGTTGTAAAACTTGATGCAATCCCCATCACCCCACCCTGTCTTTCTTCATCAACATTTCTGCTTACAAATGAATACAAAACTGGCGTCATCCCACCGAGAAAAAATCCAAAAAATGCCCTGAACAAAATCACAAGAAAAATTGAACCTGACAAACCTTGCAACAAAAGTGAAATACCAGCGCCCGCAAATGAAATTTTTAAATTCCGTTTATAACCATGTATCCCGAATTTAGAAATATCTTTATCGTTTTTCTTTCCCCAGAATGGAGCCGAAAGAATAGTAAAAGCACCAGCAACAGAAAAAGCAAACCCCGACAAGCTTGAAATGTGTTTAACATCTCCCGAAATACTTTCAACAAAAAGAGCGAAAATCGGCTGAACAAGCATAACCGACATCTGCGATAAAAAAATTAGCATTAAACCAAACCTGACATTTCTGTTTTCAAGTATTGCATAACGGTAGTTTTTGAGCAAATTTTTTAATTCATTCCCACCATTTGAAAAATTATTCATCTTCATTTCCTTCGCTCCAAAAATTAAAAGAAAACCAGAAATAAAACATAAAATCCCCGTAATCTGGAAAATGTGTCTATATCCAATTAAATCTGCAAGAACTCCACCAAAAAGCGGTCCGAAAAGTTGTCCAGTTGATGTTGCTGTTTGAAGCACCCCGATTGCATATCCTTTTTTCTCATAAGGTGATTCAGCCGAGACAAAAGCAAGCGCTGACGGTATGAATCCACTAATTGCACCCTGAATTATCCTGAAAATAAAAAGTTGATAAACATTTTGAGACAAACTTATTAAAACTTGATGCAATCCCCATCACCCCACCCTGTCTTTCTTCATCAACATTTCTGC
Source organism: Candidatus Chryseopegocella kryptomonas (assembly GCF_001536065.1). Lineage (GTDB taxonomy): Bacteria > Bacteroidota > Ignavibacteria > Kryptoniales > Kryptoniaceae > Kryptonium > Kryptonium kryptomonas. Next base: position 32,403 of record NZ_CZVW01000014.1, read on the forward strand.
TTACAAATGAATACAAAACTGGCGTCATCCCACCGAGAAAAAATCCAAAAAATGCCCTGAACAAAATCACAAGAAAAATTGAACCTGACAAACCTTGCAACAAAAGTGAAATACCAGCGCCCGCAAATGAAATTTTTAAATTCCGTTTATAACCATGTATCCCGAATTTAGAAATATCTTTATCGTTTTTCTTTCCCCAGAATGGAGCCGAAAGAATAGTAAAAGCACCAGCAACAGAAAAAGCAAACCCCGACAAGCTTGAAATGTGTTTAACATCTCCCGAAATACTTTCAACAAAAAGAGCGAAAATCGGCTGAACAAGCATAACCGACATCTGCGATAAAAAAATTAGCATTAAACCAAACCTGACATTTCTGTTTTCAAGTATTGCATAACGGTAGTTTTTGAGCAAATTTTTTAATTCATTCCCACCATTTGAAAAATTATTCATCTTCATTTCCTTCGCTCCAAAAATTAAAAGAAAACCAGAAATAAAACATAAAATCCCCGTAATCTGGAAAATGTGTCTATATCCAATTAAATCTGCAAGAACTCCACCAAAAAGCGGTCCGAAAAGTTGTCCAGTTGATGTTGCTGTTTGAAGCACCCCGATTGCATATCCTTTTTTCTCATAAGGTGATTCAGCCGAGACAAAAGCAAGCGCTGACGGTATGAATCCACTAATTGCACCCTGAATTATCCTGAAAATAAAAAGTTGATAAACATTTTGAGACAAACTTATTAAAAATTGCGCAACCCCAAGCCCAAAAATTGCACGCACCATTATTAACTTTCTACCGAATCTATCTCCGAGCGTCCCCCACATCGGCGTTGTAAAAAACGAAACTATAAATGGACCTGAAAAGACAATTCCACTCCATCTCGCAACACTTGCTTCATCACTTACCCCGAGCTCACGAATGAAAAACGGAAGGAACGGAACTATCATACTCATCCCCATCATCGTGATAAACTGCGCAACCCAGACAATGTAAAGATTTTTTCGCCAGATCTCCATCTATCTCAAAAGTGCTTTTTCAATTTTTAAAAAGTATAACCAAGCCCGAAAACAAAGTGAAACATTTTTATATTCGTATCAGCAGTTCCGCCGAAAATCCCGGCTTTTAATATCTCACCTTGTGTATATTTAAACTCCAAAAATCCGAAAAAATTTTTGTAAAGTTTTAAATTCGCTCCACCAGCAAGCTGAATGACAAAATCATTAACTTCATATCGCTCAAATGATAAAGAATCTACCGTCGTCTCAAAATGCGGAATTGAAATCCCTGCACCAAACTTAAAATATGGATAAATCTTTGCCAGCGCTGGAAACTTATAACCGAAATTCAAAAGCAGATAATTTAAACCGTGAGAAATTGAAAAATTTTGAACTATGTCCCCAAACCTGATGTAAGAATCCAGAAGTGAATCTCTGTAAATTCCCGTCGCTTTGACAATTTGTTCTGGATCTGAATAAACTTTTGAGTGAATGAATTCAAGCTCTGCAAATAAAAATTTGCTCACGAAATTTAAATTGTATGAAAGTTTCACGCCGTAGTAAAGTGGAAATTCAAAGGACTTATCCGTTAATTTTACATCATCAAACCTCAAAAAAGTTTTGTTTATGTCCTGTGAAATTGTCAGGTATGTCTTTGACGGGAAATTTTTTCCGATGTAAGCGGAAAAGTTGAAATTTTGAGCATAACAAAATTGTATAAGAAAAAACGAAAGAAGCAGAGAACGGGGAATTTTCATTCGCAAATTTGTTTTTATTTGAAAGATCAAAAAGCGGGGGCAAAGCCCCCGCAAAATTCTTTAATTATGGATAAAGACCACGAAGTCGCACAGCTTCAGCAACCCTGCTAATTCCAAGCATATACGCAGCCATCCTCATTGAAACTTTATTCTTCAAGTGTATATTCAAAACTTCATCAAAAGCCCTCTTCATAATCTTTTCAAGCATGCTGTAAATTTGTTCCTCATCCCAGAACAAATGTTGTTCATCCTGAACCCATTCAAAATAAGAGACAGTTACGCCACCAGCATTACAGAGAATATCCGGTATGACAAAGACGCCTTTTTCTTCAAGAATTGCATCTGCTTCGGGAGTTGTCGGTCCATTTGCAGCTTCTGCAACTATCTTCGCATTGATCTTTCCAGCGTTTCCTTCGTGAATTGCGTTTTCAAGCGCAGCTGGAACAAGTATATCACACTGCAAAGCGAGCAATTCATCTGCACTTATTGGCTCTGAATCTGGGAACCCAATCACTGAGCCGGTTTTATTTTTGTGCTCAATCAATTTCATTATGTTAAGTCCATTCCCATTGTAAACACCACCTTTTGAATCATTAACAGCGATAACTTTTGCACCTGCTTTTTCAAACAACATTGCAGCAACAGAACCAGCATTTCCAAATCCTTGCACAACGACTTTTGCGCCATCAAGTTTCAATCCAAGATGTTCAACTGCTTTTTGAGTTGTGTAGAAAACACCGCGACCGGTTGCCTGATCACGACCCAGCGAACCACCCAAAGAAACAGGTTTACCCGTGACAACACCTGGAACCGCATAACCTTTCATCATGCTGTATGTGTCCATAATCCAAGCCATAACCTGCGGATTTGTATAAACATCCGGAGCTGGGATGTCTTTTTCTGGACCAATCAATGGCAAAATTTCCGCAGTGTATCGTCTTGTCAATCTTTCAAGCTCACCTTGAGACATTTCCTTCGGGTTGCAGACAACTCCACCTTTACCGCCACCAAATGGAATGTTAACAATTGCGCATTTCCATGTCATCCAGAATGCAAGCGCTTTAACTTCATCAAGCGTAACATTTGGGTGATACCTTATACCACCCTTTGCTGGACCGCGCGCCGTGCTGTATTGAACGCGATAACCCTCAAAATGTTGAACTCGCCCATTGTCCATACGAACCGGGAAATTAACAATTAAAATTCTCTCTGGATACTTGATATGTTCGCGGATGTCCCATTCAAGATTTAAAAGGTCTGCTGCTCTGTCAAATGTTTCAAGCGCCATGTCATAAATTGACCTTGCGCCGTTTTTAAGTGCTTTTTCCTTTTCGGTGATCATTTCTCTTTCTCCTTTTTTATTTTTAAATGAAAAATCCCGAACCAAAAGTTCGGGATTTACCTTACTTGACTTCCACTGTCAATTTCATCAAGCGTGGTTATAATTGTTAACTTATCATCTTTAACAGCTGCAAGAAGCATACCTTGAGATTCAATCCCCATCAACTTTGCTGGCTTCAAATTCGCAACAACAACAACTCGCTTACCAACAAGTTCTTCAGGATTATAATGTTTCCCGATCCCAGCGACAATTTGTCTTTCTTCATTACCAATTTTAACCTTCAACTTCAAAAGCTTTTCCGAATTTTTAACTCTTTCACATTCAACAACATGCGCAACTCTCAGATCAATTTTCTCAAACTCTTCAATAGTTATCTGCGGTTTAAACTCAATTTTCTCCTCAGCAATTTCACCAGATGCAATTTTCAACTTTCTTATTTCCTCTTCAATCTCGTGATCCTCAATTTTTCTAAATAAAATTTTCGGCTCACCAAGTTGATGTCCAGCTTCAAGTTTAAGTTCATAAGCACTATCCCACCCAGCTTTTACAATGTCATCCTTTAAATTCAACATCTCCCAAATTTTTCTCGCTGAAAAAGGAAGAACTGGCTCAAATAAAATTGCAAGCGCTCTTACCGTTTGCAGACACAAATTAATTGTTGTTGACGCTCGTTTTGGATTCTCCTTTATCATCCTCCATGGTTCAGTGTCATTAAAGTATTTGTTCGCAAATCTTGCAAGGTTCATCGTCTCAAAAACACCATCTCTTATTCTGAAGTTTTCATAATTTTCAGAAATTTTATCCGCATACTCTTTCAACTTCGCAATGAGTTCTCTGTCAATCTCTTCAAGTTCAAATCTTTCGGGCACACTGTTGTTAAAGTTCTTCTTTACAAAAGTCAATGTCCTGTTAACAAAATTACCAAGTATATCAGCAAGTTCATTGTTGTTTCGTGCTTGAAATTCTTTCCAAGAAAAGTCCGTATCTTTCGTCTCAGGAAGGATACTTGCAAGTGCGTATCTTAATGGGTCGGGATCAAATTTTTGAAGATATTCATTAAGCCACACTGCATAATTTCTGCTTGTTGAAAGCTTTTTACCTTCAAGATTCAAAAATTCATTTGCTGGGACATTATCGGGAAGAACATAAATTTCACTTTCTCGTCCATCGTTCCACGCCATAAGCATTGCTGGAAAAACAATACAATGGAAGACAATGTTATCTTTTCCGATGAAATGGATTAATCTTGTATCCTGACTTTGCCAGTATTCACGCCATTTTTCAGGTTGCCCAATCTTTTGAGCCCATTCTTTCGTTGATGAAATATAACCAAGCAAAGCATCAAACCAGACATAAATAACTTTCCCTTCCGCTCCTGGGATCGGAACTTTAACTCCCCAATGTAAATCTCTTGTCACAGCTCTATCTTGAAGTCCCTCTTTGAACCAGGAATAAACATACTGCTTAACATTCTCTTTCCAATCAGTTTTAGTGCTCATCCAATCTTCAAGCCGTTTTTGAAACTCACCAAGCGGAAGATACCAATGCGATGTATCTTTTATCACAGGAGTTGAACCACAAATTTTGCATTTCGGATCAATTAAATCTGTCTGCTCAAGCCAGCTACCACATTTTTCGCATTGATCTCCACGAGCACCTGGAGAACCACACACAGGACAAGTTCCCTCAACATATCTATCCGCAAGAAACATTTTATCTTTCTCACAATAAAGCTGTTTCGTTGTTTTCTCTTTCAAAATTCCCTTCTTGTAAAGGTCAAGGAAAAACTCCTGCGCTGTTTGATGATGAATTGGAAGGGATGTCCTTGAGTAATTGTCAAAACTCATTCCAAACTTTTCAAAGCTTTCCTTGTTCATAAAATGATATTTATCAACAACCTGTTGCGGGGTTACGCCCTCTTTTTCAGCAGTGATCGTTATCGGGACACCATGCTCATCAGAACCGCAAATGTAAATTACATCCCTGCCTTTTAATCTTTGATAGCGAACATAAATATCAGCTGGAAGATAAGCACCAGCAAGATGCCCAAGGTGAATGGGTCCATTTGCGTATGGAAGAGCTGCCGTGACAAGTATTCTTTTGAAGTTCTTGTTCAAGGTTGTCTTTTCTTTTTGTTTTTCGTTAAGAATTTAATAAGACAAAAATTTTAAAGCAACCCATTCGGGAAAATTTCTCGGTTCTTGTTGAAAGCATCCTCAGGAACATATTTTTTTATCTCATCAAGCGTATATCTTTCCCAGATGTCATTCCCATAATGGACATAGACATAATTTTTAAAGATGTCAAATTTCTCAATTTTCCCAATCCCTCTTTCTGTTTGAATTTCATAATCAATTGGCGGGAAATTTTTCAAAGCTTCAAGATATGTTTCCATCTCAAACAAAAGACAGCATTTCAAACGCCCACACTGACCTGAAAGTTTAATTGGGTTAAGCGGTAAATTTTGAAATTTAGCGTGAAACAATGTGACCTTGTTGAATTTCTCAAGCCATGTGCTACAACAAAGCGCTCTTCCACAACTTCCAATTCCACCGACCTTCCTCGCTTCATCCCTTACACCAATCTGCCAAAGTTCAATTCTTGTCTTGAAAATTTTTGCAAGGTCTCTGACAAAAGCCCTGAAATCAATCCTTCCATCCGCAGTGAAATAAAACGTTAACCTGTTCCTGTCAAACTGATATTCAACATCAATTAACTTCATTTCAAGACCGAAAACTTTCAACCTTTGCTTAAATATATAGTATGCTTTAACTTCATCTTCACGATTTTTTTTTAACTTTTTCAAATCATCTTCATTTGCGGGACGAATTACTTTTCTCATAATCTGCCCAACAATGCCTAAAAACTTTCGTTTGTTATGAACTTTTTCCCCAACTAAATGAACTTTTCCAAGGTCAATTCCACGAATTGCCTCAACAAGGACATAATCTCCGGGCTTTAAATCAAAATTTGACTCATTTATAAAGAAATCCCGTCTTAAGCTTTTAAATTCAACTTCAACGAGATTCAAAGTATGCTCAATTTTTGCAAGTTCTGGATCAAATGGTTTTTTAAAGCACGATTCACACGGCAGTTTTGCTTCTTCAATTTCAAGTCCTTCGGCTTCAGCGCCCGCAACAAACGATTTATTCAGTTTCTCCCACCCACTTTCAAATGATTCCCAGCTTTCATCAAGCCAGAAAGGTGAATCTATTTTCCTGTCCATTGCACTTTGCCAGTTTGTTTTGTTTTTACATAAGCCTCGCTCATAAGGTCAAAAAGATCAATTGAAAGATTTATCAAAATTAAATTCAACTGCAAATTTTTTTCAACCTGTGAAATCGCTCTCTCAACAAGAGCAATCGCCTTTTGATAATCAATTTCACCATAACTTGCGATAAATTTCCGCAATCTTTCAACCATATCAACATTGATAATTTTATCCTCAAGCCCAATTTTAAGCATCAACGCATCCCTGAACCATGTCAAAATTATGTGCAAAAAATTTTCAATCTCACTTCGCTCATAATCAGTCACAATCTTTTCTATCTCAATTAACATCTTAACAATTTTACCCGATGCGATCGTTGCAAGGAAATCAATCGGTTTAATTCTTTTATCTTTAACCGTCACATCAAGAAGTTCAATTGCTTTGCCAAAACTTCCATTCGCAAGCCGTGCGATCAAACGAGCTCTTGCAGGTGTTAATTCATATCTTTCAATAAGAGCATTTGCAATTTCATCATCGGAAAGATAGGAAAATCTAACAAGTTGACATCGTGAAATTATAGTTGGGAGGAGTTTATCTTTATTTGCGGTTGTGAGAATTATAACTGTTTTCGGGCTTGGTTCTTCAAGTGTTTTCAAAAAAGCGTTCGCTGCTTGCTCCGTCATCGCATCTGCTTCGGAAACAATTATAACACGCCATCCCGGGATAAGCAAACTGTGCGAAACTTCCATTTTGATCTCTCTTATGCTGTTAATCTTTATGCTGTTTGCCCTCGGAATTGTGATCTTGTGATATGGATTTTGCGCCTTTAACCTGACCTGCTCCTGAATTAATTTTATCTCTGATTCATCAAGTTTTTCAATAGGTGAGTCATCTTTCGTTTCATTTTTACCAAGTGGAAGTTTAAAAATTAACTTAACATTTGGATGACTCAATTCCCCTATGCCACGGCAAGTTTTACATTCATCACAAGCTTCACCTTTATTTCGCTCACAATTCAACGCCTTTGCAAATTCAATCGCCATCGCATCTTTTCCAACCCCTTCAGGTCCATAAAACAAATATGCATGTGCTACTTTACCGTTTAAAATTGCATTTCTCAAAATTTGCTTTACTCTATCCTGACCGATTACATTTGACCAAGCCATCTTTCTGGAAAATTTTTTAAAATGTTTGACCTACGCCAATGTGAAAGACCATATCTTTTAAAATTCTTTTCGCCGTCTTCTTAAAAATCCATCTTTCTTGAGCCATCGGGTCATAAACTTTGAAACCAAAATCAAATCTAAAACCACCAAAAAAAGTCAAATATCTGAAACCAAATCCGCCAGCAACTGCCATCTGCTTAAATTTAACATATTTTAAATCATCCCACAAATTCCCCGAATCAATGAAAATGACACCACCGAAATTTCTCCAAAAAATTACTCTATCTTCAAAATTCAACTCTATCAAAACATTTCCACCAAACGCTGGATTCGGGACATTGCCAAGCTCTCTTACTCTCCAACCACGAACGCTGGCACTTCCACCTGCAAAAAATCTTCTATTTATCGGTATCGGAGACAAATCAAATTTCCTCGTTGATTTTATCACATATTCATTAGCAATGCCTAATTTTAATTTAAAAGCAAAAACAGAATTATTCAAGTTGAAAAATCTTCTATAAAGCCATGTGAATTTGTAATACTCCGAAAAAGGCAAAACTTTAACACCAGCTTGAGCCATCAAAAATGGGACAATTCCGCCTTCTTCAAATGAAAATGTATGTGAAAACCCACGCCTTGGATAAATTATATCATCTGTCCTGTCAATTTGAAATGTGAAAGTCAAAATTGAGTTTAATTGTCTTTGATACAATCTCGCAAGCGTTGAATCAACATAGGTTTGAAATTTTATATTCACACTTTCAACATCCCAATCAAAAAAACTGGCATATTCCTCGCTCGGTCTGTAAATAAATCTCACTCTGTTTCTTGCGATGTTAATCAAATAACTTTTTTGTTTATCAATCATAAGCGAAAAACTAAACTCGCCGGGAATTTTCCTCCCAAGTAGATATGGTTGATTTAATTTTAAGTTCGTCTCAATTAATCCTGCGCTCGTCGTATCCGTTAAAGTTGGAACTTTCTCAAAGCTTAAACTTTGAATTTGAAACCTTAAACTTGACGAAAAATTTCTTCCTCCACCGAGAAAATTTCTATTCTGATAATCAAGCGAAACACCAACATTAAAAGCATTTCTCTCGTCGCTAAAATAAATCGCAGGCGAAATATCTTGCTTGTTTCTTGGCATTATAGAAACATTTACACGAGCAAGACCAATTGAATCATTCCCAGCAACTTGATCAAAATTTATCTTAACACTTTCAAACAAACCCGTTTGAGAAAGATTTGTCTCGCTTCTTAAAATTAAGCTCCTGTTATAAAACTCTCCGACTTTGAATTCAAGCTCACGCCTTATCAAACTTTCAGAAATTTTCATCCTCAAAGTATCTTCAAAAAAAATTCTCACATCACTTATCACAAACCTTCCATCCGGGTTAAAAGGGACAAAAATTGAAAGAACCTTTTGCGTTGAATCAATCAAAACTCTAATCTTTGTCCTGTCAACATAAGCATTTGGATAACCGTTATCGTAGAGCAAATTTAAAATGCGTTGAATTTCGGATTCAACATCCTGTCTTCTGTATCTATTTCCGATTTTAAGATATTTACAGTTTAACGCCTGCTTACGCAAAGTGTCGGGAATTTGTTCAAGCCCAGTAAATTCAAATTTTTCAATTTTATACGGCTGGTTTTCAACGATAAGAAATGTCAAAATTGCGGTTTTATTTTTGGAGTCATATTGAATCAATGTATCAATCTTGACATCAAAAAATCCGTTATCAAAGTAAAAATTTCGCAAATTGATAAGGTCGTTTATAACTTTGATTTTCTCAAGGTATTCTGCTTTTTCACCCAGACGTTGATTGATTTTATAAAGGAATTGCCAAAACTTTGCTGGACTTGGGCGGGAGATGAGAACCGAGAGGAGTTCTTTTTCAGATAAATTTTTGTTTCCCTTAAACTCTATCTTTTTAAGTTCAAAATTTCCCTTGTCTTCAACTTCATTTGAAACTGCGAAAGAAGACCAAAAAATCAAAAGAACAAAAATAAATTTTGCCATCTCCACCTGATTTAAATTAGAATAAAAACCCCGACCGAAGTCGGGGCAAATTATCAATATTCGTCTTCCTCACCATAAAGGAAATCATCCTCATCCTCAGGTGAATAATCTGGCCAGATATCTTCAATTCCGTTATATTCTTCGTCCGAATCCTCAAGTTCTTCAAGGTTTTGAATTACCTCAGGCGGAGCACCAATTCTCTTTGCATATTCAATGAGTTCCTGCTTCGTTGCAGGCCATGGAGCGCCCTCAAGATAACGAATAAGTTCTGGAGTCCACAACATGTTTTATCAACCTCCGTTTGATTTGTTGTTTAATTCCTGAACAAGTTCTTTATATTTTGCTGGATCAACATCTTCAAAGAAATAATTTATCGGATTTTGCGGAATTCCATCTTTCCAAACCTCATAATGAAGATGCGGAGCAGTGACAAGCCCAGTTGCACCACTTAATGCAATTTTATCACCACGCTTAACCTTTTGACCCTCTCTTACAAGTGCCCTTGAAAGATGTGCATACAATGTCACATACCCAAACCCGTGATCAATTTCAACTATCAAACCATATCTACCACGATATCCAACATAACTTACGACACCATCACCAGTTGCATAAACTGGCGTTCCAACATCAACAACAAGATCAATCCCTTCATGCATAGCCCATATCCCAAGAATTGGATGTTTCCTGTAACCAAATTTTGATGTCAATCCACCTTTTAAAGGCAAAATCGCTGGGATATGTTTAAACTTTTCCTGATTGATTTTATATTGCCTGTAAATCTCCTCATAACTTTTTTGCTGTAATCTTACTTCCCTTTCAAGTTTGTTAAGTTTTGAAAATGACTCCGCAAGAAGTTTTTCCGCTTCTTCATCAGAAAAAATTAAACTCATATTTTTCTTCAACTCCACCAATCGCAACCTTTTTTATATCTTCATCAATCGGTTTAAGGTCAACTGCAAGGCGTAATTCCCTATCTTGCTCAAGAAGTTTAGCAACAATGCTTTCAATTTGCTGGAATTTTTCCTTTAAAACTCTCAATTGCTCTTTTAAAAGATTGTTCTCACGCTGTAATTTTTCAGCCCTGACCCTTCCAAAGCCAAGTATATCGCCTGTAAAGTAGTTTAAAACAAATAGAAAGCCCAAACTGAAAATTATTATAAGTGTAATAAGACCGAGAAATTTCAACTGAATGTTTCTGACTTCGCTTAAACTTAAATTTTCGGTATCAATGTAGAAAACCTTTCTGCCCATGGGCATCTCCTGTTATTTTTACAATTTCTGAATTGAAGATAATCAATTTTGATTAATTTGTCAAGAGGTCTTGCTTTTTTATTCAAATCCAAGCGAAAAATGAAACACCGTCTGACCCCAGAGCAATGTCTCCTGCTTTACGGTTCTAAAAATAAAACTTTTCCCAAGTTTAATTCTTAAAGCACCGATTGGCGTCTCAAAGCCAAGTTCAAAACCTAAACCCTGCCTCAAATCTTTCCATCTTATCGCTTCAAGTTTCTCCCAAGCCGAGCCAAAATCATAGCGAAGTGAGATAAAATTATTAAACAAAATTTTAATCGGATTCCTGAATCTAACCTCAATGCCACCAAGTATGACCTGCCTCCCGTAAATTTCATCTTCCCTCATCCCCGCAAAAGAATTTAAACCCGTAACAGAACCAAGGAAAAACTGTTGTGAAAGAGGTGTTGATTCATCACAAAGACCGAACAAAAATTTAAATTTCAAAGTCCCGTATTTGAAATATGTGTTGTAATTTTCATAAGCGAAGAAAATTTTTGAATAAGAGACATCAGAACCGAGAAACTTTTGAGCCATCTCATAATATGTGTTAAGATAAACCCCACGACTTGGGAAATAAGCCCTGTCCCTTGAATCAATTGAAATGCCCAACTGCAACTTTGCAAGCAAATTTTCCTCATCTTTAAAATTAATTCGTGAGACATTTTTGACAAGTGCTTTTTCAATTTGATACTTCAAAAGCGTATTCCCAAGTTTTTCAAATTGTCCGCCAACAGATATTTCAGCACCCGCCTCTATAAATTTTATTTCACCCTCATTTTTTGTTGAAAAACCACGCTCACCGAAATTAGTCCCATATGTGTAAACCTTTCTCTCCGAATGAAATAAACCAACTCCATAAGTTAGCATCGTCTGAAGAAAGCGATCAACCCTGTATTCAAGTTTTAATAAAGAATTTCTCATACCACCTTGAAAAGTCGCCCCAAAATTGTCGTTCAATCCAAATGTATTCTCATCCCTAAAATCGGAGAAAATTTGAGTCCCACGCTCATTATCAATTCTAAAACCAAATCTCAAAAATTGTGATACGGATTCATTCAAATCAAGTTCAACCTCAACGCTGTCATTTACCTTGTAATTAAATCTAATTTGAGAGAACAAATTTGTCGCCCAGAGATTTTGAATCGTCTCAATTACGCTTTTTTGAGTCAAGACATCCCCACGCTTAAAATAAACATCTCTCAATATGATTGATTTTCTCGTCTTCTTGTTCCCATAAATTTTTACATCAGAGACAAACCCATCCAATGTGTAAATGTTAAGAATTCCACTTCCTTCGTTAAAAATAACATTTTTCACCTTGACGAAAGGAAAACCATTTGAATGAAAAATTCTCAAAATTTCACGAGATAAATCAAAAACATTTCTCTCCGAAAACAAAATTTTTCCCTTTGGAATGAAAGTAAAACACGAATCGCTGATAAAAAAATTGCGAAAGATTTTCGTTGGCACTTCAAACTTAATCTTGAAATTTTCAATTGACTGCGGAAAAACATTGACAATTTTTATCTCTGGGTTAAGTTCCGTCTCAATTTTTATCTCGCTATGCTCATCGTCTTTACGAATTTCAACATCAACTTTTTTATATTCGCCAGTTGACAAAAGAAGAGCCATTTTCAAGGCAAAGTCATCAATTGAAAATTTATCTTCATAAAACGAAGCAAGAAAATCCGCTGGTAATCCATCGCCATAAACTTTCAATTTGTAATTCTCAATTTCTCCAATTTCAGCGTCGCTTAACAATTGATATTTTGACTCAATGAGCGAAATAACTTCTTCAATTTTTTCTTCTGCAATCTCTTCACCTTTTTGAATGATTAATTTTGCTTTGTCAAAATCAGCCGAACTTATATTTTCAAGGTCTGGTTTTAAAACGATGTCTGATTTTTCAAGTTGAAATTTATTTGAAAGTTGCATCATAATTCCGACGATCTGATCTGCTGTGTTCCAAGGAAGTTGAATTTCATCTGGTGTGCGAAGCGGGCTTGTCGCATCAACAGTTATTACAACATCATAACCCAATTCCCTTGCAATATCAGCAGGTATATTTGAAATCAGCCCACCATCAACAAGGACAAGCGAATCCATCATAACAGGTTGAAAAACAAGTGGAATGGTTGCACTTGCTCTTATCGTGTAAATTAAATTTCCCTTTGAGAAAACCACTCTCCGACCACTTACAAGGTCTGTCGCAACTGAATAAAATTTCGGATTTAAATTTTCGTAGTCGGTTTCAAAATGAAATGGAGTTTTAAAGAAAATTTTTAAAAGAGATTCATTTATCTTTTGCCCCGATGTCACATAAGAAGGGATAAGCGGTTTAAAACCCTTGAAACGAAAATAGATAAAACTTTTTTCAACGAGATATTTTCTTTCAAGAAAGAGATTTGCTCTATTTTCTTCCTCACCTAAAGAGAGGATATCGTTCCAGTTTGTTTCAAGTGCGAGTTTTTCAATTTCATCAGCCCTTAAACCAGCGCAATACAAACCTCCAACAATGCTTCCCATACTTGTTCCGATTATGCAATCAATCGGGATATTATATTTTTCAAAAACTTTCAAAACACCGATATGGCTTAAACCTCTTGCACCACCACCGCTTAACACAAGCGCAATTTTAGGACGCTTCAATTCATAGTTTATAACTTTGGAATTTTCACCATCAAAAAATTTTATGCTGAATTTTTGTGCGAAACAGATTGTGTGATAAACCAAGAAGAGAAAAAAATGGAAAAGAAAAAATCGTTTCATTTAATTTCGGTCATTAAACTTGGTTGGAGATATTTTGAAAAAGCGACCCGAAATGAGATCGGGTCGCTGAAAAATTTTTAAACTTTTACATACTTGCGAACGAGATCGTATGTATTCACAACATTCAATTTTTGCAAAAGCAAGCTAAATTTCTTTTCAAGCGCATTGCCAATTTCATCTTTCAAAGATTGTGGCAAATCCCAAAATTCTTTCTTAAACGGACCAAATCCTTTCTTTCTCGTCTTGTAGATAAACTGCTCCTCCGTATCTCCGGATTTCCATTCATCTTTAAACTCTTTCTTCAAGAACTCATAAACTTCACGTTTGAAATCATCCGGCAACATTGAATAAATCATATTTTGAAATTCCGTTGCAAGATGAATTTCTGCTGTCCCAACTTGTGGGAATTTGTCAAACAATTCCTCTGGCAATGTTGAAGCTCCGTGCTGAACCGCCCCAGAAAGCCCATATTCTTTTCTTGCAACTTCGGAAAGAACTCTCAGAGTTTCAAAATCAATTTTCACTTGTGCGATTGTTCCATCTGGAAGTGGGATTCCACCGTGTGTCGTCCCAGTTTGGACGCTTATCTTGCTTATTCCTTTGTAATTCCCTTTTTCGGAGAGAAGTTTAAGATATCCTGCCATATAAGCGCGCAATTCTTCGGGCGTGCTGTTTTTACCACCAACCTCACCTATTTCACCACCTACGGAAATCTCAATTCCTTCGGGTTGAAGCTTGCGAATATATTCCGTCATTTCGGCTGCGACCTCATAATTTGGTCTCTGCTGTTCATCAAGCGTCGGTTTGCTCAAATCTACAAGCGTTGAACTATCAATATCAATGTTGTAAAATTCCGCCTCAATTTCCTCTTTTACAAGAGCTTTTAATGAATTAATTTCTTTCTGCGGGTCTTCCGCATATTTTTTAGCATTGACCTGAACATGATCACCTTGAATGAAAACAGGACCTTGATAACCTTCTTTTATACACGCTGCAAGAACGCAGGCAGAGTATTCGCTCGGGCGCTGGAAAGTATAACCAATTTCTGATTTTGCAATTTCAAATATAAATGCACCAACATTATGTTTTTTCACCGCTCTAACATATGCTCTCGCGACATCATAAGTTAAACCTCGTATATTCACTGCTGGAACTGTAAATCCGCCGACTTCGCCTCTTCCCATTGCTTCATAGAAATGCTGTATAGAAGCGGGGACAGCCCCAAGTTTTCGGGCAATTTTGTTGATTAATTTGCGTATCTCCATTTTTAAATTTTCATCAGGGTTAAAAAACAGCGTTATAAACAAGCTCATCAATTGCTTTCTCTCTCAACTTAATCGGGTCAATCACATTCACATCACCATCAAATTCAACAATTCCGGCAAGATAGTTTTTTAATTCAATTGAATCCTTGAACATAAGAACACCTCCTTTGTTTAAAATTTTTCAAATTTGTTTTTGAGCTCTTTTCTTGCTAAATTTTCAATGTAATTTAAGAATTACGAAGATTTCAAGCAACTTTTTCGCTTCAAAAAATTTCAATTCGTTTTATGCAAAAGCCAAAAAACAAAATCCAGAATTTAACCCGCCATATTCCAAAAGATCACAAAACTTAGCCTGCATCTTTAACCTTCTCAATTTATACGCTCACTTTATGCTTTAAATCAATCACTTCAAAATAAAATTATGGAGGTTTTATGCCCAGAAAACGCGTGATCATAATGGGCGCAGCTGGAAGAGATTTCCACAATTTCAACATGTATTATCGTGATAACGAAAATTACGAAGTTGTCGCTTTCACAGCAACACAAATCCCAAACATTGAAAACAGAAAATATCCACCCGAGCTTGCAGGAAAACTCTATCCGAATGGAATTCCAATTTATCCAGAAGAAAAACTTGAAGAACTCATAAAAAAATATAAAGTTGATGAAGTTGTTTTCTCTTATTCAGATGTATCGCACCAATATGTGATGGAAAGAGCTTCAAGAGTTATTTCAGCCGGGGCAAGTTTCCGACTCCTCGGATTAAATCAAACAATGCTTGAAAGCAAAGTCCCAGTTGTTGCGGTTGTTGCAGTAAGAACAGGTTGCGGTAAAAGTCAAACATCGCGAAAAGTCGCAAGATTGTTAAGAGAAATGGGTTTAAAAGTTGTCGTCGTAAGACATCCAATGCCGTATGGCGATTTAAGGAAACAAGTTGTTCAACGATTTGCTTCAATTGAAGATATGCACAAGCAAAATTGCACAATTGAAGAAATGGAAGAATATGAACCACACATTGTAAATGGTGGAGTTGTTTATGCTGGGGTTGATTATGAAAAAATACTACGAGAAGCAGAAAAAGAGGCGGATGTCATAATCTGGGACGGTGGAAATAATGATATGCCATTTTTTAGACCTGATCTTACAATTGTAGTCACAGACCCGCATAGACCTGGACATGAGTTAACATATTATCCAGGAAGTTCAAACCTTAGAATTGCGGATGTCGTCGTTATCAATAAAGTTGATTCAGCAAGACCTGAAGATGTTGAAACCGTAAGAAACAATATAAGAGATGTAAATCCAAAAGCGATAATTGTTGAAGCAGCTTCACCGATTTTTGTTGAAGATGGTTCTTTGATACGAGGTAAAAGAGCTCTTGCTGTTGAAGACGGTCCAACACTCACACACGGTGAGATGAGTTATGGTGCAGCTGTTCTTGCTGCTAAAAAATTTGGTGCTAAAGAGCTCGTTGACCCTCGTGATTATGCTGTTGGTTCAATAAAAGAGACATTCAAAAAATACACCCAAATAAGAAATCTTTTGCCAGCCGTTGGATATGGAAAAGAACAGATAAAGGAGCTTGAAAAAACAATCAACAAAACACCAGCGGATGTGGTTATAATCGGAACACCGATTGATTTGAGACGCGTTTTAAAACTTAACAAACCAAGCGTTCGTGTAAGATACGAGCTTCAAGAAATTGGGAAACCTGATTTAAATGACATTTTGAGCGAATTTGTGAAATCAAAGGTTAAACGAAAATAAACTTTGGGTTCGGCAAAATGAGACATAAAGATTTTATTTCAATTCACGATTTGAGCGTTGATGAAGTTTATCATATTTTTGAACTTGCAAAGGAAATGAAATCAAATCCGAAAAAATTTTCAAAGTCGCTTGAGGGTAAAATTCTTGCTTTAATTTTTGAGAAGCCATCGTTAAGAACAAGGGTTAGTTTTGAAGTTGGAATTCGTCAGCTTGGTGGAGATGCAATTTATCTTGCGCCTTCGGATATTCAAATGGGAAAGCGCGAATCTGTTTATGATGTTGGAAAAACACTTGAAAGAATGGTTGATGGAATAATGATAAGAACATTTGGGCATGAAATTGTCCTTGAACTTGCGCGGGCGGTGAAAATTCCTGTGATAAACGGTCTGACAGACCTTCTTCATCCATGTCAAGCGATGGCTGATTATTTTACAATTCTTGAAAAGAAAGGCGATTTAAAAAATTTAAAAGTTGTCTTCGTCGGAGATGGAAATAACGTTTGTCATTCTTTGATGTTTGGAGCTGCGAAACTTGGTGTTAATTTCTGGGCTGCTACTCCAAAAGGTTATGAGCCGAAAAAGGAAATCTACGAGCTTGCGCTTGAAGATGCGAAAGAAACGGGAGCAAAAATAACCGTTGTAAATGACCCAAAAGAAGCGGTCAAAGATGCAGATGTGGTTTATACCGATGTATGGGCAAGTATGGGTCAGGAAAGTGAAGCAGAAATCAGAAAAAAAATTTTCCAGCCATATCAAGTTAACAAAGAACTTTTTTCACTTGCAAAGCCAGATGCTTTATTTATGCACTGCCTCCCGGCGCATCGCGGTGAAGAAGTCACAAACGATGTAATTGATTCGCCAAACAGCGTCGTCTTTGACGAAGCGGAAAATCGTCTTCATGTTCAAAAGGCGATTATGTATGAACTGATGAAAGATAAAGATTAATTCAAAAACTTAACAAATTTTGCGGGGGCTAAAAATGCCCCCGATTTTTATTTTTGACAAAAAAATTTTGAATTTCTATGCCAGAAAAAACAGCACTGCTTGCAATTGGAGGAAACTCTCTCATAAGAGCTGGGCAAAGAGGAACGATAGAAGAACAATTTGAAAACGCTCAAAAGACAGCACATTATATAGCGGAACTAATAAAAGCAGGTTTCAATCTCGTCATCACTCACGGCAACGGTCCGCAAGTTGGAGCACAACTT
The DNA here is from genome assembly GCF_001536065.1 of Candidatus Chryseopegocella kryptomonas. Lineage (GTDB taxonomy): Bacteria > Bacteroidota > Ignavibacteria > Kryptoniales > Kryptoniaceae > Kryptonium > Kryptonium kryptomonas. The sequence continues at coordinate 50,201 of NZ_CZVW01000014.1, forward strand.
ATAAGATCAGAACTTGCATCCGGACAAGTTTATTCAATGCCTCTTGATGTATGCGTTGCATCAACGCAGGGTGAAATTGGTTATATTCTTCAAAATTCAATTCAAAAAGCTCTCTGGAACAATGGAGTCAAAAATCCCGTGATAACTATTGTCACACAGGTTGTTGTAAGAGAAGATGATCCAGCTTTTAAAAAACCAACAAAACCGGTTGGACCATTTTATACACAAGAAGAAGCAGAAAAAAAGAAAAAACTCGGCTGGGAAATTATTGAAGACGCAGGACGTGGTTATAGAAGAGTTGTTCCATCTCCAAAGCCAATTGACATAGTTGAAAAAGAAGCCATAAAAGAATGTTTAAAAAATGGCATGGTTGTGATAGCAGTTGGTGGCGGTGGAATTCCAGTCATAAAAAAAGATGGTGAATACATCGGCGTTGAAGCTGTAATTGATAAAGATCGTGCTTCAGCGGTTCTGGCAAAATATCTTGAAGTTGATTATTTTATCATATCAACAGACACAGACAAAGTTTATCTTAACTTTAAGAAACCAAATCAAAAACCACTTGACATAATCACGGTTGATGAGGCGAAAAAATTTTATGAAGAAGGACATTTCCCATCTGGAAGTATGGGACCGAAGATTGAAGCAGTGATTGATTTCATTGAAAACGGTGGTAAATGTGCGATTATAACATCGCCAGAAAATTTAAAAGATGCTGTTTTCGGAAATGCTGGGACAAAAATTGTAAAATCAAAATAAATTTTTCAAAGCGATGGCTAAACTCCAACATGTAATTGAAGCACAGCAATTCACACTTCCATTAATTCACGAACTTTTCCAAACCGCAGATCAAATGGAAAAAATACTTGAACGTGGTGGAACGCTTGATTATCAAAACAAAATTATGGCTTCTTTATTTTATGCGCCATCAACGAGGACAAGATTTTCTTTTGAATCCGCAATGTATAGATTGGGCGGGAAAGTAATTTCAACGGAGCAAGCACATTTATTTTCCTCTGTCATCGGTGGCGAAACGCTTGAAGATACAATTAGAGTTGTATCAAACTTTTGCGATGTCATTGTTTTAAGACACACGGAAGTTGGTGCTGCTAAAAGAGCATCTTTTGTCTCATCAGTTCCAATAATAAACGCTGGCGATGGAAAAGGCGGACAACATCCAACTCAGGCACTTCTTGATCTTTACACGATTTATAAAGAACTCGGTTATATTGATGGTTTAAAAATTGCTTTTGTTGGCGACCTTGAACAGGGAAGAACTGTAAGATCGCTTGCATATTTGCTCGGAAAATTTGAAAGAGTTATGCTTTATTTTATCGCTCCAGATTTTCTACAAATTAGGGAAGATATCCAGGATTACCTGACAAGGCACAATGTCTGGTTCACGCTTGAAAGTGAGCTCAACAAAATTATATCAGAAGTTGATGTAATTTATGTGACAAGAATTGAACGGGAAAGATTTGGGGATAAAGCTGACATTTACGAGGAAACCGTTAAAAATTATTTCATTGATAGAGAAACGATTTCAAAGATGAAAGAGAAAGCAATAATCATGCATCCATTGCCACGCTTAAACGAGATTTCACCAGATGTTGATTCAGATCCACGGGCGGTTTATTTCAGACAGACAAAAAACGGTCTTTTGATAAGAATGGCTCTTTTGACGATGGTTTTGTAAATTCACACTTTTTTTGTATAATTGAAATTAAAAAACAAAAATTGCAAAGGGAATGGCAATAAAGACGAGCGCTTTCGGTTATCCAAAAATTGGACCAAACAGAGAATTAAAGAAAGTTGTTGAAAGTTATTGGGCTGGGCAAATTTCAAAAGAAGATCTCTTCAAACAAACCGAAGAAATCCAGATACAGCGTTTGAAAACTTTGAAAGAAGCTGAACTTGACTATATACCTTCAAATGATTTTTCACTCTATGACTTTATCCTTGACATTTCAACAATGCTTGGCGTAATACCGAAAAGATTTGGAAATAGTTACGATCTTGACACATACTTTGCGATGGCTCGTGGAAGCAAAACCGCAATTGCATGTGAAATGACAAAATGGTTTGATACAAATTATCATTACATTGTCCCAGAATTTGAAAACGAATTTAAGCTTTTAAAAAATCGTCCGCTTGATTCATATAAATTCGCAAAAGAAAAACTCGGCATTGAAACAAAGCCAGTTCTCGTCGGACCATTTACTTACATCTGGCTTGGAAAAGTCCCACAAAAGCAGGAAGGAACGCTCATCGTTCATATGGTTAAAGCAAGAGAAAGTGATAAATTTAAAGAGCTTGTGAATTCAGTTTCAAAAGTTTACAATCAAATTTTGAAAGAACTTGAATCAAATGGAGTTAAAGCAATTCAACTTGATGAACCCGCTCTTGTGCTTGATATTGATGAAAGTGATGTTGAAGTTTTGATTGAAGCATATAAAAACTTAACAGACGGAATTAAAAACCTTGAAATTTTCGTCCATACTTACTACGAGAGTTTATCAAATTACGAAAACATTGTCTTTAATCTCCCTGTTCAAGGCATTGGGCTTGATTTCACAATCAATGATGAAAACTTTGAAAACCTTAAAAAGTATGGTTTCCCGAAAGATAAAAAACTTATAGCAGGAATTGTCTCTGGGCGTGATCCGTGGAAAATTGACTTTGCGAAAACGGTTGACTTCGTAAATCAGATTTTAAAATTCGTTGATGAAGACAGATTAATTCTCTCAAATTCTTCACCACTTTTCCATCTCCCTGTCTCGCTTGAACCTGAGAAAGGTCATCTTGATGAAAGATTGATAGAACTTCTCTCATTTGCAAACGAACGCCTTGACGAGCTTAAAACATTGAAAAAAATCTTCAACGAAGGTTTGCCTATTCCAAAGCAAAATCTTCAAGCTCTAAGAGATGAATTCAAAGACGAGGAAGTTCGCAAAAAGATAGCACAAATAGACGAGAAAAATATCGGCAGGAAAGAAAGTTTCAAAGAAAGGTATGTGAAACAAATTTCACTTCTCGGGCTTCCAAAGTTTCCGACAACAACGATAGGAAGTTTCCCACAAACGAAAGAAGTAAGAAAAGCAAGAGCTGACTTTACATCTGGAAAAATTTCACAGGATGATTACGAAAACTTTATCAAAAATCAAATTAAAAATGCGATAGAGATACAAGAAAATCTTGGACTTGATGTGTTCGTTCACGGCGAATTTGAAAGGTCGGATATGGTTGAATTTTTCGGACAAAAAATGAAGGGCTTTGCATTTACAAAAAACGGCTGGGTTCAATCATACGGGACAAGATGCGTAAGACCACCGATAATTTACGGAGATGTTTCAAGACCAGAGCCAATGACAGTTAAGGAAATAACATACGCTCAATCTCTAACTTCAAAGCCAGTTAAGGGAATGCTCACAGGACCCGTTACAATTTTAAACTGGTCATTTTACAGAAAAGACATCCCAAAGAAAGAGATCGCCTATCAAATTGCGCTTGCCCTTAGCGAAGAAGTCCTTGACCTTGAGAGAGCGGGGATAAAAATAATTCAAATTGATGAACCAGCATTTAGAGAAGGATTGCCACTTAAAAAATCAAAACAAAAAGAATATCTTGAATGGGCTGTGAATGCGTTTAAATTGACAAATGAAAAAGTCAAACCAGAAACACAAATTCAAACTCACATGTGCTATTCCGAATTTAACGAGATCATTGAATACATCTATGCGATGGATTCGGATGTTATCTTGATAGAGGCATCAAGAAGTAAGGGTGAAATTCTTGACGCATTTGAAAAATTTAATTACGATCACGGCATTGGTCCAGGAGTTTACGACATACATTCACCGAGAATTCCAAGCGTTGAAGAAATGCTTGAAATTGCAGAAAGGTCAGTTAAATTGATTGATAAAAATTTGATCTGGATTAATCCCGACTGTGGATTGAAAACAAGAAACTGGGAAGAAGTTATACCTTCGCTTCAAAACATGGTTCAAGTTGCGAGGATAATGCGCCAAAGATATGGTGATTAAAGAATTTGACAAATTTTGCCCAAAAACTTTAAAATTTTCTCGTTAAAAGCATCGGTATTCTCAATGTTGCTCAAATGACCTGCATCAGGAATTATGGCAATTTCGCTTGTTTTTATCTTGCTCTGAATTGATTGAGCAAGCGAAGGTGGAGTTAAGGCGTCGTCTTCACCGACGATGATTAAAACTGGAACATCTATCTTGCTCAAAACATCGCTTGTGTCAGTTCTTGTCGCAAGCGCTATCAAATTCCCCGCAATTCCTTTCTCATCATTTTCAAGAATCATATTTTTCACAAAATCAACGACATCCTTTTTACTTTCAAATGTCTTCGGCGATAGAACAGTTTTGATGAATTCATCTGCAAATTTTTCCTTGCCGTGAAATTTTAAGATGTGAAGCATTTGACTTCTTCTTAATTTTGCTTCATTTCCATCCGCTTCAGCTCTTGTATCGCACAATATCAATGAGTGAAAAAGCGATGGTTGTTTTTCATAAGCACGTAAAATAACATAACCACCCATTGAAAGACCACAGGCGATGACTTTCTCAATTTTTAAAACTCTCAACAACTCAATAAAATCATCAACCAGATTTTCAAACATATATTGACCGTCTCCAACTTCACTTTTTCCGAGACCACGAATATCGTATGTTAAAACCGAGCATTTGTCTTTTAACAATTCAACCTGTGGATTCCACATTTTTTGATTAAATGGGAAACCATGGACGAAAGCCACAATTGGTGTTGATTCACGCTGATAAAAGTTATAATCAATTTCAAGACCATTAATTTTAACTTTCATAACGATTTGAGTTTTTGTTTTAACCTTTAACGCTTCCGAGCGTTAAGCCAGATATAAGATATCTGCTGAGGAACAAGAAAAGCAAGACCGCTGGAATGCTCACAATCAACGAACCAGCAGCATACAATCCCCATTCAGTAGCCATGCTTGATTCAAATTGTTTAAGACCTATAGCAAGAGTGTAAAGTTCTGGTTCTTGCAAAACTTGTGCAGCTACGACATATTCAGCCCATGCGGACATAAAAGAAAACAACGCAGTTATAACAAGCGCTGGCAAAGCAAGCGGAAAAACAACTTTGTAAAATGCCTGAAATTGGTTACAACCGTCAATCATCGCTGCTTCTTCCAAACTTACAGGAATTGTATCATAATAACCTTTCATCTGCCAGACACAAAATGGAAGCGCAGTTGATGTGTAAATTATTATCACACCGAGATAACTGTTTAAAAGATGAAGCTTGATGAGCATAATATAAAGCGGTAAAAGAAGCATAGTCGCTGGAAACATCTGCGTTATAAGAATTCCGATCATAACCGCTTTCTTCCCCAAAAATCTAAACCTTGAAAGAGCATAACCAGCGGTTGAAGCAAGCGTCACACCTGTTAACATCACAACAGCTGAAATCAAAGTTGAATTCAAAAGCCATCTTAAAAATGGAGTCCTTGTGAAAAGTTGAACATAGGAGTTTAAACTCGCATTTTCAGGAACAATCCTTAAAGATGTTGAAAGAAGTTTATCCGCAGGTCTTAGCGAAATGCTTATAACATTTAAAATCGGATAAATAACCACGAGAGTGAAAACTATCAGAAAAACATAAATCAAAGCATCAACGAGAATTTTTTTCGCCCTGTTTTTGTCCATTTTTTGGATTTAAAATTATTTTTCAATAGACAGATTCAACCGCACGAGTTTTCTTCAAAAAGTAAATCCCAATGACAAGCAAGATAAAAAATATCACAACGGATAAAGCAGCTGCGTAGCCATATCTGTAAAGATTGAACGCTGCTTTGTAAACATAGGAAACAAGTATGTGAGTTTGATCGCTTGGTTCTCCGCCATTTGAAACAAGCCAGACGATATTCAAATTGTTAAATGTCCATATTATCCCAAGCGTAATTGCTGGCGCCATAACAGGTCGCAAAAATGGGACGGTTATGTTTTTAAATTTTTGCCACGCTGATGCACCATCTATATCAGCTGCTTCATAAAGTTCATTCGGAATGCTTTGCAATCCACCGAGAGCAACGACCATCATAAATGGAAATCCAAGCCATATATTCGTTATTATACATGCTGTAAAAGCTTCAAAAGGTCTCAAAAGCCATTCAACAGGAGACATATTAAGATACTTCGCAATGAAAATGTTAATCGCCCCGTATTCATAATTAAACATACTTCGCCATGTCAAGGCAGTTATCACCTGCGGAATTGCCCACGGCAGAATTAAAAGAGTTCTGAAAACAGGTTTGAACTTTAATGATTTTCTATTCAAAAGCAAAGCAAGGAAAACACCTATCACGACATGAAAAGTCACATTTACAAAAGTCCATATTAGCGTTTTTAAAAAGACAACATAAAATGTGTTTTCTGAAAAAACCTTAACATATTGTCTTAAACCAACTATTCTCCAATCCCTAAAATGCCTTAAACTCATATTTGAAAACGATAAAATGATGTTGTAGATAAACGGATAAACGATGACCCCAAACATAATCAAAATTGCTGGAAGAAGAAACACGAGAATGAATAAATTTTTCCTATTCATTCATCTCCTCAATTTTTTTGAGTGCAAGTTTCTGCATCTCCTCGGCTGCTTTTTCTGCGTTCATCGTTCCACCAAGAACCGCTTGATAATAAGGTCTCATAGCATCCCATATGGCTCTCAGCTCCGGGACAACGGGCATAGGTTTTCCAACTTCCATTTGCGAAATTGACGCTTGTATCAATGGATCATTTTTTACAATTTCATTTTCAAGTGCAATTTTATGCGTTGGAATTGTGCCAAGAACTTTTGTGTGTTCAAGTTGAACTTCGGGGCTCACAAGATATTTAAACAAGTCAACTACATAAGGCAATTTCTCTTCATCAACATTAACATTGATTGAATAACCTTTTATTGCAACCATTGGAGCAGGCCAAAGTCCCGTTTCATCTACTTTTGGAATTCTTGCGATGCCAAAATCAATACCTGCTTTTTTATACCCACCAATTGACCACGGTCCATTTATCAACATTCCAGCCCTTCCTTCTTTGAAAAGAGCATCGGCAGTGTTATAATCGCATTCGCGTGGGATAATTTTGTATTTATCTCTCAATTCTCTTACAAAATTTAAAGCTTTAACCGTCGCCTCAGTGTTTAATGTCGGATTCCCAAGCGAATCCATAACCCATCCACCAAAACCAGTCAAAAACGGAATAAAGAAAAATGGCTCAGTATAATTCCAGACGAGCCCATATTGATCTATTTTACCATCCCCGTCAATGTCTTTTGTTAATTTTTTCCCTATTTCAATTAATTCGCTCATCGTCTTCGGCGGTTTGGGGACAAGTTTTTTGTTGTAAAGCAAAAAAAGATGATTCCCAATTTGATCTCCAATTTGATAAAGATGCCCTTTATACCAAAGCAAGCCACGTGGATCAAACTGATCAATAAAAGTTGAATCAAAAATTTCTTCAAGAGGTTTAATTATTTGCAAAATCTCAAATGGACCTATCTGATCGCTTGGACCATAAACGATATCTGGTCCTTTGCCAGCAACGGCAGAAATTATATAAGCTGAACGAAGTTCCTCTGTCTCTTTGTAAAGCACAATTACTTTAACTTCTGGATGAAGTTCCATATATTTTTTGACAGCGGATTCAAGAACCTCTCTTTCCCCAGGTGGTTTTTGATGCCAAATCACAATGCGAACTTTTTGCGGATTCTCATTTGAACAGGACGAAAATAAAAGAAGAAAAATCACAAATGATGTAAATGTGAAAAAACTTTTGACAGCGTGCTTCATTGTTTTTTCAAAATTGATTTAAACAAAAAATCTGGAATTTCAACTTTATAGCCTGCTTTTTGCAGAAACTTATAAACATTTATCAGATGCGTTCTAAAACCAAGATCAAAAGGTTCATCTCCACCAAGCCCAGTTTGATCCCCACCATACCACCAAAACCAATCACTTCCCTCGGCTGAATAAATTGATTCCCACGCTTTAAATTCATAAAATTCTTTCGTTCCATATTTGGGGACTTTGTTAAGTTCCAGTGGCTTGGGGACATTTAATCTTTTCAAATCATTTCTAACTTTCAAAAGGTATTCCCACGCTAAATTTTCTTCATCTTCACCGATCCAAGTATCAAAGTTTGCGTTTATCCAACTTCCCGGATAGAGCGGTTCAATTTCATAATGTTGAGTTATCGGATGGGGTCTAACGCCTCGTTTCGGGTTTCCATAAATCCATTCGCTCATAGTCACAGTCACAATTTGACCACTTTTATATAATTTGCTCAATTTTCTGTAAAGAGCATTTAAAAAGCCCTTACCATCTTCGTCTTTCCTATACCATTCCCAGGCATTTTCACCATCAAGGATAACGGAAATTAATCTCTCCTCATTTGGATCTTCCGGCGCAAAACTTAACACATATTTTATGAAATCATCAGCCGCAGTTTCTGGGTCATAATTTTGATAAGTAAACCCAATCGCGTCTGAAAGCTTTGTATCACGGAAAACGATTAACACCGAACCATTTTCATTTTTATTCCCCTTGATCGTGTCTTCATCAACACGATATGGATAATAAAACTCCTTAACACTTGAATTTGATCTATAAAGAATTTTTTCATCCGTTGCGATCCATTTAATTTTGTTTTTCGCAAAGATAGAAATAACCTGCTCTGACACAGAACCTTCAGCTGGCCACATCCCAAGTGGTTTCCTGCCGAAAATTTTTTCATAATAATCAATTGATTTCTTTACCTGTGCGTCTGCGTCTTCGGGATAATTAAATCTCGTCGGGAGTTTATCTTGGGGCTGACACACCTTCGCAATGTCAGAATCAAAGATCAAAGGCAAAATTGGATGATAAAACGGCGTTGTTATAACTTCAATCTGTCCTGTTTTTTTGACGGGATCATACATCAATTTTTTATGAACTGGAACGATTGAAGATAAAATTTTGTAAGTTTCAGCAACGATTCTGTTGCAATCTTCCTCGGTAATTTCTTTTTTGAGATAATATCGTCCATTTCTCTTTTCAACGATGTCTGTTAAGTCAACTTTTGTTCCATTTGGAAGCGTGACAGAACCATTCAAAAAATCAGGGTCAAAATTTGCAAGGTAAAAGAAAAATTTTATCTTTCGGATATCTTCAATTGTGTAAGTTTTCGGGTCTTTTGATTTCAACTCTTTATATTCGGGGAATCTATCCATAACGACTTCGCTTACACTAAAACAATTCCACGGGTTTTTATAAACATAAGCAAGGTCATCATCTGTAAAATTTTTTGTGTCTTTTAACATCAAATCAATCCACGGGTCAATTTTCACACGATCTTCAAAATAACGCTTTGCATCAACACGATTTTTTCTCAAATCAACATATGGGTTTAATCTCTTACCTTGACCCCGAAAAAGATGAAATTCAAGGTCCTTGGGTGAGAACGACCGAAAGAAAAGAAAAGTACGTTATATCATTTTCGCATGAAAAATTTCAAAAAGTTCTTGAAAAAAAAAAAAATTTCAAATTATAAATCAAAGAAAAATTGGAAAAAAAAATTGAAATCTTGCAAACACAATCGTTGAACGAATCCTTCAAGCGGGTA
>NZ_CZVW01000015.1 GCF_001536065.1 Candidatus Chryseopegocella kryptomonas
AATTCGTGGTGCAAGACAACATAATTTAAAAAACATAAATCTTGACATACCGAGGGAAAAATTAATCGTAATAACAGGTGTCTCTGGTTCTGGAAAATCATCGCTTGCGTTTGATACAATTTATGCAGAGGGACAGAGAAGATATGTTGAGTCGCTTTCCGCTTATGCAAGACAATTTCTTGACATAATGGAAAAGCCCGATGTTGATTTAATAGATGGATTAAGTCCCGCAATCTCAATTGATCAAAAATCCGTAAGCCACAACCCCCGTTCAACAGTCGGAACTGTAACAGAAATTTATGACTATCTTCGGCTTCTTTTTGCAAGAGTTGGCGTTCAATTTTGCTATAACTGTGGTAAAAGAGTTCAAAAGCAATCAACAGACCAGATCGTTCAAAGCATACTTAAACTCGGTGATGGGAAAAGAATTGAAATTTTTGCTCCCGTCGTTCGTGGGAGAAAGGGGCATTATAGAGAACTTTTTGAAAAAATTTTAAAAGATGGATTTCTTCGCGTTCGGGTTGACGGCAAGGTTTTAGAAATTACACCCGGAATGCAAGTTGATAGATACAAAATTCACAACATAGAAATTTTAATTGACAGAATAACGATTTCAAAAGATGCTAAAAGAAGAATTTACGAATCTGTTGAGCTTGGACTTGAATATGGGGATGGTTCTATAATCGTAAATGATGGGAAAGAGGATTTGTTTTTCAGCAAACATCTTGCTTGCGTTGATTGCGGTATAAGTTATGAAGAGCTTTCGCCAAATTCATTTTCTTTTAATTCACCTTACGGAGCATGTCCAGAGTGTGACGGGCTTGGGGAGAAAAAAGAGATTGATTTAAAACTTGTGATCCCAGATGAAAATGTTTCAATCTCGGATGGAGGAATTGCTCCATACGGAAAAGAAAGAGATACATGGGAATGGTCACTTTTGAAATCTGTTGCAAAAAAGTATGACATTGATTTGAAAAAACCAATAAAAAAGTTAACAAAAGATAAACTCAACATAATCCTTTACGGTGCAGGCGACGAAAAATTTTCGGTTAAATACACATACTCCGATGGTTATGTCGCAACATACACACACAAATTTGAAGGAGTTATAAACCATTTAAAACATTTATACAACAACACAACATCGGAGGGAATTAGACAGTGGGTTGAAAGTTTTATGAGTAGTCAACCTTGCAATGTTTGCAACGGAAAAAGATTAAAAAAATCATCTCTTGCAGTCAAACTCGTTGATGCGAAAACTGGAAAGAAAACGGGAATTGATGAGATTGTTTCAATGACGATTAAATCTGCTTACGATTTTTTTGAAAATTTAAATCTTACAGAAAGAGAAACTTTGATCGCAAAACAAACTTTGAAAGAGATAAAATCAAGATTGAAATTTCTTCTTGATGTCGGACTTGATTATCTCACGCTTGATAGACCGGCAAGAACTTTATCCGGTGGTGAATCTCAAAGAATACGGCTTGCAACTCAAATTGGCTCACAACTTTCCGGAGTTCTCTATGTCCTTGACGAACCAAGCATCGGATTGCATCAAAGAGATAATTTAAAACTTATACAATCGTTGAAAAACCTGCGCGATCTTGGAAACACAGTTATAGTTGTTGAACACGATAGAGAAACAATTGAAAACGCAGATTTCGTCATTGACCTTGGACCTGGTGCGGGTGAAAATGGTGGTTATGTGATTTCAGTTGGAAAACCTTTTGAACTTGATAACAACTCAATTACTGCACAATACCTCAGGGGTGAAAAGAAAATTGAAATTCCAAAGAGACGAAGAGAAGGAAATGGAAAGTTTTTAATTTTGAGAGGTGCAAGCGGAAATAATCTTAAAAACATTGATGTAAAATTTCCACTTGGAAAATTTATCTGTGTGACAGGTGTAAGTGGTTCTGGAAAATCAACATTGATTGATGAAACGCTTTACAGAATTCTCAAAAGACATTTTTACGGTTCTGGCGAAGAACCTCTCCCATATAAATCAATTGAAGGGATTGAACATATTGACAAAGTCATTGAAATAGATCAATCTCCAATCGGTCGGACGCCGCGTTCAAACCCAGCAACATACACGGGTGTTTTCACATTTATAAGAGATCTTTTCTCACAACTTCCGGAGTCGCGACTTCGTGGATACAAACCGGGAAGATTTAGTTTTAATGTAAAGGGTGGAAGATGTGAAGCATGTGAAGGTTCAGGGGTTAAAAAAATTGAGATGCATTTTTTGCCCGATGTTTATGTTGTTTGTGATGTTTGTAAAGGTAAAAGATACAACAGAGAAACGCTTGAGGTAAGATACAAAGGAAAATCAATAAATGATGTTCTTGACATGACAGTTTCAGAGGCGCTTGAATTTTTCAAAGACATCCCAAATATAAAAAGAAAATTGCAAACGCTTTATGATGTCGGACTTGGATATATAAAACTTGGTCAACCCGCACCAACTTTGTCCGGGGTGAAGCTCAAAGAGTCAAACTTGCAACCGAACTTTCAAAAGTTGCAACAGGAAAAACACTTTACATCCTTGACGAACCAACAACGGGATTACATTTTGACGACATAAAAATGTTGCTTGATGTTTTGAATAAACTTGTTGACAAAGGCAACACAGTTATAGTCATAGAACATAATCTTGATGTTATAAAAGTTGCTGATTGGATAATTGACTTGGGTCCGGAGGGTGGAGATGAAGGTGGCTACATTGTTGCTGAAGGGACCCCTGAGGAAGTTGCACAAAATCCAAATTCTTACACGGGGAAATTTTTAAGAAAAGAGCTTGGGCTTGAATGAGCTAAAAGTTTTTGATTATTTCATTCAACCACGGCATCGCTTGGGTTATAAATCCCGGTCCATGATGTGCAAGAAAATCATAAATTCCCGGAGTTATAAAAACAAGTTCGTTTTTTATCGCTTCAACATCTCCAAATCTTTTATGTAAAGAATCAAATATTCTCGCTTTATCTCTATTTTTTGAAAACATCTTCGGCTCATAGATGATTATATCCGGATTTAAATTCTTAACACTTTCATCATCTGCATAAAGCCATTCAGAAGGATGATTCCCGAATATATTTTCACCACCGAGAATTTCAATTGCATCTGTTATATAACTATAAGCACCGAATGTCACAGGAGCGCCGAAATCAATTTCAACATAAATTTTCGGTTTTTTGCCTCTTTCAAAATTTTTTGAGATTAAACTTGATAAATTTACCATCAATTTCTTCTCAAGTTCTCTTGCATTTGAAAAATATCCAGCAACTATCCCAACCTCACAACTTGTTGAAATTATCTCAACAACATTTGGAGGAAGACGCACGGGATAAACTTGAAATTTATCTTCAAGTTTTTTGATTAGTTCAAGTTGATATCCTGTTGTTGTGAAAATTATGTCGGGATTTAACTTTTTAAGTTTCTCATCTTTAAAAGTGTTATAACTTCCAACGATTGTCTTTTTTCTTGCCTCTGGTGGTCTAACACAATAGACGCTCACACCGACGACAAATTCCCCAAGCCCCATCTCAAAAAGCGCCTCTGTGACAGCAGGGCTGAAACTTACTATCCTTTCACATTTATCTGGAAGATTTAATTCTTTCCCTGTGATTTCATTATAAACTTTTCGCAAGTGTAAACTTAATTACTTTTTGCGACAGCGATCTTTTCTTTAAATTTTTTGCTCTCATTCTCTGGATTTTCAGATTTCAATAACGCAGATACAACAGCAACTCCATCTGCACCAGCAATTAAAACATCCTCAACATTTTCAAGCGTGATTCCACCCGAAGCAAAAACAGGAATTTCAGAGCCAAGGATTTCTTTCGCCCTTTTTATCATTTCAAGAGGAACTATCTCGCATGAATCAACCGAAGAAGATGGAAAAACAGAGCAAAACGAGATATAATCAATCCCATTCACCTTTGCCCATTCAATTTTTCTGATGTCATTACCGCAGGTTACTCCAATGATTTTATCCTCACCTATAATCTTTTTAATCTCAAATCCTGATTTATCGGGTAACTCATAACTATCAAGGTGAACTCCATCTGCATTGAGTTTAACACAGAGTTCAATATCATTTGCAACAAGCACGGGGACATTGTATTTATGTGAAATTTCAATTATTTTCATCGCAACATCAAATAATTTCTCAAAATTTTCTTTCCACTTTGTTTTTTCAGCCCAGATTTGAATCACATCAACCCCGCCTTTAATCGCTTTCTCAACGATTTCACAAAGTTTTTCAACTCCAAATTTTTCCGCTGAATTTATATCAACAACGAAATATAAACCACCTTTTATCTTCATCTTTACCTCCATCCTTTATTTATGGCGTTTATATAAGCATTCCAGTAAGGGTCTGCCTCTGGGTAAGTTAATGCTTCTTTCGTTCCATCTTCATTCTCAATCCACATTCCATAAGATGGCTCTGCAAAATAACCAACTTCCACTGCTTCAATTCCCGCTTGAGAAAGTGTTTTTATAAGTTCAGAAACCTTGCTCTCTTTTACTGCGATAATCAAAGTTCCTTCGCTCAAAGAAATGTATGGATCAATTTCAAAAAGTTCACAAATTTTCCTTGTTATTTCAGAGACAGGGATTTTATTTTTAAATACATTAACACCGCATCCACTTGCAACCGCCATCTCATAAATTCCGCCAAGAACTCCACACTCCGTTGCATCGTGCATCGCACTTACTCCATCATCACGAACTCCAATTTTAACGGCAGTTAAGGCATCATCAACGACGGAAAATTTCCAGAAATAATTTTGTGCTTTTTTTAAAAAGTCCGAGCCAAAATTTTTCTCTATCGTTTCTGGGAAAACGCGAGCAAGAATTCCCGTTGTCGCAATTCCAGCACCTTTTGTTATCACAATTCTATCGCCTGGCTTTGCCATATTTGATGAGACATATTTATCAATATCTGAAACTGCTATAAATGTTCCACCGCCAACGATTGTGTAATCAATTCCAAAAAATTTTCCAGTATGTCCGCCAACAATTGCTATGCCAAGTTTTTCGCATTCGCGATGAAATGCATCCCAGTAAATTTCAAATTCTTCTTTTGTGATCTGTGGTGGAAGGTTAAAATCAAGAACTGCATACATCGGCGGAACACCGCTCGTTGCAAGATCCGAAGCAAGAAGATGAACCGTAAGCCAAGCCGAATCTTCAAACCCAAGTGCAGGAATTATTGAAAGCGGATCGGAGGTCAGAATAAGAACCTGTTTATCATTTAACTTTACAACCGCATTATCGCAACCGTAGCCAGGTCCAACAATAACTTCATCTCTTCTTGCACCAAGTTTTGGATATATCACATTGTCAAAAAATAACTTTCCAACTTTTCCAAATTTTGGGAAATCAACTTGCATATTTTCACCGATTTTATTTGAATTTAACTCCAACACCAAGGAAAGAACCCAAAAATGGAATTTTCACCAATTTTTTAATTCCAAAAATTTTCGGGAAAACAGCGCAACTCCAATCAAGAAATTCAAATTCTCCATCAACAAACGCCTGCTTGATTTTCTTTTTAATCATCGGCAAGGAATAAAATCTCGCATTGAAATAGTATGGATTTTTTCCAAGTTTCACTTGAATAATTCTTCTAATCGTTGGCAAACTCCACCTGTTCATAAGCCCCATAACTATTCCACGCCTTGCAACTCTTCTTGCTTCTCTAAACACGCGAACAAGAACAGGCATATACACAAGGTAAGCGACAAAACGGTCAACATGTAAAGATTTATCTTTAAAAGGTAAAAATTCAGCTCTTGCGTTGACAAATTTCCCATCCTTCCAAAGTTCTTTTGCGACACCAAGCATAACAGGCGAAATATCTGCACCGACAACTTTGTATCCAAGCGAATTCAACCACCTTGTGAAGTGCCCCGTCCCACATCCAACTTCAAGAATCTCACCTACGCCATCTATCTGATCAAGTAAAAATTTTAACAGATTTTTCTCCTGGATATCCGCTTCTTTATATTTCCCCTCATAAAAAGATTCATAAACCTTTGCTATTTCGGGTTGAAAATACCAAGGCGTAAATGTCTCTTCTCTTGCCATCGCTTTTCTGCAAATTTGTTTTAAAAATTATCTTCCTTGACGCTGTATTTTCTCAACTGTTTCAACAAACTTTCAAAATCTTTCGGCAACCTCGCTTCAAACTCAACATATTCTTTTTTCCTAAAATGGAAAAATCCAAGCCTCAAAGCGTGCAATGTTAATCTGCTCATTAACGGTTTCTCTGGTTCGTCTTCTTTTGGTTTATATTTTTTCTTTATCTCCGAAAGAAAAATCTCCTGCCTGCCACCGTAAACAGGATCAATAGCAAGCGGATGTCCAATCGCTTTAAAATGAACGCGAATTTGATGCATCCTCCCCGTCAATGGTCTTACTTCAAGGAGTGAGAAATTTTCAAATTCTTCAAGAACTCTGTATTCGGTGATTGATCTTTTGCCATTTTCATAATCAACTTTCATCGTTCCGGGAAGTTTCGGATTCTCGGAAAGCGGAATATCAATTCTGCCTTGTTTGTTTCTTAAATGTCCAGTTATTAAGGCAAGATAAATTTTTTTGACTTCGTGTTCTTCAAATTTTTCGCTCAAATCGGAATGTGCTTCTTCATTTTTCGCAAAACAAATGACCCCGCTTGTTTCTTTATCAAGCCGATGCACGACGAAAATCTCACCGTATTTTTCTTTTAAAATGTCATAAAGATTGGGGATACCACGAGCAAATCTGTCGGGAATTGTGAGAACTCCGGCTGGTTTGTTCAAAACTATAAAATCTTCATCTTCGTAAATTGTTTCAATCTCTTCAATTAACTCGTCAGGTTTCATATTCCGAGCGGGAAATTTTTAAAAATTTAATTTTAGAGAGAACTCCAGTCCCTGATGCGGTTTAAAATTTAACTCCGGCTTCAAATTAAATCTTTTTGCAAGTATAAAAGCATCTATTGCACTTGTGAAGTGATTTACAATTACAAAAACAAGGGCAAACTTCGCATAATACTTCATCGCACGACTTTTGATCCTGATGTCCTTATATTTTTGCCTTGATTCGTCGCTGTTCCACCACCAGAAAAATTTTTCAGGGTCATAAATTTTGTCGTAGCTTCTATCTCTACCCTTTCTCTGATTAAAATCAAAGACGCTTCTGTAATTTTCAATATCAGAGAAAAAGTCATCATTTTTATTCACGGGATCAATACCTGCATTTAAGATGGCAAAATTTATAGCGTCATCATTGAGCCATCTTCCGTATTCGTTCAATCCAAAATAAACAAGCCAAAGCGAGATTTCAGAAGCGATAAAATACTTACCTACATCAAACCTGTCAACATAGATTTGCCCTGCCCCCGGCAAAATCAAAGACATTGTGAAGGCAAGCGCTGGTGATTTCTTAATATCTTTCCCCGAAACAATCTTTTCGTTTATCATCAACCTTTCAAAATCGCCCGCACTCAAAAAATTTGCCAGAAAAAATAAGATGAAAATTTTTTTCATTTTAACTTAGCCAGTGTTAATTTACCTAACTGATGATACATGCCTTAAAGCAAGTTTGACAAGTTCCTCTACTGTAAATTCTCTCTTTTCATTTTCTTTAAGAGCGAGACGAATTGCTTTCTCCGCAACCTGTCTTGTAAAACCAAGCGATATCAAAGCAAGAAGCGCTTCATTGCGAACTTCAACTTGATCCGTGCTTATAAGTTCAACTTTCTTGCCAGCAAATTCAATCTTTGCAATTTTATCCTTAAGCTCAACTATAACTCGTTCTGCGGTTTTTTTGCCAACTCCCGGAATTGAAACAAGAGTTGAAACATCACCACGCATAATTGATTCCTTTAATTCATCAACGCTCATTCCCGACATAATAGCTTGAGCCATCTTCGGACCAATCCCAGAAACTGAAATCAAAAGTTTAAAAAATTCTCTTTCTTCAACCGTTGAAAATCCGTATAAAACCATTTCTTCCTCACGAACGATAAGATATGTGTAAAGTTTTGCCGTTGAACCCGGATCGCCAATTTTATCGTAAACGGTCACCGGAATATTCACAAGATAATTTACACCACCTACATCAATCACAACCTCCGTAGGAGCTTTGCTTACAACTTTTCCTTCAATTGCAAAAATCATTTTCTCTTTCGTTTTGACTTTATTAAAATATCCTCGCCTTCAGAGAGAAACTCCGGATGAGCCTTTAAAAATGCTTTCCAATCTCTGAATCTAACATATTCAGGCACAAGAGTTCTATTAATGTGACAAATTGCAATAGCAAGAGCATCTGAAACATCGTAAAATTCGGCAAAGTTTTTTAAGCCAAGGATTGCCCTTACCATAAATTGAACTTGCTCCTTTGTAGCGTTACCTCTTCCGACAACTGCCTTCTTGACTTCACGAGGAGTGTATTCAAAAACTGAAATTCCGGAGTTAACAGCTGAAAGAATCACAACTCCTCTGACATGACCAATTTTAAATGCGGATTGAAAATTCTTTCCGTAAAATGCGGTTTCAATTGCAAGTTCAGTTGGATGATGTAAATTTATGATCTCGGTAATTTTATCGTAAATTTTTTTCAACTTTACCGGGAAAATTTCTTCCTCATCAAGTTTAACGATGCCATAATCAATCACTGTTAACTTCGTCCTGTCAAGTTTCCCACCTTGCTCCATAACTTTGATTACGCCGTATCCAGTGATATTACTTCCCGGGTCCACGCCAAGGACAATCATCTAAATTCACCATCTGAATTTAAAATTTTAAACTCCCATTTGCTTGCTGTATTCTGCAAGGACGCTATCATCAATTTCAAAATTAGCATAAACATTTTGGACATCATCGTGATCTTCAAGCGCTTCAAGAAGTTTCAAAAGAAGTTGAGCATCTTTGCCTTCAACTTTGACGGTGGTTTTCGGCAACATTCTCACCTTTGCATCATCAAATTTGATGTTATTCTTTTCAAGCGCTTCACGAACTTGCTCAAGGTTTTCCGGTGCAGTTATAACCTCAAAGAAAGTATCATATGACTTCAAATCCTCAGCACCTGCATCAAGTATTATCGCAAGGATAGTGTCCTCATCATATTCTTTTGGAATTTGTATAACTCCTTTTCTTTCAAAAATCCAAGCAACGGAGCCAGCTTCACCCAAACTTCCATTGTGTCTACTCAAGATATTCCTTATTTCAGCTACGGTTCGGTTTTTATTATCCGTTGTTGATTCAATGTAAAGTGCAACTCCGCCCGGACCATAACCTTCGTAAACCACTTCTTCATAAGCAACGCCTGGGAGTTCGCCCGTCCCTCTTTTGATTGCTCTTTCAATGTTTTCCCAGGGCATGTTTGCTGCTTTTGCATTTTGAATTGCGATCCTCAATCTTGGATTTGTCTCAGGGTTTCCACCGCCTTGCTTTGCTGCAACGGTTATCTCTTTAATAAGCTTTGTAAAAAGTTTTCCCTTCTTTGCATCTACAACCGCTTTTTTGTGTCTTATTTGATGCCATTTTGAATGTCCTGACATAGCTTACACCTCCTGAGTTTTACTTTAAATCTTTTACTTTAAATTGAATTACCTGCTGTCCATTCCAGTTTCCCTCGTCAAATGTAAAAACGACGCTTGCTCTTTCCCTTCCCGAAAACTCACCGTAAAGATCACCAAGTCCATATCCAACCGCATCAACTGTCACTCCATTTGATTTAATTTTAAATTTTAAATGATTGTTCCCGAAAGTTTTTACATCAGAAATTGAAACATTGGGAGCAAGAAAAACGGGTTCCGGGTTCCCCGGACCATAAGGTTCAAAATTTTTCAACAATCGCCAGTATTCGTAAATTGACTCTGAAACTTCGTTTATATCAACCATCGCATCAATGTTAATTTCCCGAACAAGCATTTCATCATTTACTATTTCATCCGCAAATTTATTTATCGCAATTTTGAAATCATCAAGTTTTTCTGGGTGAAGGATCATTCCAGCTGCGTGTTTATGCCCACCAAATTGAATGAGCATTTCTTCACATTTTTTTAACGCATGGTAAATGTCAAAATTCGGGATGCTTCGTGCCGAACCTTTTAAAACTCCATCAGCGTAGGTTAAAAGTATCGTTGGTCTGTAATACTTTTCAACTATCTTTGATGCAACAATTCCTATAACACCTTGATGCCATTTTTCATTGTAAAGCACAAAAACTTTATCTTTTTCAAAAATTCCATTGCTTTCAATCATATTAACAGCTTCTTCAAATGCGGTTCTATCCAAAGCTTGCCTTCTTTCGTTTTCTCTGTCCAGTTCCTCTGCCCAGATTGAGGCTGAACTATAATCATTGCTTATCAAAAATTCAACAGCCCTTGTCGCATCGCCGAGTCGCCCAACCGCATTGATTCTGGGTCCGATGATGAAGCCGATGTGCCATGTGTTAATTTTTTTACCTTTTAATCCAGCTTTTTCAAGAAGCGCAAGAAATGAGACTCTCGGATTTGATGAGTTTAGAAGATCAAGCCCATACTTGACAAGTATTCTATTCTCATCAACCAATGGAACAACATCAGCTGAAGCTGCAACTGCAACGAAATCAAGATATTGATACGGATCTATATCAACATTAAGTTTTTTCTGTAAAGCTTGGATAAGTTTGAAAGCAACACCACAACCTGAAAGATATTTAAATGGATATTGACAGGTTTCTTTCAAAGGATCAAGCACAGCATACGCATCTGGAATTACATCCCCCGGCTCGTGATGATCGCAAATTATAACATCAATCCCGAAATTTTTAGCAAACTTCACTTCATTTATCGCAGTAATCCCACAATCAACAGCTATCATAATTGAAGCGCCCTTTTCATAAGCTCTTTGGATACCAACTTTTGAAATTCCATAACCTTCTTTAAATCTATCCGGAATGTAAACTTCAACATTTGCACCGAGCTCTTTTAAAAAAAGATAAAGCATAGATGCCCCCGTCGTTCCATCAACATCATAATCTCCATAGATCAAAATTTTTTCTTTGTTAAGAAGAGCCCGTTGAATCCTGTCAACCGCCTTATCCATATCTTCCATCAAAAATGGATCATACAAATCGTTCAAACTTGGATTGAAAAACTTTTCCATTTTTTCTCTTGTATCAATTCCTCTTGCGACCAGAACTTTTGCGATAGCTTTAGGGATGTTAACTTCGCTTGAAAGTTTCAAAATTTTCTCCTGATTTTGAACCTGTGATATTTTCCATCTGTTTTTCAAAGCACGAACTTGGATTTATTTTTAAAAACCTGGTGCGGGTCTATAAGCCAAATTCTGTCTATCCCACGCAAAAGTGGGAGAGGTGGTTATTTCTCTTCTGCGACCTACCCGAGAGTCCTTCGCCATCAAAGGCGAAGCTGAGGCGGGCAACCTCAGCCCCGTTTTTCAACAGGGGTCCTCTCCTATTTGGTCTTGCTCCATAAGGGGTTTACCCTGCTCCCGATATCGCTATCGGGACGGTGGGCTCTTACCCCACCTTTTCACCCTTACCCCGACTCAAAAGTCGGGGCGGTATGTTTTCTGTGGCACTTTCCATCTCCAGCGGATGTGGCCACTGGAGTTCCTGATTGCTCAGGACTTAACGCCCTAAGGAGTTTGGACTTTCCTCCCTCTGCTTCAAAAGCAGAGGGCAACCACCCGACCCGCACCAGAATTTACTTTAAACTCTCAACCGCTACCTTATAAACCTGATCCGATATCAAAATACGCCCGCACGACTCACAAGAATAAATCCTATTATTCTGCGAAATCTCAACAAGTCGCTGAGCTGGAATCCTCGCACCACAACCACCACAATTTCCATTGTTAATCGGCACTACAGCCGGAACCCCAAGCGCATTTATTACTCTGTTATACCTTGCCAAAAGATGCGCATCAACATCTTTCACAAACTTATCTCTAACCTTTAGCAACTTCTGCTCATCATCTTTTATCTCACTGTCAATCTCCTCAAGTTCTTTCTGCTTCTCCTCTAACTCATCTTTCATCCTTTTCAATTCTTTCTCATCTTCCTTTATCTCTTCCTCAAGCTCACCCTGTTGCTTAATAAGTTGACTCCTTTTCTCCTTAAGTTCCTCAATTCTTTCATCAGCATCACTTATCTGTTTCTGCAAAGTATCATATTCACGATTTGATTTTACCTGCGTCAGTTGTTTTTTCCATTTTTTCTTATTCTCGTTTAATCTACTTATTTCAATGTCAGCATCATCAATCGCTTCAATTACATTTTTAAGCATATCCTTTTTCCGCCGTAGGTCTTCCTCCAGTTTTTCAATTTCCTCGCTCAGCGACTTAATCTCATCAGGTAAAGTTCCTCTCTTCCCAGCAATCTCATAAAGCTTGGTATCAATCAACTGCAACTTATAAAGAGCCACCAGCTTCTTTTTCAATTCCACAACCTCATAAATTAATTTTTATTTTTAAATAAAAAAGTGCACCCCTGCGAGTGCACTTTCATTTATTTCCAGAATTTTTTGCCCAACAAAAATTTAAAACTTTTATTTTCTGTCTCAACTCCCAATCAATTCTTCACAATTTTTTTGTCTCGTGTTTTAAAATATAACAATTACAATTCAAAAAAACAAATGAAAAAACCCTCCCCAAACGGAGAGGGCTTATATTTATATAACTCTGGTTGTAAATTCAGCAAGTAATCTGTCAATTTTGACATTCGTTCGCCCATCACTTAAAGAAATCTTCTGATGAGCCGGTGGCTTTTCAAGGTAATGTTCTATGGTGCCCTGAATTCTCTCCTCATAACTTGATACATGTTCGTTCACATAAAAAATTCCTATCGGAATCTTATCACCCCATTCAAGAGAACGCTCAACTACCTGAATCCACTTTTGCTGTATTTCGTTCGGATCATCTGGATTATGAACATACGGATCATAGCCATTTTCTTCAAGTTTGTAAATTCTCGGAATTGGCTTTCCCGTTACTGGATCAATTCTATCTTTGCCCGAATACCAATCTTTCGTGTTAATATCATTATAAGTCGGACACGGTTGCAGAACATCAATAAATGCAAGACCTTTATGAAGGATTGCCTTTTTAATTATTTCCTTCAAATGTTTAACATCATAAGCATAACCTCGTGCGATAAATGTATAACCTGAAACGAGAGCAAGTGCAATCGGATTAACAGCATCATTTATATTTGGCTTCGGGAGAGATTTCGTCTTCATCCCCAATTTCAAAGTTGGAGATGCTTGACCTTTCGTTAATCCATAAACGGCGTTGTTATAAACGATGTATGTTAAATTAACATTTCTTCTTCCTGAACTTACGAAGTGCCCAACACCTATGCCAAGCCCATCGCCATCTCCACCAACAACTATGACATTTAAATCCGGATTTGCAAGCTTCGCACCAATTGCAAACGGAACAGCTCTTCCGTGAAGTGTATGAATGCCGTAAACATTCACATAATGCGGTGTTTTACCAGAACAACCAATCCCAGAGAATACAACCGCCTTATGTCTTGGGATCCCAAGCTCAAACAATGCAAGTTGCACAGATTGAAGTATCCCGAAATCTCCACAACCCGGACACCAATCGTTATGGACATCTGTTTTATATTCTTCAAGTGTTAATTTCTTTATTTCATCTATTTTAATCGCCATTGTTTAGCACCTGTATTTTGTTTGCTTTATTTTCAAGAATTGATTTTAAAGCGCTGTAAACTTCGCTTAAAGACATTGGTCTGCCGTTGTATTTCAAAACATGGTAATCAATATCCCTCAAAATTTCACGCTTCACAATTTGACCAAATTGTGCCGTTTTATTATGCTCAATATCAATCAAAAATTTTGAATTACCTATCAAATTAAGAACTCTATCCTTCGGGAACGGATGCAAAAGTTTAACCTGAACAAATTTCAATCTGTACCCTTCACTTCTTAACATATCCATCGCATCAAGTATAGCCCCTTTGGTTGAACCCCAGCTTATAATGGCGTAATCTGAATCTTCATCACCATAAACAATCGCTTTATCTTCATCTTCAATCTCTTGAAGTGCAATTTCAAGTTTTCTCATCCTTTTATCAACCATCATCGTTCTTATCTCATGATCTTCAGTTATATGCCCAAGCTCGTCATGCTCATCACCTGTATTCCAGAAAATAGCATTTTCCGTCCCAAGTTTAACCCTTGGGGATATGCCTGTTTCAGTGAACTTAAATCTTTTATAAACACCATCGCTAAAAACATCAACAAGCGCACCTCTTTCAATTTTGACTCTTGAAAGATCAAACTTCTTAACAGTAGCTATTGAATTTGCCATTGCTTTGTCTATCAAATGTATAACTGGGGTTTGATACTTCTCAGCAAAGTTAAAAACCTTAGCAACATCGTAAAATATCTCTTCAATATCTCCTGATGCATAAACAATCCTCGGAAATTCACCATGACCTGCATAAACAGCAAAAAGCAAATCTTCCTGACTATGTCTCGTCGGAAGTCCCGTTGAAGGACCGCCTCTTTGATAAAGCGTAACCACAACTGGAACTTCATTCATCCCTGCCCAACCAAGACCCTCAGCCATAAGCGAAAATCCTGGTCCAGATGTTGCAGTTGAAGCCCTTACACCAGCAAGTCCAGCGCCAATTGCCATAGTAATCGCTGCGATTTCATCCTCAGTTTGAACAACGACAATTGAACCTTTTTCCTCACTTCCATTTTCCCCGATCAAATCAAAAACCGCATTATCTTCAAGATAAACGCTTTCATCCGAAGCTGGAGTTATAGGATAATAAGATTGAAATCTACAACCACCAGCAATTTTACCAAGAGCCGATGCTTGATAACCCTGGATTATTATCAAATCAACAGCATCCCTTCCAACAGGCTGGAGTTTATAGTTTGTCTCTTCAAAATTTTCAAGCACATAATCATATACAAATTTCGCTGATTCTATGTTCAAGTCCGCAACTTTTTTCTTCGCTTTGAAAACATATTTAATCGCCTCTTTAACAAGATTAAAATCATATTTCAACAAAGCAAGTGAAGCTGAAACCGCCATAACATTTATCATAACATCCATTTTCGCAATTTGCGGATTCCCAAGTTTTTCAGCAAGCCCCTCAAGTAGTTTAACATACGGAATTCCATAAACCAAAATCCCATTATCACGAGCATAATTTACAACATCTCCAACACTATAACCAACGCCTTTCTCAGAAAGAAATTTTTTAATTCGTTTATTCGCTTGTTTATCAATCGTCGGAATTTTGTCAACGGTTATATTCTCCTGATTTACATCGTAAATTATCACACCACCAGGGACAACTTTATGTATATGCCTGAACAATGTCTCTGGGTCAAATGTCACAAGAAAATCAATCTCATCAAGATGCGATCTTATAAGATTTGAACTCACTCTGACGACATAATTACTATGCTCCCCTTTTATATTAGAGTGATATTCTCTCTTGCCAAAAACATAAAGACCGCCATAAGCGCACGCCCTTGAAAAGATGTTTGCTCCTGAATCCACACCACTTCCCTGTGGACCGCCAATCATCCAGGATAATTGATTTATCTTCATCTTGATTTCTCTCCTTATTTGATTTTAGATTAATTCTAAATTTTGCAACTTCAAAAGATATAACAAGCTTTAAAATTTTTTCGTTTCAACCCGTTGTCGTTCTAAACTTTAATCTATCCTTGAATGGTTCTTCCCTATCTGAAAAATCAGGTCTGTAAAAATCAGGTGATTCATCAAAATCCTGAATCCAACCATTTTCAAAACCAAATTTATCAAGCAAATCCAAAACAGCCACATATTCACTAAACATTATCCTGCGTGAGATCAAAGGATAATTAAATGCTTTATTCGTCGGATAATACTGCGACATTATGCTCAATGTCACCTCTGTCCCAATCTCTTCAGCAATCCAGCGTAATGATTCCTCGCTCCCTGCGATGTCATTTGGTAAAATCAAATGTCTTATTATCAATCCACGCTTTAAAACTCCATCTTCAATAACAAGTTCACTCCCAACCTGCCTGTGCATCTCTTTTATCGCCATTCTTGAATACTTAACATAATTTGGAATTTTTGAGTATCTCCACGCCATTTCATCACTGCTATACTTTATATCGGGAAGATAAATATCAACAATTCCATCAAGCAACCTCAAAACTTCAACTGAATCATAAGCATTTGTGTTATAAACAAGTGGAATGCGAAGACCATTTTCAACTGCTATGTAAAGTGCCTTAACAATCTGGGGGACGAAGTGTGTTGGAGAAACAAGTCCAATGTTGTGGCAACCTTTATCCTGCAATTCAATCATAATATCAGCAAGTTGTTCAAATGTAACCTCGTTTTTAATTTCAACTTTCCAATTTTGGCTGATTTGATAATTTTGACAGTAAACACATCTTAAATTGCAATTCCCAAAAAATATATTGCCCGCTCCATTAACTCCGACAAGCAATGGTTCTTCACCAAAATGTGGGACATAAGCCGAAACAATCGGTTTATATCCAGAATAACATCTTGCTATCTCATTTTTCAATCTATTAACACCACAATTATGCGGACATATATTGCATTTTTCAAGCATTGATTCAAGAATCTCAACTCTTCTTTTAAGTTCGCCACTTTCATATAACTTAACATAAGAAGGAACGAACATAACTTCAAAGATAACTTTGTTTTAAATCTTCGCCATCCTATTGGCATTGTTAACTGGGAGTAATTCTTTCATATTTTCAATTATGTATCCGATTTCTTCTTTAATTTCAAAGTAATATCTCAACTCATTTTCCCTTTGCTTCAATTCAACATCTTTCGTGATTCTTTTATCGCTTCCTTCTTCTCTATAAGTTTGCTCTATCATTTCGTTGAAGAACTGCTTTCGTCCCGTTTTTAAAACATCAACCTGCGTTTGTGTCCAATTTATTACATCTGACATAAGGTTATAAATTTCGTATATATCCGATGCAGTTGGATTTCCTCTTAAAACTTTCAAAAGAAATTCAAATTTTTCAATTGAAATTTCCCTGTTTCCAGCAACATATACAAAATAAGCACGCAAAAATTCTTCTCGCCATCCTTCCTTCCAAAATTTATCTCTTAACATCGCCTTAACTTTATCTGCATCCTGTCCAAAAACGACATCAATCGCTCGTGAAATTTGCTTTGATGGTTGACAATCAAGATTTAAAAGTTTAACATATCTTTCAAGATTAACTCTATTCAATTTAACTGTAAATTTTTTCTCAACAACTTCATCACCCTTTTTGAAATTGACATAAAAAGTCGTCTGCAATCCTTTAGAATCAAGCAAGTCAATTATTTCCGAAATGTCTTCGCCCGTTAAGACAACCTCATCAAGAATTTTTGAAAACACCGCTTTATCAGAAATCTTCGGCGTGAAAACTGGTGAGAACAAAAGATCAATTTCATAATCCTCAAGATTTTTCAATTCTTCTTCAAAAAATTCATCAATCTGATCAAGTGTATATGAGTAGTGCGAAAGTATATGATTTATAACCTGCTCTGTAATTTGCTTTGGTTTCATAAGTTCGTTTTCTATCATATGAATTAGTTCTTGTTTCATTTTTATTCCGCTGTTAGTTTTAAATTGTTAAGTTCGTAAATGACATTTAAAATTTCTTCTTTGATTTTTTCTTTGAACTTCTCATCACAAATTTTGCGTCCGCTTAAATCAAGGACATAGAAAGAATCAACAATTCCATCGGTTCGTGTGGCAATTTTAGCAAAATAAATGTTTAAACCAAGTTCAGAAATTTTTCTTGAAACCCTGTATAAAAAGCCAAGCGAATCGGGGGCGAAAACATCAATTATAGTATAATCTTTTGAATCTTCAAACTCAACCGCAATCTTGACATCTTTTTTCGTGCTTTCAATTTTTCGCTTCCATTTTCTCCTGTGCTTTTCAAATATCTCATCCAAATCAACTAATCCATTAAAAACATCGTTTAAATCCTTTTCAATCTTTTTACACTGTGTTTGAGATAGTTCAAGCCCAGAAATGTAATCAAAGACCCTGAATTTATCTATCACAATCCCATCCTTTCGTGTGAAGATTTTCGCATCAAATATATTCGCATCGTTTGCAGATAAAACACCGCATATGCTCGCAAGAACAAATGGTGCATCTTTCGTTATGACGGTTATCTCCGTATAACCCTCCATCTTTTTGAAAACGACATCAACTTTTTTCTCGCTTGTTTCAACGATTTTCTTTATATGCTCTTCTATTTCAACATCACTAAAGACGCTTAAATATGAATCATCTTCAATCAAATTTTCAAAATGATTTTCAACAATCTCACGAGAAATTTTGTCCGAAAGAGATGCGATAATTGACTCAATTCTTTTGTTCGTTCTTTCTTCAACTAACTTGTAAACTTCATCAAGTGTTAATTTGTTTTCCACGATTGGCTTTGAAACAAAATAAAGTTCTTCAAGAAGTTGTGCTTTCCAACTCGTCCATACTTCTGGATTCACTGCGGAAAGATCAGCATAGGTTAAAATATAAAGCATATCAAGAAGATCGCTCTTATAGAATTTTGAAGCGAAATTAAACAATGTTTCTGGCTCATAAAAATTTCTTCTAAAAGCGGTTTGCTCCATTAAAAGATGATTTTCAACGAGAAAACAAACATCATCAATTGCGTCAAATTTTATCTTTTGCAGAAAATTTCTCGCCATTTCAACGCCAATTTTGCTATGACCTTCAACTTTTATCGCTTTCCCTGAATCGTGAAATAAAATCGCAAGATAAAGAATGTCCCTTCTTTGAAGATTTCTAAATATATCCCCAAGATTTGAGTGATCATCTGTTAAATTCTCTGCATTCCCAATCGCCTTCAAAGTGTGTTCATCAACAGTGTAAAAATGATAAACGCTGTGCTGAAAAAGTCCCGTCAAGTTGCCAAACTCTGGAATATACTTACCTAAAATTCCAAGTTCATTCATCAATTCAAGCGTAGATGCGACATTGTAGTGTGAATTCAAAATTTTTAGAAAAATTTTATTGACCTCATCTTCGTTTTCAAAGTTAAATCTTTCCGAACTTTTCATAATCGCATCTTTCAATTCCTCATCAAAGTCAACTCCGAATTTGCATCTGTGAAGAAATGCTGTGAAAATTTCAACGGGAGTGAGAAATTTTTTTCCAAAGTTAAGAAAAATTTTTCTGCCATTGCGAATTGAAAAATTAGAATCAATTACTTCAATTTCTCCGAAATCTTGCGGTTCAAATTTTTCTTTAAATTTGCTCACAAAGAATTTATTCAAACTGTAAATTGCACGTGCATTCAAATAATAATCCCGCATAAAAATTTCAACTGCTTTTACTCCACCTTCATCTTTGTATCCAAGACCACGGGAAATTTTCTCTTGAACATTGAAATCAAGAACATCGGTCGTTCCTTCTGTGTCAAAGTGAAGTTCAATTCTCGTTCGGAGTATAAATTCAAAAGCCTTTAATGTCAAGTTAAATTGTTCATCTGAAATAATTTTTTTCGCATGCATCAATTCAAGCATACTTTTACAGGCAGATTTATCAGATGGGAGATTCCAGAAATCAGGGTTTGTGCTTTTGAAAAGCCAAAGCAAAGTGTGAATGTCCCTTAAACCACCTGCACTTTTCTTAACATTTGGTTCAAGAAGTTTGATTGAATTCCCATATTTTTCATGCCTTATGCGATTACCCTCAATTATCCCAGAAATAAATTTTTCTGAATCTCTGCTCAATGCTTTTGATCTTACTTGCTGAATAAAACGATTGTAAAGTTCTGTGTCCCCATACACAAACCTTGCTTCAAGAATTGAAGCCCAAGATTCAAAATCAAACTCAAAAAGTTCAAGGCAATCTTTTATGGTTCTGAAACTATGCCCGATGTTTATGCTCTCGTCCCAAAGTTTTTGAAAAAACTCAACAACTACATTTTCAACGCCATTAGATTTATTCTCAACGAGAAACATAATATCAATGTCGGACTTCGGACACAGTTCAACTCGCCCATATCCACCGAGCGCAACTATCGCAAATGGCGTGTTAAAATTTAAACTTTCTGCGATTGCTCTTAACTTCTTGTCAAGCAAAAAAGTCAATAACCGAGTGGTTTCAAATGCACTCGCACCGTTTCTATGTAATTTTTCAACTTCTTTAAAATCTATTTTAATTTCCGACCCTTGGCTCACGAATTTTACGAGATTTATTTTGCTTAAAATTACGCAAAATTTTTCTCTTTTCAGAATTAAACTTAAATTTAACAAAAAATCAACCTGAAAAAATATGTCAAAGGAGTTAAAAATTTGCAAAGTTTCGGAGATAAAAACTGGAAAGGCGAAATCATTCAAGATAGAAGAATTTGAAATTGCGATTGTGAATTTAAATTCAAATTTTTATGCAATTTCAAATATCTGTCCGCACCAGCACACGAAAATAGTTAACGGAAGTGATGCTATAATTGAAGGTGAAAATATAGTTTGCCCGATGCACGGGTGGAGTTTTGAGATAAAAACTGGAAAACCAGTTTATGGCTCTGGAAGATTGAAAACTTTTGAATTGAAGATAAAAAACGATGAAATATGGCTAATAATTGAGGATGGACAAGTTTGAGTTAACACATAAGATAAAGCAAAAAGCAATTGAACTTGGGTTCTCAAAAGTTGGAATTGCAAAGGCAGAAAAACTTCTGGATGAAGCGGAGAGATTAAGGCAATGGCTTGAGCGAAAATATCACGCTGATATGCTTTGGCTTAAAAATAATTTTGAAAAAAGAATAAATCCCGAGAATATCCTTCCAGATGCAAAGTCAATAATTGTCGTTGGACTTAACTATTTTCAAAAAATTCCGCCAGCAAAGAAAGAGCAGGGCAAAATTTCAATTTACGCTCTTGGTAAAGATTATCACATCGTTCTAAAATCAAAACTTGAAAACCTCTTGAATTTCATAAAAGAAATTTGCCCAAATGTAAACGCAAAAATTTATGTTGACACTGGACCTGTTATGGAGAAAGTTTGGGCTGTAAGAGCAGGACTCGGATGGATCGGAAAACATACAAATCTGATAACGAAAGAATTTGGTTCGTGGATTTTTCTTGGGGTTTTAATTTGCGACCTTGAACTTGAATACGATGAACCAATGGCTGACTTCTGCGGTAAATGCACAAGATGTATAAATGCTTGCCCAACATCTGCAATTGTTGAACCTTATGTGCTTGACTCAAATAAATGCATCTCATACTGGACAATTGAATTTAAAGGAGAAAATTTTCCAGAAGGTATAAAGAAAAAATTTGGCAATTTAATTTTTGGATGCGACATTTGTCAAGAAGTTTGCCCGTGGAATATTAAATTTCAAAAAGAGACAACCGTTGAAGAATTTAAAGCGTTTGAGCACAACATAAATCCAGATTTATTTAAACTTTCAAATTTAACGGTTGATGAGTTTAACCTTCTTTACAAATTCAGTCCGATAAAAAGAGCGAAGTTTTTTGGATTTATGCGAAATGTTAAAAACGCTATCTCAAATTTAACACTTGAAAAAATTTTAAATCTTGATTTTGAATGCGCTATATTTGACCTTGATGGAGTTGTTGCAGATACTTTTCTTTTTCATTTTTCATCGTGGAGTGAAATTTGCAGAAGATATGGGCGTGATTTAAGTTTGGAAGAATTTAGAAAAATTGTCTTTGGAAGAAAAGGTGAAGAAAGTGCAAAAATTTTGTTTGATGGGAAAATATCTGATGAAGAAGCGAAAGAAATAGGTGTTGAAGTTGACAGAATTTTTAGAGTCATAGCAAAGGGACAATTGAAAGAAGTGGATGGGGCGATTGATTTTATAAAGATGTTGAGAGAAAACGGGATTAAAACAGCGCTTGCGACATCTGCACCATTTGAAAATGTTGAGTTAATTTTTAACGAGTTGAGTTTGAATGGTTTGTTTGATGTTGTTGTTTCAGCAAAAGATGTGAAGCGAGGGAAACCCGAACCAGATATTTTTATTCTTGCGGGTTCAAAGTTAAATTGTAATCCGAGAGAATGTATCGTTTTTGAAGATTCAATTGCGGGTCTTATCTCTGCAAAGAGAGCAGGGATGCTTGCGGTTGGCGTTGAAACTACTTTAACGAAAATAGAGTTATCAAATTACGCAGATTTGACAATCAAAAATTTTTTGGAAATTTTTGAAAATGTAAAACAAAATAGAAAGGAGAAAGATGCAACCAATTGAGCACAGAAAACTTATTATCATTGGTTCTGGACCTGCTGGTCTTACGGCTGCTATTTACGCAGGGCGAGCTGATCTTCAACCGCTTGTATTTGAAGGTTCTCAACCAGGCGGACAATTGATGCTGACAACAGAAGTTGAAAATTTCCCCGGTTTTCCGAAGGGTATTCAAGGACCTGAACTTATGCAACTTATGAGAGAGCAGGCAGAAAGATTTGGGGCAAAACTTGAAATGCTTGATGTCACAAAAGTTGATTTTTCCACGCGACCTTTCAAAATCTGGGCAGATGAAGACCTTTATACTGCCGATGCAGTTATAATCGCAACTGGCGCATCTGCCAAATGGCTTGGGCTTGAGTCAGAACAAAAACTTCGCGGTTTTGGGGTCTCTGCGTGTGCAACTTGCGATGGTTTCTTCTTTAAAGATAAAGAGGTCGTCGTCGTTGGAGGAGGCGATACCGCAATGGAGGAAGCTCTATTCCTTACAAGATATGCAAGCAAGGTCACCGTCGTTCATCGCAGAGACAAACTAAGAGCATCAAAGATAATGCAGGATAGAGCAATGAAAAACCCAAAAATTACATTTATCTGGAACTCCGTCGTTGAGGAGGTCTATGATGTGAATCAGAAAAAAGTCACGGGAGTAAGATTAAGAAATGTTTTAACAGGCGAAACTATGGATTACAAATGCGATGGGCTATTCATTGCAATTGGACACCAGCCTAATACGGAAATTTTTAAAGGTCAAGTTGAAATGGATGAAGTTGGCTATATAATAACCAAGCCGGGCACAACTGAAACGAGCGTCCCCGGGGTATTCGCCGCTGGCGATGTCGCTGACAAGGTTTATAGACAGGCAGTTACAGCAGCCGGAACAGGGTGTATGGCTGCTCTTGATGCGATAAGGTATCTTGAATCACTCCACGATTGACAGTGGGACGAGGCGGGTTTCAAACCCGCCTTTTTTATTTGCTTGATTCAAAATTTTTATTTATTTTGACTTTGAAAAACGAAAAATAAACCACCGGGTCAAAAATGGATTTCAGAGATTTTGATGACAGAGATGAATTTGAAGAATCCCCGGAAAAAATTGAAGATAAAATTAAACAATATGAAGAATACATCAGAAAAACCAGTGGCTCTTATCTCAATAGCGAAATCATTGAGGAATTGATTGACCTTTATATTATCTCTGGGCAATATGAAAAGGCATTGCCTCATATTCAAAAGTTGATTGAAATTTTCCCTTATTCAGCTGACTACTGGATAAAGCGTGGAGTCATATTAAACAACATGTCCGAATATGAAAAAGCGCTTTTATCCTTCCATAAAGCATTGATGCTTAATCCGAATGAATCCGACGCCTGGGCAAATATGGCCATAACTTTTGAAAATATGAACAAGACAGAAGAAGCGCTTGAATGTATTGACCGTGCGCTTGAACTTCAACCGACAAATTTTGACTTTATGAGGATAAAAGCAGAACTTCTTGAAAAAACAGAAAGGTATAAACAAGCAATTGACCTTTTGAAAAAATTAGCCGAAATGAACCCGAACAATAAAGATATTTATTTAAAACTTGCAAATTGCTACGAGAAAATCGGCGATTTTGAATCAATAATTGATGCACTTGAAAAATGCATAAACCTTGACCCGTATGATCACGAATTGTGGTATAAAAAAGGATTTGCACATGCAAAGACAAATCAACTTGCAAAGGCGATTGAAAGCTTAGATATGGCAATTGTCATTAAAGAAAACTTTATTGATGCGATTGAGCTAAAAGCGGAGATTCTTTTTAAAATGGGAAGATACATAGATTCACTTGAGACATTCAAACAACTTTTAAAATTTCAACCAAATTATGAAGTCGCCTTATTTTACATTGGGAACATTTACGCAAAACTTGGTCAATATCGTGAAGCTATAAAGTATTATAATCAAGTCATCAAGATAAACCCTTCAAACTTCGTCGCATATTATGCACGGGGAAATTGTTATGAGGCAATTGGAAATTACAAAAGAGCTCTTGCGGATTATACGATTGCTGTTAATTACAATCCGAAAATTTCTGATTTATGGGAAGCAAAAGCGGAACTTGAATATGAAATTGGCAAATTCAGTGAAGCACTTTCAAGTTATATGATGGCGATAAAATTAAATCAAAAGAATCCAGATTTGTGGATAGGTGCTGGTATGACTTATGAGCAACTTGGAAGATACCAAGAAGCAGCACAGGCATATTACAATGCGCTTAAAATAAATCCAGATTATGCAGAGCCGTATTATCAAATTGGACGCTTATTTTTACTTGCAGATATGCTTGATGAGGCGGGGAAATACTTTTCAAAAGCATTTGAACTTGACAGCTCAAAAATTGATGAATTTGAGGAAGAATTTCCTAAGTATAAGCGATACATAAAAAAGTGGGTTAAAAAATAATAAAGACACTGCCTAATCTTTGATTTCACCCAATAAAAAATTAAGCGGGGGCTATGGAAATTAATGCGGAAACGAAAATAGTTGGTCTCATTGGACATCCTGTTTTGCATTCTTTTTCTCCTTTTATTCACAATCTTGCTTTTGAAATTTTGGGGCTTAATTATAAATACCTAACTTTTGATGTGCTACCTGAAAATTTGAAAGATGCCTTAAAAGGGATCATCTCGCTCGGAATAAAAGGAGTAAATGTCACGATTCCACACAAGGAGACAGTGATTGAAAATCTTGATTTCGTTTCGCCAGAGGCAAGGATAATCGGCGCTGTTAATACGATTGTAAATGACAATGGAAATTTAAATGGATACAATACCGATGTTTTCGGGTTTACGGAGTCGCTGAAAAAATACAAAGATTTGCTTTCAAATACCCCAGCTTTTATATTTGGCGCAGGTGGTTCAGCAAGAGCTGTGATTTATTCGCTTATTACGAATTTTCAACCAGAAAGAATTGTGATAGCAAATAGAAACTTAACAAGGGCTGAAAGTTTAGTAAGATATTTCTCACAGGTTCTTGGTTATAAAGATTTTGAAGTTAAAGAATTCTTCCCGCCCGAAATTGCAGGAGACATAAAGTCATCTCGTCTAATAGTTAACACAACTCCAATCGGTATGTATCCTAATTCAAACGAACTCCCTTTTCAATCTGATGAAACATTTCACGAAGGTCAAATTGTCTATGATCTTGTCTATAATCCGCCGATGACAAAGTTTTTAAAACTTGCCCAAAGCAAAGGAGCAAAAGTTATAAGTGGGGTTGAAATGTTAATTCTTCAAGCAAGCAAATCTTTTGAACTATGGACTGGGAAGCAGATGCCAGTTGAAGAAGTAAAAAAGTTCTTGCTTAAAAAACTAAAATTAAGAAAAAAGAGAAATGACACTTAACGATAAATATCTCAAACTTCGCAAAATCCTTGAAGAAATGGGCTCGGTTGTAATTGGTTTCTCGGGTGGAGTTGATAGCACATTGCTTGTTAAGGTCGCTTATGATGTTCTAAAAGATAAAGCAATTGCCGTCATCGGTAGGTCTGACACATATCCAGAAGATGAGTTAAATGAAGCGGTAAAACTTGCAAAGATGATCGGGATAAAGTATAGAATCATTGACACGGAGGAAACGGATAATTTAAAGTTTAGCGAAAATCCGCCCGATAGATGTTATTATTGCAAAACTGAATTATTTTCAAAGTTGAAAAAAATCGCATTTGAAGAAAATATCCAATGGATTGCGGATGGGACAAATGTTGATGACCTTGGAGATTTTAGACCTGGTTTGAAAGCAGTACGGGAAAACAATGTCCGTTCTCCGCTTCTTGAAGCTGGATTGACAAAAAATGAGATAAGAGAACTTTCAAAAATGCTTGGACTTCCAACTTGGGATAAGCCATCTTTTGCTTGTTTATCTTCACGATTTCCATATGGATTGCCGATTGAGAGAGAAAAACTTAAAAAAATTGATAAAGCGGAGTCGTTTTTACGAAAGCAGGGTTTGAAAATCGTCAGAGTAAGATACATTGACGAGAACACGGTCAGAATTGAAACTGGGAAAGAAGAATTCAAAAAATTTTTTGATGATGAATTCAGAAACAAAGTTGTCAAAGAACTTAAAAATCTCGGCTTTATATACATAACGCTTGACCTTGAAGGATACAGGACTGGAAGCATGAACGAAGTTTTACAAATTCAGTTTAACGCAAATCCAAAACATTCAAACGAACTTGAAAAAGTCGTCAATCGTTCGGGAAACGGGGAAAATAATCCTTGAAAATTGGATTTTTAAATTTTCGCAAGTTCTGATTTTAAATACTCAATTGGTTTAACTGGCGTTGGATCAACTTTGTTTAAAATGGCAAGATAAAAACTGACCCAATCTCCAAGATAAATATGCGAGAAAATTCTTGCAAGCAACGATTTGCCTTCCGAATAAATGTTAAGAATTTCACCAGCGTAAGGTCTCATCAAATCATCGGTTATTTCAATTCTGTGTTTTATTCTTTCATATTCTCCATCGTCACGAAGCATCACAATGCTGATTTTATTCATCAAATCCTTGAAACTTCCGCCAACTTCTCCAGACCACCCAACGATTTCATTATGATTTAACTCTGGAAAAACATTAAAATGTGCGAGCATTTTTGCATTCTCCTCAATCTGACAAGCCCATCTCATTGCGACTGCGTCAAATTTACCTGATGTGTAAATAAAGGGTAGAGACCCTGAAAGGCGGATTGCAATTTTATAAGCGAGATTTTCTTCGTGTTCGGGGTTTGAGTAAATTTTTGATTTTTCCTCAATGAGTTTTACCGTCTCTGCGATTTCTCTCTTTTTATTTTTGATAAAGCCAAGTTTTGTGAGAACAACAAGAAGCGGGAAAAAAGAATAACCAAGCGCTGTTCTCGGCGGGAAACCCGACGGTATTTTTATAACTGGATGTTTTTTCTTTAAAGCAATTTTCTCAACCTCACCATTTGAAGTGATGCAAATTATCTTTGCTTTTTTCTTAACTCCATCTTTATAAGCAGAGATCGTCTCTTCCGTATTTCCAGAATAACTTGAAACGACAAGCAATGTATTTTCATCAACAAACTTCGGAAGGAAATAATCACGGTTGACGATTATCGGAATTTTGATTTCTTCTGAAAGATACGAGCGAAGTAAATCACCAGCAATTGCCGAACCCCCAAGACCTGTTAAGACAATTTTGTTAATTTTTTTAACCTGCAATTTAACTTCGGCTTGCTCCCCTATTTTAACTGATTCTTTTATTTGTTCGTGGAAATTGACAAGTTTTGAAAACATATCCTGTTTGTCAAAAGTTCTGATGTCTTCAATTGTAATCATGTTGCCTCCATTTGGTTTTAGATTTCAAATTCAGAGATTAAATCCTTCAACTCCTTCCGCAGATAATCAATGACTTCGCTTTGCGTTTTGAAAATAAGAGCACGCTTGCTAATTCGTTTTGCGTCTTTAAATTTAATTGAGCGAATTATTTGTTTTATTTTTGGAATTGACTTTGGAACAGTGCTGAATTCATCAAGTCCAAGACCAACTAAAAGAATTGTCGCAAGCGGATCGCCTGCCATTTCACCGCACATTGAAACGGGTATCTTTGAGCGATGCGCTGATTCAATCACAAACTGAATTAACCTTAAAACTGCTGGATGAAATTCCTGAAAAATTTTTGCAACTGTTTCATTCCCACGATCAACTGCAAGTGTATATTGAATTAGATCGTTTGTTCCGATGCTGAAGAAATCAACCTCCCGAGCCCTTTCCTCAGCCAATAATCACGACGATGGAACTTCAATCATAACTCCAATTTTTATACTCTCATCAAACTTGACATTTTTCTCTCTCAACTGCGATTTTGCAATCTCAACATATTTTTTAATTTCCCTCACCTCATCAATGGTTGTAACCATAGGAAACATTATCATAACATTTCCTTTGATGCTCGCTCTCAAAATTGCCCTAAGTTGTGTTAGCAAAATATCCGGTCTATCAAGCCCGATTCTTATTCCACGCCAGCCGAGGAATGGGTTATCCTCCTTGTGATAATCTTTGAAGATTTTATCTCCGCCTATATCAAAAGTTCTTATTACAACTTTTCCGGGATAAATTTTTTCTGCAACCCGGAGATATTCTTCAAATTGTTCATCTTCATCAGGGATGATGCTGTTGTTGATTATATATTCGGTTCTGAAAAGTCCAATTCCTTCGGCGCCATTTTCAATTGCCTCATCAACTTCATCCGGAAATTCAATGTTTGCAAGAAGTGTGAACTTTTTACCATCCATTGTTTCCGCAGGAAGTTGCTTCAGTTGTTCAAGTTTTCTTTCAAGTTCAGCAATTCGTTTCATTTTCTCTTGATACTGCTCTATCAAACTTTGATCAGGATTCACGATCACAATTCCTCTATAACCATCAAGAATCACTGTATCTCCGGTTTTTATAAATTTTGTCGCCTCTTTTAGTCCGACGACAGCGGGAATTTTCAAAGCCCGAGCAAGAATTGCTGTATGTGATGTATATCCGCCAAGGTCTGTTATATAGCCGAGGACTTGATTTCTACTGAACAAAATCGTGTCAGCTGGTGTTAAATTCTCAGCGACGACAATTCTTGAAGTGTCAAATCTTGAAAGCCATTTCTCTTGTTGAATGTTTCTTATAACCCTGTTTTTAAGG
Source organism: Candidatus Chryseopegocella kryptomonas (assembly GCF_001536065.1). Classification (GTDB taxonomy): domain Bacteria; phylum Bacteroidota; class Ignavibacteria; order Kryptoniales; family Kryptoniaceae; genus Kryptonium; species Kryptonium kryptomonas. Next base: position 28,957 of record NZ_CZVW01000015.1, read on the forward strand.
TCTTCAAGGTCGTTTGCTCTTTCCTTTAAATACTCATCCCCCGAACTTTGCATAAACTTAACATATTTTTCAACCTCGTCATTTACGATGGATTCGGCGTTAAATTTTTCTGTTTTAATTCGCTCAATTATTTTGTCAATCATTGTTTTATCATCAAGCATCAAAAGTTGCGCTTCAAAAATTTGTGCGCCTTCAGAGCCAATTCTTTCAATTGCAAGTTTTAAAATTTTGCTTAATTCGCTTTTTGACTTCTCAATCGCTCTCAAAAATCTTTCAATCTCTACTTCTACCTCTTCCTCTTTAATCTCTTTTTTCGTGATCTTTGGTTTAAGCTTTTCGTATTTAAGTGCTGTCCCAATTGCTATGCCAGGCGATGCAGGTATGCCCTCAATTATCTTTTGATGACCGTCCATCTTTGTTTTCTTCTTTTAATTCTTCAAGTTCACCAAATCCTGATTCAAAAAGTTTAACAATTGCCTCAGCTGCTTCTTCTTCATCTTCACCATCAAATTTTAAAATAAGCTTTGATCCCTGTTCCGCTGCAAGAGACATCACTCCGATTATGCTTTTGCCATTTATTTCCATTCCGTTTTTCTCAATGAAAAAGTCAGATTTAAATTTTGATGCAAGTTTTACAAGCATTGCAGCGGGGCGAGTGTGTAATCCTGTTCTATTTTTTATTTCAACTTCCTTCTTTATCATTTAAATTTTTCTCTCACAAAGTTTATTTGCAAGCCAAATTAACATATCACGTGCTCTGGATTTGGGCAAATCCTCAATTGATTTAACCGCAAGTTCAGTGTAAAATTTAACCTTATTCTGAGTTTCCTCAATGACGCCACAGCGATAATAAATTTCTTTGACAATCGGAACAAGTGAAGCATCAATGCCATCTTTATTGAAAACTCTCATTATAATTTCTCTGTCTTTATCTTTTGTTAATTCCTTTGCTCTTAACAGAAGAAATGTTCTTTTCCCATTTACAATATCTCCACCGATTGACTTGCCAAATTCTTCATCTGCGATAACATCAAGGAGGTCATCCTGAAATTGAAAAGCAAGCCCAAGATTCAAACCATAATTTTCAAGAGCCAGAATTTGCTCTTCACTCCCGTCTGCTATTAACCCACCTATTTTAACGGAGTTTTTGATAAGTGATGCTGTTTTTTTGTTTATCATTTTTATGTAATCGTCAACAGTGACATCAAACTTCGTTTCAAGTTCAAGGTCAAGCGCCTGCCCTTCGCAAACTTCAATCGCAGATTGTGAAAATGCGGTGAAAATTTCGCTTAATCTGTTTGATTTCGTCTGAGACAATAATTTGTATGCTATTGCAAACATTGCGTCACCACTTAAAATGGCTGTGTTCATGTCCCATTTTTTGTGGATCGTTTGAATTCCCCTGCGAAGGTCCGCATTGTCCATTATATCATCGTGGACAAGTGTAAAATTATGAAAAATTTCAACGGCAACAGCAGCATTTAAAGCACCTTTATAATTTCCACCAAGAGATTCACACGCAAGCAAAAGCAAGGTAGGTCTTATCCTTTTCCCGCCAGCGAACAAAATGTATTTTATTGGCTCGTATAAACCCGCTGGTTCGCTTTCCGTAATTAACCGCTTCAAATGTTCGTCTATAATTTCTCTGTAATTTCTATAACTTTGGTCGTAATCCACTTTTTGTTGTTTATAAATTTTTAAACGCTTCCCGACGGATTGACATTCACAGAAATTTTAATAAAAGATGATTAAATAATCAAGTTTTAAACTTTACTTGCCATCGGTTTTACAGAGCAAATGAAAATTTGAATTTAGCGCAATAAAAGTTAATTTTATTAAAAACAACCATTTGAAGATAAGCGATGGAGAAAAAGCGATACATATTGAAGCGGGAGATTTTTGAAGAGCATAGCGTAAAACCGTCAAAAATTAGATATAGAGACGAATTAAACCCAGCGCAGTATGAAGCTGTGATGACGCTTGATGGTCCTGTCCTTGTGATCGCAGGAGCTGGAACTGGGAAAACAAGGACGATAACATACCGTGTAGCACGACTTGTTGAAATAGGCGTAAACCCGGAATCAATTTTACTTCTCACATTTACGAGGAAAGCAGCGCAGGAAATGTTAAGTCGGGCTTCAATTTTACTTGATGCAAGATGCGATAGAGTTTCAGGAGGAACTTTTCACTCATTTGCAAATTTAACACTGCGAAAATACGCTCATCTTTTAAAATATGATAACTCATTCACCATTCTTGACCAAGGAGATGCAGAAGATGTGATAAATTTACTCAGAACGCAAGAAGGATATGATAGAGCAAAAGTTCGTTTCCCACGAAAGCAAACACTTTATGAAATTTACAGCAAAAGTATCAACACAGAGACACCGATTGAAGAAATTGTCCTAAACGAATTCCCACATTATTACGAACAGATTGAAGACATTGTTAAGTTGTTCAGAGTTTATAACTCATACAAAGCAAAACATAATTTGATGGATTATGACGATTTGCTTTTAAACTTAAAAAGATTGCTTGAAGAGTTTGACGATGTGAGGAAAAAACTTGCCAACCAATACAAATACATTATGATAGACGAATATCAAGACACAAATCGTCTTCAAGCGGACATCGTTCGTTTGCTTGGAATGGAACATAGAAATGTAATGGCGGTTGGAGATGATTCACAGAGCATTTATGCATTTAGAGGGGCAAATTTTAGAAACATTATGGACTTTCCGAAAGATTTCCCTGGGACAAAAATCATAAAACTTGAAGAAAATTACAGGAGCACGCAACCAATTTTAAATCTTGCAAACGAAATAATTGACAGAGCAAGGGAAAAATATACAAAAGTTCTTTACACAAAGAAGCAAGGCGGAGAGCTACCTGTAATCGTAATCGCACCAAGTGAAAATCATCAATCAAAATTTGTCGTTCAAAAAGTTCTTGAATTAAGAGAAGAAGGAATTCCATTAAATCAAATGGCTGTTTTGTTCAGAGCAAGCTATTTATCTTTTGACCTTGAAATAGAGCTTGCAAAGGCGAACATACCTTTTGTTAAGTTTGGTGGTTTTAAATTCATTGAGACAGCACACATTAAAGACATCGTCGCTCATCTGCGTGTAATTCTCAATCCAAGCGATGTGATTTCCTGGCATAGAATTTTACTTCTTCTTGATGGAGTTGGTCCGAGAACCGCTCAAAAAGTTATTGAAGATATAACATCTGGAAAATTGAACATAAAGACGAATCCAAATTTCTGGCTTGAATTTAAAGGTTATCCTGAAAGCGTCTTACGACTTTTTAAAGTTCTTTACACAATTTATCCGGACGATGTTTCCGTTCAAGAAAAGACGGAAATAATCCTTCGCTATTATGAGCCGATAATGAGAGATAAATACGATGATTACGAAAAAAGGAAAAAAGACCTTGAAATTTTTGAGAGCATAGCTTCAAGATATGATTCACTTGAAGAGTTTTTAACAGACCTTGCAATTGAGCCACCGAATGAAAGCGTTTCTGAAATTGTCCCACCTGGGACAGATGATGAGTTTTTAGTTCTTTCAACGATTCATTCAGCAAAGGGTCTGGAATGGAACACGGTTTTTATTATTCACGCACTTGATGGAATTTTCCCTTCTTCACACTCTGCGAGAAATGATGACGAAATGGAGGAGGAAAGAAGATTGATGTATGTTGCTTGCACAAGGGCAAAGGAGCATCTTTTCATTTGTTATCCCGTTGGGATTTACGATTCAAGAACTGGCTTTGTTTTAACAAAGCCATCAAGATTTATAGCAGACCTTCCAGATGGACTTGTTGAATACTGGGTGATTGATGAAGAATAAAAAAGGCGGGCAAAAGCCCGCCACAAGATTTTTCAATTGCTCTTTTTTCTCTCCTCACGAATCTTCTTCGCTAAATCAAACATACTTTGATAATCAAGCACTTTACCACCGTAAATTTTTGCAAATTCATCCGCTTCTTTTTTGCTTGCAAAAGAAAATTCAGGCAACATCGCCCTTACCGGGGATATTACGCTTCCAACGACGAACCACGATTTTTTAGCGTCAACGAGCTTGAATGTTTTAAAATCAACCACCTTTACATCTTTAACATTTTTCCCTTCCATTATAGCGGTTGCACAGCCAATGCCACACGCGTGATAAACAGTATCAGCAACTTCAATTTCAACTCGTGTCATCATTTTTTCAAATACATCCATTCCACAAACACTACATGTCCCGAGTTTTTTGCCAAGGTCTGGTTTTAAAATATCCATCATTGATTGAGCGAAAATTGAAGCCGGCAAAAGCAAAAGAGCCAGAATTAAAATTTTAATTTTCATATTCACTCACCAACTTTCATTGTTATGTTGATAAAGAAATTGCGTCCGGGCTCATAAATTGGAATTCCGCTTGTTCTAATTTTTCTGTTAAGATGCTCATAGTAAGCTTTATCAAAAAGATTGTTCACGCCTACGGAAATATCTGCAAATTTAAAATATACGATATCAACGAGGAAATTGACAAGGACAAATCCGGGAGTTGAAGTTTCACCAAAGCTTGTTGATACATCGCTCTTTCGTGCAACAGCTCTTATCGTCAACTCAGGTCTTATTTTTCCATCAAAGAAGTTATAATAAACAACTGTCTTTGCTTCAAATGGCGGAATCTCGGGCAATGCTTCACCAGTTACAGCATCCCATGCCTTTGTCTGATAAATGTTAAGGTCAAATCCAAATGTCCTGCTAAACGTTGATGTATAACCAAGTTCAAATCCAAAGAACTTTGCTCTGTCAATGTTGACAAACTGCTTCACACCGCGAACTCCCATGTTCTTGGGCGTAAGATCGCTTCTTATCTTTGCAGAGATAAAGTTCTTAACATAGTAATAGAAAACATCGCCTTTGAATATGCCTCCGATGACTTTGCTCTTTAAAATCAAATCAATGCTGTTATTTGTCTCTGGCTTTATTGATGGATTCCCGACATAATCATAATTATCAATTCCGATTGGGAGAAAGTTTATAAATCTTTCACTTATGTTCGGGCTTCTCTTTGCTGAACCAGCAAGAATTGTTAATTGCACATTTGGAGTAATTGCTTTATCTAAACCACCGCTGAAGCTGAAATTATGAAACTTGGAAGACAAATTACCAAACAATTTTGCAAAAGATGGAGCTGGCGTTCGTGCTTGTGCGTAATTCACATCGTATCTTGCAGAAAGCATCAAATTAAATCCATAAATTCCTGTCCTGAATTCACCAAAAATTCCGAAATTTGAAACATAAGAATTTTGCCATACCGTATCAATGAAAGTTTTACCAGCCATTGGACCCGTTTTCATTTTCCTCGTTCTGAAACCATCCTTTTCAACTTTCGCATAATCAAAACCGACATAAAGCAAATTATTTCCAAAAATTAAACCTGCTTCACCTCTTCCACCTGTAACTTTTGTATTCGCCTCCGTGACCGCATCAACATTGAGTCTCGTTGGCTTGAATTCGTTATCCATCAAGTGATAAACTTTTGAATAATAAGCTTTAAGATTGACGCTATTTATCAACGAGTTTAAATTTCTCGCTCCATAATCAATTGAAATTATCCTTGAATCATCTTTTCTACCGTCCATAGGAAGTGCTGGATAAAGAACATCACGAGCGTATGTCTCACGAATAGAAAATTGAACTCTATGATTATCGCCCAAATTAACACCAAATTTCCCAGTCCAATCTCTGATTTTAAAACTTGACTGAATTTCATTTCCATCGCCATCTTTATAATTTTTATAATCTTTCACTCCACCAGCAATTCTAAAATCAAACAATCTCTGTCCTCCGAAAAGCGTCAATCTTGCAACTTTGCCATTCCAATTGCTTTCATAACCTGTTTCAATGTTTCCACCGATAGAAAACTTTTCAAATCTTTTTGGCTTCGCAAGGACAAAATTCATAACACCACCAATGTTGGGTCCATAACGCAAGGCATAGGGTCCTTTTAAAATTTCTATTTTTTCAAGGTCTTCAGCTTGAACATGCGAAGTTGGCGGGTCCATTCTGTTTGGGCAAGCTGCTTCAATCTTAACACCATTATCAATTTGAACATTTATCTGGTCAAACTTTGTCCCTCTCACAACTGGATCAAGAGCATAGCCACCTTTTTTAATTGCGGATGTATTGGAGAAATTTCTCACGAAATCACCAAGATCACGAGGTGCCTTTTTCATAATCTCTCTTCCTCCAATCTCTGCCTGATTATATGTCTCGGCTGGTCTCCCAAGAACAACAATCTCCTCAACCGAAAAATAAGGCAATTCTTCAAGATAAACTTCAACCGTTTTAACTTCACCAGATTTAAGTTGAATTTGCTCCTTCGTCTGTTTATAACCGACATAAGAAACGACAAGATTGTAATTTCCAGGCGCAAGATTTTTTATCTCAAAATAACCTTTGAAATCCGAGACATCACCACGATTTGTTCCCTCAATCCATATATTTGCATTCACAAGAGGATATTTCGCTTTTGAATCATAGACAAAGCCACGAATTGTCGCTTTTTCCTGCGCAAATGAAATTTGAAAAGATACGAAAATAAACACCACAAGTGTGAAAATGGCTCTTCTCATGGCTATAACCCTCCTGATTTTTTGTTTGTTTAAAATTTCCAGAAAATTTAAAACGGTAATGTTGATTTGTGGGGATTTTTAATCAGGAGGGTGGAAAATTTCGGTTTGGGAAATTGAAATGTTTAAGTTCTCAACAATTGTGAAAAATTTTTGTTGATTGAAAGGGAATAAATCCTTTTTAGTTTCAAATTTTGCCTCTTTTATCGGGAAATCGGAAACATTTTTGACTTTTTTACATCCGCAACCCGTGGAATCTAAACAAACAAAATTAATCAGGTTAATTCCAATTTTACCTTTACATCCGCATTTGCAATTTTCTTCACATTGGCACACTCCACCGTGGCAATGGTTTTTCCCAGACGGCAGAATCACAAGCACATAATTAAGGCTCACCACGAAAACAAGTAAAAGCGAAAATATTTTGTAAAACCTAACTTGCACCTAAACTTTTGAAAATTGTTTGACGATTTTCTAAAAATTTAACTCAACATTCCAACGCAAAGTTCCACTCCCACGATTAGAATTTCTTTAACAAAAAATTGAAATTCCCCCCTCCGATATGGAGGGGGGAAAGATTAACTTCCTTTCTTCTTAACCTTAACTTGCAAACTGTTAAGTGCAAGGGTTAACTTCGTTCCTGCCTCAACATAATATCTCCACGCATACCCAAGCTGTAAAAAAACATCTTCGTTATACTCGCCTTTGTCCATGCGGGCTTTTTGCTTGTTCATAATTTCATCCGCAAGATTAAGCCAGTATTGTGCATCTGTTAAATCCTTCTTCACAACATCTGTTTGTTCAGATTTTTTAACTTGGTCAAGAAGATTCAGCACAACATTTTTCACAGCGACATTGTCGTTATACTGCTTTTCGCAGGTTGTCTTCCAGTCCTTTTGCCCCTGCGCAAGTGCAAGTGAAAAAGTAAATACCAAACCTGTTAAGATAAAAATCAGGCGCTTCATTTTTTCTTCCTCCACTTTTGTTTAACTTATGTCTTGTTTTGAAAAAATTTTGATTGATAGAAAAGTTGTTGCAATAAACCAGAAAATTAAATCAGCAATTAAAATCACATAGGTTTGCAAGCTCCCGCCCATAAACTTCAAAAACGCTGCACCAGCTGGACCGAAAATTTCAGGTGAGTTCAGAGTTATCAAACTTAACACACGAACGATGTCAACAGGATTTCCAAGAAGTGAAACCATTGCGAAAGTTGCTGCAACTTTGCCCTTTAAAAATGTCGTCGCCCCAATTATCACAAGATCGTAAAAAATTAGAAAAAGAAACCAAACAAGAATTGAGATCCCAAAAGCCCTCGCCCTTTGCTTTGCAATTGCACATACAAAAGCCGAAATCCCAATGAACACAAATCCAAGAAGATTTGAAAGCAAAACAAAAACAAGATATTTGAACACACCTTCTGCACCAACCCTCATCAAAATAATAAAACCACTTATCCCAAACCCAAGAGCAGTCGCACTAAAAATGACGATTAACAAACCTAACAATTTCCCCGCTTGAATCTCCCAACGATTCAAAGGTTGTGAATAAAGTATCTCATTTAATCTTCCATCACCAGAAAAACTCATGACTCCGATGACAAGAGAAACAAGTGGAATGATGTAAAGAATCAAATTAAGCAAACTCAAAGTCGTCCTTGAAAAATCCTGCATGCTCCCCGTGTATCCACTTGCTGTCAATCCAAAATAAGAAATTCCAAGGACAAGAATTGTAAAGATTGCTGTAAAAATATGCGTCCACTTATTCCTAACGCTTGTGATGACCTCCGTCTCCGCAACAGTTAAAATTGCATTTCCAGATAAAGCAAAATTTTTCATCTCACTTCAAAATTTTAATTTCAAGTTGTTCATAAGGAAATTCTTCCCCGCCGTATTCTCTCATAAATCTCTCAAGCGATTCCTTCGTTTTAAATGTGACGACAAAATAATTCATCGGCGTTTGAATTTTCTCCGACCTGACGAAATAAGCGTTTTCAATCTTAACCCATTCTTTCGTGTAAAAATCCCTCACAAACATAACCGAGCCATCGGGCAAATTCTTCATCTTTTTAAATTCAATCATACATCCAATGTCGTCAAACTTATAAACTTCACCATCTGGAGTGACTATCTCCGTTGCAAAATTGAGTTGAGAAATTGCCATCTTGCAAAGATAACAAACATCATAAGGTTCAATTTCTTCAGGTCTTAACTCTTTTGAACACGAGAAAAATAAAATTGACAAAGTCAAAATTAACGCTGTTTTAACTTGTCCTTTCATGTTCTTCAATTAATTTTTGGTAAATTGATTCAAAAGATTGGCTTGATGTCTGGAAATTTTCAATTTGTGCTCCACTTTCCTTGATCTTAAAAAGTATGTCAAGAATTTTGCTTGACTCCGCTTTTATAATCATACTTGTTCCATTTCTTCTAACCTCAAGCGCTCCATAATCGTATGCAACTTTAACGAAATCATCTTGCATATTTTTCACGACAAGATAAATTTTTGACTCAAACTTTAACTTCTTTTTTAATTCGCTTGCGTTTTCAAAAGTTATCAATTTCCCGCTCACAAGAACCCCAACTTTATCCGCAAATTCATCAACTTCGTTCAAAAGATGAGTTGTAAAAAGAATTGTTTTACCCTCTTTTTTCAAATTTGAAAGAAGAGATTTAAACCTCATCACACCTTCGGGGTCTAAACTCAATGTCGGCTCATCAAGAATTAAAATCGGGACATCGGGAAGAAGAGCAATTGCAATTCCCAAACGCTGTGCATTACCTCCAGAGAGTTCACGACTGTATTTTCCAAGTATATCTTTCAAGTTCAAAGTTTCAATCACATATTCAACTCTTTGAGCCGACAAATTTCTCACTTTTCTGAAAAACTCAAGTATCTCAATCACTTTCAAATTTTCGTGAAGAGCAACTCTTTGCGGAAGAAAACTCAAAAACTGTCTTGCTTTTTTGGGCTCTTTTAAAGCATCTACTCCATTGATGTGAATTTCACCTTCATCAGGGATCACAAGCCCGACGATTGATTTGAGCGTGGTTGTTTTACCGCTTCCATTTGGACCAAGCAAAACCACCGTCTCATTTTCTTCAACGCTGAAACTTACACCATTTACCGCAAAAACATCGCCGTATGATTTTTTTAAATTTTTAACCGAAAGCATATCTTGACCTCAAGATTTTTGATTGAATCAGAAGAATCAAAAAAGGAACAAAAGCCATAAGTCCAATTGCAACAACTATGAAAAACGCAATCTTTCTATTTTCCTCGCCACGAGCGACTTCTCTTTTGACAAGATATGTTAGATCAGGGATTTCAACTTTTCTCATCAGCGGATGTTCATCATAGATATTAAACGACTTAACAATCGGCATTGCTTTTTCTGCTATTTCAATCGCTTTCGCACTCGGGCTTGACAGATAAAGTTGCAGGGCTGGATATTTCCCTTGAATTGATTCAAAAACATTTGTTAACTTGAACTTCACATCTCCAACGCCATCATTATCAAGATCGTATCCGAGATATCCGTCCCAGTAATTTCCCCTGCCATTGTTGCTGAATTGAGTTGTCTTCGGATTTCCAATTGTCCTGATCAAAGCAAGATTTCCAATGAAATTATTTTCGTAAATTTTATCATAGTTCGCACTTGCAAAAAGTGCGATAGCAAGGTCATTGTTCATAACAAGATTCCTGCGAATGATGTTGTAATTTGTGCTTTCAAAATGAAGCCCTATTGAATTATCAATTACATAATTTTCTTCAGCAACGCAATAATCGCAAGATTGAAGCAAAAGTCCGTAAGAACTAAATCCACGATTTCTCGCAAAGATATTTCTTTTGAAATAAATATGCCTTGAATACATCACTGCACCACCAACGACATCATTAATGAAAACATTTTCCTCAAATCTGTTTGAATCCGAAAACATATAATGAATCCCGTATCTTAAATCGGTTGCGTAATTTCTTCGGATCAAATTGTTTGAAGATTCCTGAATATACATTCCATCTCTTACCTTCGTGATGAAATTCTCTTCAACAAGGTTGAAGTGCGAATTCCAGATGTGAAGTCCGCTCCCACGCTCACCTATGCCAAGATAAGGTCTTCCGATGACGGTATTTCTTCTCACAATATTATAGTTTGAAGCGAAGAAATAAATACCGAAAAGAACATCTTCAAGTAGGTTATTTTCAACGATGTTGTATGAAGAATTTTTTAGAAGGATTCCAGAATCTTCTTTTTGCAGTAAATTTCCTCCACCTGTAATTTTAAATCCATTTATCACGCATGAATCCGCAAGAACTGTGACTGTGCTCCCCCAGTTTTCGCCTTTTATCCACGGTCTTCCAACACCGATCAATACAAGTGGTTTTTCAAGAAATATATTCCCGAAATATTCCCCGCCGTAGACATAAATAGTATCGTGTGGTTTTGCAACCGCAATTGCTTCCTTTATAGTTTTGAATTCGTAATTTTTCCCAACTTTTAAAACATCCGCAATGCTTGAACAAAAAAGTAATGAAAGCAAAAAAGAAATTTTCAAAATATGTCCTGATAAAATTTTCACTCTGTTTTCACTTCTTTTGATGTTAATATCAAAGCGACAACAAGCGTCAGAAGTGATAACAAAAGTCCAATTGAGCCAAGATCAGGATAACTATAAACTGTGAATTGTGCTATTAATTTTTTCCCCAAAAGAGGTGGAGTAAATGGTTGAACTTTTATCGGCGCATCTGGAGCAAGATTATGCCCATAGGTGTAAAGTTTGTTGTAAAAATCAAGTATTGAGAAAATTCCAACATAAAGATACATAACGATCAAGTCAACAAGCGTTGAAATTTTCCCAAGGACAACCGCTCTTAAAGCAAGAAGCCCCAAAGCACCAAAGACAAACGGAAGATATGTAAACTCTGCAAAATCACTTTGAGAAAGTGGCTTCATACCGATGTAATGGTTGAGCGTATTGATTTCACGGAGATCATCTCTGCCTGCAGTTTTACCGCCTTCAAGCTTATAGGAGTAAATGTAAAGTTTTAAACCATCGGGATAGAATGTCGCAAAAAATTGCATTCTCCATAAAGGGAAGAAGAAAACCGCAAGAAGGAAGATTACAGAAATAAAAATAACAAGTCGTGATTTCAGGTTCAAAGGTGTGTCCTGGAGTTTTTCCCACTTTTGAATTATTCGCTCCATTTTTGCGTTCTCCCTATTAAATTTTTTGATAGAACGGGGTGGCATTTAAGCCACCCCTTAAGTGTTTAATTTACTTTTGTGCTACACCAGCTCCGCCTTTCGGCTTAACAAGAAGATAACCCTGCATCTCTTGATGGAGAGCAGAGCAGAAGTTTGTGCAATAGAATGGATAAACGCCCGGTTTATTTGCAACGAATTCAATCGTCTTTGTCTCGCCTGGGTCAACAACAACATTTATATCATACTCACAAATTGCAAATCCATGAAGTTCGTCCGTCGTCTGCTCAATGTTTGTAAGATGAATTATAACTTTATCTCCTTGATTAACTTCAATCTTCCACGGTTGGAACCTTGACCTTACCGCTATCATCCAAACCTCAACCGTATTCCCCTTTCGCACAACTTTTGCATCTTTCTCATCCCAGATCGCATTCGGATTCTTATTATCAATACCTTTTTGATAAACTTCAATAACTTTATCTTTAAGTTTGTCCGCTCTAATTGCTTTCGCATAATGTGGTTCCGGTTCTGTAAAAGCATCGTAAAGCAATTTCATCTTTTCACCTGTTATATCAATTAACTGTGATGCCTCTGGCTGGGATGGTCCAACTGTGAGATGCCTTCCGTGAGAAAGCTTATTTAAAGCGATGACATACTTCCCAGCCGGATGCTTTGTGTCACCTTCGGGAACACAAAGATGTCCGATGTTATAAGCGATCGGTATTTTATCAACAACTTCCCAAGTCCCAAGTTTCCACTTTGCGATTGCACTTTCAACGAAAAGCGATGTATAAGCATAACCTTTATCATCAAACTGCGTGTGAAGTGGACCAAGCCCAACTGGAACCTCTGCTTCACGAACGCTTTCGTATCTCAAAACTGGAATTCCATCTTCTTCACCAACAAAATCTTTATTCTCAATTGCTTTGAGCATTTTTTCAAAGTTATAAACTGTCGTTATGCTCTGCAATTTCCCGCTTCCAACGATCCACTTACCATCTGGGCTGACATCAACTCCGTGCGGTGATTTAGCACATGGCATAAGATAAACAACCCCGGGAGCTTCTTTCGGGTCAATCACTCTGACGCCGTTAATAATTTTATACTTACCCTGCTTCAAGTATTCCTCTGCTTTCTTCCAGTTAACAGCTGCAATGTAATCACGATCATTTTGAGAAGCTGTTATTTCAAGGATTCCTGTTGCTCTTTCGGAGTTATAGCATGTCCAGAAAACCCAGCCATGGCTTGGTCCTTTTCCAGCGTCTCCAAGGTCAAAGTTAAACGGTGGCATTAAAACCTGGAATCCATGCTTTTCATCCATTCTCATCTCACCTGTTTTAGGATCAACTTCAACAAGCGCAACAATTCCGTGATATTTCTTCGCATATTCCTCAACTGGGACATATGTTCCTTTTGGAATTGGGACAGAAAATCTTGTCGCAATTGTGACATATTCAGTATTTTCGGTTACAAAAGTTGAGCCATGATTTCCGGAGAGATTTGGAATTGGACCAAGTATTTGCTTCACTTTGAAATCTTTGAGGTCAATTCTTGCGATGCGATTATTTGCGTTATCATTGATGAAAAGCCATCTTCCGTCATAATCTCCATTCGTTTCGCTCAATGCAGGGTGATGCGCATCTCCCCAAGTGTAGCCACCAAGCATTTTCTTTGTCTCAGCGTCAAAACCATAGCCAGTTGATGGATAAGGTGTGAAAACCGGAATAGTGCAGATGTGTCTCATTGATGGAATCCCTGCAACAAAGATATTTCCTGAATGTCCACCTGAATAGAACAGATAAAATTCGTCAAGGTCACCGGGTGGAACATAAGTTGCAAGTGCTGCTTCAACTGCTTCTGACTTAACTGCTTCTTTTCCGGGTTTGCAGCTGTGGAAAACGATTGCAACAGCAACAAAGGTAATTAAAATGCCGAGGACAATTTGAAGTTGCCTTTTCATGGCTAGGGCCCTCCTTTTGATTTTTAATGTTTTGAGGTTAATTGTTGTTTGCGATATTTCTCATACGCTTTCGTCAAAAGTTGAACAACGGTTGCTTTTTCTTCATCTGTCAAAGTTATCTGGCTTCCTAACACAATTGCCATCGTCCCTGTCGGCTCTTTGATGAAGTTTTCAAGCGTCTTTCCGAATCTACTTGGCACATCTTCAACTGCATTGCTCAAATCAGGTCCAATTTTGGCTGCTGATTCAATCCCAAAGACAGAAATTGAATGACACACAAAACATCCTTTATTAACAAAGAATGCACCTTCGCCCTCCCTCATCTGTCTTTCCTTCTCAATCTCTTCAGGCGTTGGAAGATCAGCAAGGGCTGTGTAAGATTGCGGATAATACTCCGGCGGTAGATGAACTTTTTTCCAGCTTAACATCAAAAGTGTAAGAGCAATCGCTTCTCTTGAGCCAAATCCCATCTCCGGCATAATTGATTCAGGCGAAACCATCTTCGGATTTTTAAAGTGAGCAACATGCCAAGCGAAAACTGATTTCCTTCCACCAATTCTTGCATAATCAAATTGTTCAGGCGCTTTATCTCCTTCATAAGTTAAGTCAGGACCTATCACACCACCACGACCGTTAATTTTATGGCACGCACGGCATCCTTTTTCTTTGACAAGTTTTTTAGCATAGTTTATGTAATCAGCCCCAGCTGTTAAAGTATCATAACGATGACAGATATTGCAGTTCATCTGCATCAAAACCTTTCTATCCGGAGGACGATAAAGGTCTTCAAGCTCTTTCCCAAGCAACGGCTCTTCCCAGTGTTCAATGAAACCATGCGCTTCCTCTTTATTCAGGGCGTATCCCTGTCCACCGTGGCAAATTGTGCAACCATATTTTGAAACTGGATGCTTGTCAAGAATTTCCTTTGGATGTGTTTTAAATGGATTTGGTGCGTTTTCAAGCCCCTTCCATTCATAACCCATATGACAGGTTATGCATCTATCAACTCGCCTCAACTCTTTCACATAAATTTGTTTTATCCCCGTCTCTATTCCTTTCGCTTTCTCTTCACCAAGCTTTTGTTTGACATATTTTTTGAACTCCGATTGATACATTTTCCATTCCGGGGTAAAATAGCCAACATAGACGATTAAAGTTACAATTAAACCGATTACAGCGACTGCATAAATTGCGATGACATCTTTTTTAAGTTTCTCTTTTTCCATCATTTATGCGAATTTTTCTTTTTAAAATTTCTTTGGAATTTCTGGCCATGGCTCCCACGGGAAGTAGAATTCCCAGTTCGGTCCTCGCATATAAGTTCCAATTATGATTAAAAGGATTACAAAGAAGCAAAGCACAAGAAAAACAATGTTTTGCCTTATTCTTTCTTTTCCGAACCATACGCCGGTGTTAAGATTTGAGCTTTTATCAAAATACGGCCAAATCGCAAGCAATAAGACGAGAACGCCCGGAATTAAAATCCCACCTATAAAAGCACCATTCAAAACAAAACCCCCGATTCTAATCGTCGTTATAGCCACAAGTTCCTGCAACCAAAGGAAATACCACGGAGCTTTTGCCGGATTTGGAGTTACATTCGGATTCGCCGGCTCCTCAAGTGGAGCGTTGATAAACAAACTAATCAAAGCGACAAAAATAAATGTCCCAAGCATAACAAGACCAATTCTTCTAATAAGAAACGGAACGGAATTAACAGTGTATTTTTCTTCATCAAGAAGAGTTGCTTCAACCTGAACTGTTCTCCCCGTAGTCAATCCAAGCAATGAATAAGTTTTGCTCTTGATCCCATCTTTCACTTTTTCCTTTTTTTGACTCAAGACCAAATTATCAACGCAGGCAAGCCCACCATCTTTTCTTATCCTCCACATATGATAAGAGAAAAGTATCAAAACAGCAGATGGCAAAAAGAAGCAATGAAGCACATAAAATCTAATCAAAGCATTTTGCTCAATCTCATGCCCACCCAAAAGAATAAACCTTATCCATTCACCAACAAGAGGTGCGCTTTTTGCAATGTTTGTCCCAACTGTAATAGCCCAAAACGCAAGCTGATCCCACGGCAAAAGATAACCTGTAAATGAAAGAAGCAAAGTTATGAGCAAAAGCACAACCCCAACAATCCAGTTCAAAGGTCTATTTTGCCCGACGCCAATTCCATTTTTATAAGCTCCGGTTAAAAACACACGAACCATATGCAAAAAAGCAGACGCAACCATAAGATGAGCTGCATTCCTGTGCATCGCCCTTATAAACCAACCAAACGAAACAACATACTCTATATCTTTAATACTTTGATACGCTCTCTCAACCGATGGAACATAAAGAAACATCAAAATCACACCCGTTATCCCAAGAATTAAAAACAATGCTGCTGTTATCGTCCCAAGCCATAGAGAATATCCCCAAGACAAACTTTTGAGAGTAACTTTTGCCGGAAACCAGTGAAGCAACAAATTTCTGACTATTGACTCGCCCGCCTCTTTCTCAGACCTCGGACTCCATGTCCAGAATAAACCTCGTCCGTTTAACCTTTTTTGTTTAACCTCTAATTCAGCCATAGCAAACCTTTTTTAATTTTACACTGTAAGCTTGTAGTTTTGTGGAACTGTTTTATTTAAGTCAAGAACAAGTTTTCCATCCTCTGGTGAAATCTCAACCTTTACCCAATCAAGCGGTCTTGGAGCAGGTCCAGCATAATTTGTCCCATCTCCGTAAAATTTTGAGCCATGGCAAGGGCAATGAAATTCCCATTTTACTTCAACTTCTTTACCACCAATCTTGACAATTTTTGGCTTTGATAAACCAACATATTTGACAGTGCAACCAAGATGTGTGCAAACAGCAGATATTGCATAAAATGTCTTCCCCTCACGAAAGATGTATGCCTTAATATCGTCAATAAATGTCACACCATCTGGAATTTTATCCGGCTCATCAAGTTTAACTCGCCTCACACTTTCATAACTTACATTCGGGAACAATGATCTTATCCATGTGTAAAGTTGTCCCACAAGCCCAACCAGAAGCGAGCCAATCCCAATTGTTTTTAAAAAATTTCTTCTGTTAAGTTTCATCAAGTCCTCCATTTGTTTATTTTTCAATCTTCAATTATTTCCTGCTCCACATAATACATTCTCTCCATCGTCATCGCATCAGTTGGGCAGACAATTGCACATAAGCCACACCTTATACATTTCTCATCATCTTTAATCATTGCAGATAAAGGCACGCTATCTGAAAATTGATAATGTTGTAAAAGTTTCTCTTTTGTTTCCTCATCAAGTTCAAGTTCTTCAATCGGAACAAGTTTCAAACAATACTCTGGACAAACATCCGTGCAAGCTCCACATAGAACACATTTTTCTGCGTCATAAATAGTTTGAATATGGCAGAGCAAGCATCTTTTTGCCTGCTCAATTGCTTGTTCTTCGGTATATCCAAGCTCAACTTCATCAATTCCTGTTCTTCTATCAATTGGAATTGTATCAGGTGCCTTCCTTGGGATTATCTCATATCCAACATAAGTTGAATAATCTCGCTTTTGGATCTTTTCAACCGATAGATGAAAAATTTTTTTGGTTTTCAAACCACGCAGATAGTTATCAATTGATATCGCAGCTTGTTTACCATTCGCAATTGCATCAATTAAATTTCTTGGACCAAAGGCGACATCACCACCAGCAAAAACACCCGGGGCTGTTGTCTCAAGCGTTTCTGGATTTACTTTAATCGTTCCAGATGCAGTAAGTTCAATACCGTCTTCCGGTTTCAAAAAGTTCAAATTCGGTCTTTGCCCAATGGCAAGGATAACTGTGTCAGCTTCCATATATTCACTTATGCTTTCATCAAAAATTGGGTTAAATCTCCCATTTTCATCATAAGTTCTTTTAACACCCATAAATTCAACGCCTTTAACTCTTCCATTTTCACCAATGAATCTTTTAACGCCTCTTTGCGGATGGAATATAATTCCCTCTTTTACTGCTTCCTCAAACTCTTCTTTCCCTTGTGCAGTCCTTAACACAGGCATTTCTTCAAATGATTCCAAACTTGCGATGTGAATTTCAAGAACACCCGCTCTTCTTGCGGTCCTTGCTGCATCCATTACGATGTTATAGGTTGAGCCATTGCCGATTTTCTCTTTCTCCTCCATTTCAACAGCCATTCTCAAAGCTGTCCTTGCAGCGTCAAAAGCAACAAATCCACCACCTATTACAAGAACCTTCTCACCAAGTTCAACTCTGTAGCCATTATTCACACCAACGAGAAAATCAATTGCTTTTATAATTCCATTGAGATTTGCACCTTCAACATTCATCTCCCTTCCTTCTTGCGTCCCAACAGCGATGAAAATAGCATCAAACTCCTCTTTTAACTCTTTTATCCCAAAATTTTTAGTCAAAGGTGTGAGCGTTCTGACTTCAACACCAAGCCAAAGGATTTTATTTATTTCTTTCTCAATTATAGCCCTTGACAATCTAAATTCTGGAATTCCGTGTCTCATCATTCCACCAAGAACATGAGAAGCTTCAAAAATTGTCACTTGATAACCTATTAAAGCAAGATCATGAGCGCATGCAAGTCCCGCAGGTCCAGCCCCTATAATTGCGACTTTTTTATCTCTGACATCAGATTTTCTCACCTTTGCAATGGTTGGCAGATGCCAGAAAAGTTTATTATCACCAGCGTCAAAATCATTCTCAAAAATTTCATCTTGTGTATCCGGGTAAAGAGATTCAACTCCATATTTTTCGGTTAAAAATCTTTTTAATGCTCTTATCGTCACAGGTTTATCAATGCTTCCTCTCCTGCAAAAATCTTCACACGGAGCAGCACATACTCTCCCACACACAGAAGCAAATGGATTTGGCGAGCGAGCGACAAAATATGCTTCTTTATATCTTCCCTCCGCAATTAATTGAACATATCTACCTGCATCGGTATGAATTGGACATGCTGCTTGACACTTGACCTGCTTTTGCCAATGTATTAAATCGGGAAGAAAAATTTTGTAACTCATCAATTGATGCCCATCTGAGTTTTAATTTTTTTAAGCAATATGAAATCTTCCGCAAATTGAAGAACCCTTTTCCCATTTCTTAATTCTTTAACCATATCTGCTAAACTTTCGTGATCAAGCAACACTCTCACTTGATTTTTTATCTTAATCCAGTAATCGTGCAAAGCACACGGATCGTCTGGATTACAAGGACCGATCCTCAAAATACAAGAGTCAAACCAATCCGTTCCGTCAATTTCTTTAACTATATCAAAAATCGTTATATCCTTTGGATCCTTCGCAAGGACAAATCCCCCACCTGGTCCTCTAACAGAAGCGAGAAAACCTGCTTTAACAAGAAGTTGCATCACCTTGTTTAAAAACTCTCTCGGAATAGACAAAGCCCCAGCGATTTGCTTTGCAAGGACAGGTTCTTGTGAGTTCATTGATGCTATAAAAATCATCGCTTGAATTGCATATTTACAGGTCCGACTAAGCAACTCAAATTTCGGATTTATTTGTCTGCAACTAATTTAAACCCAATAAAATTAAAAGTCAAGAAGTGGATAAACTTGTCCACATTTTCTTTAACTTAATCAATTTCAACGACCTTGTTCCTTGCGTTTAAACCCGAAATAATTTTAACTTTTGACTTTGGAACTTTGAAATAATCTGCAATTAAACTTATCAACTCATCATTTGCTCTCCCCTCAATCGGTGGTGCTTTCACAAATGCTGAAAAATGTAATTCGTCAATCTTTTCAATTTTGCTAATCTTTGCGTTCGGCTTAACCTTTACAAATATGCGCATAGAATTTGATGACTTTATTTTTAAATTATTTTGCGACTTAAAAACTCAGCATAATTTCTCCTACACCCTGCTTAAACCCAAACTTTGACATTGGACTCAAATACGGCTTAACTCTTGATTTTGAGAAAATTATTTATTATAATTTCCACAAATGCAAGTTAAACGAAATTTAAAACAAAAACTAAAATTTTGGAGGTTAAAAACATGGTTTTATCGCAAGGTGTATTAGCGTTTTTATTCCAGGCACAACAGAAGGGATTGATTGAGCAAATTACAAATATTCTCGTTGAGAAGTATATTGAAGGTGGATTCTTTATGCATCCTATTCTTGCAATCTTGATAATTGGTCTTGCTCTCAGCATCGCAAAGTGGATTTCACTTAGCAAAGCAAGCATCAATACAAGAAAATTCCTTGCTGAAGTAAAGAAAGCGCTTGATGAGGGCGGTGTTGACAAAGCCCTTGAAGTTTGCCAGAAAACCCCAGGTCCTGTTGCAAGCATCTTCCAGGCTGGACTCTTAAGAGCAAACGAAGGAATTGAAGCAGCAGAAAAAGCGATCATCTCCTATGGTGGAATTGAGATGGCTTTCCTTGAAAGAGGTCTCGTCTGGCTTTCGCTGTTTATCTCACTTGCACCACTTCTTGGTTTCACAGGGACAGTTCAAGGAATGATCGTCGCATTTGACTCAATCAAGGAAGCAAAGAATATATCACCAGAAATCGTTGCAGGCGGTATCTCAATAGCACTTTTGACAACGCTTTTCGGACTCATCGTTGCGATGATACTTCAAACATTTTACAACTACTTCGTTTCAAAAATTGACAGGATCGTAATTGATATGGAAGAAAGCTCAATTGAGCTTATTGATGCGCTTGCAGCGATGCAGCAAGGAAAGAAAGTAAGTGAGCCGTCGGAAACAAAGAACACAAAATAAAATTTTTTAAAAGCCATGTTTAAACGAAGAAAAAGAGCCGAAGCAGAAATCCCATCTGCTTCAATGGCAGATATAGCTTTTGAATTGATGATATTTTTCCTCGTAGCAACAACATTTGATGTTGACACAGGTATAGGTCTTGTCCTTCCACCTGCTGCGGAAACAACCGAACAAGTCAAGGTTAAACAAAGCAACATTGCAAAACTCCTCGTAAACGCAGCAGGCGAAGTTTTGCTGGATGGAGAACTTATCACAGTTCCACAAATTAGAGAAACAATAAAGAACAAGATCAAGCAAAATCCAAAACTTATTATTTCAATTAAGACAGACCGTGAAACCAGTTATAGCAGATACATTGAAGTGCTTGATGAATTAAAACTTGCCTATAATGACCTGCGTGAGGAGTATTCATTGCGAACATTTGGTAAATCGTTTAAAGATCTGACAAGAGATCAACAAGAAGAGGTAAAGAAGGAGATTCCAATTCGTATTTCAATAGCCGAACCAGAAGAAGTCAAATAAAAAGGGAGGCGATAAATAATGAAATTCAAAAAGAAGTTTGGTGAAACAAAACCGAGAATTCCAACAGCGTCATTGCCAGATGTAATTTTTCAACTAATTCTATTTTTTATGGTAACGACGACGATCAAGGTCTATGATGTGAAGGTAAGATACATTTTGCCAGAAGCAGCTGCAATTGAAAAAATTGAGAACAAACGACTCGTCTCATACATCTGGGTCGGAAGGGACGGAAGAATTCAAATTGATGACAACATCGTTCAACTTGATGATATAGTTGACATTATGTACCGAAAGAGACAGGAAAATCCAAATGTCATAGTTTCCTTGAGAATTGACCGTGATTCAAAGATGGGAATTGTAATTGATATACAGCAAAGATTGAGAAAAGCAGACGCTTTGAGAATTAACTACTCAGCGTTGCAGAAATTGTAATGATGGTTGCAAAATTAAATTTAGTTAAACAAAATTTGATTTAAATTTTCAAAGGCAGGCATTGTCCTGCCTTTTTATTTTTAAAAACAAAGAACAGTCAAAAAATGGGCCTCAAGGAAAAACTTCAAGAAGATTTGAAAAACGCAATGAAATCGGGAGATAAAATTCGGCTTGAGGTTGTCAGAATGCTTCAAACAATGTTAAAGAGAAAAGAAATTGAAAGAAAAGGTGAAGGGAAGGACTTAACAGAAGAAGATGAGATTCAAGTGATAAAATCGGAAATTAAAAAGAGGAAGGAAGCAATTGAACTTTTTGAAAAGGGCGGGAGAAACGATCTTGCTGAAAAAGAGCGAAAAGAACTTGAAATTTTAAACGAATATCTTCCTGAGCAAATGTCGGAAGAAGAGATAAAAAATTTTGTTGAAAAAGTTATTCAAGAAATTGGCGCAACTGGACCAAAAGATTTGGGCAAAGTTATGGGAGCAGTGATGAAAGAACTTCGTGGGAAAGCAGATGGCGCCTTGGTTCAAAAAATTGTCAAAGAAAAACTTCAAGTGCAATGAATTGGCTTGATTATGTAATTCTTGGTTTTCTTGCTTTGTTTGTTTATCGTGGTTTTAGAAAAGGATTTTTGAGAAGAGTTCTTGGT
>NZ_CZVW01000016.1 GCF_001536065.1 Candidatus Chryseopegocella kryptomonas
GGAGCATTTCTGGACAATAGTTTTGCCAAGAATGAAAAAGGTTTTATTCTATGATGAATCTGGAATTTCAAAAGAAAAAGATGTTAAAGAAAAATACAATGAAAAAACAGCAGGTGGATTCTTCAAATACTACGAACTTGAACAATATGAAGACACTTTAAGGAAAACAAAATACAAAGATTCCTACTTATTTGAGAATCCTAACGAAGACCCCTATAATCAATATATTTTTCTTAAAGATCCAAAGATGCTTGAAGCATTAGAAATTAACTATAAAAATAATAAGGTAAAAGTGAATTTATCAAAACTTTATCAAAATATAGACATCCCAGAAACCCTTTCAAATCTTCTTGGTAAATGGATAAAGAAAATTACAGCGGATTATGTCGAATTTGAAGATGGTGAGAGGATAGATATTAAAAATCTGGATTGTAAACTTATTAAACCCTTAATCTGGTGGTGTAGAAAAAAGTAGAAAAAACTTTAGTCATGAGAAAAAAAGAAGGGTGAAATAACTATGTCAAGGATTTTTCTTCAAAATATGTTAGAGGGTATAAAATTTGAGAATTTGCCGTCTAACTGGACTTCATTTGATTTAGAAAAGTTTTCGAGAAACAAAAAACTGTGGGATTTCCAGCAAGAGGCAATTGAAAATGCTATAAAGGTACTGTGGAAATATTTTGAAGATTTTGTTGATTATCAGGATGGTGAAAAATTAGAAACAAACAAGAAGAGGAAAGAAAAGTTTTTTGAATGGTATAAAAGTAATGGATTATATGAAGATTTATATATTACATTAGATAAAAAAGGGAGAAAAAAAGAACACAATCTTCTTAGAGATTATTATCCTCAAGAAAATAGTAAAATACCTTATAAGCATTTCATTAATAGAATGTCTTTTTGGATGGCAACAGGTAGTGGTAAGAGCTTGGTCATTATTAAACTCATTCACATTCTGGCAGAACTAATTGAAAGAAAAGAAATTCCCCCATATGATATTCTGTTTTTAACTCATAGAGATGATTTGATAGATCAACTTAAGAAACATGTAGACGAATTTAATTCTTCTAATGAACCGAAAATAATTTTAAAAGAATTAAAAGAGTATCCTGAAGTGAAAAAAGAACCTTCATTATCTGGTATCACTGTATTTTATTACAGGTCAGATAACTTAAGTGACGAACAAAAAGAAAAGATTATTGATTTTAAAAACTATGATAATAATGGGAAATGGTATATATTTTTAGATGAGGCACATAAGGGCGATAAAGAAGAATCAAAAAGGCAACATATTTATTCTATCTTATCAAGAAATGGTTTTCTATTTAACTTCTCAGCCACATTTACAGACCCAAGAGATATTATTACCTGTGCTTTTGAATTTAACCTATCAAGTTTTATAAAGTCTGGCTACGGAAAACATATCCACGTTTTAAAACAGGAAATAAGAGCATTTAGAGACGATGAAGATTATACCAGTGAAGAGAAGCAAAAGATAGTTTTAAAATCCTTAATTCTTTTGACTTATGTAAAGAAGTTTTATAAAAAGATTACAAAGAACAAATCTGATTTATATCATAACCCGCTACTTTTGGTACTTGTTAACTCTGTAAACATAGAAGATGCAGATTTAAAACTATTTTTTGACGAATTGGTAAAAATTGGAAAGAAAAAAATTGGGGGCAATGTTTACAAAGAAGCGAGAGATGAATTATGGAAAGAGTTAAAAGAGGAACCTGAATTTATATTTGAGGACGGAGAGAAAATAAAGATAGAGGAAAAAATTTTTAAAAGTATAAAAATAAATGATATTTTAAATTATGTATACAATTCACAAACAAGCGGAGAAATTGAAGTTATAAGAAATCGGTCTAATAATAAAGAACTTGCCTTTAAGTTAAAAACAAGTGATAAACCTTTTGCTTTGATAAAAATAGGCGATATTTCTGGATGGTTAAAAGAAAAACTTGTAGGATATGAGGTTCAAGAAAGGTTTGAGGAAGAAAGTTTCTTTGAAAACCTGAATAAAGAGGACTCCACAATTAATATTTTAATGGGTTCTCGCGGTTTTTATGAAGGATGGGATTCAAACAGACCAAATGTGATTAATTTTATTAACATAGGGATGGGTGAAGATGCAAGAAAGTTTATTCTCCAATCTGTAGGAAGAGGAGTGAGAATTGAGCCAGTGAAAGGTAAAAGAAAGAGATTAATCCATCTTTACAATGCTAAAGAAATTGCTAAGAATTTGTTTAATAATATTAAAGATAAAGTTTTACCATTAGAAACTCTATTTATTTTTGGGACAAATAAAAATGCTTTAAATATAGTAATCGGTGAATTAGAACAGGAAAAGAAAAAGGAAGGTGAAATTCAAATTTCTCTTATTAAAAATCCAGCAATTGAAAAAAATAAAAAATATAAACTACTAATACCTGTTTACAAAATTGCAAATTATCCACTCTTTAAAAATAGGAAACAAGTGAAATTTGAAATCTGTAAGGAAGATTTTGAAATGCTTAAAAAATTTATTGAATTTATAGAAGATGATAGGATATTATTGATGAGGTATAACACAGAACCAGAAAAAATAAAAATTTTGAAAGAAAGTTTAAGGACAAAAAATATTTTTAAGTTTAGTGAAAAAAGTTTTAAAAATGTGGATTTACTTATCCAAAGATTTTTTGATCATTTAAGTTTTGCCTCGGAGGAGTTTGAAAAGTTTAAAGAGTTAGAGGATGAGATAAAACATTTTAAGAATATAAAGGTATATTTTAAAGATGTTAACGAACTTCAGAGGAAGATCGAAACTGTTTCTCAATCTGATAAACAAGAAAGAGAGTTGAAAGAAAAATATAAAAAGGGAAAAATTACTTTAGATGAATATACAGAGGAGATTAAAAGAATTACTTTGATGATTAGAGAGGGGGAGGTAGAGTATCAAGGTAAACGATTAAGAATTAAGCATATTGCTACTCATTACTATCTTCCACTTATATTATCCGAAGATGAGAAAATAGACTATATTAAACACATTATCAAAACTAAAAGTGAAGTAGAGTTCATTAATGATTTAGATGATTATCTATCTGAAAATGATAATAAATTCAAAATGTTTGATTGGTGGATGTTTAGCAAATTGGATGAAAGTTTAGACGAAATTTATATACCCTATTATAATCCTAATTTAAATAAGATTAGTCGCTTTTACCCAGATTTTATTTTCTGGTTAAAAAAAGGCAGGAACTACTTTATCGTCTTCGTTGACCCAAAAGGAACAGAACACGTGGATTACCAACGAAAAATAGATGGCTATAACACAATTTTTAGAAAAAACAAAAAAACAAAAAATTCCCTTCAGGTAACAGTTCATTTGTTCTTTAGAACTAAAGATATAAACAAGATACCCAAAGAGTACCAAAAATTTTGGTTTGATCAAATAGAAATGATGTTGTCCAAATTACTTAATCATCCCCAGTAAAGTTTGATGAACCCTTTAAGAAAAATATTTTCAGAAAAATCCTCTCTTAAATCTGCAAATCCTGGAAGTTCTTGGTGAAGTGATCCCTTAGGGAAAAGAATCTCTCCCGAAGGTCCAAGGGACCCCATTTGGGGAATTCACTTGGACTTTCGCCGACCTTTGAGTGATCTATTCGCTGATAAAGAAAGCCTTTGGAGACAATCCCTTTCGTCATTGCTATCACAAGCAAAACAATCTCACTTTCTCTTTCATTGTTGGCTAAGCCACATAGCTAACCCCTTGGGACTTGCTTTTTTATTTACACCTTATTATATTTTCGCTAAGAGCTGAAGCACCATTAGCCGATGCACAAGCGAGGGGAAGTGAAAGGAAGATAAGATTAAAAACTGTAAAATTTCATGTTTTATATCAATTTTGAAAAAAGTTTCACCCTCGCTTGTGCATTTTTTTATGCACAGGCTTCAGCTCAACCCCCGCAACCGCCCAGTTTCACACCTCGGGGAGGTTGCGGGCAAAGTTTCAACCCTCACCCCTGGGGAAATCTTCTCCCGAAGGTCCTAAGGACCCCCTTTGGGGGATCGCTTTGCCGATCAATCTTATTAAAAACCAAAAAAGGAGACCAAAAATGCGTAAACTAATCCTTCTCTCTTTAGCCCTGTTTCTATTCTCCTGCTCTAAACCAACTGACACAGATTTAACCGCTGATAAACAACTTAAATTTGACGATTCACCAACCACCCTCCTAAATGAATCTCTCAACGAATTTGAAAACCTACACGAATGGATCCTCGCCGGACGACCCATGGGGAAACAAAATGCTGTTTTCAAATTTGATAAATCTACCGCTGACTCCGTCTGGATCTACGGCGACACCCTCCCAGGAGGTTTAGGCGTCGTCATAACTGAAAAACACTCTTACCCAAAAGGACTCCTCCTGATCACAAAAAACTACAAATACGGTGACTACGCAAACCTCAAAATCGTCTCAATCACCGAAAGATTTATCTCATGGTCGCAATACAACAACTCACCCGAAACAAAAATAAAAACTGAACTCACTTTTGAATCAGCTCCATCTAAAACAATCATCACACACATAACAAAATGGACCAAAGGAATTCAAACCCGAGAAACTTACTACTTCAGAGAGCCAGTCATCACAATTGACAACTCACGAGGTATCAAAACCGTAAGACAGGCAGACCCAAATAACGAGGTAATAGTAACTGAAACGAGAGACTTAACAACAAATAAACTGCTTCAATCAAGATGGACAGGTCCATCTTCAACATATCCAGGCGGTTTCTTCACGAGAACAAACAACTACGAGGACGGAAACCTCGTCTCCTGGACGAAAACAACTACCGTTGGCCAAGGCGATGGCTCAATCATAAAATACATAGACAGATACCCATAATCGCTCTCTCTTTGCTGTTGATAGGCTGTCAAACACCTGAACCTGAAATTGTAAAATCTTTGAGATTTGAACCGCCCCTTTTTGACTCATTTAAACAAAACACAACACTAAAATATACACTTACAAAACCTGCTACAGTTAGCATATACATATACGACCGAGAAGGGAACAGAATAAAAACAATCGCCCAAAACCTGCACCTTACCCAGGGAACACAATCCCACGGATGGAAAGGTGACAACGATCTCGGAGAATTCCAATCAGTCGGAATTTACATCGGCGTCGTTGAGGTAAAAGGAAACAAAACATATAAAACAACTGTTGAAATCTTCCACTGGTAAAAATTGTTATTGTAAACCGTTGAGCAAATGAAACAAAAAATGTGGATAAGTCATCGTTAATAAGTCATCGTTAATAACTTTAGCCGAAAATTTGCTGAAAAATGGCTATATATAAAAAAAATTTTTTCAAAAAAGTTATCAACGATGGGTTATCAACGACAGTCGGCAAAAGCGATCCCCCAAACAAAGGGGTCCTTAGGACCTTTGGGAGATGATAACTTTTTATGACATAAACAGCGATAAAATAATCACCCCAGAACTTGAATTTAAATCAAGAGTAAAATTTGACCCATTTAAGATTTTAAATGAAGAACTCTTCGCAATCGCATTGTCAAATGATAGCTTATTTCTTTTCCTTGATAAATTTGTTTATCAATTCACCCCTGAGTTTAAATTCAAACTTGAAAAACCACCGACAACCTGGGAAACCATATCAATATACTCAGCCCCAAAAAATTACTTTGACCTCCTCAAGCAGTATCTCGCACTTGAACCCTGCTTCAAGTTTAAACCCCCACCAGGAATGGACAAAAACGAAATAAAAAAATTAATTGAATCCTCATCCTGCCAGAACGGGTTTCTTGAAATAAACTCATTTGAACCATCACCAGAAATTGACATAATCTTAATTGAAAACGGAGACGAATTTGAAAAAATTGAAATAACTGAAACCTCAAACATAAACAGAATCCTGATCTATGACCTTGAAAAAAATAATTTCAGAAACTGTAAAGTTCAGGTCGGCAAAGCGATCCCTCTCGGGAGGAGCACCTTTGGGGGTCCTAAAGAGCATGCCACATCAAGCACACTGCACAGAAAACTTTTTGAATTAATTTTGAATTACATTGAAAAGAATGTCTCCGCTAAAATAGTTTGGGATCTAAACATTAACCGAAATTTAATCTACCGCGAGCATACTACACTTGAAACATTACAAGCCACGCTCTCAACAATCAAAAACGCAATCAACCTCATCAAAATAAACCAGAAGGAGCATAAACAAAAAATAAAAGAACTCATTGAAATCTTTTACTCCGAAAACTACAACGAACTTGAAAAACTAAACCTTACAACCCAAATTGAAAAATTTTACACAGAAATATAAAAAAACCATCCCCCCTCTCTGTAAAATAGAGAGGGGACCAGGGGGTGAGTTCATCTCAAAATTCCTAACCTTGCTATTTTTTATTATCACCTTAACCGCCAAAGCGCAGGATCCAGACCTTGAAATCACAAAAAAACAACTTGAACTAAAACAACACTCACTCCTCAACAGAATCATAAACTCAATTGAAATCCGTGCCCACGCTGGCTTCGGAGCAGGCTACTTCTTAAGCCAGTTTGACCCAATTAACCCGATCTATTCCCCATATACAATTAGAGACAGATTTTCGCTGTCCATATCAATTAACATCTCAAAAATCCTTGACAATTCAACATACAAAATCAAACAAATTGAACTTCAACAACTTGAAAGAAAAATCCAGCGTGAAAAACAAATAAACAAAGAAAAAATTTCGCTGTTGAACGAAAAAATAAAAGCACAAACAAAAATAATTGAACTATACGAAGAACAATTCAACCAGAACAAAATCTCCCTTGATAAACTACTTGAAGAAAAAATCAAACTGCTTGACCTTAAACTAAAACTAAAAGAAATTATCAGCGAAAGCAATGAACAATAGAATTGCAAACAAAACTAAATAAAATCGCCATGCCACTCTTCATTAAAAAAGAAAGAGAAGAAGAAACAAAAGCGGAAGAAATTATAACCGAACTAAAATCCTCGGATTCAGGAGAAGATGAGCCTAAGCCAGAGCAAACCGTCAGTTCAGAAACTCAAAAAATCAAATTTAAAATTGACGAAAAAACACAAGCAAAACCCCCACTTGGAACGATCACTGTCAAAATCCTCGCAAACGATATTGAATTCGCAACATTCATAATCGCACCAGAAATCTTCAAAGAAGCATCCATCCTGCTTAAAGAAGTCATCTCAAAAATTGAAAACCCACAACTAAAATTAACCACAAACTGCAACTGCGTATGGTGCAAAGAAAAAACCACAGAATTAGAAAACTTCTTAAACTCCTGATCGCTGTTGCCTTTACTACAAAAACATTAGCGCAGATAATCTCAATCCACCAAATAAATGTTTCTCAAGGTGACGCCTGCTTTATTAAAATTGACACAATTAAATTCTTAATTGACGCTGGAAATCCAACAAAAGGAAACAATGTAATCATACCATATCTTGCCACACTCGGAATTGACAAACTCAACTTCACCATCGCAAGCCACCACCACGCCGACCATATCGGCGGACTTGACGAAGTTATCTACGCCCTTAACCCGGAAATATGCTACGATAGGGGAGAAACCTACAACAGCCAACAATTTAACGAATATATCACCTCTGCAGGCGCACGCCGACGCACCCTCAACCCAAAAGATACAATCATCAAAATAATCAGACAGAATAAACAAATAACCTTAACATGTATCGCCTCATCCGGCTGGATCTGGAACACCTACGCAGGAACCTCAGACGAAAACACACTCTCAATCGCACTCCTGCTTGAATTTGTCTCCCAGACAGGGGACACTTTCAGATTCTTTACAGCAGGCGACCTCTACGCAAAACAAGAGTCGCTTATCGCTGTATATTTCCCCAGAAAAATTAACCTGATGAAAATCTCCCACCACGGCTCACGCTCAAGCACATCGAACTTCATGCTACAAACCTTCCAGCCTCAAGCTGTCATGATCACCGTCGGAGACAACAACCCCTATGGACACCCGCACCAGGAAACACTTGCTAAACTTGAAAACACACCCAGCATAAAATACATCTATCAAACTGAACAGGGAGCTCGCGCATCAACAAAATCTGTAATAGCAGGAAA
The DNA here is from genome assembly GCF_001536065.1 of Candidatus Chryseopegocella kryptomonas. Classification (GTDB taxonomy): domain Bacteria; phylum Bacteroidota; class Ignavibacteria; order Kryptoniales; family Kryptoniaceae; genus Kryptonium; species Kryptonium kryptomonas. The sequence goes on from NZ_CZVW01000016.1 coordinate 8,146, forward strand.
CATAATCGCAAATGTTTATGATAGATTTTTCACCATAACAACATCCAACAACCCTGCACGAATTGACACATTCTATTTTGGTAACGAAACAACTCTCAACGCCGAATCCGAACCATTTAAACGAGAAAATGAAAACAACAAAAAAGACAGATCAGCTATGATAAACTCACACAGCGAAAACGGCTTCACAAAAATTCAAATCTTTATCCCAGATGAAATCATCCAGACAATTCAGGTTTATAACATCCTCGGGAAACTCGTCCACGAAACCAATATAATCATCCCGGAAAAATTTGAACTCAAAATCCCCAGCACCGCAAGCGGAGTTTATCTCGTCCTTGTCAAAACAAACAAAAACATATACCATAACAAAATAACAATCCTGAAATGAGGCTAATCATCGGAATTGACGAAGTCGGCAGGGGCGCAATCGCAGGTCCCGTTGTCGCCGGGGCTGTTGCAATTGAAAAAATTATCCCCGGTGTAAGAGATTCAAAAGCCCTCAACATAAAACAAAGAGAAACACTTGTACAGGAAATTGAAAAGCACGCAATCGCTGTTGCAATTGAAATCATACACCCAAAAACAATTGACAAACTTAACATACACAACGCAACTCTGCTCGCTATGAAAAACGCATTTTTAAGCGCTATTGAACAGATTGACACTAAACTTGACGAAGTTTTTATCTTCATCGACGGGCTTCACATCTTCAAAATAAATCCTGATGAGCTAAACAAACAGATTAACCTTAACCTGATAGCAATTCCACGAGCGGATAAATTTATCTATCAAGTAAGCTGTGCAAGTATTTACGCAAAACATACCAGAGACACGATGATGATGACAATTGAACATGCACGGTTCCCCGATTACAACTTCAAGCGAAATCTTGGATATCCAACACCCGAGCATATAAGAATCCTGAAGCAAATAGGACCCTGTGAAATTCACAGAAAAACTTTTTTAAAGAACTTAAACTCGGCAAAAGCAATCCCCCAAACAAAGGGGTCCTTAGGACCTTTGGGACAGGAAAATCTTTTTAAGCTTGCAGAAAACATCGGCAAAAGCGATCCCCCAAACAAAGGGGTCCTTAGGACCTTTGGGAAATGACCTTCCCAACTCACATATTCTTTGCCCAATTTTGCCTTGCCTTCGCTTCAATAGGGCAGGGAATTGATTTCAACACAACAAACGCCCTCATGGCTGGGCTCGGATCCATAACCCCTGACATCGACAACTCAAACTCATGGCTTGGAAAACTACTTTACCCCATCAGCAAAAAAATTGAAACTAAATTCGGCCATAGAACAATCACACACTCAATCTGGATGATAATAACGTTGATAACTATCGCATCAATCATGACACTGCTGAACAAATTTCCGCAACTAACTATAGCCTTCTCAATAGGCTACATCTCACATATACTAATTGACTGCACCTCAACCCAAGGCGTTAAAATCCTCTACCCCCTGTCAATGAAAAACGCCGTCTTCCCATTTGACACTCAACAACCAGAAGCCTACAGAATAAAAGTCGGCTCAAAAGAAGATATAATCCTCGGCCTCATCTTCCTGATTCTGACAGCCCCACTCGCATATATCTCACACAAAACACACACTAAAATAATAAGACAAATCCAAAAAGATATTAATTCAGCCGTCAGAGCCTACAACGAACTCGCTAAAGACTTTATATGCTTCGCAAAAATAAACGGCATCAACACAACTACACACGAAAAAATAAAAGGCGAATTCATGATTATATCAGCAGAAAAACAAAACATGCTCCTGGTGCGCAACCCCGAAGGCCTCACAGTAACCGTTGGAAAAGACCCATTCAAAAACGATATCTTCACAACTGATATACTCACCACACCAAAAATCAAAGCAAAAACAGAAATAAAAAACATAACCATTGAAAACCAAACACTCACATCTGGACTTAACACACCCCCAGATCTGGACTCGCTCGTCTATCTTTCTGGCGAAATTGAACTCTACGAACCAATCTTCATAGAAAAACCAATAACTAAACACGAATTCATCAAACAAACATCAGAAAATAAAATCAAACTTAACTTCGCCCCACTCGACTACATCAAAAAAACTAACATCGCTAACCTCATCATCAAAAAAGCATCTATCACTGCAAAAATCTTCTACCCAGAACAGACCCCATCCGCCTTGACCCCGCCGATTAAAACCCACGAAGAAAACAAGTTCACAACTCAAACAATTGAATTAAAACCAAACGAAAAAATAAATCTCTTAATCAAAACTGGACAAGCGATCTCCACAGGAGAAATTATTGCCTACAAACTATCACCAAAAGCAGAGAAAATCTCACTTGAAATTGAAAAACTCAACATAAAAATTCTAAAACTTGAAAACCAGCTCTCTATACTTAAAAAGAAATTAACAGAAGACACATCATCAATAAACCTGCAAATCCTCAAACTATCGCAAGAACTTAAACGAACGCAGGAACTAATTCAAAAGGGGCTCAAACCACAATCAGCACAGGAACAAATCAACGAAGAAATAGAAAAACTTAACACAAAAAAGAAAATTCTCCTGCTTGATTACCAGGACAAAGAATCAAAAACCCAAATCCAGATCAAAGAGATAAAACTCCAGATTAAACAAAAAGAAATTGAACTTAAAAGCGAGCAACTAAAACAAACCATCACATCAAGCGCAAGCGGAATCGTCGCAGACATAAAACAGATCCAGTCTAAAACAAAAAACTCAATCATCATCACAATCAAATGATCCTAAGCGATCAAAAATTCTTCGGAAGAAAACAGGAACTAAAAAAACTTGTCGTTAATATCCTCCTCGGAAAACATACCCTGATCATCGGAAAAAGAGGAATAGGGAAGACAACCCTGATTGAACATGCGATCTCAATCATCAAAGGCTCAACCCATAGAATTGACATAAGCCCAACGGCATTAGCAGAAGAATTCAAAGACATAAGACTCGCACACAAACTAAAATCAGCATGGAAAGGGGAAATAAAACTTATAAAAGTCAACCTCAACAAAACAAAATCAACAATTTTTAACGAAATAATTGAATCCCTCTACGCTGAAAACGACCTCGTAACAGACGAACTGATTCGGATCAACAGCGACGGAACAATATCAATTCAAGTAAAAAACGCACCAATAATCATAAAATCAATCACAGGAAAAAATTACATTTTTCTTTTTGACGACCTTGACCTTGCAACAGGTCAGATGATTGAATTCATAATTGACCTCATGCCACACGCAACCATAATCGCAACAACATCAGAATTAAAACATGAGAAAAAATTCAAACACCTCTACTCATTCTTCGAAAAAATACAACTCAAAGAACTTGAAAAAGAGACAACAGAAAAACTCACAAACTACCTGATTGAAACATACATAACTGAAATTGACACAAAAACAAAAGAATTTCTAAAAAACGAAATCCTCAGAATATCCAAAGGAAACCCAACAATCATAAAATCAGCACTTCAACAAGCAAAATCACAAAAACTAATTAGAGACGAAGATATAAAAAAATTGAGAACATTAGAAGAAAGCGAATACATAAACCTTGGACCATTTTTCGCACTCCTGCTCGGCTCTGTAACTGTGATAAAAATCTTGCAAATAGGACTTGAGAACAGAGAAACCTACATCCTGCTGTCAATCTTCTCATTCTTATCATACCTTACAATTAGAATTTTTAGATACTTCTTCCTCTTCCGCCCCCAGCGAAAAAAATAAATCCCCCTGGCGAAGTGACCCCTTAAGGGATCTATCTCCCCTCTCTAAACACTTAGAGAGGGGGCAGGAGGTGAGACAAAAAACCAAACAAAGATCCTAAAAACTCCCCTAAAATCCAATTGTTATTCCCGTTTCAATCCCTCACAGGTTCGATTCACACTTGAAGGTAAGCTGATGCAAAGGCGAACCGCTAAAGGGTTTCAATCCCTCACAGGTTCGATTCACACTATTGTGTTCAAGAAAAGGTCCCTTGAACACAAACTCGTTTCAATCCCTCACAGGTTCGATTCACACCCACGGTAAAACAAAACTTTAAATAAACCAATTCACACACTTAAATACAATAAATTTTACCCCAAAAGTCAAGTCCTTCTGTGTTAACTTTTACCCTTGATTTTTCCGCTGACCTCCCTGACAATGTGTCAAGATTTGCGTCAGAGCAAGGGAAAATGATTGTAAATCAACAAGATATTCAAATTCACAAATGTTAACTTGTTAACGAGGTTCTCGGAAACCGTAATAACAAATGAAAAACGAGCTTTTTGTAAATCTCGCACCTTTGCCTCTCCCTAAGGTCCTATGGACTCTCCTAAGGAGCCCTCTGGACCTTAGGAGAACCTCCAAGGGAGTCCTTTCGGACCTTAGGGGGATCACTTCGTAGCTTTGCCGAGCTTCGCCGATTTTGAATAAAACAAAAATTTTTTTAGTTTTTTTCAACCACGTAAAAATATAAACGCTTGTGAAAAATGACAGCTCAACTTTCCATTCAACCTTACTTCAAAAATAAATCTTTTTACATTTACCCCTCGCCAGAATAACATCACAAAATATCTTTAAATCATGGTTAATAAAAAAATAAAAAATCAGTTTAAATACTATGTTCAGATGTTTCCAGGTCTCAAATTTCAGATACGATCACGAAATAAAAACATTTAAAATTATTTTTGAAAAACTAAAAAACAAGTATAACAATTCAAACCAGAATTTCAACCTAATCATACAACCTAACATTTTAGGATCAACTCCTGATTTAATCATAATTTCAAACAAACTCATTGCTGTTGCAGACATTAAATCAGGAGCTGGAACTATAACTGGAAACGAAAATAGCCGATGGTATTCCAACGGTCTTGAAATAAATAAGGAAAGAGAAAATCCATTCCAGCAAATTTTTCGCTATAAATTTGATTTGCTCAATTTCCTCAAAGATAAGTTACATTTTTACTTTCCACCCGATTTCATTGACTCAAACATAAACCTCGGCCATATTAAAGGTTTTGTAATTTTTGATAATGTAATCTATTACGATCACTCTCAACTACAAACGCCAACAAGAAAATGGTTTAAAGTTACAAGCGCTTTAAATTTTCACAAAGACATTGATAGCTTACCCGCCTCCATGATTAATTTAAGTGACCCCGACATTGAAACAATAATCTTTAAAATTCTAAAAATAGATCCATCTCAATATATAGATAACTATCCATTGCCCGAATTCGTTGAACCCTCGGAAGTAAAATTAAGGAAAGTAAATATTCCAATCAAAATCAACATACCACAATTATATTCCAAACATCAAAAAATTCTTTCATACTACCGCTATTGCCTCGTTCTTGAAGACCTTAAAAGCTCTGAAATACCCGAATCAAGCATCGCTATTAATCTTACAGAGTCACCCCTTGCCTTATCATCATTTTCAACTGTTTTGACCCCTGATTTAAAAATCTTCCTGGATAAACAATCCTTCTACTCCAGAGCTCAAAACATCCAACTTCTTTTGGCTTACCCCGTCTTTGACCTTAAAGACTCAAAAGTTCCTCTATTCATTTCCACTACCAATTTCAGCATAAAAAACTCACATGTCATCTTTTCAATTTCAGATAAATATGAGATCTCAAAAACCTTTATTTCAAGAGTGATGGGCATTTCAGACCCCGAACAGATTGAATTCATAAAATCAAACGTAGATAAATCTGCTACAATAGATGAAAAGATTGATATAATCATTCAAAATTTCAATCCCGAAAAATCTTCAATTTCAATTGACACATTGAAAAAAGCACTCTCATCATATCGTGTCTTATTATTTTGGGGAACATGGGGAACAAATTTCAAAGTAATCAGAGAACTTGAAGATATAATAAAAAAGGGAATAACAACACAAGAATTATCATGCTTCATCTCTCAATCCCAAATTGATAACACACCTCACCCCGAAAACCTCTCTCTTTTGATATTCTCTAATTTAAACAAGGAACAAGAACTTGCTCTTGAAAGTGCATTTACTAAACGACTTACAGTTGTCACCGGACCACCCGGGACCGGCAAAACACAGATTTCCTTCAACATCATGGCAAACGCAGTCATCCACGGTAAAACTGTCCTCTTCTCAACAAAGAATAATAAAGCTGTTGACGATGTTTGTAAAAAATTTGAAAAACTTTTCCCAAATAACTCCATAACCCCACTTATCAGGGTAGGGAATAAAGAAGTTATATCCCGGCTACCTGATAAAATCCTCAAGACAATAAACACTATAAACAATAATAAAACTATTGATCAAAACCTGATTAACAAAGTTAAGATTGATATTAATATAATCAAAGAAAAAATCAATGAACTTGAATCAGAAATCTCAAAATTTCATCAACTTCAACTTTACTATAACTCCATTAAGAATCAAATTGAATTCAATAAATCTTTATATGAATTTGAAAAATTAAACAAATCTAAAATCATTGAAAATCTGAATTTTGAAAAAGAAAATATTCTCTCCTCAATACCAAAGCCATTCATTGATTTCTTCTATGAAATGAGAAAAAACTATCCAACCCCAGAGTCTTTAATTTCTAAACATCTTTCCGCTTTAACAGATAAACTCTTAGGCAAACTCAATTTACTTGAGAAAATCATACTTCTTATCAATAAAAAATATATATACAACAAATACACTAAAATTTTTGCAAAACTATCATCCGCATTTGACCCTCCTCAAATTGAATTTATCAAGAAAATGTCCAAAACTTTACCAGATCTATTTAAATATCTCCTACTTGCAAAATCATGGGAAAAAGATATTGCTAAGGTTATTGATATTGACGAAAAAATTAAAGAGCGAGAATCTGAATTAGAAAATATTAAAAATGAATTTGAAAAGTTAATAGCTGACTTGGAAAGAAAACTTGTCAAGCTGAAAGATGATATATCAAAACTTGCCCCTAAAATTAAACAATATGAAGAAGAAATTGAAAGCCTTAAATCAACCTTGATTGAAAAATCAAAAGATTATCTTCGTTTATTTTACATTTCATCTCTAACACCAAACTTAGTTCCTTCGCTTCAATCATTTAAAACATCAATTGAAAATTCAACTATAATCTCAAAATCAGCCTTTAAAGAGGTTTTAAAAGCTTTCCCAATCATTGCAACCACAAATCTTTCAGTTGCAAACGTAGTCCCCCTTGAACCGTATTTATTTGATATACTCATTATAGATGAAGCCTCTCAATCGGATATTGCTTCCGCTTTGCCACTTATCCTTAGAAGCAAAAACATCGTTATAATCGGCGATCCCATGCAATTAAAACACATCTCTGGATTATCAAACGACGAAGATGCTACAATAGCCCAAAGTTGTGATATACCCGAATTTAAACTTAATTACAGCAACAAATCGCTATATTTATTAGCCGAGGAAATTTCAAATAAGAGCGCTAATCCCGTTATATTTTTGACTGAACATTACCGTTCTTACCATAAAATAATTGAGTTTTCAAATTCCCATTTCTATTCTCACATAGGTAGAGAACTTGTTGTTAAAACTCCACCGGAAAATATAAAATTCAAAAAGGTTAACGGTATTATATGGATTCCAACCCAGGGCACCGAGAAAAACAAAATAAATACCTCCGAAGCCGAAAAAATTGAAGAAATCTTGCTTAAGCTTAAAAATTATATAGATCCCGATATCTCAATTGGTATCACAACGCCATTTCGTAACCAAGCGGATTTCCTTCAAAGATATTTGTACAAACTACTTCGCCCCGGGATAGATGTTGTTGACACAGTTCACCGCTTCCAAGGAGATGAAAAAGACATCATGTTCCTTTCTCTTGTGGTTTCCCCGAATTCAGAATCATCTTTACTCTGGTTTATAAACGAATCAGCAAAACAACTTCTTAATGTAGCAGTAACCCGTGCAAGAAGTAGTCTTTTCGTCATAGGTGATTACAATTTCGCCATCTCCCCAAATAAATCCAATAGATTTAGATATGATTACATCCGCGCACTCGCCGAATCATCAATATGCGGAACCCCAGATGATTTACTATAATCTTGACACTTAACAATTATGTTTTTAAATTTTTTTCAGCCAAGTAAATTTATCTATTTTTTATGAGCCATTTTAAAGTTACTATTTTTTCATATTTCTAATGTTGTCTTGTTCCAACTGAATTGATTTGCCAATCTCGCTTAAACCACAAAAATAAAAAAAAGGAAAAACCACCATGTCCGAACAACTTTTTAAGTTTCAAAACTTACTCCGTAAAATTTTTCGCTTTGACTCCTCATCACTTGATTTCGGCATCTACCGCATATTTAATCTCAAACGCTCTATGATAGAAAACTTCATAAACCATACCATACCCCAAAAAGTTGAAGAAGCTTTTGCTCAATTCTCAACCCACCCAAATCTTGACACTATTAAAAACGAGGTTTTTAACGATCTCTACACCTTCTTTAACCGCTTTTATGAAAATGGTGACTTCATCCCACAAAGACGCTATAAAATTAGAAAAATTACTTACGCAATACCTTACAACGGTGAAGAAGTTAAACTTCATTACGCCACCTCTAACATGTATTATATTAAAACAGGAACTCTCTTCCGTGACTACACATTTACCACAGCCCCAACTTCACCATTTAAAGTTATCTTTAAGATCTCATTCGCAACAGAAGAAATCGCCTCAAACAAAGCTACAAAAAGCAGATACTTCATCCTATCTGATACAGATGATGATCCTATCATCTGGGATCAAAAAAATGAAACCTTAATTATCAATTTCCATTACATACATCTTACAGATACCCAACTTGAAAAATATAGTAAAGCTATCACTGAAGAAGAAAATAACAACAATATCTATTATGAAAATAGCAACGAAAATATTGACGAAACTGACTCTTTTGGGAATGGCAAAAGAAAAAAAACGATAAAACAAGAACTAATCAATCGTTTAATATACGAAGAGATTATAACTAAATTAAAAAATAATGAAAACACAAAACATTTAACACACTTTTTAGAAGCCCCTTGTGAATCAAACGACCCAGTTTTATTGTATCATATTAACAGATTTACCGCCAAAAATAACACCGATTTCTTCATTCATAAAGATTTGAAATCTTTCCTTGTAGAGCAACTTGACTTTTTCCTCAAATCCGAGGTTTTCAACCTTGATACTTTCAAATCTGAACCAGATTTACACTTAGCAAGGATTCAGATTACCCGAGATATTGCTCAAACCATAATTGATTTTTTATCTCAAATTGAAAATTTCCTAAAGAAACTCTGGGAAAAGAAAAAGTTCGTCATTAATACACATTATGTTATCACGCTTGACAGAATTTACGAATTAACTTCCGATGAATTTTTTAACAGACTGATCAATATAATATTAGAAAACAGGTATCAATTATATGAATGGGAAATTCTTTTCGGCATCAAAGTAAAAAGTAAAGATGATTTATTTAGAAATCACATCCCTTTAAAACTTCCTATTGATACCCGTTATTTCCCATTTGATTTTAAATTTGAACTCCTTGAAGAATTAACCAAAGACCATGATCTTGACGATCTTTTAGATGGTTTGCTTATAAAAAGCGAGAACTGGCAAGCTTTGAACTTGCTTTTGAATAAATACAAGGAAAAAATCCAGACAATATATATTGATCCACCATTTAACAAGGAATATGATGCGGATTATCTTTATAATGTAAAGTATAAGGATTCCACTTGGGCTACAATGCTTGAGAATAGGTTAAGGCTTGCAAAAGATTTGCTGAAAGATACAGGAAGCATTTTTGTCCGATGTGATTACAATGGGAACTGGATTTTAAGACCTTTGATGAATGAGATTTTTGGAAAGGAGAATTTTAGAAATGAGATAATTGTAAGAAAAGGAAAACGAACCGAAAGTATAGAAAGAAATAGGTTTGAAAACGACACAGAAAGTTTGATGTTATTTTCCGCAAATAAAGAAAAAGCTTTTGTAAGTATTCCACTAAGAGCTAAGCCGGAGGAAAAATTGGAATGGACAACTATGTTTTTCCCGGAGGAACGAGGAGATCCAAATAGATTGTTTTGGGGAATAAGCATTAAAGCACCAGCAGGAACGCATTGGCAATTTTCTCAAGAAAGAATTAATCAGGAAATATCAAAGGGTAATATAAAACTTGTGTGTAAACAATGTGGGTGGGAATATCAAGAAACCACTATAAACAGAAGAATATCAAGTTGTCCAAAATGTGGTTCTAAAAAATTTGATGCTTTATATTTAAGACGAGAGATTCCAGTAAATAATGATTGGACAGATATTCTTGGATATACATATATGATATCCAAATCTACAGGATTCCCCACCGAAAATTCCGAAATCCTTCTCAAGCGTGTCATAGAATCTACATCTAATGAAGGTGACCTTGTTATGGACTTCTTTCTTGGTTCTGGCACAACAACAGCAGTAGCACATAAACTTGGTAGGAAATGGATTGGCGTGGAAATGGGGGAGCATTTCTGGACAATAGTTTTGCCAAGAATGAAAAAGGTTTTATTCTATGATAAATCTGGAATTTCAAAAGAAGAAGATGTTAAAGAAAAATACAATGAAAAAACAGCAGGTGGATTCTTCAAATACCAAATCATTGAACAATACGAAGATACACTTGATAACATTGAATTCACTGAAAATGAACAAGCCCGCTTGCTATTTAAAGACGATTACCTCATAAAATATTACACCCACATTGAAACCCAAAACAGCCCCTTTCTCCTAAATATCGAACAACTCCGCTTCCCATTTAACTATAAACTTAAATTTAACCCCTACGAAGTAGGAAGCCCCATTGAAACCGTTATTGATATACCAGAGACCTTTAATTATTTACTTGGAGTAAAAATTAAAAAATTAGTATTTGAAAAATCTAATGATAACCCCTATTTTCTTATTCTTGCTGAAAAAGACAACCTCACTTACCTTATTGTATGGCGTAATGTTCCTGAATCATGGAGTAAAAACCATTTTGATGAAGATCGCTCTTTCATAGAAAAATTCATTAAAAAATGGAAACCGGATTCCGTTTACATTAACTCGCCCTCTACGCTTATCCCCGACGAATTTAACCTCAATTACATTGAACCAATCTTCAAAAAACTAATGATAGGGGAAAACCATGCCTAGGCGCCGATCCACAGTATCAACCGATTCAATTAACATAGAGCATCATTTTATCCTTTTCCGCTATATTCTTTCTCTCCTTGGTTTCTCCAGCTTTATGGAACTTAAAAATTTCATACAATCTCACATTTTAGATGTAACCCCCACTTTTGAAACAACAAATCAAACCCCAACTTATTACGCAACCACCCTTTGTAAAAAACTTTCTGATACGCCACTCTCCCTATATTCAATTTCTATTACAGAAGATGATATTTTTAGATACGATTCAAACATACTAAACTATCTCAAAAAAATTAATCAAAAACGCCAAATCCCGATTAACCTCAAATATTACCAGTATCTCGCCATCTTGTTTACTGAAATTTATTTTGACCTTTTGAAAAATAAACCCGATGAATTTATCAACTCCCTTAACAACTTCGCTAACTCAACTTTTACCTTTGACCGCAAAACCATGAACAAACTTGCTTATTTTATGGCAACAGGCTCTGGTAAAACCATAATTGCCCATATTAACTATCATCAATTCCATCATTATAAACTATTTGAACCCGATTGTATTCTCTTTATCACTCCTAACGAAGGTTTATCTAAGCAACATCACGAGGAACTCATCAACAGCAATCACCCAGCCATATTATATTCAGAATCAGGTTTAACTAACACTGATAAAGTATTAATTATTGAAATCACTAAATTCACCGAAGTAAAAAAAGGTTCTGGATTATCAATCACCCCAGATTCATTTGAAGGTAGGAAACTCATCTTTGTAGACGAAGGGCACAAAGGACAATCAAGCGAAGAAAGAAAATGGAAGTCATACCGTGACCAACTAGCTGAGAACGGTTTCGTTTTTGAGTATAGTGCAACCTTCGCCCAAATTCTTAATCCCTCCGAAGCCCCCGATATCTTTGAAGAATATTGTAAATCAATCATATTTGATTATTCCTACAAATATTTCTACTACGATGGCTATGGTAAAGATTTTAGCATCATTAACATTCAAAACCCAAGAGAAATTCAAGCAGATCTATTCACCGATATCATGTTTGTAGGTAATCTTCTTACTTTTTACGAACAACTTCTCATTTTTGAAAATAATAAAAGCCTCGCTGTTAAATATAATCTTGAAAAACCCCTTTGGATCTTTGTCGGCTCAACCGTTACCGCCTCATCACAAAAAGAATTTTCCGATATCTTAACTGTAGTAATACTCTTATCCAAATTTGTCTCTGAACCCAATTGGGCGCTCAATTTAATTGAAATCATACTTAACGCTAAGACCGGTCTGAGAAATCCATTCGGAGAAGATATCTTTGAAAATTCTTTTCTTTTGCTTCCAGCTATCTATCATTCAACTAACCGTGAAGAATTTTACCATAACTTACTTAAAACCGTTTTCAACGGTCCCGGACCACTCCGTCTTTTTGAAATCAAAAACGCTGAAGGTGAAATTGCCCTTAAAACAGGTGACAACTCTTATTTCGCTTTGATCAACATTGGTAATGTCGCTGAATTTAAAAAACTCCTCACTAAAAGCAATTTCACCATTGAGTCAGATATCATCTCTCCATCCCTATTTGATTCTATAAAATCCAAATCATCCACGATTAATATTCTAATCGGTTCCAAAAAATTCATAGAAGGTTGGGATACCTGGCGTGTTTCCTCAATAGGTCTTCTTTACGTCGGTAAATCACAAGGTCCTCAAATCATCCAGCTATTCGGTAGGGGAGTCCGCTTGCTCGGCGAAAATAACTCCTTAAAACGAAGCAATAACCCTCAAATTAAACCTCTTGAAACACTTAAAATCTACGGCATCAAATCCGATTATCTTGTTAAATTTCTTGAAGCTATTAAAAAAGAAGAAATTGAACTTGAGCCAATCAGCGTCCCCATAAAACCACAACACGAAGATAAATGGAACGACCTCAAAATTATTAAATTAGAAACACCTAAATTTTACCACGATGAGTTTATTGACATTTCCAAAAACTCATCAGTGTCAGTAACCCTTAATTTATTACCGCGAACTACAGTTGGTATTTCAACCTCTACCAGAGATACTATCACAATAGAAACGATGTCTAATACCCCAGAATATGATGATTACTTACTTGATCTATCGCCTTACATCAATCTATTCAATTGGCAGCGAATTTATACCGAACTATTGTCTTACAAACTTGAGCATAACTATTGGAACATCAATTTTACAATTGACTCTCTTAAAAATATACTATCCAAAGGTGCCAAATCTTCATCTGATAATAACTTTTGCTATAAACTTTACGTTTTACCCGAAGTTAAAAATTTAACCACTTACTCCGATATTATTCGCCTTGAAGATATTGCCATTTTACTCCTAAAAAAGTATATTTCAGCTCTTTACAAAATTCAAGTCAAAGAATATGAATCCAAGAACGCCACAGTAAAAAACCTTACTGATATCAACCCTCTCTCCATTTTTGAATCTACACTCAACGCATACATTCAAACTGTGTATGTGAAAAAAGAAACAAATCTGTTAAGTTACTTAAACCGTATTCATAATATTGTTAATGATACCAATGTTCTTTTAACAAACAGCCCCTACGATCCCACGCTCCCTCGCATCATTTTTCATGAATCTCTTTTCTTACCCTTACTTCTTTACACCAGAGATCTAACTCACATTGAATATATGAATCCCACTGGATTAAATGAAGGAGAGCGTGATTTCCTATTAAAACTTATTGATTACCTTAAAAACCCATCCATTGACCTATCCAATTACGAAATATATGTCCTCCGCAATTACCCCAGATCTGGTATCGGTTTTCTCATTCAAACCTCTGAGAAATTCTACCCCGATTTTATCATCTGGATTAAGCCAAAATCAAGCATCTATCCCCAAGCTATTGTATTCGCTGATCCAAAATCCGGATATTTTCTTTCAGAGGAAAAAATAAATTTAGCATTATCAATCAAAGACATAGAGAAAACTATCAATTCACAAGGTTACCATATTACTTTAGAATCTTTTATCATCATCGTTGATAACTCAAGCTCGCCAATCCCAGATAAAAATCTCATAAATCTAAATCAAATAAACTTGATTTTTGAAAAAGTGATACCAAAATTAAATAAAATTGATTCACAACCATGAATATAGATTCTTTAACCCCTGAACAAAAAGAAATTGTAACCTCAACTTCAAAGTATATAAGAGTTATCGCTGGTCCAGGAACAGGTAAAACCGAAACATTAACTCAAAGAATTCTTTACTTATTATTCAACCACGGAGCTATCCCATCTTCCATTGTTGCATTCACTTTCACAGAAAAAGCAGCTCAAAGCCTGAAATCACGAATCTATTCCCGAACACAGGAAATTGCCCCAAACTCACCATTGCTTCAAAACCTGTGCAATCTTTTTATAGGCACAATACACTCATTTTGCTTAAAAATTCTTAAAAACTATTTTAATTACGGCAATTATTCCACACTTGATGAAAACCAAGAATTTGCCTTCGTATCCTCTTTCTACTCTGATCTAAAACTTTCCGAACTTGCTAAGAAAAAATACCCAAACTCTAACTTTAAACCCTTTGAAATAATTGGCAATTTCATCAGATCCGCTAATGTTATATACGATAATCTCATAGACCTAAGCACCTTAAAACTTACCGATCCCGATTTTTACGAAGTTTTCACAATTTACGAACATTTGCTTGATTCTCATAAGCTCCTTACATTCAGCAGAATGGTTTATTTAGCTACTCTTAAAATTCAAGAAAACCCCTCATCAATCTCCGGCATAGAATATTTACTTGTTGACGAGTACCAAGATATAAACCCCTCTCAAGAAAAGCTCATTGAACTTATCGGTAAAACAGCCAGCGTTTTTATTGTCGGTGACCCTCGCCAAACCATTTATCAATGGCGTGGTTCCGATGAATCTTGCTTCTTCAGGTTTCCCCAAAAATTTCCCTCCGCCGAATCCTATTCACTCACAATTAACCATAGAAGCACGGGTTCAATCATTCAAATAGCTAATCGGTTTTCTAATACATCTCAATATTTAAATACTTATCCTCCCATCTCAACAACCAAAGAATCATCCATCCAGAGCGTCTTTAAATTAACTTTCAATGATCCAGAAGAAGAAGCCTCTTGGATTGTAAATACTATAAAAAATTATGTTCAAAATTATAATGGCAATTATCGTGATTGTGCTGTTTTATATCGCAGTGTTTATTTATCAGCTACCCCACTTATCAACATACTTCGTGAACATCATATCCCATACATCGTTGCAGGTAAAGTTAGCCTTTTCCAGCGCCCCGAAATTGAAGCCCTCGCTTATATCTTCACTTGGTTAGCTCCCAACGGCTTCTTTTTGCTTAAAAATAACAAGTATCTCAAAAACGAAAAATTAATTGAAAGCGCTCTTAAAATTTGGGAAACTTATATCACCCCACTATCTCCATTAACTGATAAATATCTAACAAAAATAAAAAATGATGTAAATAAAAACCTATTTAGAGACCTTGCTCACCTCCTGTACGAAATACTTAATGTCCTAAATTATAAACAACTTGACCCCACATCTCCCGATCACCATATAATCATAGCCAATATAGGTAGGTTCGCCTCACTTCTATCTGATTTTGAATTCCCACAGCGCCTCGGTGGAAAACCAATCAACTTCCCCCAAATGTTAGAAAATCTTTGTTATTTTCTAAACTTCTACGCTTCCTCAGCTTACGAAGAATCCCAATTAGAATCCCTATCAACATTAGACGCAGTTAACATTTTAACTATACATCAAGCTAAAGGTTTGGAATGGCCTATTGTTTTTATCCCTTCTCTTCAAGAAAATCTTTTCCCATCAAGCAGAATTGGTGAAAACCCGAATTGGTTAGTTAATCAAAGTTTATTTAATAGCTCCAGATACCTAACAACTTACAAAAGCGAATCTCAATTATTTTATGTTGCCCTAACAAGAGCTAAAGATTTTCTTTTTATTAGCTATTGCCACTATGATTCATCAGGAAGAATACAGAAAAGAAGCTCCTTGTTAGATAACATCATCACCTATTTAAACCCAATTGAAACATTCCTACCCTCCAATTTCACCTTTATTTCACATACTCCTCCCCAGAATGATATACCAGTCATCGCTATCACCGATTTAATTGATTATTTGAAATGCCCTTATTTCTTCCTTCTACGTAAGATTTTTAATTATCCTTCCGGTTTCAGCTACATGCTTGGTTACGGTGATAGTTTACACTATTGCCTTCACCTCAGCACAAGATTAATAAACGAATCAGGATATGAACCCGAAAAAGCAGTTACTGAAGCTATTGAGAAAGAATTTTACCTACCCTTCGCCTCAAATATACAAAAAATGAAAATCGCAGAAGGTGCTAAAAAAGCTTTATTGAACTTCGTTTCACACCCCGAATCAAAAATTGACAAAATAATCAATACCGAATTCCCACTGGAGCTCCTACTATTTCTTGACAATAACTCTAAAACCATATTGTCCGGCATAGCTGATGTAATCTTATCTGATGAAACCGGAACCGAGATCCGCGATTACAAAACCTCTTCCAAAGTTACCCCCGCACATCTTGCCGCACTTCAACTCCAGGTTTACGCTTACATATTACAAGCCCAAGGAAATCAAATCTCAAAAGCTTCCATAATTTACCTTGAAGAACCCGAACCGAATAATTTCAAACAAGTTAACATTGAACCCAACGAACTTAACAATGCTATTAACTTAATTAAAAAAACCTCAGAAAAAATTTTAAATAAAGATTACCCGGCACAACCCGAAAATGGCCATTGTCCCAATTGCGATTATAAAATAATCTGTAAATTTGCGAAAAGTTATTAAAACCGAACGCTTTTCTATTTCCTAAAGATCTATTCTTTTTATTTCATCCCCATCTAAAATATAATAACTATCTATTAACCAGTTTAATAGTTCTGGTTGAATTTTAATTTCCGCCCCCGGGTTTAACCATAAGTTCGCCATGGAAATAAATTAGTAAAAATTAAAACTCCGCTTATCCTTTTGTTCCTAAAACCCTCCGGACCCAAAAATATCCCATTAGTAATAAAGTTTCCCGAACCATATTTTTTTCTCCTTAAAATCTTACCATCTTGTTGAACAAATTCTCCACCATATAACACATCAAGAACATCTTGAATATCTATAGCTATGGAACATATATTTACGGCAATTATATAGGGTATATTACTTTCTACGCGTTGCTCTATTTTCTTGTTGATCTTATTTTTAAGTTTCTTATCCGAGCCCCAAAAAATAGTAAAAGACATACCGATTTTTCTATTTGCGGGATTACTAATCGGCATTTTCGTCATTTCAAACTCGATTATCCACCCATTTTCTTTATATACATACCCTCCGCCAGGTTTTAGATCTCCAACGCGATTGAGTATCATCTTTAACTTAGGTGTTGTTTTACCAATTTGAATAAGGCGCATTATTAAATAATTTTTTACATCTGCATTCGTATCAATATAATCTATTACCCTTGCTACATTTGGGTCCTCTTTATCATTAGATACACATACCTCAAGATAAAATAATTTCTGATCCCCCTTTTTTATAAGGTAATCAGGACGTTTTCCCGTTTCCTGTATTTCAGGTTCTATCTCAACATCAAACTTTTTTATTAGTTCATTATATAAATATAGCTCAAACCACGCACTCATAGATTCAGTATTATCTGATGATCTTAATCTTTTTCTTAACATATTCTTATATTTGTCAGGATATTTTTCATACCAGTTTTCTATTGTTAATCTAATTTTTGAAATATCTTCTCTACCACTTCGATTTAAATATTCAAAAATTGATCCTGCGGCTTTCTTTGGCTCCATATAATTCCTATTTATATCATCAAACACTTTCAGATTTAAAGACTTTTCCTTACACATCTTTATTTTTTGCACTTTATTTTTATACCCCTTTTTTATAAAATATAATCAAAAATTTGCTTTTTAAGAAACCTCACTTGCTTTTCACTTTCAGCCTTATTATATTTCTATTAGACATATGTCTAAAATCATTTAATTAATCAAAATGTCGCATAACTTAACCGAAAAACAACAAAAGATAGTTAACTTCTTAATCTCATTTACATCAAAACACGGCTACCCACCAACAGTCCGTGAAATAGCAAAACATCTTAACACCCCATACACAAGAACAATTGAACATCATCTCAAAAAACTTGAAGAAAAAGGGATAATAAAGCGAGATAGGGGAGTAAGCCGTGGAATCAAACTCTCAAACCCCGGCATCCCTGTCCCTCTTGTCGGCAGGATAACAGCAGGCAAACCAGTATTAGCTACCGAAAACATAGAAGATTATATAACTATCGACCCATCACTCCTTAAACCCGGAACATGTTTCCTTCTACGCATTAGAGGAGATTCAATGATTAACGCGGGTATATTTGACCAGGACCTGATTCTCGTAAGGAAACAGCCAACCGCAGAAAATAACGACATCATAGTTGCCCTCATTGACGAAACTGAAACAACTGTGAAAAGGTTAAAAATTAGAAAAGATAAAATCATACTTGAACCCGAAAACCCCAATTATAGACCTATCATCATCAAAGACCCCGAAAATTTAACAATCATAGGTAAAGTCATAGCAGTTATAAGAAAGATAGATTGAAAACAAAATCTAAAACAAAAATGAAACTTGATATTATCACCTCAGAACCACTCCCTGCTGAAATCCACACCAGACTCATAATAACATACATAAAAGCTGGATACCCATCACCAGCTCAAGATTTTGCAGAAGAGAAAATTGACCTTAACCGCCTCCTCATAAAAAGACCATCCTCAACATTCCTTATCCGTGTCTCGGGAAACTCAATGAACGATATCATACACGATGGAGATATACTCATTGTTGACCGCTCGCTTGAGCCCCAGAGCGGAGATATAGCTCTTTGTGTTTTAAATGGAGAATTTACTGTCAAAAGAATACAATTTAGCTCAAATAACGAAATAAAACTCATCCCCGAAAACCCAAACTTCCCCGAGATAAAAATAAAAGAAAACGATGATTTTCAAGTATGGGGAGTTATAACTTATATAATCAGAAAAGCAAAGTAAAACCAGCAATTGCTCTCGTTGATTGCGATAATTTTTACGTCTCATGTGAGATTGTCTTTAACCCTAAACTAAAAGACAAACCCGTCGTCGTCCTGTCAAATAATGACGCAGTCGTCGTCGCAAGATCAAATCAAGCAAAAGAACTTGGCATCCCCATGGGAGCCCCTATTTTCAAAATAAAACCTTTTCTTGAAAAACATAATGTTATAACCATACCATCAAACCTTCCACTTTACGCAAACATATCAAACCGTGTTATGAACATCATCCTTGAAGATTTCCCCAACACGGAAATTTACTCAATTGACGAAGCTTTCATCAATTTTAACCTCTCAAAAACAAACCTTGAAAAATTATTCTCACTCCAAAATAAAATCCTCAAATGGACTGGCATCCCTACAAGCATTGGCGTCTCAACAACTAAAACACTCGCAAAGGTTGCTACGAAAATTGCAAAGAAAAAGCAAAACCAGAAAATCCACATCTTACTTGACCCTGATGAAATAAAAAACACACTTTCCACTTTTGACATAGAAGACATCTGGGGAATAGGGAATAGCTATTCAAAATTTTTAAAATCACATAACATTAACACCGCACTTGACCTTGCAAACGCAGATGATATATTCATAAAAAAACATCTTGGTATCCCCGGACTTCGCATAGCTCATGAACTTCGCGGTATTCAATGTATTGACATTGAGATAGATCAGAAACCGAAAAAGTCAATCATGCGCTCCCTCTCTTTCCCTGTTGAAACCCAAAACTTTGACGAAATCTCATCATATATTTCCCGTTTCGCTGAAATCTGTGCAAAAACTTTGAGAAAACAAAACTCAACCGCAACAATCGTTTCCGTTTTCATATCAACAAATCCATTTAAGGAAAATTACTTCTCTAACTTTATCAGCTTGCCCCTGCCTTATCCAACTAATTCAACCTTTGACATAGTTAATTTTTCACTTCACCTTTTAAGATCAATTTATAAACCAGAGCATCTTTATAAAAGAGCAGGAGTTATAGTATCAGGAATTTTACCTCTAAACTCTATCCAACAACATTTATTTATCAAACCCGATCCCAGAAAACAGATATTATCCCATCTCATTGACGAGATTAATTCCCGCTTCGGTCCCGCTTCTCTCCACATAGCCCTCTCAAAACCCCCTACAAAAAATCAACCACTCATATTCGAAATAACAATTTAATTTTTCCTTTAAAGTTAATATATTTATGCAAATTTAAAATTTTAAATAAAACAACAAACATTGCATGCTAAAATATAATTCATTTTTCAAAGCAAATAGCGAAGTGATTAAATCATCCCCTTTCACACTAACAGAAATTCTTAACGAGGTAAAAGAACATATTGATAGTAAATATAGAGACACACTATACCTCATTATAGCTGAAATCAAAGAAGTTAGATTTGACCCTAAAACAGGGAATTATAGTTTTGATTTAATAGATAAGCAAAATAATAACATCACTGCAGTAGCTAATGCTGTGATTTGGAGAAATAACGCCAACGTTATTGAAGAATTTACTAAAGCAACAGGTATTAAACTTAAAGCTGGAATGAAAATTTTGTTTAAAGCTTATATTAAATATAGCCCCAAATCAAATTTATTTTTAGATATAAGGTATATTGACCCTTCCTATACACTTGGTGAAGTAGAACGCCGGCGCAGAGAAATTATAGATCAGTTAGGAAAAGAAAATTTAATGGATAAAAATAAACAGCTTGAATTTCCACTTTTGCCTCTCAGAGTTGCCGTAATTTCTTCTTCTGTTTCAGCTGGTTATAACGATTTCAAAACAATTTTACAAAATTCAAATTACCCATTCGAGATAACCCTTTTTAACGTTAATGTTCAAGGTGAACAAATGGAGCAGGATGTAGTATTCAAATTTGAAGAAATAAGTAGACATTGGTATAACTTTGATGTCGTTGTTCTTGTGCGCGGTGGTGGCTCAGGAGCTGACCTCCATTATTTTGATAGTTATCTCATCGGTAAAGCTATCGCTTACTGTCCTCTCCCTGTTCTTACTGGAATAGGGCATACAAAAGATCAATCCATCGCTGATCTCGTCGCTTACAGAGCATTCAATACCCCTACAGCAGTAGCTAATTTTATTATTGAAAAAGTTGAAGAGTTGGAAAGACGTATTTCTGAAATTGAAGAAAGAGTAGGAATTTTAACGGTAAATATACTTGTTGCTAAAAACATTGAACTAAACGAACATATAAATACTTTGAAATATCGGACTTCAAAAATTCTTTCAGATAACGAAAATAAATTAAACCTCCTTTCACAAAATTTACCTTATCTAGTTACAATCTCTATTTCAAGAGAAAAAAATAAAATTGCTCAAAACGAAAATCAACTTAAACTATATACCCAAAGTTTTATACATAATAAATTATCCTTGTTAAATTCCAGAATAGAAAATCTAAAATCATTAACAAACCAAGTTATCTCAAGACAATCAACATCGCTTAATTTTCTTGCCTATAAATTAGATACAAATCTAAGAAGATTGATGGAAAATTATAATAACAAATTGATCCTCATTGAATCCAAAGTAAATTTGCTCGATCCAATCAATGTTCTTAAACGTGGTTACAGCATTACCCGCTTGAATGGTAAGGTACTAAAATCATCCCTAAGTGTTAATTCAGGTGACATTATAGAAACTATTCTTTATATCGGAACAATAAAAAGTGAAGTTAAAACAAAGGAGGAATAACCTTTGAGATACCGAGACGCTTTACGAGAACTTGAACAGATAATAAGCTCTCTAGAAAATGAAGAAGTTGACGTTGATGAATTAGCTGAAAAAGTTAAGCGAGCCCGAGAACTTATTGATTTCCTGAAATCTAAATTAAAAAAAGTGCAAGACGAAGTTCAAAATACTCTTAACGATCTTGATGATCATGATAATTCCTTTAATGATAATATTTTTCTTTGAAGTAAAAAATTGTCCTACACTATTGAAATTTGAAAATGTTCACTGCTTAAGGTAAGAAAACCGGGCACGAATTCACTTCCTTATCTAACTTCTTATATTAGTATATATAAATACAGAGCAATCCCTCAAAATGTCCTGCGGACTCTCCTAAGGAACCCTTCGAGCCTTAGGAGAGCCCCTTGAACCCTAGAGGGTCCCTTATGGACGATCCCTTTGGGGCAAGCAAAGTTGAAGCAATCTCTTTATCCCCATCATCACGAGATAAGCAAAACAATCCTTTTCCTATACGCAACCCTTAAAAATAAACTTTTGAATTTTTCAAAAATTTGCATATTATTATCAAAATTTGTATATTATAAATAGACAAAATTGTTATAAATTTGTAAATTTGAATTTACATAATTTGGAAATGAATAAAATATAAGTTAAATTTATATCTGCAAAAAATGCTGGTCAGAGCTAAAATAAAAACCCCAGGGAGAAATCCCCGGGGCTGAGTAAAACAAAAGAGGAGAAGAAACATGACGGCAAAAGAAATTAAACAACTCAGAAACTACGCCCTAAATTTAATAAACGACGAGGATATCGTGCAAGACCTACTGCTGAAAATAATTGAAAACAACCTAAACTTCCCGCTCGCAATAAACTATATAAAACTATCAGCAAAAGGCTCAATCTTTTACAAAAAGAGAAAAGAAGCTCTCAATTACTCAGTTTCACTTTCAACAGCGCCCGCCGACGCCGAAAACTGCACAATTGAAGAAATAATCCAAACTCAAAAACCAGATCCAGAACAAAACTTTGAAATTCAAGAATTTAGATCAAACCTCACAGAAAAAGAACTTGAAATCTTAAACTTGATTGAGCAAGGTTTCACAGTCCGAGAGATCTGCAAAAAGTTAAAAATCTCAAGCAAAACCTGCACCAAAATTCTAAAATCAATAAGACTAAAAGCACTTGAATATTTCGCTTTCGGCGAAGCCAATCCCCCAAAGGGCTCCTTAGGAGAGTCCTTAGGACCTTTGGGAAAGGAAAACAAAACAGCAAAAACCTCACATTTATAAGTGAGAATTGTTAAACAAAATAAGGAGACCCGAAATGATTAAAAGGATTGAACAACAAAAACCGCAAAACTCAAAGTTAGAGCTTGTCCAAGGAACTGTTCAACAGATAAACGACCGCGGGATCAAAGTCAACGACCGCTGGTATAACTTCTCAAAGTTTCTCAAAGAAAAACCAGAAATCGCACCAAATGATAATGTTGTTTTTCTTGCTGACCAGAATTTCATCTCAAAGTTTATCGCTGTTGAAAAACAGCCAAAACAACCAGCAGAAGCCAAGCCACCAGAAACCACCACAGCCGAGACGCTCTTACTTGAAGCCTTAAGAAGTGCAGTCTCAATCGCATCAACGCTTGAAAGCGAAGTCTCAATTAAGTTTTCAACTCAAGACATCATTAAACTTGCTCTAATCCTTTTCATTCAAAAATCAAGCGAAAATTTGAATTAAAAACTAAAAAAGGTGAAGTAAAATGAAATTTGTCGGCCTTAAAATCAGGAAAACCATTGAAGTTAGGGTAATAGCAGTAAATGTTGATGCGAATCACAGAAAAGCCTTTGAATCCCCTAAAGAAATCAAAAAACTCGGACAAATAATACAAAAAAAAGAAAATCACCGAATTTAACCGCTCTGCAAAACTTATCTCATTTAACCTTTATTTCGTCTTTGGTTTTAAACGCTGAGGCTCCCCTCCCGCCTCAGCTTTTATATATTTAGCAACAAATTAAAAACATAAACCCGACAATTTGAATGATCCCAAAATATATTAAAGATTCCCCAAGTCTTTTCTACCAACAGCAGAAAAAGCCTTCTTTACTCGCTCAGTTTAAGACAAATCAACGCCAAATTCCTCAAATACCAAGTTTAATCAAAATCAAACCAGATATCGTTTCCAAAATTATACAAATAGAAATACAAAATGAAAAATTAATTTTAATTATTAAACAGCACCTCATTCACTCATAATTAACGACAATTGGATCATCCAAAAATAAATTTTTTCAAATTTCTCCAAAATTTATATATTAAATTAAGTAAAATTATTCCAAATTTATCAACCAAAAACCTGCAAACTGGAAATGAACAAAATATATCCAAGAAGAATTGAAAGCAAAATCATACATGAAATTGAAAAACCAGAAATCATCCTCCTGACTGGAATGAGACAAGTTGGGAAGACAACCCTGATGAAAACCATATTTGAACGCATCCAAACAGAAAACAAAATATTCCTTGACCTTGAAAACCCTCTAAATCAAAAAGTATTTGAAGAAGAAAACTATGATAACATCATACACAATCTCGCCTCACTTGGCTTAAACCCGAAAAAGAAAATGTATGTCTTCCTTGATGAAGTTCAACTTGCCCCGAATATCGTTAAAGCAGTGAAATATCTTTACGATAGCTACCAAATAAAATTCTTTCTTACAGGTTCAAGCAGTTTTTATCTTAAAAACCTCTTCCCTGAATCACTTGCGGGAAGAAAAGTCGTCTATGAATTGTTTCCACTTGACTTTGAAGAGTTTTTAATTTTTAAAGAAATTAACAAAAATTTCCCTGAAGAAAACCACTCCAGCATCTACGAAAAACTCAAAACCAGAGCAGAAAGTAAAGACAGGATCCTGTATGAAAAACTTATAAAACTATACGATGAATACCTCAAATTTGGTGGCTTCCCAAAAGTTGTCCTTGAGGAAGACATCAACAGAAAAAGATTAATAATTGAAGATATATTTAAATCATACTTAAAAGATGTTAAATCATTAGGTAATTTTAAAGAGATAAACAAACTTAGGGACCTTATAATCCTTCTCTCAGCAAGTGTTGGCTTAAAACTTGAGATCTCAGGAATTGCTACAAAGCTTGGGGTATCAAGGGAAACAATATATTCATATCTTAACTTCCTTGAGCATACATACTTTATCTTCCTTGTCCCTCCATTTGTCAAAAATGTAAATGGCGAAGTAAGGGGAGCAAAAAAGGTATATTTTTGCGATACAGGAATATTAAATTATCTCGGCAAGTTAACAGAAGGAGCTATCTTTGAAAACGCTGTCTTCCTGAACCTAATAAAGTTTACAGAGCCAGCGCTTAAACCAAAGATAAACTATTATCAAAGATACAAAGGTTCAGAAATTGATTTTATTCTAAATGAAAAGATAGCAATTGAAGCAAAATTAAATCCACAAATTACAGGTATAAACAAACTTAAGCGAATTTCCCAAGAGCTTGGCTTACCTTTCTTCATCATCTCAAAAGATTTCTCAACATACCCAGAAGTCATCCCCTCACCCTTTCTCTAATACACATTATGTAAACTTAAACTCCCCTATCCAACTCAAAAACCCTCAACTCTCCAAATATCCCCAGGACTAACTATCAAAATCCCTTTATATTTCCCGTCCCAAAGGGATCGCTTCGCCGAATCTCAAGCAAATCTTTATCTCCAGTTACTATTACATCAACCTTGCCTTTCCCTAAGGGATCGCTTTGCCGACAAGCGCTCCAGTCGGATAAGCGATCCCTTAGGGACGAGAATGTTATCATCACTCTCATCACGACAAACTCTCTCATTCAACCCACCATGGACCACAACTATACAATTACCCCTTCCCAAGGGGATCGCTTTGCGACAAAAATTTCTCAATCTCATCAACATCATCTCTATCAAAATTTAATCTCATCATAACATCCCTTAACTCCCTGAGAACAAATTCAGAAATATAAATCTCATGAGCCAGTCCCAAAGGGATCGCTTCGCCGACAAACATCTCTCAAAAACATCCCTGCTTACTCCGCTTGTCATAAAAGCCGAAATCTCGGCGAAGCGATCCATTAGGGAAAAACATTTGTGTCAAAAAACACCCTCACGACCCTGATCTACGATACAATTTTAAAAACATCTTCATCTGTATAAATCCCTTTCACCCTCGCCTTATACCTCATCTTATCCCTCAACCTCTCAAATTCCTTCTCGGCGAAGCGATCCCTTTCGGGAAAAGAAAGATATCTTTTCAGCGCATCCCTTATTATATCACTTCTCTTCAAACCCTCCTCCTTTGCTAATTTATCAACTTTTCTTTTCAAGTCAGCTGGCAAACTTATGGCTATTATCTCCCTCGGCATTTTACTTTTTATTAATTTTTAATACACAACAAAATTTAAAACTTTTCGCAAAGCGATCCCTTAGGGACACAATCAAAATCAAAATCCCCCATAAACCATTATCCGCAAAGCCTCAAGAAAGTCCCTTTGACCTTCGGGACAGGATGAAAAATCAATTCATCCTCTAACCCCCTCTAAACTTAGAGAGGAGGAATCAAAGGGGTGAGTTAAAAAATTAACTTACTCCCCTTTCTAAAAATTTAGAGAAGGAGACTTAGAGGGGGGTGAGTTAAGAAAATTTCTCCAACCTGTCTCCCTCTCTAAAAACTTAGAGAAGAGGAACTAAAGGGGTGAGTCAAAAAATTAACTCATCTCCTCCCCCTCTCTAAACTTAGAGGCTGTGTCGCAACCTCTTTTTTATCATCAGTAAAATCTTAATATAGAAAATAAAAAGTAGGAGCAATAAAACCTTGCCTCTACTTGAAAATTAGTTATTTAATAATCTCAACATCTTCCACATCGTCAAGAATTTCATTTATCAGCTCATTCAAGCTACCATAATTATTATAAATAAATAGCTCCCAGCATTCGCGGGGTTCATGATTGCAGCCCGCTTTCATATAGAAAACAATTTTTGCTCCGCGCGGGGCTTTATATGTATAGCCCCACGCATCACAAAATTCGCAATTCCATTTGTAAATTGTTTTTGTCTGCATAATATTTTACCTCCTTTTAATTATAAATAAATTAACAATCTGTTATTTTCCAAGGTATATGCTGGCTTTACTGTTTTAACTACAGAAATTTCATCTTCCCACCAATCTTTAACATTCATTAGGTGGGAAGTCTGGGGGGAATACCTATAACAATAGTGCTTAATCAGTCTTACCTCATCCGTGATTATCCCCGCTATTTTCAGTATATCTTGATCCTTTAATAATCCCAACCGTCTTGATAAATACCCAAACGGAAATAACCAATCTCTCTTATCCCCTTTGCGAATTTCTATCTCCTTTATCTCCCTTCCAAATTTTTCAGAAAGGAGATCAAAGATAGGGGGTTTAAAAAATACATCTCTAACAACCCCTCCTTCAAACCAATCTCTCCAATCTTCTTCATAAATTTTTATTTCTATCATTTTATCCTCCTCTTTTTAAACGATTAAAGAATAAACTATTTCCATAATATCACCTCCACTGGACAAATTTGAATATAGATTTTTTAACTATATTACCCAGCTCATCTTTTTCCTCTTCAACAACTCTTTCGGTTGTCGGAAATACAAGTTTGTCAAACAAAAAAAATTGACTATGAGGGAAATAATATTCTAATTTTCTAATTGTAAAAATTGTCAATGAATAGTCTCCTGCAATCCACAAATAAACATCATTTCCTCCTTTTGCTTTCTCATCCCAAATCTTCACAATTTTCTTCGCCAGTTCCTCGGCCATTTCCCATACCTCCTCTCTTGAAAGGGAGGAGGGGACGTTAGGAAATGGCAAATGAACAATTTCAGTCCATCCTCTTTTTTGCTCCGCCGGCCAACCCTCCGGCGGATGGTTACTAACTGCAATTAAAATTGATTTTGGGGACATATTTTTGAAGTTCATGGCCATTACACATTTTTGTTTTATATAATCTCGCTATAAATATAATATAAAAAAATGTAAAAGTCAAACCTTTGTAGCAAAAACCCGCCTACCCCAGGCTAAACAGTATAAGCGCGAACTATCGCATGTATAATCGCTATATAACCACTCTTTATAAACTTTTTATCATCTCCATACTTGCTCCTGTAACAAACATATTCAAGCGAATCCTCAATTGATTTAAAACTTTTAAATTCAACAATTTTCTCATTTACAATATCAAAAATCCTAACCTCATATCTGAGTGCATTTTTAACACTTTTATCAATCCAAGAAAACACCCGACTTATTATCCCGCAAAAACGAGAAATCTCCGCCTCAATTACTTTAATTTCTTCACTCATTTTTATCCCTCAGTATTTTTTATTGTTCCCCATCGTGTTTTCCACTTTCAATTTCCTTGGCGGCTTTTTCAACCGCCCATCTAACAAATTCAAGAATTGACACGCCAAGCTTCTTGCTCATCACAACAGCTATTTCATAAGTTTCTCTTTTTACTAAGATAGGTTTATAATCTCTCACCTTTTTCAAATTTGTTCTTTTCCTCATTGTTTAACTCCTGCTTTATTTTTTTGTAATATTCCTCCAGCGCTTTTCTTATTATTTCCCTTTTCTTTACCTTATACCCCCGACTCCTTTGGATTTCAAGAAGGATTTCTTCAACAATTTTCACAAGCTCCTCGTCGACATAAAGTATTTTGCTCATTTTAAAAATAAAACTTTATTTTACTTTACATAAAAATATAATACATTTTATTGCTAAACCCAAGCAATTTAAATTTAGGTTTCTAAATTACCTCTTTAGGGGAACTTAATAACAAACACCCCTGTCATTGTCGCTAAACCCCGAAGGAGTCCCCCTAAGGTCCGAAAGAACTCCCTTGGAGGGTTTCCTAAGGCCCAGAGGGCTCCTTAGGAGAGTCCATAGGACCTTTGAACCTTAGGGACGAGCCCAGACGATGTATTTGATTTCGCCCCCACCAATAATTAAATTAAAAACAAAAACCCCAAATTGTATATCTGCAAAGTTTGCAAAAGAACACAAATTTCATTCACAACAAAATGTATTCACTGCTTCTCCTTTCTCTCGCTTGAAAAGATTCACCAGACGGCAAATATATTAACACTTGACCAGATAGAACTCAAAGAAATAAAAAAATTCAAAACCCCAATTGACGAAAACCTCGGCGATGGCTTACCACAGGGCTCAATGACAATACTTGCTGGAATCCCAGGAGCCGGAAAATCAACACTCGCACTTGAAATAATTTCTGAAATCCTCTCACATGAAACAGATATCCACTCTCTTTATATCTCAAGCGAGGAAAATCCAGAACTGATTAAATCAAGAGCATTAAGAATCGCCCCAGAATTAAACCACGACGATAGATTTCTCATAATTTGCGAAACAAACCTTGAAATCATAAAAAACACAATAAAAAACATAATCACATCAACACTTCCACAGTCGGCGAAAGCGATCCCTTCGGGAAACGCACATCTTTTCATCGTCCTTGACTCAATCAACGCCGTCAAATCAAACACCTCAAAATCACACCCTGGCTCACCATCAAACATAATCAAAACCCTCAACACATTACAAAACATAAGGAATCAAACAAACAGAACTACAACACTTATAATCGCTCACGCAAACAAACAAAGAACAATTGCAGGACCTCTCACACTCCAACACATGGTTGACATTGTATTATTTTTCAACATTGAAAAAGATAACTCAAGAACCCTTACAACCTTAAAAAACAGATTCGGACCATCAGGAGTTAAAACAACACTTATTCCAGGATATCCTCCCTCCTGAGCATTGGATAATGTTTCCTGTTAAAAGTCCACAAGACCATATCATATTTATCAACACATGCAGCTATTAACGCATCCGCAAGCTCAACCCCATGGCTTTTCCTATACTTGTTGAGATAATCCCCCGCCAGACGACCAACCTCAAAATCTATATTTAAAACCTCAACTACCTCTCGGCGAAGCGATCCCTTAGGGAAAAGATCATTTTAACTTTTCTTTCCTCATTTTTCCTTAACCCAGCCCATATCTCGGCAACATTCACAGGTGTGATGTAAAGCTTTTCACCATCTCTTAGAAAAGCCTTTATCTTCTCAACCACATCTTCCCTACCCCTTAGCCCCCATATTAAAACATCACTATCAAGAATCTCGGCAAAGCGATCCCTTTCGGGAACTCCCGCCATACAACCTCCTCAATCTTTTTCCCCTTCTAAGTGACCTGATGTATTTATCAACATTTAATTTCCTATTTCTCCACAAACCCGCTATCTCATCAACAATATATATCTTTTTCTCACCCTTTAAATATTCTCTTCTCAACGCTTCTCTTATCAACTCAGACATCCTCACACCTTTTATCTTACTTTCAATTTTGAGTATTTTAATTAAATCTTCATCAAGGTATATTTGAGTTCTTTTCATTTTTTTAATGATTTTTATTTTTTCGGCGAAGCGATCCCTTTTGGAGATGTATTAATATACATCATAAAACTTAAAATTCAAATCTTCCCCACCGCCCACCCCCGCCGTGCCATCGTGCGGAAACATCAAGTCAACGAAAAAACAAACAAACATAACATCGTGCCGTATAACCACCGTCGGCGAAGCGATCCCCTTGGGACACGACGGCACAATTCCCACCTAAAACGCACCGCATCGCTAACGCTCGCCGTGCGTAATTCCCTATTTTGCTGTTTCTTTATTTTGCCCCTTCGCCCCCAAAGAAAATTTACGCCCCCACGCTCCACTTCGCTACGCTCTTCGGCTCGCTTCGGCGTGTCTTTAACACTAAATCATTACATAAATTCGGCTCTGGCGACCCTTGACAGGACGCTTCGCTTACGCTCCGCTCGGGCACTCCTGCCCGCCTGTCAAGGGCAAGACAAGTCGCCAGAGCCTGACCCAACCTCACATCCGCTTCCCAAAGGGATCGCTTCGCGACGTGCCGTCGCTGATCGCTCCGTCACGCCCCTTGTGGCTCGCTAAAGCTTCGCAACAAGGGGGTGCTCAACAACAAATCAAAAAAATTAACACCACAACCGTCGGCGGGCTCGGTCTTGACAAGACGCTCGCTTCCGCTCGCTCCCGCACTTCTGCGGGCTTGTCAAGACCAAGACAAGCGAGCCCGCCTCCATAAAAACACGCCTTCGCTCGCCTTCGGGGGGCGTGTGTGTCTCCTGCGGGGCTTCGGGGCAAAAAATTGCTCCGTTTTTTGCCGTGCTTTTTAAAAACAAAATTTTTGAAAAAAATGAAATACCGTGAAGAAATTATCACAATCACCGTCGCAGAGGTTTCTCCCCGCGGGCTTCGTGCATCAGACGGACGCTTTTTCAATTTCCCCCGCCCCGTCCCTTTTATCTCGGAAATTATACCCGCTGGCTCCGTCGTCTCCTTCGTCTGGGTCCGCACCCCGCATAGCGTTATTTATAAAACCGCAGGAGATCCAACAGTTTGCAAGTTTTACATCAAACAAATTTTAACAATTAACTAAAGGAGGTCAGCCATGCGAAGAATGAGCGATCTCGTCATCAACAAGTTCTACTTTGAGCTCTTTACTTCACATCTACCGAAACAATCAAGAGAAGAAAAAAAGAGATGTGACGGTTGCGGATCCCCAGAAATCTACCGAGAAATTAACCCTCTATTCCTGGAAGTGAAAGTTTTCATTTGCAAAAAATGCTGGGATGAGTTTATGCTAAACTCTTAAAACTAAATGGCAAACTAAAAAATGGAGGTCACCATGATTAAAAGAATTACTCCAGCTGTTTCAACCAAAATTCAAAATGTTAAACAAAATGAGGGGAAAACTATGATCGTTGAGGGAAAAGTCCAACAAGTGAATGAACGCGGTCTCAAGATTAACGATCGCTGGTATAACTTCAGCAGATTTTTAACCAAAAAACCAACTATCGCTGTAAATGACTCCGTTAAGTTTATCGCATCAGGCAACTTTATAAATGACTTCATCTCCATTGAAAAAGCCGAGAATCCTCTCCCAAAAGGTCCTAAGTACCCCCTTTGGGGGATCGTCCCGAACAAAGAAACCCAGCTGCTTGAAGCACTAAGAAGCGCAACGAAGATTGCTTCTATCATTGAGAACGAAGTATCAATAAAGTTCTCGGCGCAGGATATAATAAAACTTGCTCTAACTCTTTTTATTCAACAATCTGATCACTAAGCTATTTAAAAACTAAATGTCAAACTAAAAAATGGAGGTCGCTATGAAATTTGAAGAAATTAAAACGAATAAAGATTATACCGAATATCTTAACGAGGTAAAAATGAAAGCCTTCATAAGACTCGTTGAAATTAGAAAACTTATTCAAGAGCTATCAAAAGAAGAAGAACAAATAAAAGACTGGGCGCTTGATTATGTGCGCGAAAACTTGCTCAAAGATGAAAAAAGCGCCGACTTTGAAATCAACGGCTTAAAAGTCAACATAACAATAAACTATAAAAAAGTCTTTCAATACCCAGAAGAAATAATAAAACTTGAAAACGAACTGAAACAAAAAAAGAAAATCGCCGAACTTGACGGCTCCGCAAAACTTTTAAACCTTAACCCTTACATCGTCCTTAAATTTTTATGAAACGAAAAGCCCCGGCTACCACCGGGGCTTAGCCGATATTTTACAATATTAAAACACTAATTAGCAAATTTTTGTCAATTCCTCTTCAATATCGTTAAAGTCTTTTGGATGAATGTGAAATATACGCACCACCTCTGGCAAATCCTCTTTCCAATCCTTTGCTGCTTCAAGAATACCTCTATGCCGTCCTCCACCAAAAGGTAAAACACTGACCACCCTCCACTTACGCTCATATGCTAACCTCAACACTTGCTCCATAAACACTTTAGCATCATTTGTCTCCAGTCTCCAATTATTAACAATATAAGCTTTCTCCTCCGACAAACCCTCCTGCTCCAGCTTTTTGAAACAATTACGGCTAACTACAAGACCATCGCTTTCTTCAATCGCAATAGCTATATCGTCAAACTCAAAACTCAAATGAACTTTCTTAAAACTTATCCCTCGTATCCGCTGAGGATGTCGTAACACTAAATGCTCAATCGTTTCTTCCGAATAGAACGGGTATAAGAAGTGTTCCCGACTCTCGGAATCCTGTCTGAAAAGCACACCCTTGACAATAAATACCCAACCTGCTAAACCGTAAACCAAATTTGGATCATCCACCTCTACATCAGCAGGTTTGCTCTCGCAAAATGCTTTAAATAAAGCTGGGGCTTTAATAAGATGATATAATCTAAACCATCTAGAGCGTTTATCATCATAGTCATAGCCATTTTGCTGCCAGTGATCGGTAATATAAACCATTCTATCAGATGCAACCCTTAAAACCTTTCTGAAGAAAGTCCACTCATTGACACATTCGTGATTACCCCCTTCGCGACATCCATCATTTTTGCCAATGAAACAAGACAGTTTTAAGCCAGCCGATTGAATTCGTCTAAGAACCTCATTGTTCTCCCGGCCGAAGAAAACAACCCATTTATCATCCCTTTCCCGATGGAACACTTGCACTTCACTTGTCCTTACATAAAGCCAAGCATCCTCAATACGATGTAATTTAAAAAACCTATAATCAGAGAGGACAAACAATTCATACGGAAGATCCAGCAGACCTTGAAAGTTTCTGCCACAGGATGGGTAAAAGCAAACACTTTTGTCTTGAAAACCTTGTAAAAAATTATTATGGGTGATCCTCCAAAGGAAATCCTTAGGATTTTTAGAAAACAACATCATTTTCACCTCCTTAAATTTTAATTTTTTTACCCCTTTAATATACAATTCCATCAATTCCCCTCCCTAAGAAATCCCCTAAAGGGGACCTTAGGGACAGGTTCAATTCACACCAGTTTGTCGGCATATCCAAATGCATCAATTCAATCCTTCGGAGGATCACTTGGAGGAGACAGATTCTATTCACACTTTGTACCAATAACCCCCAGACCTCAACCCTAAGAGCACTTAAGAAGAGATTTGATTCCCACTTGAAACCCAAAAACTTTTCAACAGATTCATTTGAAAGCAGATCACTTAAGGACAGGCACCACTCATACCCACAGTAAAACAACATTTTAAACAATTAGATTCACACACTCAAATATAATAAATTTTATCCCAAAAGTCAACTCCCTTTGTGTTAACTTTTACCCCTGATTTTCCCGCTATCCCCCCTGAAATGTGTTAGGATTTGCGGCAGAGTGAGGTTAATTTATTGATTTATAAATTGAAAAATTTCTATGTTAACTTATTAACGAAGCTCCCAGAAACCATAATAACAAACCACTATCCACATCTTCTCCCTAAGGAACTCTCCTTGAATCTTCACCAACTTACACCCACTTTCTAATAAATCTTTTTAAGACTAAACGATACCTCATACAAAAACAAGCTCACATTCGGGATTAATTTTAGCGCATATTCTAACTTCTCATCTCTTTCCTTAAGTATAATTATCCCCCTCACATTATAATCCTTTGCTATATTTTCCTTCACCCAACCCATATATCTTAAAATTTGCCCCACCACAACATCACTGCTTCTCCCTTTCTTAAGCTCAATAACAACAAACTCTTTCTTCTCCCTATCAACAGCTAATAAATCAATATTGCCAATTGGAGTTGGATATTGTCTGCCAGTGCTTTCCTCGTCTTGATAAAGTTCTAAATTTGCACCAAAAATCTTATTAAAATTTGCTTCTATAAATTCCTCCAGATATTTTTCCATAGCAAATTCCATGCTCTCCGTAACTACAGAAATTTCCCCCTTACTCTCAACAAGGTTGAAATCCACGCCCTCTGTTACAGCCTTTACCGCTCTCATTCCTTCCTCCTCAGCAGAAATAGTGTGTAAAAATAAGTCTATATCAAGAAAACTTAAATTCAAATCAGGTCTTATGTCTTTGATTCTTTGAAGCGCCTCCAGAACTTTTAGATATGCAGAACCCCAAAGGTCTTTGCTTTCATATACCCTCCACCCGATAACAGAAAAACCCATATCTGTTTTATTGTTCCACAAACAATATTTTTCCGGTTTATAATCCATCAAAAAAGAAGTGAGTATTCCCCTACCAAACCCCTCAATATGATACTCGCCTCCTAAAATCTGCTCTATCCGCTCCTTTATCTCTATATCCTCATCAAGAAGATACAATATAGTCTCCCTAAAACGCTTTTTATCTCGGATGATCCTATCCCTATATATTTGATTTAAACTCTGTCTCCCACCCCCACTTTTATAATATTCAATGAACCTTCTCTCCAACTCTTCATCAGACATTCTCCGTATTACATCTGGCTGTATCCACTTATTATTTTCTTCAAGCGCTCTCCTCCTTTGCTCCGAAAGTCTCTTTCTAGTTTCCGACATTTTTACAAACCATTCTAAAAGCTTTCCTATTTGCTCCTCAGACAATCCCATTTAAACCTCCTAATTCTTCTTTTGTATCTTTGATCTAAAATCTTTCTCTAAAATTTAAAAAAGCGTAAATATACAGTCAATCCTTTCTCTGACTCAAAAAATAATCAATAATTTATATCCCCCATCAAGATAGATCCACTTCACCGACAAAATCAAAATTCCTCTCCTAAAGGTCCTAAGGAGCCCTTTGGGCCTTTGGGGGATCGTCCCTAAGATCCAAAGGACCCCTTTAGGGGGACTCCTTTGGAGCTTCGCCGACCTCAAGGACTAGATCCCTTTGGATCTTAGCCGACACGCAACTGTAAAATAGTAAACGCCATCCCCCTATCCCAAAACATAAATAAATTGTTACCTTTTCTCAATCCATCCCCTTACCACTGATAATTTTTACCACTGATATTTTTAACCACTGATAATTATTACCCCTGGTTAAATCTACCACTGGTTATTTTAACCACTGGTAAATTTTATCACTGATTATTTTAACCTCTGGTAATTTTGACCTCTGGTCTGATTTACCACAGAACCTCATGGAAATCGCTTTGCCGAAATTCCCGATTAATATT
The DNA here is from genome assembly GCF_001536065.1 of Candidatus Chryseopegocella kryptomonas. Taxonomy (GTDB): domain Bacteria; phylum Bacteroidota; class Ignavibacteria; order Kryptoniales; family Kryptoniaceae; genus Kryptonium; species Kryptonium kryptomonas. The sequence continues at coordinate 44,372 of NZ_CZVW01000016.1, forward strand.
ACCCTTGACTTTAATTTTTTTAAATATTATATTACCTCAAAAACTATAAAAAACTTATAACTGAAATGATCTACTACATCAAAGACCTCGCACTTCGCCTTGGAGTAAGCAGAGTTACTATAATCAACTGGGAAAAAAGGGGATTTTTAAAAAAACCAAAGCGAGATAAAAACAACCGCCGAATCTATACAGACGATGATATAAGAGAGATTTTATCTCTCGTTCGTGAAACTGACTACTTCAAAAATCTGAAAAAATACAGAAGAAATAAAAAATCAAATCAAACAGGTTAAATGCTCACAATTACATTTGCAAACCAGAAAGGTGGAACAACCAAAACAACAACATGTGTAAACCTCGCAACAGCGCTTGCCATGCGTGGTTTGAAAGTTTTAGTCATTGATATGGATTCACAGGCAACAACCTCTATGATACTTGGCCCCGTAAGCGATGAAGATACGAACACAGTTTATTCTGTCCTCATCAATGAAATCCCCCTAAAAAATGTTATCAGAAAAACAAGATTTGAAAACCTCTTCATTGCTCCAAGCAACATCCTGCTTGCAAGCGCTGAAATTGAGCTCGTCCCGAAGGTCGGAAGAGAATTCATGCTTAAACTCTCAATGTCAGACCTTGATAATCAATTTGACTTCGTCCTCATAGATACAGCTCCATCGCTTGGACTCTTAACCATCAATTCACTTACAGCAAGCGACTATATCATAATCCCAATCAGCTGTGATATACTATCCTTTGTCGGTGTAAAACAACTCATAAACACAGTTAACATTGTTAGAAAAAAACTTAACCCATCTCTTGAAATTTTAGGTGTCCTATTAACAAGATACGACCTCAGAGTCCGTCTCTCAAAAGAGGTTGAACGAAAAACCAAAGAAATTTTCGGCGATCTCCTTTTCCCACACTATATCAGCGAAAATGTAAAACTTAGAGAAGCACCCCTTCAAGGCAAAGTGATTTATGAATACGCACCTAACTCAAGGGGAGCGAGAAACTATCTTGAATTTGCAAACGACTTCCTTAAAAGAGTTAAAAAATTAACAAAAAATACAAAATCTAATTAATGGCTAAGCAATTTAAAATAGAAGATTCGCCCCTTTTCCAGATAACTTTGCCCGATCGGCAAAAGCGATCCCTTCGGGAGAAGCAAAAAAAATCACGAAAAATCAGCAAAAAAAACCAAATTTCAACATCATCTCCCGAAGGTCCTAAGGCCCCCCTGGAGGTGATTGCCCCAAAGGAATCCACAGCAACACAAACAACCCATTCATCTTTACAACCACTTCCCCCAGAAATTTACAAATCATTATTAGATAAAATTGTTAAGCATCAAACACCAACAGAGTTTATTGTTTATTCAACCCTTCTAAAGTTTTCAAAAATTACCAGTGACCCCACTTCGCACGATAACCTTATAATTACCGAACCAATAAGTATAAATAAAATAGCCCAGATTTGTAACATAGCATTTAAAACAGCAAAAAGAGCCATTCGCAATCTCATAAATAAAAAACATATCTCTATCTTTAACACATATAATTCAAAAAATCATAAACCAACGGAGTATAAAATAGAACATAACATCCTACCTCATATAACAGAATCATCAGAACAGGGGGAAACATGGAACCAGTAAAATTAAAAAGAGCCATACTTAAAGAAGAACTCCTTGCTATTACAGGTGACCCGATCTCCGCCATCGTCCTTAACCAATTCTTATACTGGTCAGAAAGAGTCAAAGACTTTGATTCTTATATAGCCGAAGAGAATGAGCGCCGTAAATTTGCAAATAAAGAACCTTTTCCCCTTACGCATGGCTGGATATACAAATCCGCACAAGAACTTTCCGAAGAAATTATGATTGCCTCGCGCGCCTCTGTCCAAAGAGCTATCAAAAAACTCATTGATTTAGGCTACATAGAAGAAAGGGAAAATCCCGAATACCCCTGGGATCGAACGAAACAATATAGAGTTAACCTCAATAAAATTATCCAAGACCTCGCAGCAAAAGGCTTCACATTGCAAGGTTATAGATATCTTGACCGCTTACAAATCCCTGTAACCCCTGAATCTGACCCACCCCCCATTGCTCAGGATGAGCAATGCATTGCTCACAGTGAGCAATCAATTGCTCAATCTGAGCGATCAATTGCTCATAATGAGCAAACAATACCAAATATTATATCAAAAACTATAACAGATATTTTCTCTCTTTCTCTCTACAGCGAAAAAGAAAAAGAAAAAATCATAAAAGAAATCGTGTTAAAGTTTTATAATCACCTAGGACAGCAAAAGGTATCCAAAGCCAAATTAAATAAAGGTATAAAAACAATCAATCAATTATTAGAAGATGGATTCTCAATAACCGAAATCGCATTAGCTATAAACTGGGCCCTGAAAAACATGGAAAATATATACTCAATCGCAATTATACAAGATATCATAGGCCAAGCACTTTCAGAACATAAAAAATTCACTGAAAAAAGAGAGCAAATCATAAAACAGCAGGAAGAACATAAAAAAATGTTAAACGATTTCCTGAAAACCCAGGAAAAGCTAAAACTAATAGCAGAAATAGAATCAAAGCTTGATGAGGAAACAAAAGAGAAAATCAAAAAACAAGCAGAGCGAGAACTCGCAAAAGAAGGCATTACCCCTGATAACCTTGTCTACAAAATTTTATTACAGCTTAAAATAAACGATTTAATCCTCTTATATGGCACCGAGAAAAATCTAATTAATCAAAAACCAGTATAAAAGCGTAAAAATTGAAACTATATCAAAGACCCAAAAGATAAAAGAAATTTTTTAAATTGGTAAAATCGCCCTTGAAGACAAAGCCAGAAACCTTCTTGAAAATAAAGAAGTTAAAAGACTGTATTTAGGAGAAATTTAATTTAAATACCCAGCCCCATTCCTAATGGATCGCTTCGCCGAGACATTTGAAAAATATATTTTATTAGATCAAAAAGAAAAAAGGAGATAATTAGTATGACAAAAGAAAAAAAGTTCTATAATGCCTTAAAAGATCTATTTGTGGGTGCTAAGATAGAGGGGGAATCGGGATATATCAACTTGATGAAGATTAAAACAAAATATTATGAAAAAGGTATCTTTCCAAAACTTAAAAAGGATATAAAAGAAGCACTAAAACCATTTCCTGAATTTAGGGAGGAACTTTTTGATAAACTTTATACATTTTTCAGTCGCTATTTTTCTGAAAGTGGCTCAATTTATTTTAGATATACCCCAGTCTATCAAAATGTTTATGAGAAGGTTTATACGGATGATAAAGATGTGATTCTTTTCTGGAAAACCCACATGCTTTACTATGTTAAAACCGATAGATTATTTAAAAGCCTAGATGTAAAAATAGACAGATTTAAATTCTCCTTTGACGCTTCTAAGTTAAAACATAAGAAAGCATTCGAGAAAAAGAAAATAATTTACCAGCTTAAGAAAAAGAAAATAAAAAATAACAGGACGATTGAATTTGAGGTTTCTTATGCTGAAGGAAATAAGAAGACAAAAATTGACGAGATTTTGAAAAGCATCAAGAAGAAAGGAATAAATATAACTGAGGAGATTTTAGAGCGAGCATTCAGGGTTTTTGAAAAGCAAAGTGAGGTTGACTATTTTATAAATAAGAATGCGAAGGAGTTTTTAAAAGAACAATTTAATCTCTGGTTTTATCAGTATGTTTTTTCAGGAAAAAGTGAATGGAAAAAGAAAAGAATAAAACAACTTCAGGTTTTAAAAGAGATAGCATTTAAAATTATTGACTTTATCTCACAATTTGAGGATGAACTCGTAGAGATATGGAATAAACCAAAGTTTGTTTTGAATTCAAATTATGTGATTACTTTAGACAGAATAGCAGGTAAAGGAAAGAAAGGAATAAATTTAATTAAACAACTAATCAAACATAAAGGTTTTAGAAATCAAGTTAAAGAATGGAAAAAACTCGGAATTATTGATAAAAATGTTTCCATGCCCACACTTAAAGGTAAGATATTAAACAAAGGTAAGACATTAAGCAAAGATTATCAATTTTTGCCGGTAGATACTAAGCATTTCAATGAAAAAATAAAACTTAAGTTACTTTCTTTATTTGATAATTTGGATCATGAGTTAGACGGCTGGCTCATAAAAAGCGAAAACTACCAGGCGTTGAATACTATACTTCCAAAGTTTCAGGAAAAGGTGCAAACAATTTATATTGATCCGCCATTCAACAAAGAACAGGATGCAGATTATTTCTATTCTGTGAAGTATAAAGATTCCACTTGGGCTACAATGCTTGAGAATAGGTTAAGGCTTGCAAAAGATTTGC
>NZ_CZVW01000017.1 GCF_001536065.1 Candidatus Chryseopegocella kryptomonas
AAATTGAGGAAGTTCATTCAAAAATTGAAGCAAGGACGAGAGATTTAAATTTAATGGAGCAGGAAATTGCACTTTTAAAAGAGAGAAAGAAAGCATTTATTGAGAAAATTGAAAAGGCATCACGGGAGAAACTTGATTTGCAACATCAACTTTTTGAATTAACGGAGAAAGAGAACGAAAAGAAATTAACGCTTGAAATTTTGAGGTCTGACTTGTTTAATTTGCGTGAAATTTATTCTCAAAGGAAACAAAATCTTGATGAACTTGCTCGTTTGCTTGATGAAAAAAGAATAAGCGTGAAGAATTTGAACGAGTATTTAATTGAAAAAATGAATGAGATAACTGCGAAAAGAGGCGAGGTTGAAAAGATGAGAGCAAGGATGGAAAATTTCAAGGGTAGGATTGAACTTTTAACGGAGGAGAAACGCTCTTATGAAGATGAGATAAAAAATGCGGATGTTGAACTTAACACTTTGCTTGAAAAGAAGGCAATTCTTTTAAATGAACTTGCAAGTGCGGAGAAAATTTTGAGGGAGAAAGAATCTTTAAAGGAAAGTTTGAGAGTTGAAATTGAGGAACTTCAGAAGAAATCTTTTGCAATTCAAAGTGAGATAGGGAAAAAGGTTTCAAAAATTGATTTTCTGAAAGATTTAATTGAAAAGCATGTTGATTTATCCGAGGGGGCGCAATATCTTGTTCAAAATTATAATCCTAATTTTAAAAGCGTTTCTGATGTGATTGATGTTGATCCAGAGTATTCTCACGCAATTGAGTCGGCACTTGGTGAATCGGCGGGATATTTGATAGTTGACACTGTTGATGAAGCGGAAAAGGCAATTGAAATTTTAAAAGCGCAAAACAAAAGCAAGGTCACATTTATCTGTCTTGAAAAAATTCCAGAAAATTACGCAACAAATTTGCCAGTTAACGGAAGTGGTGTTATCGGTTGGGCAAATGATTTAATAAGTTGCGAAAAGAAATTTAAAAAAGTTGTTGACCTTCTTCTTGATGAATTTCTCGTCGTGAGAGATAAAAATTCGGCGATTGAAGCGTTGAAAAATTACGGCAATGTTAAATGTGTTACGCTTGAAGGAGAAATTTTCACTGATGAAGGATTGATAAAAGGCGGGAGCACAAATGGCTCAACACAAAGCGTGATAGGTAAAAGGAAACAAATTGAAATACTTGAGAACGATGTCAAAAAGTTGAGAGAAGAACTTAACAATGTCCAAAATTTGATTGATGAAAAGAATCGTGAGGTTGAGGCGATAAATTTAAAGGAACTTGCAGATATTGTGAGAAACATACAGGTTTCAATTGCAGAGGTTGAGAAGATGATAAATCAATCTGAATACAAGAAGACGAGAGCGATGGAGAGCATTGCAGAAATTGAAAGAGAAAAATTTGAACTTGAAAATGAAATAAAAACGCTTGATGAAATTTTGACAAAACTTGAAGATGAAATCATCACGCTTGAAAAAGAGAAAGAAGATATTGAATATAAACTTTCAATGGTGACATCTGAATTTGAAACGCTTGAAAGTGAATGGAACGAAAAAGCAAGTTATGTTTCAGAGTTGAACATCAAGATAATTTCGCTTGAAAACGATGAGAAAAACACGGAATCGGAGATAAAGAGAATTCAGGATGAGATGTTGAGAATTTCAAGAAAGATAAGCGAGTATGAAACAGAAATTGAAGAGAGCAAAATTAAAATTGAAGAGATAGAACTTAACCTTGTTGAGTTGAATGAGAAAATTGTTATTCTTGAAAATGAGGTTTTAATGCTTCGTGAAAGATTGAAGGAGGTTCAGGCACAACATAGCGATAAACTTGTTGAAATTCAGACGCTTGAGAGAAAGATAAAAGAAGAACGGGCAAGATATGAAGAGTATGTAAGTGCGATGCACGATCTTGAAATCAAGATAAACGAGATAAAATTTAAAATGCAAACTTTAAAAGAAAGAGCAAGGGAAGAGTATCAGGTTGAGATTGAGTATAAAGATTTTCCAGATCAGGACACATTTAACATTGCTGTTTTAAGGGAGGAGGTTGAAAATTTGAAGGCGAAACTTAAATCTCTTGGACCTGTGAATCTTCTTGCGTTCAGCGATTATCAAGAGGAAAAGAAACGGCTTGAGTTTTTGATCTCTCAAAGGGATGATTTGATTGAGTCGGAGAAGACATTGACGGAGACGATTGACGAGATTAACACGACAGCACAGAGGAAATTTATGGAGACATTTGATAAGATAAGGGAAAATTTCAAAAAGACATTTGAGACGCTCTTTGGTCCAGAAAGTGAAGCAGATATTAAACTTATTCCAGATGAGAATGGGAGAATTGATCCGCTTGAATCAAAAATTGAAATAATGGCGAAACCAAAGGGAAAAAGATTACAATCAATTGATCTACTATCTGCTGGTGAAAAGACATTAACAGCAATTGCTTTGCTATTTGCAATTTATCTTGTTAAGCCAAGTCCTTTCTGCGTGCTTGATGAGGTTGATGCTCCGCTTGATGATGCGAACATTGAAAGGTTTATAAATCTTTTGAAGACATTTTCAAAGGATACGCAATTTATCATAGTTACGCACAACAAGAAAACGATGGAATCTGCCGACACTCTTTATGGCGTGACGATGGAAGAAGAAGGCGTTTCAAAAATAGTTTCAGTTAGATTTAAACAAGAAATTGAGCAATGAGATTATGAACATAAAAGTATTCTGCGACTTTGACGGGACGATAACAAAGAATGATGTTGGGGATTTGTTTTTTGAAACATTCGGAGATAAAAATTTTTATCGCTGGCTTGTTGAGAGGTGGAGAGATTATGAGATTTCTTCAAAGGAGATGCGGGAGAAAATTGCTGAAAAAGTGAAGGTTGATAAGGACGAAATGGAAAAGTTAATTCTTTCACAGGAAATTGATCCGTATTTTATTGATTTTGTGAAGTTGTGCAGGGATAATGGGATTGAAATTTTTATCGTAAGCGATGGATTTGATTTTTATATCAAAAAAATTCTTGAAAAGAATGGATTGGACAATGTTAAGTTTTTCTCAAATAAATTATGGATTGAAGATGGCAAAGTCGTGCTTGATTTCCCATATCCAGATTCAGTATGTCGCATTTGTGGGAATTGCAAACGAAATCATATGCTAACTCTTTCTGCGGATGAAGATATCATCATTTACATAGGCGATGGTTATTCGGATAGATGTCCTGCTGAATATGCAGATGTCGTCTTCGGGAAAAAAGAACTTTTGAAATTTTGCAGGGAGAGAAATATACCTGTTTATGAGTTTGAGACATTTAAAGATGTGATTGAGCAGTTTCAAAGATTTTTAAGCGGGAAGAAAAAGTTGCGAAAGAGATGGCAGGCGGAGTTGAAAAGAAGAGAAGTTTTTATGAGGGAGTGAAATAAAAACAAAAAATAAAATTCTTGAATTGTGACCGATTTAAGGCAAAAAATTTTTTCCTACAGAAGTTATACGCCAATACCTTTTTTGATAGTTATGATTTTATTTGCGAAGCCAAGTTTGTGGAGTTTGGCAATTGGTTTTATAATTGCGTTAATTGGTGAATTGATAAGGATTTGGGGAGTTGGGTATGCTGGTGGAGAAACGAGGACAACTGGACCTGTTGGGGGTAGCAAACTTGTGACAAATGGACCTTATGCTTATGTGAGGAATCCACTTTACATTGGAAATATGCTGATTTATCTTGGTTTCGGGATAATGTCAATGGCTCTTTTTCCGTATTTTCAAATTTTGGGTTTGATTTATTTTTTTGTTCAGTATTATTTGATCGTGACGCTTGAAGAGGAGTATTTGAGTGGGAGATTTGGAGATGAGTATAAACTTTATTTTGAGAATGTGCGAAGGTTTATACCGAGATTGAGAAGATATAAGTTTGCTTCAAATTTTAAGTTTGACATCAAAGAGGCGTTGAGGTCTGAGAAAAGAACTTTACAAGCATTTTTTGGGGTTACTTTGCTCAACATTTTGATTTTCTTTTTCAGAAACAAATTTTGAGCGTTGGGAGGGCGATGTCAAAAAAGATAATGGTTGTCGCTGGTGAAGCGTCGGGTGATTCGCACGCTGGCAAAGTTATATGTGCGTTGAAAAAAATTTCGCCTGAAATTGAAGTGTTTGGCGTTGGTGGGGAGAAGATGAGAAAGTGTGGGGCTGAGATTATTTATGACATATCAAAAATTTCGTTTATAGGTTTTATTGATGTTTTGAAAAATTTAAAACGAATCTCGGGGTTTAGAAATTTTTGCGCTAAAACTTTGCTTGAACGAAAACCTGATGCAGTTTTGCTTGTTGATTATCCGGGGTTTAATTTGAGATTTGCAAAATTTGCAAAGCAAAATGGTTTTAAAGTTTTTTATTACATCGCACCACAGGTTTGGGCGTGGGGTAGGGGAAGAGTTAAAGATTTAAAAAATTATGTTGATAAACTTTTTGTGATATTTGAGTTTGAAGAAGAATTTTTCAGGAAATTTGGAGTTGATGCGGAGTTTGTTGGGCATCCGCTTCTTGAAGATTTGAAAAATGTTGAGAGCGCAAGTGAAGAAGATTTTTTTGATAGGTATGGAATAAGTCGCAAAGAAGTAATTTCATTTTTTCCGGGAAGTCGGGTGCAGGAGGTAAAATCAATGCTTGGGACAATGCTCAAAGCGGGAAAAAAGTTACAAGAAAATTTTGATGTTGAAATTGTTTTCAGCAAAGCAAAAACGATTAGCGATTCTGAAATAGAAAAAATTGGTGGTGATGAGATAAGAAATTTTAAATTTGTTGATGACTCACATTTACTTCTTCGTTTTTCTAAAATTGCCATTGTGAAAAGCGGGACAACATCTCTTGAAGCAGGTATTTTGGGTGTTCCGATGGTGGTTTGTTATAAGACATCGTTTTTGAATTATCTAATCGGGAGAATGCTTATAAAAACGGATGTGGTAGATAGCATCTCTTTGCCAAATATCGTGTTAAGAAAAAAACTTGTAGCGGAGTTAATTCAGAATGATTTCAACGAGTGGAAAATTTTTGAAGAGGTTCGCAATCTTTTAACAGATGAGGAAAAGTATAAAAACTTTAGATCAGAACTTTTGAAGATAAAAGATTTGCTTTCATTGAAGAACTCTAATAAGTCAACATCAGAGATTGTAGCGGAAAAAATTATCTCAAATTTATGAGGGTAAAACTTTTTAATCTTTGGCGAAAATTTTCTTTTTTTCTCCTGCCGTTTTCTTTTCTCTATGGAATTGTTGTTGTGTTAAGAAATTTTCTATATGACCATAGGGTTTTTAAAATCAAAAGGTTGCCAAAACCAGTTATATCTGTTGGGAATATAATTGCTGGTGGTACAGGGAAAACGCCATTTGTTGAATGGCTTGCAAAATACATTTCAAGTTCGGGGAAGAAAGTTGGCATTTTAAGTCGTGGATACGGAAGAAAGACAAAAGGTTTTTTTCTTGCTACTGATGGAAAACGGATTTTGGCGACGCCAGAGGAGTGTGGAGATGAACCATTTCAGATGGCTTTGAAATCAGTTGAGAAAAATTTTGGATGGATAGTTGCAGTTTGTGAGGATAGATTTGAAGCCGGAATTAAAGTTCTTGAAAATTATGATGTTGATGTTTTCATACTTGATGATGGTTTCCAGCGTCGGGATTTGCATAGGGATATTGATATAGTTTTGTTTTCAGGAGATGAGATAAATGAGTTTTTAATTCCAGCGGGATTGAAGCGAGAACCGTTGTTCTCAATCAAAAGGGCAGATGTTGTTTGCTTTCGCAACTTTGATGATAAAGAAAGTTTCAAAAAGTATTTTCCTCGTGAAGATTGGATTATTTGCAATTTTGGATACAAACTTCTTGAAATACGGAAATTTTTTGATTATATTTTACTTGAAAAACCGTTTGAAGGAAAAAAAATTCTGGCTTTTTCAGGCATCGGAAAACATACAAGTTTTATAAAGTTATTGAAAGACAATAATTTTGAAATTGTAAAAAATTTTGAGTTCCCAGATCATTACAATTACAGTGGAAAAGACATAGCGAGGATAATGGAGGAATTTAATTCAAGTGGTGCTGAATTTGTGATCACGACGGAAAAAGATTATGCGAGGTTATATGGGATGAAAGAGTTAAGAAATTTTCCTTTTTTTTATGCGGAAATTGAAGTTGAATTTTATGAAGGGGAGGACGAACTTAAACAAAAGATCGCAGAGGTTGTGAGATGATAAAAGTTGGAGTTTCATATTGTGATAGCAAACTTGAAAATTACATAAATTGGTTAAAGAGAGCAAATGTATCTGTTGAGCCGGTGATTTTATCTTATAAAGAACTTAACGCTGATGATTTGAAAAAGTGTGATGCTCTCTTGCTTACGGGTGGAGATGATGTGCATCCGGAGTTTTATGGCGAGCCAGAAAGAGAAGGCGATAAATACAATCGTGATAGGGATTGGTTTGAGTTTAAACTTCTTGACATTGCTTTTGCGAAGGGAGTTCCAATTCTTGGAATTTGCAGAGGATTGCAGATTACAAATGTATATCTGCGTGGGAGTTTGGTTTTTGATATTCAAACTGTGATTGGAACAAATCATCGTAAGGATGAGACAACTGGCGAAGATAGGTTACACAATGTTTTTGTTCTTGAAGATTCAAATCTTTTCAAGATCGTTGGTCAAAGAGAAGGAGTTGTAAACAGCAGTCATCATCAATCTGCGGATAGGATAGGTGAGAATTTGCGTGTAAGTGCAAAGTGCGATGATGGAGTTATAGAAGGTCTTGAATGGGACGGGGATGAGAGATTTGTTTTGCTTGTTCAGTGGCATCCGGAGAGGATGAGAAATTTTGAGAGTTCATTTTCAAAAAATTTGCTTGAGGCGTTTATCAATGCAATTGTTCAAAAATAAATCAGGAGGTAAGAAGTAATGGCGAAAAAATATGTTTATTTTTTTGGTGGTGGCAAAGCAGAAGGAACAGCGGAAATGAAAAAATTGCTCGGTGGTAAAGGTGCAAATCTTGCGGAGATGACGAACATCGGTTTACCTGTGCCACCTGGATTTACGATCACAACCGAAGTTTGTAGTTATTACTATAAGCATAATCAAACATATCCAAAAGGTCTTGAAGAACAGGTTAAAAAAGCACTTGCAAAAGTTGAAAAACTTGTTGGAAGAAAATTTGGAGACCCGAAAAATCCACTTCTTGTTTCCGTCAGATCAGGTGCACCTGTTTCAATGCCAGGAATGATGGATACGATTTTAAATCTTGGTTTAAACGATGAAACTGTTAAGGGTTTGATTGAGCAGACACAGAATGAGAGATTTGCGTGGGATGCTTACAGAAGATTTGTTCAGATGTATGGAGATGTTGTTCTTGGTTTGAAGCCGGAGTCAAAAGAAGAGAGAGATCCGTTTGAGGTTTTAATTGAGGAAAAGAAGAAAGCAAGAGGAGTTGAGCAAGATATTGAGTTAACAGCGGAAGATTTGAAAGAACTTGTTTATGAATTTAAAGAGTTGATTAAGAAGAAAAAGGGTGTTGATTTTCCGGAAGATCCTTGGGAGCAACTCTGGGGTGCAATTGGTGCAGTTTTCAGATCGTGGATGAATCCGAGGGCAGTTGCGTATAGAAAAATTTACAATATCCCGGATGATATGGGGACTGCTGTAAATGTTCAAACTATGGTATTTGGGAATATGGGCAATGATTCAGGAACTGGGGTTGCGTTTACAAGAAATCCAGCGACAGGAGAAAATGAGTTTTATGGAGAATTTTTGATGAATGCGCAAGGTGAAGATGTTGTCGCAGGGATAAGGACACCGCTTCCAATTTCAAAGTTAAAAGAGGTTATGCCACATGTTTATGAGCAACTTCTTGAAGTAAGAAAAATTCTTGAGAGCAGGTTGAAGGATATGCAGGATATTGAATTTACGATAGAGCGTGGAAAACTTTACATGCTACAAACAAGAGCTGGAAAAAGGACAGGTTTCGCAGCTGTAAGAATTGCAGTTGATATGGTTGAAGAGGGTTTAATCACAAAAGAAGAAGCACTTTTGAGGATTGAGCCGGATGCGTTAAATCATCTTTTGAGACCAATTTTTGATGCTGTTGAGAAAGAGAAAGCAATTAAAGATGGTCGTCTTCTTGCAAAAGGGCTTCCTGCTGGACCTGGTGCAGCAACCGGAAGGGTTGTCTTCCATTCCGAGGATGCAGAAGAATGGGCAAGGCGTGGTGAGAAGGTGATACTTGCGAGAATTGAAACATCGCCCGAAGATATAAAAGGAATGTATTCAGCAGAGGGAATTCTTACATCTCGTGGGGGTATGACATCACACGCTGCCCTTGTTGCAAGGCAGATGGGTAAGGTTTGCGTCGTCGGATGTGGAGCTCTTGACATTGATTATGTTAAGAAGGAAATGAGAGTTAATGGTCAAGTGATAAAAGAAGGGGATTATATTTCAATTGATGGCTCAACGGGTGAAGTTATACTTGGTAAAATAACGACGAAGCCAAGCGAAGTTTTGCAAGTTCTCGTTGAGAAAACGCTTGATCCGGAGAAAGCGCCGGTTTATAAGCAATTTGAAAAGTTGATGAAATGGGCTGATGAGGTGAGAAAATTAAGAATTAGAACAAATGCAGATTTACCGAATCAGGCGCAGGTTGCCGTCGCATTCGGAGCTGAAGGAATTGGGTTGACAAGAACTGAACACATGTTTTTTGAGGGAGATAGAATTATATCAATGAGAAAGATGATTCTTGCGGATACAAAGGAAGAGAGAGAAGCAGCGTTGAATGAGCTTTTACCACTCCAAAGACAAGACTTTTACGGGCTCTTTAAAGTTATGGGTGATAGACCTGTTACGATAAGAACGCTTGACCCGCCTTTACACGAATTTTTACCACATACCGATGAAGAAATAAAGGAATTTTCTGAGAAAACGGGAATTCCGGAGGAGAAAATACGCAGACGTCTTGCCGAGTTGAAGGAGTTTAATCCAATGCTTGGTTTCAGAGGTTGCCGTCTTGGGATTGTGTATCCGGAGATAACGGCTATGCAAACAAGAGCAATTATTGAAGCAGCCTGTGAGGTGGCAAAAGAAGGAATAAAAGTAAAACCTGAAATAATGATCCCGCTCGTTGGACATGTGAATGAGCTTAAAAATCAAGAAAAAATAGTTCGTGAGGTTGCTGAAAAAGTAATGCAGGAAAAGGGGATAAGGGTTGAATACTCTGTTGGAACAATGATAGAAGTTCCACGCGCTGCTATTACTGCTGATGAGATTGCAACTGTTGCTGAATTCTTCTCATTTGGGACAAATGACTTAACACAAATGGGAATGGGGCTTTCAAGGGATGATTACGAAAAGTTCATCTACAAATATCTTGATCTTGGAATTTATGATAAAGACCCATTCCAGACAATTGATGTAAAAGGTGTTGGTGAGTTGATGCGAATTGGCGTTGAAAAAGGTCGTTCTGTGAGACCGAATTTGAAAGTTGGAATTTGTGGAGAGCACGGTGGTGATCCTGCAACGATTGAATTCTGCCATAAAATTGGACTTGATTATGTGAGTTGTTCTCCGTATCGTGTGCCAATTGCACGACTTGCTGCTGCAAGAGCTGCTCTTTTGTATAACGGTGTAAAGAAAAAATTGGAAAAGACGGATAGGAAACCGTCTAAAAAAGTGAGACAAAAAACAAAAGCGAAGTCAAAAGTTAAACGAACGAAATAAAAAAGAGCGGGGGATAAAATTCCCCCGCTTTTAAATTTAACAATAAAATTTTCGGTGATCATGAAGCTTTCAGATTTCAATTATCAGCTTCCGAAAAATTTGATCGCAAAATATCCGGTTGAGCCAAGGGATAGTGCGCGTTTGCTTGTTCTTGACAGAAAAAATAAAACGATTGAGGACAAAGTTTTCACAGACATAATTGATTATCTTGAAGAAGGAGATTCGCTTGTCTTGAACAAGACGAAAGTTTTTCCTGCGAGATTAATTGGGAGAAAGGAGAAGACGGGTGCGAAAATTGAAATTCTTTTGCTTCGGGAATTAAATCCTGAAGAGCATCTCTGGGATGTACTTGTTGAGCCAGCTCGGAAGGTGCGAATTGGGAATAAAATTTATTTCGGCGATAATAACGAGGTTTATTGTGAAGTCATTGACAATACAACATCTCGCGGTAGAACATTGAAGTTTCATTATGAAGGTGATTTCTTTAAATTCATTGAAAAATATGGACAGGTTCCACTTCCACCTTACATAAAGAGACAGCCTGAGGAAGGCGATAAAGAATGGTATCAAACTGTGTATGCCGAGGTCGTGGGCTCGGTTGCAGCTCCTACGGCGGGGTTGCACCTTTCAAAAAAAATGCTAAAAAGAATTGAAAAGGAAAGGGTTAAAAATGTTCCAATAGTTCTTCATATTGGGATCGGGACTTTCAGGAAAGTTGAAGTTGAGGATTTAAGCAAACATAGAATGGATTCGGAGTATTTTGAAATTCCTGCGGAAAGCGCTCGTTTGATAAATGAAACGATTGATAAAAAGAAAAGCGTCGTTGCTGTTGGGACAAGCGTTGTGCGAGCTCTTGAATCAAGCGTGAGCGCAGATGGGCATGTTAAACCGTATAAAGGATGGACGGATAAATTTATTTATCCACCGTATGAGTTTAAAATTGTGAATAAACTTATAACCAACTTTCACGCTCCTGAGTCAACACCGCTTATGCTTGTTGCTGCATTTGCTGGTCTTGATTTTCTTATGCAGGCATATAAACATGCAATAAAAAACGGGTATAGATTTTTAAGCTACGGCGATGCAATGCTTATAATCTAAACTAACTTACCCAATCCTTTCAACCTATGAAAACATCAATTTTTATCGCTGTCAATCTCTTAATTTTTTTGATTTTTCTCAATTTGCTCCGAAAAAAGAACCTTTTGAGTTATTTTGAAGCTGGAAGATGGTGGATAACTTGGTTTGCGGTTTCAATTATAACTTTGATGGACGAACTCACATCAATTTATTATGCACCTTTTGAAGCATACAGGTTTATCGGGATCAAGGCAATTGTTTATATTGCTTTGACATCACTTTTCATTCGTTTTCTTTCAACGAGGATGGTTGAGATAGCTGAAATTCTTGAAGTTCATAATATAAAAGGTGGCGGGGTTTATTCGTTTTCATATCTTGTCCTTGGTCCAAGCGTTTCATTTATCGCTGTTGCATCAATTCTCGTTGTGTATATATTAACAGCTTCAATCTCAACTGTCAGCGCCGTTGAAAATGGTCTTGCCTTCCTTTCAATGCCCGAACATTTAAAATTCTTTTTGAAGATTCTTGTCATCTGGTTAATTGCTGGGCTTAACATTCTCGGGATAAGAGAAAATGCAAAGTTTACATTTGCAATTTTCATTTTTGCTTCATTTGTGCTTTTGAATTTAGTCATTGGTGGAATTTTCAATTTTGATTCATCAGCTGCGTCAAAGGTAAAGGAAAGTTTCTCTCTTTTTGTTTCTGATTTAAACGATTCGTCAATTTTTAAATCATACGCAAATCTTGTCACTGGAATTGGAAGTTGTATCCTCGCTTATTCGGGAATTGAATCCGTTCTTCAAACTGCATCACTTGTCAAAAGTTGGCACGATATCAGAAAAGCATACATTTTCCTTGCTCTTACAGTTGGCATCTTCACGCCGTTAATTGCTCTTTTCGCTCTTTCATCAAACATAGAACTTGAAAAGCACGAAACAGATTTAATCCCGACATTTGCGGAAAAAGTAAATGGACCCGCATTTGGTTTAGTTGTCAGTGTTCTTGCAAGCATTACTTTGATAATGGCTGTAAATACAGCAATGGTTGCTTCATCTGAATTGATAGAAAAAATATGCGAAAGATACAATTTCCAGTGGCTTATAAAGTTAAATCGCCGTGGTTCGCTTTACCGCGTTCATATTTTGAATGCGACATTTTATTCAATCATACTTTTGATAACAAGTGGAAGCCAAGCAATCCTTGCAGAAATGTATGCTGTTGGGCTTGTTGCAAGTTTCACAATTAACATTGGATCGCTCATAATTTACAGATATTTGATGGGGACAAAAGAGATAACTTATCACACATCCAGAACTGGAACTTTGGTTCTTTTCATCATCACATTTAGCATATTTATTTACATTGTCCTGCACAGATTGTATGGTGCCTTGCTTTGGCTTTTTATGACATTATTTTTCCTTATCGCTGGATTAAAAATTTCAAGGACGAAGGCGCCGGAAATCCCCGTGCGAAGAATTACCGATAGCCCGATGGATGTTGTTTTTGCGATTGCAGAAATTGATTCCAATGAAGTTCACATTCACTTTAAAAGACCAAAAGAAAACATTGAAAACCTTGATGACAATTCAATCTATGTAAGCTTTTACTCTCCACGACTTGATAGACCTGAGAAAAAATTTCCGAGACATTTCTGGATATCAATTCAACCAAGAACGAATTTATTTGATATGATTGTTGGACTTTTGAAAACGATTAAGTATGAACTTCCGGCTGATAAAAAGATTCACATACACTTTGGCTGGCCACTTTCTTCCTGGCTTGATAGAATGTCAACTGGAATAATGGTTTACAACATCATAAGTTTGCCGAGGAAATTTCCAGAGTTTATATTTCATATTGATTACACCGGAATTGAAGAACAAAATAGGGGAAATAAATCTTGAAGGTAACCGCTATAATTCCGGCTGGAGGATATGGTAAGAGAATGAATGCGGGCATACACAAGCAATTGATAGAGATAGAAGGAAAACCAATTTTAATTCATACGCTTGAAAAGTTTCAAAACTGCGATTGTATTGACGCTATAATAATTGCAACCGCGCCGGAGATTTTTATTGAAGTTGAAAATCTCGTTAAAAAATTTGGCATAACCAAAGTTGTTGAGGTCACCGTTGGCGGGAACGAGAGGCAAGATTCTGTTTATAACGCACTGCAAATGATGGTTTATCATCACACTGAAATAGTTGTTGTTCACGATGCAGTTAGACCTTTTATAACTTGTGATAAAATTTGTGAAGTTATTTCTGCTTGTAAAGAAACTGGCGCAGCAATACTTGCGGTAAGACCAAAGGAGACAGTTAAACTTGATGCTGGGAATGGATTTGTTGAAAAGACGCTTGATAGAAATTCGCTTTGGCTTGTTCAGACACCGCAAGCGTTTTATTACACTGTTTTACAGCAGGCGTATAAAAAAGCTTACACAGATTCATTTTACGGGACGGATGATGCATCACTTGTTGAACGTCTTGGCGTCAAAGTGAAAATTGTTGAAGGACTTTACGAAAACATAAAGATAACGACGCCAGAGGACATTGAATTTGCGAAGATGATTTTGAGGGAAAATAAATTTTGATGTAAATTTTAAAAAAGGCGCCTGTAGCTCAATGGACAGAGCAGCGGACTTCGGATCCGCGGGTTGGGGGTTCAAGTCCCTCCAGGCGCGCTAAATCCCCTTATCTCTTTTTCTTAACTCTATATCTCCACCTGATGTCGTCGCTTTAATCTTTACACCTGAATCTTCTTTACCAATCCATCCTTTTATCTTTGAACTTGTCTTCATCTCCGTTTTAATCGGGAAATCAAAGTTTATATCTCCGCCAAAAGTTTCAAAATCAACATAAGCATTTAAATCCGATGGAGCAAAAATTTTTATATCCCCGCCAGATGAAGTTAAATTCGTTTGCATTTCAATTTTTATAAATTCAACTTCTATATCCCCACCAGATGAAGATGCAACAACCGAGCCAGAAATTTTGTTAATTCTCACATCTCCGCCAGCTGATTTTGCTTCAATTATACCGGAATGATTGCTAACAAACACATCGCCACCAGATGTTCTTGCTGTTCCAGTTCCAGAGCAATTTTTAAATCTGATATCCCCACCAGCCGAAGATGCGTTGATAGTCCCATCAATTCCTTCGCAATAAATATCTCCACCAGATGATGAAAGTGTAAAAGTTCCTGTGAATTTTTCAACTTTTATATCCGCGCCAGCGGTCTTAATATCCCCGTTCAAAAACCCCGGCGCATATACAACAAGTTGTGCGGTTTCAATCTTGCTTCCCTCAATTAAGTCAAAAAGTTTGAAAAAGTTATACCATTTGAACTCTCTTTTGTGTTTGATCTTGATTTTAAAGAAACCATTTCCCTCTTCAAATGAGACATCAAAATTTTTCAGTTGGTCTGCTGAACCTCTTGCGGAAAAATCAATTTTTATATTTTTCTCTTCATGTGGTTTTAAAATGACATCTGCGATGCTTGCTTCAATCATAAGGATGCCCGGAGTTATGTTGAAAGATTTGGAGATTTTTAATTCTTCGGTTTGTTCAGGTTGAATTTCAAATTTAATTTCACCGGTTTTTATATTTGAGCAAAGAAGCAAACCGCCGGCAAAAAGTAAACCCGTGATAATAAAAATGAGAAACTTTGTCTTCATATTAGAAAAATTTTTTGTTTTTCTAATTTCGTAAATACGCAGGTCTGTGAATAGATGTTTCAATGTGAAGCAATTTCCCCTGAGCCAGCGGTTTTGAAAGTATGAAGGAGCGCATCAATCTGAATCACGAGTTTTTTCTTCTCGTATCTTGGCGCAAAGATTGAACCGTCAATAAAATAAATTCGCTTTTGATTTTCATCGTAAAAAACATACGAGATGAAAGGTCCTCCCCCTGTAAAATCGTTAAATCTCCATAAACCCTGAACCCTTATTGCATATCTTCCGTTGAAATTCACTGGGAAAAAGTAAAGATATTTTATGCTTTCCGGATCATCTGCTATCACGACCCAAGCGTCATCTCGTGTTGTCCTGTAAAATTTTCGCGTCAATTCGTTTCTTTTCTCTGCTATCCATACTTGATTGAAAAATTTATACGGATTTTCAACCGAGTCAATCCAGTGAATGAAGATAAATCTTTCCATATCTTCGGGAGTTCTTCTTCTGAGCCAGACGAATTTTTCTTCCGCTGAATCTTTTGCGATATAATAATCGTGCTGAACAAAAATTGTCCACCCATATTTTTTAAGAAAATATCTCTCAATGTCCTTTTTGTTGTGACCTTCGGAATAAATTGCGTCAAGTTCTCTTTTGAAAAATTCGTCGCGAAAGTAAAGATAAATTTCGTTTCTATCTTTCGTTAGATGTTTTAAAAGAGTTTCTTTATCTTTTGAAACCAAAACGACAATGATTTGTCCTTTGCTCCAAAGGTCTTTCTTTATGAAAAGAAATGCAGAATCTTTTTCAACGAGTTCTCTTGAAGCTGGGTCAAGCATATTTGAAACATAAAGTCCGATGTCGCTCTTATTATCAAGCGTTGAGACAAACATAATGTTTTTTCGCGTTTTGAGATTGTCAATTGAATAAATTTGAAATTCTGGCTTTATGATAAATAAACTTTCTGGTTGTGGGGTGTAAAGAAGTCGCTGAAATGTTGATTTCAACGGGTCTTGAATTTGAGTGTAAAGAAGTGAATCAACGTAGGTTATGATCTCTGTCTCGTCTCCGGTTGCTTTGGGTTTTAGCTGAGTGCAGGAGATTAGAAAGAGCGAAATTATTGCGATTGAAAAAAATTTTTTCATCTTTTGCTCTCTTTTTACTTTAAAAAGTAGAGGTCAAGATTGGGGTAAAAAATTGAATATAAAATCCACATCGTCGCGCCTATGCTGACGGGGATGGAAAGATTATCATCAACTTTGAGATCAATTGAGGCAGCTTCAATGATTCCGCCGACGATTGCAGCGATCATCGTTATGATGTATTCACCCGGCAAATTCTGAACTTTCGGGGCAAGAAATACAACAGGGATTGCAGCAATTATAAAAGCGATCGTTCCCTCAAGTGATTTCTTGAAAAATTTATGTTTCCCGAATTTTCGCCCGAAAACAGCTGCGCTTGCATCGGAAAGGATTAAAATTGCAAACGCATTTATGACGATAAATTTAGGAAAAATGATGACACAGACGAGCGCTGAAATGAAAACCCAGGTTGCACCGTTCAAGTTTTTTGCTTTATGATCTCTTTCGTGATGTCTGAGGATAAAGCCAAAAAATTTATAAAAGAGTTTTTGCGCAGTTGGACTGTAATATCTTGCGATATCAACTGCGACGAACCCAAATGTTAGGATGATTAAAATTTTTATTGCGAGATCACGGGGTGTGAAATAGTAAATCACCGGTATTAACATTGAAAACTGATGTATCGCCTTGCGGATGTATTCTGCCTTGTAATTTCGGTCAATGTTTTTGCTAAAATCAATGAGTATTTCTGAATAATCTGGTGATTCAAATCGTCCGTTAATTTTTTGGTTCAGGATTTGCAGATACTCTTGGAGTTGCTTCATCTTGACCGTTGGCTTTCTTTTGGATGGCGGGCAAATCTTCACCTTTGATGATTTTATCTATTTCTTCACCCGTTAGCGTTTCTCTTTCAAGCAAAGCATTCGCAAGACGATGTAAAGCGTCAATGTTTTCGCGCAGGATGTTTTCTGCTCTTTCCATACAGGTGGTGACAATTCTTTTAACTTCTTCATCTATCAAAATCGCGGTTTGCTCGCTATAATTTTGCTGTCTTGTAATCTCTCTTCCAAGGAAAATTTCTTCTTCTTTTGTTCCATAGGTCAAAGGTCCAAGGCGTTCGCTCATTCCCCATTCACAGACCATTTTTCTTGCAATTGTCGTTGCCTTTTCAAGATCGTCAGCTGCTCCGGTTGTGAGAGAGTTGAAAATTAATTTTTCAGCTGCTCTTCCACCAAGAGCATAAGTTATCATCGCTTCAAGATATTCTTTTGAGTAAGTGTGCCTTTCATCAATTGGAAGATATGTTGTCACTCCAAGAGCTCTGCCACGTGGGATAATCGTGACTTTGTGAACTGGATCAGCTTCTGGCAACATCTTTGCAACGAGAACATGTCCGGATTCGTGATAAGCAGTAATTCTTTTTTCACGCTCTGAGATAGCAACATTCTTTCTTTGTATTCCCATCATAACTTTGTCTTTTGCTTCTTCAAAGTCCTGCATCGTCACAAGGTCGTGATTTTTGCGCGCAGCTAAAAGTGCAGCTTCATTTACAAGATTTGCAAGGTCTGCTCCAGAAAATCCCGGGGTTGATTTTGCAATTATTTCAAGATTAACATCCGGGGCAAGAGGCAACCTTCGTGTATGGACTTTTAAAATTTCAAGTCGTCCTTTCACATCGGGTCTATCAACAACAATTTGTCTGTCAAATCTTCCGGGTCTCAAAAGTGCTGGGTCAAGTATGTCAGGTCTATTTGTTGCAGCAATTACGATTATTCCGCTGTTTTCTTCAAAGCCATCCATTTCAACGAGAAGTTGATTTAAAGTTTGTTCTCTCTCATCGTGACCTCCGCCAAGTCCAGCGCCCCTGTGTCTTCCAACAGCGTCAATTTCGTCAATAAAAACTATACACGGTGCAAGTTTTTTCGCCTGTTCAAAAAGATCACGCACTCTGCTTGCTCCAACTCCAACGAACATTTCAACAAATTCAGCTCCACTTATTGAGAGGAAAGGCACACCAGCTTCACCAGCAACTGCTTTTGCAAGCAATGTTTTTCCTGTTCCCGGGGGTCCAAGTAGTAGAACACCTTTCGGAATTTTTCCACCAAGACGCTGAAATTTTGCAGGATCTTTGAGAAATTCTATGATCTCTTTTAATTCTTCTTTCGCTTCTTCAACCCCAGCGACATCGTTAAATGTAACTTTCGGAATGTTGTTGGTTATAACTCTTGCTCTGCTTTTTCCGAATGTGAATATATTTTTCGTCGTCGTCCCTTGCATTCTTCGCATAATCAAAAACCAGATAAAAATCAAGAGAACCCACGGAATTATGCTCAAAAGAGCATTCAACCATTGATCGCTTTCTTTAACGAAGTTAAATTTAATCCCTCTTCTCGTCCATTCATCTATCACCCTTGAATCGGAAGCATTCGGCAGAAAGACAACAAATTTATCACCGCGGACTTTTTTCCCGTCAACCGTTATCATTTCTTCTGGCTCTTTGAGAACGCCGTGGAAGTCAAAATTATTTACATCCGTTTTCTTGACGATTGCTTCTTTTATTTTTCCAGCTTTCAAAAATTGTTGATATTGGTCAAATGTAATTTCATATTCAAGTTTTTGATTTCCTCTGAACCAGACCATAAGTGCAAAAACTGCGGAAATAATGATAAGCCAGCTTAAAATCACTCGCATTGCTCTTCCCCAGTTGAAATCGTCGTTATCGCCATTGTCAAATTGAGGTTTCCTCATTTTTCTATCGTTCTTTTTGAATTTATCACTTGAATTTAAGAATTCTCTGAACATTTTTCAAAACCTCCTCAACAAGTTTATTTTTGTGTATCAATCACATAAATTCCTTTCAAATTCCTTCCTTTCTGCGCATAGTCAAGCCCGTAGCCAATCACGAACTCATCTCCTATCTCAAAACCAATATAATCAATTTTGAAATCAATCTGAACTCTGTTCTTTTTATATAACAATGTAACTATCCTTAAAGATTTCGGGTTTTTGAGCATAATTAAGTTTTTGATGAATTTGATTGAAAGTCCCGAGTCAATTATATCTTCAACCACGATTATATCTCTGCCCGTAACCTGACAGTCAAGATCTTTGAGAAGTTTTACATGTCCTGATGAAATTTTTTCATCTCCATAACTTGATAGTTTGAGAAAGTCAACTTCGCAATCAATTTTCACCTCACGAATTAAATCTGCAAAAAATATAACCGAGCCATTTAAAACGCCTATAAAAATTGGAACACTACCTTGATAATCACGACTTATTTGTTCACCAAGTTCCTTGACTCTTTCTTTTATTTTTTCTTCTGGAATTAAAATTTTGAATCTTTCTCCGTTGATGTAAACTACATCACTCATTTATCCGCGAAATTTGTTTTGGATGAAATTCAATTTTCAAAATTTTACTTGTTGAATCTGTTATTTTAAATCTATCATCAAGTCGCAGACCGCAAACCCATACGATTTTACCTTCGGATTCAAGAACAAGGATTTTTCTTTTCTCGTAAATTGGAATTTTAAGATCAATTAAAAAATCGCTTATCTTTTTCCTGCCTTTCATACCGAGTGGGACAAACCAATCTCCGGGTTGCCAGTTTCTCAAAATAAGTTCATCGGCAATTAAATCGGCGTCAATATATTCAACCTGTGAATCGCGATGGAACTGAACATCTTCTCTTTTGACAAATTCAGACGAGAAAACGAATGAATCAGTTTCATATTTTTCTCCGGGATGAACATATAAAAATATCTCGGTCTCAAAAAATTCCGGCTTGCGTAAAAATACAAGATGTTGTCTATCTCTGTAAACAAACAAATCACCTGAGATCATCACAGAACTTCCGGGTGTTGAATCAATCAAATTTAAAATTGATAGAACTCTTGCGAAATCAATTCTTTCATTAAAGAATGTTTCGGCAATTGAAATTATCACACTTTCCTGAATGAAATAAAGATAACTTTTCAATCTTTGTATATCAACGAATACCTTTCCGGGGCTTTCTTCTATTGCCACGAATTTAATTATTTTTGAAACCTCGTGTCGTATAAACTCGCTTAGTTCAGAAAATATCTGCGCAGTTCTGTTTAATGTTTCAATTATTCCCGGGTTTATATTTTCGCTTATCAATGGCAAAAGTTTAAGTCGGATGTAATTTCGGCGATATGATGTTTTTAAATTTGATGAGTCAATTCTATAAGAGAGACCTTTCTCGTTTGCATATTCTTCAATTTCATCTCGCGTTGCAAAAAGAAGAGGTCTTATGATGCTTCCTCTTTTAATTTGAATTCCGGCAAGTCCATTTACACCTGAACCGCGGAAAAGATTTAAAAGAACGGTTTCTGCATTATCATTTGCGTTATGAGCAGTTGCTATTTTATCAAAGCCCTTTAACAATCTCAATGTTTCAAAAAAGTTATATCTTAACTCGCGAGCTCCCTCTTGAATTGAGATTTTTTTTGCTTTGCAATATTCTTTTGTGTTTTCGCTTCGGACATAACAATCAATCCCCAGTTCTGCTGAAAATTTTCTGACAAAATTTTCATCCTCGTCGGATTCAGCGCCTCTTAATTTATGATTAAAGTGTGCTACAATGAGTTCAAGTTTGAGTTGATTTTTAATCTCATTTAAGACATCAAGTAAGACAATTGAATCAACTCCACCACTTACTGCAACAACTATTTTATCGCCGGGATTTATAAGGTTGTTTTTTTGAGTGAATTCACGGAAGCGATTTATGAAGTCCTTTACCATAAGGTTTTAGTTTATGTCTTTATACAAAAAAACCTTCCAGCCACGCTCGGGACTGAAAGGTTTTAAATTAGTAGCGGGTGAGGGACTCGAACCCCCGACACGCGGATTATGATTCCGCTGCTCTACCACCTGAGCTAACCCGCCACAGGTATTTGAATTCATTAAAAATATACAAATCTGACATGAAAAAATCAAACTTTGGAAATTTGATTTTCAATCGCAATGTATTAAATTTTTAAAAGTGAATTTGCTCTTGATAAATTGCGAATTTGAATTATGAGATTTCTTGATAAACTAAAAAAGTGTATTTCAAAAAACAACTCTCTGCTTTGCATAGGGCTTGACCCGAATTTGAATAAACTACCGCATATATTCCCAAGGGAGAAAAAATCAATTCTTGAGTTCAACTGCAGTATAATTGAAACAACTTATGATGTCGTCTGTGCCTATAAACTTAATTCAGCGTTTTATGAGGCTCTTGGAGCGCGTGGTTTTGAAATTTTGAAGAAAACAATTGAAAATATACCTGATGAAATTCCAGTTATACTTGATGCAAAGCGAGGTGATATAACTTCAAGCGTTGAGATGTATGCCCAAAGCGTTTTCGTTGAATTTGGAGCTGACGCGGTTACTTTCAATCCTTATTTTGGAGTTGAAACGATTGAGCCGTTTATTCAATTTGATGATAAATTTGTTTTTGTTGTTGTGTTAAGTTCAAATCAAGGTGCTTTTGACTTTCAGTATCTAAGATGTGGCGATAAATTTTTGTTTCAAATAATTGCGGAAAAGTTTTTGGGCGAAAAATTTGCAAATGTCGGTTTTGTCGTTGGTGCAACAAGGGGAGAGGATATTTCACTTGTTCGGAATTTGTCAGACGAAAAATTATTTTTAATTCCGGGCATAGGAGTGCAAAAGGGAGATCTTGAAATTGCTTTGAGATATGGAATCAACAGAGATAAAATTTGCTTGATAAATGTCGGTCGTGAGATAATTTATGCGTCCGACTCGGGAGATTTTAAACAAAAAGTTCGTTTGAAAGCGATTGAATTTAGAGATAAAATAAACAAAATTGTTGAAAGGTTATGAGACAATCATTTGCTGAAATCTGGAACTTGTTTAAAGAATTCTTTTCAAACTTCGTTTACATACTTTACATTATTTTCACGCTTGCGCTTCTTTACATTGTTTGGTATCTACAGACGAAAATTGGTTGAGCAGTTTGATTTTTTCAATTTGATTGAGTAAAATTTTAAAAATTTTTGTTTTTCGCATTATGGCGAAGGGAACGAGAAATAATGATTTTGAGCATTACATTCGTGAAGCGAGAAGATATCTTGCAAATGCGAAAAATGTTTTGAAAAATTCAAGAGTTGAAGATGGTTTCTATCGCGATGTCAAATATGTTAAGATGGCTTGTGGAATTGCGTATAGCGCTGTGCTTCTGGCTGTTGATGGATATTTGCTTAAAAAGGGCAGAGAAATAAAAAAGAAAGGAAGAAAAAGCGTTGAGGATTACCGACGTGAACTTGGTAAATTGAACAAAAAAATGCTTGATTATTTTAATGCTGCGTATAACATACTTCATCTTTCTGGTTATTATGATGGAACAAATAGAGTTAGTGTTGTGTCAGATGGTCTTGAAGTTGCGGAGGAGATCATAAGAATGGCAGAGGAAAGATAATTTAAAAACAAAAGATAAATTCCGTAATGAGATTATCCACTGGCTTTGTGCCGACTTTGAAGGAAGATCCATCAGATGCAATTATGCCAAGTCATAAACTTATGATAAGAGCTGGGCTTGTCCGACCGCTTGCAGCAGGCGTGTATTCTTTCTTGCCACTTGGATGGAGAGTTGCAAAAAAAGTTATGCAAATAATTCGTGAGGAAATGGACGCAATCGGCGGGCAGGAGTTTCATCTTCCTGCGCTAAATCCAGTTGAACTCTGGGAAGAAACGGGAAGATTGCGAGATTTTGGAGATGTGATTTTTCAGTTGAAAAATAGACCATTGGTTTTAGCTCCAACACACGAAGAGGTTATATGCCACATAGCAAAACATCACATAAAATCATACAAAGATTTACCTCAAATCTGGTATCAAATTCAAACAAAATTCAGAAATGAACCAAGACCAAGAAGCGGAGTTATAAGAGGTAGACAATTCATAATGAAGGATTCATATAGTTTGGATGCATCATGGGAAGGGCTTGATAGATCTTACGAACTTCACAAACAGGCGTATATAAAAATTTACACAAGATGTGGTTTGAAATTTTTCATCGTTGGTGCATCAACTGGGGCAATGGGTGGCTCCGCATCAGAAGAATTTATGGTTGAATCGCCTTATGGCGAAGATACAGTTGTTATTTGCGATAATTGTGGGTATGCAGCAAATACCGAAATAGCACAATCAAATGTTCCACCTGCGAAAAGGTATCCCGAAAGCAAACCGCTTGAAGAAATTTACACTCCAAATGTCAGAACGATAAACGAACTTGCTGAATTTTTGAATGTATCAACTGAAATACTTGCGAAGTCGCTTGTTTATAAACATAATGGTCAACCGGTTTTAATTTTAATGCTTGGCAACGATCAACTTGTTGAAGCCAAACTTTTGAAGGCACTCGGCGGTGGAGAGATCGCACCTATGGAGCCGGAAGAACTTAAAAAATTAACAGGTGCAAACGCAGGTTCAATTGGTCCAATTGGATTGAAAAATTTCAAAATCATTGCGGATAATCGCCTAAAAGGAGCAAATAATTTGATAAGTGGTGCAAACAAAGATGATTATCACATTGCCAACATTGATATGGAAAGAGATGTTAAAGTTGATGGATATTTTGATTTGAGAAAGGTTGAAGAGGGAGAACCCTGCATTAATTGTGGCTCGCCTTTGAGAATTGTAAACGCTATTGAAATAGGTCATATTTTCAAGCTTGGGACAAAGTATTCCGAAGCAATGAAAGCGACTTTTCTTGATGAAAATGGTCAGGAGAAACCAATCATAATGGGAAGTTATGGGATCGGCGTTGAAAGGATAATTGCCTGCCACATTGAGCAAAATCACGACGAGAATGGAATAATTTGGGATAAAGCGATAGCCCCGTTTCATGTTCATTTAATTTCGGTCAATACAGAAAATCCCGATGTTGTCTGGACAGCTGATAAACTTTATGAGAAATTCAACTCTGAAAAGATAGAAGTTATTTACGATGATAGAGTTGATGTAAGCCCTGGGTTTAAGTTCAAAGACGCTGATTTACTTGGTATGCCATTGCAGGTTATTGTAAGCGAGAGAAATTTGAAAAATAATCGGGTTGAAATCAAAGTCAGAAAAACAGGTGAAAGAATTCTCGTTGGAATTGAAGATGTTGTCTCAAAAGTGAAAGAGATGCTTGAATTATAAAAAACTTAACATTTAACAGCCATGGTCCCGGAATATAAATTTTTCATCAACGGCGAGTGGAGAACCTCACCAAGAAAATTACAGGTCAAAAGTCCATTTAATGGCGAAATTGTTGGGGAAGTTTACCTTGCTTCACCTGACGACCTTGAAGATGCTGTGATTTCAGCTCAGAAAGGATTTGAGGAGACGAGAAAACTTCCATCTTATCGCAGGGCTGAAATACTTGAATTTATTTCAAATGAGATAGCACGACGCCGTGAGGAATTCAGCCAGATGATAACGAAAGAGATGGGTAAGCCGATTTTATTTTCTCGTGCAGAAGTTGATAGAGCAATTTTTACATTTAAAATTGCAAGTGAAGAAGCAAAAAGAATTAACGGCGAAATCATCCCACTTGACCTCGCTTCACACTCTGAAAGAAGATTCGGACTTGTCAGAAGATTTCCAATCGGTGTTATACTTGCTATAACTCCGTTTAATTTTCCGCTCAATCTTGTCGCCCATAAAGT
This sequence comes from Candidatus Chryseopegocella kryptomonas, assembly GCF_001536065.1. Taxonomy (GTDB): domain Bacteria; phylum Bacteroidota; class Ignavibacteria; order Kryptoniales; family Kryptoniaceae; genus Kryptonium; species Kryptonium kryptomonas. The sequence continues at coordinate 24,261 of NZ_CZVW01000017.1, forward strand.
TGCGCCAGCTATTGCAAGTGGGAATTCAATAATTTTGAAACCATCCTCACAAGCTCCAATTGTAAGTGTAATGCTTACGGAGATAATTGAGAAATCTGGATATCCAGCTGGCGGATTTAACCTTGTGCCTTGTAAAGCAGATGAAATTGAACTTCTCGTAAGAGATGAAAGAATTAAAATGGTTACATTCACAGGTAGCGGTGATGTCGGTTGGAGATTAAAAAATATCGCTGGGAAGAAAAGAGTCACACTTGAACTTGGTGGAAACGCAGCTGTGGTCGTTGAACCAGATGCAAATCTTGATTACGCTGTCAAAAGAATCGCTCTCGGGTCTTTTGGTCAGGCAGGGCAATCGTGCATAGCAGTTCAAAGAATTTATGTCAACAAAGAAATTTATGATGAATTTGAGAGAAAATTTATTGATGAAACGAAAAAATTAAAAGTTGGAAACCCATTTGAGCCAGATACAATAGTTGGACCGATGGTTGACGAAAACGCAGCAATTAAAACAGAAAACTGGGTCAATGAAGCAGTTCAAAGTGGAGCTAAAATTCTAATAGGTGGAAAAAGAAACGGGACTTTTTACGAGCCAACGATACTCGTTGATGTCAAGCCAGATATGAAAGTAAGTTGTCAGGAGGTTTTCGCTCCCGTTGTCACGCTTGAAAAATACGATTCTTTTGAGGAAGCAATTGAAAAAGTTAACAATTCAAAATACGGTCTTCAAGCGGGTGTTTTTACCACGGATTATAGAAAAATCTTTTATGCTTTTGAAAAAATTGAAGTTGGCGGGGTGATAATAAACGATTACCCAACTTATAGAATTGACCACATGCCTTATGGTGGAGTAAAAGATAGCGGTTTCGGAAGAGAAGGTTTAAGATATGCGATTGAGGAAATGACAGAGTTAAAACTTATGGTTTTAAATTTTGTTTGAGCATCAAGCAGGCTCTTCTGGAACAATTATCGCCATTATGAGATAAAGCAGGATCGCTATCCCAAGCGAAGAAATTGCAAGTATAACCCAAAGGATTCTAATGACCGTTGGATCTGTGTTAAGATATTCACCAAGCCCACCGCAGACGCCAAATATCATTCTGTTTTTCTTTGATCTAAATAAACGCTTCACCTGTTCCCCTGTTTCTGATTTTGTTTCTTCTGATTCAGTTTTTATCTCCTTCAAAATTTCCGACTTTTTAGTGAAGTATGAAATTATCAAAAATAACCCTATTGCGATAAATAGAGCTGGCAGAAGATAACTAAAAGCAGATTTCAAAAAGTGCCAAAATGCAAAACCAAAATTTTCTAATAACAATCCAACCCCGATGAGAATAAGCAATAAACCAAGTATGAAAAGTATCCCTTTACCAGACGTGGGCTTTGTTTGTGTTTCTTCTGCTTTTCTATGTTCTGGATTTGGCGGAATTATCAACATTCCGGCTATGTAAAGCAAAAGTCCCACTCCACCCATAAAAAACAAAAGAACAAAGATAACTCTTACGATCGCCGGGTCAATGCCAAGATATTCTGCGATTCCACCGCAGACGCCATCAATTATCCTATTTTCTCTTGATTTATAAAGCCGTTTCATTCCTCAATTCGGTTTTGTTTTTCAAATAGGTTCGCAAACTTTAATACGAAATTAACTCGCTTGTGTTTCATTCTCTAACCTCTATAATTTCACTTTCTGTTATGATAAAATCAACAGGGACATCACCCGGCGATGGATTTATTTTCTCAACAACTTGAAAATCATATACAAGGGCAACTTTTGGGCATTTCACTTGACTTAAAAATTTATCATAATATCCACCGCCAAAACCGATGCGATTTCCAAATCTATCAACTGCGATTGCAGGAACAAGAACGATGTCAATTTCTTCAATCTCAACTTTTCTTATCTCCACGGGTTCAAGAATTCCGAATGTAGATTCTTTTAACTCGCTTAAATTTTTTAATTCAGAATGAATGAGAATTTTATTTATCCTGTCAACGACGGGGACGACCACTTTTTTGTTGATTGAAAAAAGATAGTTTATGATTTCAATTGTGTCAACTTCGTTTTTCTTTGAAGAAACATAAGTGTGAATTGTTTGGGCTTTCTCAAATACGGATAATTTTTTTAGGTTTTGGAAAATAAGTTTGCTTCTTTTCTTTGCTTCTTCGGGTGAAAGTGAATTTCGGAGTGATAAAATCTTTTGTCTTATTGCTTCTTTCTCTGGATTCATTGAACGATGTTAAAAGCTCATTATCTCTTTCTCTTTTTGCTCCAAAAGAAGGTCAATTTCTTTTATGTATTTATCTGTTAACTTTTGAACTTGATCTTCAGCTCTTTTTCTCTCATCTTCGGAAATATGTTGTTCTTTTTCAATGCGTCTCAAATGCTCATTCGCATCCCTTCGCACATTCCTAATTGCAATTTTGCCTTCTTCTCCAAATTTTTTGACAAGTTTTACAATTTCTCTTCTTCTTTCCTCTGTAAGTGGAGGAATTGGAATTCTTATCACATTCCCGTCATTTGTCGGATTAAGACCGAGGTCAGAGCTTAATATGGCTTTTTCAATCACAGGAATAAGTGATTTGTCCCACGGGGTCACAGTTAAAGTATGTGGATCGGGGACGCTTACGGTGGCGACTTTGTTAATTGGTAAATGCTGTCCGTAGTAATCAACTTTTATTCCGTCAAGCAAAGCTGTCGTTGCCTTGCCAGTTCTGATTCTTGCTAATTCTTGTCTTGTTATCTCAACTGATTTTTTCATTCTTTCTTCTGCATCTTTGAGTATTTCCGGGATTGTTGATGGCACTGTCATAGTTTTAAAACCATTTTGTTTTTTATCTATTTGATAAAACTTCGCTTGAATGGACAACCTTTGTTCCTACATTTTCGCCGAGAATTATTCTTTTCAAATTTCCCGGGACATTCATATTAAAGACGATTATCGGGAGATTGTTTTCCCGACACAATGTTATCGCTGTTAAGTCCATAACTTTCAAATCAAGCTTTAAGACATCAAGATAAGATATTTGCTCAAATTTAACCGCAAGAGGATTTTTTTCAGGGTCTGAATCATAAATGCCATCAACTCTTGTGCCTTTTAAAATCACATCTGCTTTTATTTCAATTGCTCTCAAAGCAGCTGCTGTATCCGTCGTAAAATACGGATTTCCCGTTCCAGCTGCGAAGATCACAACTCTTCCTTTTTCAAGATGTCTTATGGCTCTTCTTCTTATGAATGGTTCTGCGATTTGTTCCATAACGATTGCGGTTTGAAGTCGTGTCATCACGCCTTTTTTCTCAAGAACACTTTGCAAAGCAAGCGCATTTATAACTGTTGCAAGCATTCCCATTTGATCGCCGACGACTTTGTCAATTCCTTCAGCCACGGCATCAACACCCCTGTAAATGTTTCCCCCGCCTATGACAATTCCGATTTGAACCCCAAGCTCATGAACTTCTTTTATTTCATCCGCAAACCTGTTCAAAACAACTGGGTCAATCCCATAGCCACGCTCTCCCATCAAAGCTTCCCCACTGACTTTAAGAAGAATTCTCTTATAAATTGGCTGGTTCATTTTATTGCAAGTTTTTGTTTTATTTCGTCAGAATATAAAAAAAGGTCTCAGAAACCTGAGACCTTTTTCTTTTACTTTTCAATATCCTCCCCAAGGTAATATCTTACAAATCTTCTTATGACGATGTTCTCTCCAAATTTAGCAGCTGCTTCGTGAATTAAATCTCTTATCGTCTTGCCCTGATCTTTGATAAATGGTTGATCAAGCAAGCATACTTCCTCAAAGAACTTTTCAAGTTTGCCTTGCGCTATTTTTTCTGCAATCTCCTCGGGTTTACCTTCAGCAAGTGCCTGTTCTTTATAAATTTCAAATTCTTTTTTCACAACCTCTTCTGGAAGTTGTTCTCTGCTCACAACTTTTGGGTTCATCGCCGTTATCTGCATTGCTATATCACGAGCTAACTGTTTGAACTCATCTGTTCTGGCGACGAAATCAGTTTCACAATTTATTTCAACAATTGCCCCAACTCTTCCACCAGCGTGAATGTAAGCTTCAATTAATCCTTGTTTTGTCTCTCTATTTGCGTGTTTTTCAAGAACAGATGCGCCTTTCTTGCGGAGATATTCTATAGCTTTTTCAATATCTCCATTTGTCTCCATAAGTGCTTTTTTGCAATCCATTACGCCAGCGCCCGTTTTCTCACGAAGTGTTTTTATTTGTTCAAGAGTTATTTCCATTTTTACGACCTTTAAATTTTGTTTTTATTTTCTTTCAGCTTCAACTAATGATTTTTCAGATTCAAGAACTGCTTTTGCTTCAAGGATAGCATCCGTGAAAACACGTGTTATAAGTTGAATTGATTTAATTGCATCATCGTTTGCTGGAATTGGGTAATCAACAAGGTCAGGGTCGCAATTTGTATCAAGCATTGCGAAGACAGGTATATTTAATTTTCTTGCTTCGGATACAGCAATATGCTCTTTCTTTATATCAACGATGTAAACAGCTCCTGGAAGCGTCGTCATATCTCTTATGCCACCAAGGATTTTCTGATACTTTTCTTTCTCACGCAAAATTTTCAATCTCTCTTTTTTCGTCAATTCATCAATCGTTCCATCTGCTTCCATTTTTTCAATGTTTTGAAGCTTCTTAACACTTTTTCTTATAGTCACAAAATTCGTCAAAGTTCCACCAAGCCATCTTTCAATCACATACGGCATCCCAGCTCTTTCGGCTTCAGTTCTTATGATTTCCTTCGCTTGCTTTTTAGTTCCAACATAAAGAATTTGCTTCCCCTGCAAAACTATTTTCTTAACCTCTTCACAGGCGATGTCAAGATATTCTTGCGTCTTTTTCAAATCAATGATGTGAATGCCGTTCTTTTCCATAAAAATGAACGGCTTCATCTTTGGATTCCATCTGCGTGTTAAATGTCCAAAATGGACTCCCGCTTCAAGCAGTTGCTGAAGTTCTACTCTTGGCATAAAAATTTCTCCTCCGTTTTAGTTTTGGTTTAACCTCTACTCTCCTCACATCTTCGCAAGATTCGGGTTAAATGACCCGAACACCCTTGCGAAGATTATCCCGATTTTACACGGGACTCGGAGAGTATGTGTGATAGAAAAATTATCTCTTTGAGAATTGGAATCTTTTTCTCGCTTTTGGTTGACCGTATTTCTTGCGTTCAACCATACGTGGATCTCTTGTCAAAAGTCCATATTGACGCAAAATTTTTCTATATGTCTCATCAACTTTTAAAAGAGCTCTTGCTATCCCAAGCCGAATTGCACCAGCTTGACCTGTTAAACCACCGCCTTCAACTCTCGCTATAACATCAAATTGCCCAAGTGTATTTGTCACAACGAATGGTTGAAGTATATCAACTCTGTGTGCTTCAATAGGGAAATAGTTTTCAAAATCTCTCTTATTCACGGTGATTTTCCCAGTTCCCGGGATAAGTCGCACTCTTGCAACTGATGTTTTTCTTCTTCCAACCGCATCATATGAAATTACAGCCATTGTCGTTTAAGTCCAATTTTGTTTTACTTTAAAAGCAATTCTTCCGGAATTGGTTCAGGCTTTTGCGCTTGATGTGGATGGTTTGGACCAGCGTAAATTTTAAGTTTGCGAATTATTCTTCTCGCAAGGCGATTTTTGGGCAACATAAGTTTAACCGCATGCCAGAGAACCCATTCCGGCTTTCTCTTGAGAAGGTCTTTCAAACTTTCAAATTTTTCTCCACCCGGATACCCAGAGTGGCTGAAATATAATTTTTTCTCCTCTTTCTTTCCTGTGACTTTGATTTTTTCAGCGTTTATAACTACGACAAAGTCCCCACAATCAACATGCGGTGAAAAAATGGGCTTATGCTTTCCTCTTAAAATTCTGGCTATGTTGCTTGCCAATCTACCAAGCGTTTGTCCTTCTGCATCAATCAGATACCATTTCCTCTGATTGAGAACTTCTTCTTTCTTTGGTGAATATGTCTTATTTGCAATTACATCAAGACGAGCCATATCAGGAAACCTGCCTTTAAATTTTCAATTTTTTGTTTGTAAAAATAACATTTTCGGCTTTAAAAAACAAATTTTTTTCACTCCCGCAATTTTCCAGCAATATAAACCAAAAGTGATGCTAAAAGCCCCGGAAACATCGGCTCAAGACCAAATGGATATGATGGCGTCCCATCTGATGATTTGAAAATATAACCAAGAACAAACGAAAGAAGCGAAAACAAAAAACCCGAAAGCATCGTCAGAAAAGCAACTCTTGGCGTCGGTGTCAAATTTTCAAAATATGTTGTGATGACAGGAATCAAAAGCCCCGGAATTGTCAATGTCCCAATTATATACCACAGGTCAACCACGGACGGAAAATATATCGCAAAAAGAATTGATGTTATCAAGGTTATCAAAAGTCCAATCCTTGTGTAAAAATTTATCTTTGCTTCGTTGTTATGTGTCTTTTTTAATTTCCAGATTATATCATTTCCAATCGTAACAGCAGATATAAATGTTAATGTGTTAAGTGTTGACATAATCGTTGCGAGCATCCCGATGTAAAATAAACCTTTGGCAACCTTTGGCAAAACAACTTCCGCAAGCGATGGATAAGCCATAATTGGTTGATCAAGATTTGGTAAAATTGCTCTTGCGTAAAGACCAGCGGTCATAGTCATAAAATCAAAAATCATCCAAAATAAAATTGCTATTAAAATCCCATATTTTGCGGTCTTCCCATCTTTTGCTGCATAACATCGCTGATAAAATCCCGGATCAACGAGCGTCCATATCGCAATCAAAAACCATGCAATTATATATTGAATTGAATTTCCACCCGTTAAACTCAACGCTTGATCTGGCAGATTTGAAAGCAAAAAATCAATCCCACCAAATTTTGCACTCGCAAAAGGAATTATCAAACCGAAACCAGCAAACATCAAAAAGAACTCAAAAATATCTGTGTAAACATCTGATCTAAATCCACCAGCGAAAAGATAACTTACGGATAAAATCGTGCTTAAAACTATGCTCAATTTTAAATCAAGATTGAATATCATCTGGAATAAAACACCAAGCATCAAAAAGTAAGGTGCTGGCGTTACAAGGATTAATGTGAGAATCGTTCCGAGAAACGAGGTTTTTTTATCATAGACCTGTGCAAGACGATCTGGAATAGTGAAAAGTTTTGATTTGCGAACTTTCTCCGCAAGAAGAAAAGCAAACAATGCTCCAAAGATGTAATAAGGTAACCCAAACACAAGCCACACCGAGATTCCATACTTGTATGTAAATTCTCCAACACCGAGAATTCCACCATACCAAGTTGAAACAAGCGTCGCAACAAACATCGGAAGCGTTATGCTTCTGCCAGCAAGGAGATACTCTTCAACTGCGTCATTATCTTTTTTCTTTGCTCTAAATCCAATGAAAAGAACGCTCGCAAAGTAAAGAACTATTAAAATTATGTCCTCTATCGCAAGATTTGCTCTCATAATTCAGGCGAAGTTATTTTTCTAATCACAAACAATCCACCTCTTTTAATTTCAATTGAAACTCGTTTTCCCATTGCAACATTGCTCACACCTCTACCGCTGAAAATTAATGTCTCGTTGTTAAGTTTAAATTTCAAACCTTTCGTTTTGACTCCATCTGCTTTTAATCCAAGCGGTATGAGTGAAATTGAATCACCTTTGTTTGTTTTAAAAGTTATTTTATCTTTCGTGAAAAATATCTCCATTGTTTCGTCAATAATTTTCAACTTTGCTTTTGCATAGAAATTTACAAGCACACTTAAATTCCCAAGGTTATGGTCAATTCTGTCGCCAATTGCGGAGGCAATATCAATTTGAGTAAATCCCCGAGATAAAAGAAACTTTACGGATTTTTCTATATCAGTGCTATCTTGATCTGTGTCGTGAATTATCTTGACATTTTTACGCTCAAAAAATTTTTTAACATCCTGCTTTATTGAATCAAGATCGCCGATGATAAAATCGGGCAAAATTCTGAATTTGAATGCTATGTTTGCACCACCATCGGCACAAGCGATCGCATCATAATTTTTGATGATACTTCGCAAAAATTTCGCTTTCGGGACATTGCCATTGCAGATTAAAAGAGATTTCAAGACGACCTCAATTTTCTGGAAAATCGTGGGAAAAAGAAGGGGGTGAAATCAATCACCCCCTATATAATTTAAAGGTCAAACCCAATACTTACAAAGTAATTTCTCTCTGCACCAGGATAAAAATCATCCCCAACTCCAGAACCAGCATAAAGTGCGTTGAAGAGATTATTTACCTGCAACTTCAACTCAATGTTTTTCAAGCCCAGAATCTTTTCAAATCTATATGCAATGGTTAGATCAAAAACAGTATAAGCATCAACTTTTCTATCTTTCCTTGCGACATTGTTTGATGGGACGAGATTAAAATTATCTGTGTAAAATTCACCAACATATTTCCCGAGAAGTGAAATCAAAAATCCATAATTTCTATAACTTACCCTCGCCGAGCCAATGTAATCTGGAAATCCTGCAATCTTCTTCCCATCAAGCGAAATTCTCTGCGGAGTTGAATAACTTTCTCCTGTATATGGATTTTTCCAGACATATTCACCGTGTTTGACTATTCTGTTTCTGCTTATCGTTGCATTTCCAGTGAATTCAAGTCCATTTATTAACAAATTTTTAATCTCCGCTGTTAATTCAACTCCAAGATGTCTTGTTCTTTCAGCATTTCCAATGATTGGATCACCGAAGATATTTAATTGTCCGCTTTTGACGAGTTCATTTCTAAAGTCCATATAATAAAAGTTCGCTGTGAATTTGTAATCATCGCTAAAATATCCAGCGCCAAGTTCAAGGTCAAAAAGACGCTCTGGTTTTACAAGTGGCTTCGTGAAATCAAAAGTTCCATCTGGTTTAACTTCAAAATTCGGTCTTTTCCCCCATGGATACCAATGTCCATCGCTTGCATCGTATAAATCTCTTCTGCTTGGCTCACGATTTGTGATTGAGAAACTTCCAAATATGTTTATGTTCTGCGTTAAATCATAACTTATCCCAATTTTTGGATTCAAAAAGTAATACGGCACTGAAAATTCATTGCTTACCCATTTACCAGTGTCATAGTCATAAAATTCTTTCTCATCGTAAACCCTGTATCTGTTATAAACAAACTGCAAACTTGCCATCAATCTTAAATTTTGTTTCAGACGCCAGAATTCGTGGATATAAAACGAAATAATATCTTTTGCGCCCTTATACTCATAAAATCTGTAATCACTTGGCAAACCTTTTGGCAGGTTTTGAGCCCAGACGATTTTGCCCCAATGAAATCCTCTATGGATTCTGAATTCAGCCCCAATCGTTAGTTCGCCATTTTGATGTTTGAGGGTTAATCTCGGTAGCCATCCATACTGGTTTAGGTCAATGAAATATCTTGCGATTGCTTCGCCAGGGTTTTCAGATGGAATAGCAAAGTTAAATTTTTCTGCATATGGCTTTGATAAACGAAAATAAACTGTATCTCCCCAAGAAGCATCCATATCCCAGAAACCAACACCACGAATATAAAACAAAGTATTGTTAAGTGTTAGGTTCTCTCCAAATCTCCATTCGTGCAAAAGTTCATAATGTGGCTGACTGAAATTTTCAATCTCATCATCTCTTGTCGTCACATCCATATAGTTCAGGTTTGCTCTTCTTTTTGTTTTGTCTTTCACCCATTCCTTTGGAATTCCACGATATACGAGGTGATCTTCAAACGGACCACCGTAGAGATTTATCTGCGTCGTCATATTGTCGTCGTATCTAATTGCACTGAAAAAGTATGATGGGAATTTAGCCCATGATTTTTCTCTATAACCGTCTGTTGCTATGTATGAGAGACGGCTGTAAAGTGAATATCTGTTTGCGATCAAGCCAGAATTGATTGCTATGGAATGTTTTTTTGTGTTGTAACTTCCGTAACCTGTAAAAAGTGAAATTTTTGGTTCAAGTGAAAAGTTTGAAGTTATGATGTTAACAGAACCACCGATAGCGGGAGGTCCGTAGAATGCACTTCCAGCGCCCCGTTGAATTTGCACAGCGTTGGAACTTGCAAGAAGGTCGGGCATATCAAGCCAGTAAACGCCGTGATCCTCTGGATCATTTTGAGGTATTCCATTTACAAGAACAGAAATTCGCCTTTGATCAAATCCACGAATGTTTAAGTAATTATATCCAATTCCGTTTCCAGACCATGAATATGATAAAACCGAGGGGAGTTCAGAAAGTAGGATTGGGACATCTTGGGTTGTGTAAAAATCTTTTATCTGCTGTTTATCAAGATTTGAAAAGACAACAGGTGATTCTCTTTCACTTGCAATAAGTGCAGTTACAACGATTGTTTGTGAAGGCAAAGCAGTCGGTTTGAGATAGAAATTCAAATTTATTTCTTCACCCGGGCTTAAATCAATTTGTTTTTTTTGCTTTTCATAACCAACAAAGCTTGCTACAACATTTATTTTTCCAGCTGGGACATTGTTTATCTCAAAATATCCATTTTGATCAGTCGCTGAGCCAAGTTTTAAATTTTCTATATAAACATTCGTCCCCGGAAGCGGTTTATCTGTTTCTGCGTCAAAAACATAACCTTTGATTTTGCTTTGTGAGAGCAAATTTAAGAATAGAATTGAAACAAGCGATAGAGTCAAAACTAATTTTTTAAGCATGTTTTTACCTCCGTTTTTTATTTTTTGGGATTGAGATTCAAGCCCGTGGGGGTGAGGGAAGGTCGGGAGGGATTAAGAAGAGAACAAAAAAGCCGTTTTTCCACAGAGAAATCAGCATAGGGAAAAACGGCTTAACAGAAATTCTGTAGTCGCCGACCCGTTTCCCTACGCTGGCATTACCCAGATCAGGTTCAAGGGGTATAATCTCAGCCTCCCGAGATCCCGGGAAGCACCCCCACGGGTCGCAAAAAGTTAAAGAACGAAATTTTGCATTTAAAATTTAACGCCCGTGAGATTAAAAAACAAATTTACCATTCAATCGTTTCACCGTGCTTGAAAACTTTGAAGTTCTCTTTATCAAGTTTTAAACTGTCAACATAACTTAACAATTTTTTCGGTGGCTCATCACATTTCTCATCTGAAAGATCAAATGTTCCCCAGTGCATTGCGCAGAAAATTTTGCCACGCAAATCAAGATAGGCTTTTACCGCTTCATCTGGATTCATATGAACAGGTCTCATCATCTCAGCTGGCTCGTATGCACCTATTGGAAGGCAGACAACATCAATTGGACCAAATACATCGCCGATCAATTTGAAACCAAAGAAATATCCCGTATCACCCGCAAAATAAAATTTTTTGGTCCCGATTATCACATATCCACCCCAAAGTGTCTCATTTGAATCGTTTATCCAACGACCGGAGAAATGTTGCGTCGGCGTAAAAATTATCCGCAAACCTTTAAATTCAACCTCATCCCACCAATCAAGTTCAACCGTATTTTCGCCAAGTCCTTCTCGTTCAAGAAGTTTTTTAACTTTCAACGGAACAAAAATTTTTACATCGGGATTCAAAGTGTGTATCTTTTTCAGCGTCGTTATATCAAGATGGTCATAGTGATTGTGTGAAATTATGATGAAGTCAATTTTTGGAAGATTTTCAATTTCAAAGGGCGGAGGCGTATATCTTTTTGAGCCAATTTTATTCCCGAAAGGACCTGCCTTAGCACTGAAAATTGGGTCAGTTATGAAATTAACACCATCCATCTGGACAAGAAAAGTTGAGTGTCCAATCCAAGTTATCTTGTTTGATGGATTTCTTTTATCGTAAATTCTCCTGTCAAATTTATCAAATTCAAATTTACACATCCTTCTTTCATCTCCGCCACCGAATAACATCTCAAAAATTCTTTTCACTATGAATGGAAATGCCACAGAGAATTTCCCACGTTTGAAATTTGGATCAAGGTTGTAAAACTTCCCGTTTATGTTTATGCTTCCGTATTCGGTTTTTAAACGATTTATTTTATTTTCGTCTATGCTAAAGATTCCAAGCAATATCGGGAAAATTGCAGTAATTAGCATCATCTTCATCTTGTTTTTTGTTGGTTGTTTTATTTTTGAGACATTGCTAAATTTAAATGAGTTCCCAAACAAAATATCAAGCCCGATATGATTGAGAAATACAAACCATATCTTAAAACTGCTAAAAAAGTTTTTGAGGAAAATAAGACGCTAACCCTTGTGAGTAACGGTAAAAACGGAGTTTGGGCGGGGAAAGTTTATTTCGGTGAAGAAGATGGCTACATTTATGTTGCGCTTGAAAAAGGAAGAAACTATCAAAATGTAATTGAAAATCCACATGTGTTTTTTGTGATTGAACACGGCGTTCCGGATAGATTTATTCAAGGTGAGGGAATTGCCGAAAAACTTGGAGATATAACGGAAAGACCAGAGCGAAGCATAATTTTCAGAAAAGCAATTGAACTTGTTGTCTATGCGAAAAAAATCCCGGGTGTCACATTGTTCAGAATAAGACCAACAAAACTTTACATTTCAGATTTTACAGAGGAATGGAAACCAAGAGCGGAGATTGAGGTGACGGATGAAGTTTTAAAAGTTTTTCAAACCGAATTGAAGACAAAATATAGTTTCTGGAAAGTTGCTTACAGGGCAATTAGACCTTTTGCATTTCCTGCAACTATTGCTCCTGTTTTGCTTGGGACATTTATAAGTCCATCTATTTCAATTCCTTTGTTCATTCTTGTTTTCTTTGGGCTTTTGCTTGCTCATTCTGCGGTTAATGTTTTGAGCGATTATTTTGATTACATAAGAGGAGCGGATACATGGCGAGTTTTAGGTTCAAGTCGTGTCCTCGTTGATGGCTTGATGAAACCAAAACATCATCTTGCGCTTGGAATCGCACTTCTTCTAATTTCGCTTGCGATTGGACTTTATTTTGTTTTTGAAATTGACTACAAAATTTTATACTTCATAATTCCGGGTTTAATTCTCGGTGTGTTTTACACAGCACCTCCTCTTGGATTTAAATACAGATCTCTTGGAGACCTTGCTGTGTTTTTAGCATTTGGTCCAATTATGACAGCAGGTGTTTATTATATTCAAACGAGAGAGTTTTCTTGGTTGCCTGTCGTTCTTTCAATTCCAATTGGACTTTTGACGACTGCTATTTTACACGGAAATAATTTCAGGGACATAAAAGAAGATTTTGAGGCAGGTTATAAAACTTTTGCTGGTTTAATTGGTGTGAAAGCATCAAGTTATTATTACGCTTTGCTTGTTTTATTTGCTTATCTTCTCATCCTTTACTTTGCTTTTAGAGGTTTATTGCCTTTTTCTGGGTTGCTTGCACTTATTAGTTTGCCTGTTGCAATTAAAAATATAAAGGTGTCCTTTAATCAAGCGCTTGTTAATTTTACATTTCTTGACCTTTTAACGGCAAAACTTCAACTTTATTTCTCAGTGCTTCTCATCATAGGTTTGATAATTGAAAAATTCTTAACTTAATTTCTATTTCAAAATGCGAATCACATTAAGTTTAAAATTTGCAGCGGACCTTTTGACAAGTTTAAGATTCTTTCTTGGGCTTTACATTATTCATTTTTCTGTTTATGAAACAACGCAGGGTGTGGCAAGCGCATCAACTTTGCTCTGGATCGCATGGGTTACTGATTTACTTGATGGACCAATTTCACGGCTTGATCCGAGAAAAGTTCAAACATGGATCGGAAGACATGATTTAACCGCTGATGTTACGGTTGCTTTGGGTTGCTGGTTGTTTTTGACATTTTCAGATTTAATTCCAATGTGGATTGGGCTTGGATATATTTTGTTAAGTGCTTTACTTCTTCTTTATTTCAAATCAGAACATCTTGCTTGGGGATTGCAGGCGCCTCCGTATGGACTGATGATTTTGAATGCTTTAAAATATGCACCAACTTATGGGATGCTTTTAATCGTCTGGATTGCGTTTGTTGTTATCGTCACCTGGCCAAGGTTTCCAAAGCATACACTACCGGAATTTCTCAACGGAATGAAAGCGCTGTTCAAACGATGATAAGATAAACTTTTTGAGGTCCGTGCACACCCTGAACTATGACTTTTTCTATGTCTGCGGTTCTGCTTGGTCCAGTTATCAAAAATATGGAGTCAAAATTTCCACCAGAAATTGAAAAAACTTCTTCAAGCGTCCCAACAATTTGTTTCTCCTTTGCTATGATAATATGAACGCGCGGAAGCAAAACCGCACTTTTAAATTTTTCATCTCTGTGTATGAAAACAATCGTTCCAGTTTCAGCAATTAAAAAATCGCACGAGGTTATTGACGCATCAACGATTGAAATTTGTCTGTATGAGTGTGGTTGAGTGATGATTTCGTCAACCTGAAGATTTTTTATGATAGCGTTAATTTCGTTGTCAAAATTTTCAGCGTAAATTTTTCTCAAATTTTCCGTTGTTATGATTTTTGAAATCTCATCAAAAATTCTATTAAACGCCGTTTTTATGAAAATCCCGCCGACCCTTTCAAATTCAAATTTAAATTTCTCAACGAGATTAACATTAAGCAATGCTGTTGTATCAATTTTCGGCAATGGAGTTTTATTAGTTTGATGCTGTTTCAAAAGTTTGAGTATTTGTTCTCTTGAATTCATTTGAAATCGTTTTTTAGTTCTTTACGCCAAATTTCTCTGAAAGATTTTTCAGCAAGTTGAGGGAAATCGCGCGTTTTCGTCCAGTTTTTAAATTTTGGTTGTAAACCAATTTTTGAAACAAATCTCATTAGCGACGCACCAAGTTCATATAACTTGACATTTCGCATTGATATTGTCCAAAGTTTGAAAACAATTTTTTCAAGTTTTGATGTTAAATTTTTTTGAACAGCTTCATGTCTCAACCATAGCAAAATGTGATGAATTTCAATTTTGACGGGGCAAATTTCATAACATCTGCCACATAGAGATGAAGCAAACGGTAAAACTTTCGCTTCGTTGAAACCGAACATCGTTGGAGTGAGAACAGAACCAATTGGTCCAGGATAGATTGAACCGTATGTGTGCCCACCTACTCTTTGATAAACTGGGCAGGCAAGCATACAAGCGCCACATTTTATGCAGTAAAGTGCTGGTTTTAATTTTTCCGACTTTAAAAGTTCCGTTCGCCCGTTGTCAAGTAAAATTATGTAAATTTCTTCCGGTGAATCTGGTTTGTTTTTTCTTGGTGAGTTTATAATTGAAACATAACTTGTAAATCTCTGTGCGGTCGCACTTCGTCCAAGAATTTTGAAAAAAATCGTCAAGTCAACAAGTCGTGGTATAACTTTTTCTATCCCAGCGATTGCAATGTGAATTTTTGGAAGAGTTGTTGTAAGACCAGCATTTCCTTCGTTTTCAACTATAACGATTGAACCTGTTTCAGCAACGAGAAAATTCGCACCCGATATTCCAATGTCTGCATTTAAAAATTTTTCTCTCAAAATTTTTCTGGCTATCGCAGTTAATTTTTCGGGTTCTGTCGTCAATTCAACTCCAAGTTTTTCAGCAAAAAGTTCCCCAATTTCATCTCTGGATTTATGCATTGCTGGAGCTGTTATGTGCGATGGCATTTCATTTGCAAGTTGAACGATGAATTCGCCAAGGTCTGTTTCAACAGTTTCAATTCCGTTTTCTTCAAGGAATTCTCTTAACCCAATTTCTTCTGTCACCATTGATTTTGACTTAACACATAATTTTGCTTTTGCTTTTTTAGCAATTTCAATTACAAATTCCCTCGCTTCATTTCCATCTTTTGCCCACAAGACATTTATCCCATTCTCAATTGCTCTTTTTTCAAAAAGTTCAAGATAATAGCCGAGGTTTTCAATCGTGTGTTTCTTTATATCGTGTGCAAGTTGGCGTAATTCTTCCCAATTTGATAATTCAGATACGACTTCGGTTCTTTTGGTGAGCGTGTGTTTGATTGCACGTGTTAAGTTCGCTCGTAATTTTTCGTTTTCAAGAGCTCTTTTGGCGTTTATTGAAAATTTTTGCGGAGTATAATTCATTTTGAAAAATAAATTTTTTTAAAAGTTTGCGAGAATTTCAGCGATATGGATTATTTTGACTTTGAAATTTTTTCTCTTTGCATAGCCAAAAATATGCATAAGACAGCTTGAATCGGTTGATGTGACAAATTCAGCACCAGAGTTGACTATGCTTTTGACTTTATCTTTTACCATCTCGGTTGATATTTCAGGAAACTTAACAGAGAAAGTTCCACCAAATCCGCAACAATCTTCGGAGTTTTCAATTTCAACGAGTTTTAATTTCTTGACATTTCTTAAAAGTAATCTTGGCTCGTTTTTAATCCCAAGCTCTCTCAAAGCGTGGCAAGAATCGTGATATGCGACTGTGTGTGGAAATTCAGCACCTGTTGAATCAACGCCGAGAACATTTACAAGAAAATCGCTCAATTCAAAAGTTTTATTTTCCCAATCATTTGAATCTTGTAAAATCTCTGGATAAAAATTTTTTACCATACTTGTGCAAGAGCCAGATGGAGAGACGATATAATCAAAATCGGAAAATATATTTTTAAAGTTTTCTGCAATTGTTTTTGCTTCTTCCCAGTATCCAGTGTTGAATGCGGGCTGACCACAGCAGGTTTGATTTAAGGGATAATCAAATTTAACGCCCAATTTTTTTAAAATTTTAACCGTTGCAACTCCAACCTGTGGATAAATCTGATCAATATAACAGGGTATAAACAAGCCAATTTTCATTTGCGATTACAATGTTTAAGTTTAACACAAAGTAAAAATAAATTTAAAATGTCATTTTTTCAAGTTGAGCAAATTTCGTGGTTTTAAAAGTTTTTAATAGTCATTGGTTTTTTGCGTTTAAATGATGTTTGTCTGTCAAAGTGTCTCTTGACAAAGACGAAAAAATTTATTATATTTGTATTGCAATATAAAGATATTTGAATGTTTGAATATGGACATAAAGAAAGCAAAGAACATAAGTTTTGAAGAGGAAGCGGAGATATTTAAAATTCTTGGACATCCGATGAGGTTGAAGATTGTTTGTGGATTGCTTGGTGAGGGATTGTGTGTAAGCGATATTGAAGATTGTCTTGGTGAGCCACAGCCGAAAATTTCGCAACATCTTGCCATTTTGAGGGCAAAAGGCATTGTCAGAGCTGAACGAGAAGGTCAAAATATAAGATACAGAGTTGTTCATCCGCTTGTGATAAAAATTGCGAAACTTTTGGAGCGTGAAAAGTTAAAAGATTAAAAATTATGGCAAAAAATAAGATGAACGACTATGTTAACATAGCGGAGATTTTGAAGGTTTTGGGGCATCCGATAAGGTTGAAGATAATTGGTGAGCTTATAGATTCGGATAAGACGGTTTCGCAGATATGGAGAGCGGTCGGGCTTTCGCAGGCACTTGTGTCCCAACATCTTGCGGTGTTAAGGCACAATGGCATCATCAAAAGTGTTAGAAAAGGTAATACGGTTTATTACTCAATTATAAATCCAATCGCAATTGAAATTTTGAAACTAATTCAAAAACAAAATTAAATAAGGAGGAAAAAGCTATGTTTCTTGACGCAGATGATAGGGAAGAATTGAGGAAAAGATTTGAACAAAATCTTGTGAACAAGGTTAGGTTAATTCATTTCACAAGGGAACTTGATTGTCAATATTGTAGGGAGACGAAACAACTTTTAACAGAACTTGCGGAGCTTTCGGACAAGATTCAACTTGAGATTTATAACTTTTATACTGATGAAGATAAAGTTGCAGAATTCAAGATAGATAAAGTTCCTGCAACTGTCATTGCAAGTGAAACAAAGGATTATGGGATAAGATATTTTGGAATTCCGTCGGGTTATGAATTTGCGTCGCTACTTTCGGACATTGAAATGGTTTCAAGAGGGACATCTGGATTAAGTCAAAGAAGCATTGAGAAGATAAAAGAGATTGATGTTCCTGTTCATATTCAGGTTTTTGTGACGCCTACATGTCCGTATTGTCCGAGTGCGGTTCATCTTGCGCATCAGCTTGCGATGGAAAATGATTTAATAACTGCGGATATGGTTGAAGCCATAGAATTTCCAGACCTTGCGGAAAAGTATATGGTTATGGGTGTTCCAAAAGTTGTGATGAACGATATTTATTATTTTGAAGGGGCGTTGCCGGAAAGACATTATGTTGATAAAGTTCTTGAAGCAGCGAGAAAGACAAAAGAAATGATTAAAGAACAAAGTTAAGCACTTGACATGACAGAGCGACTTGTTGTCATAGGAGGAGTTGCTGCGGGCATGAGCGCAGCAAGTAGGGCAAGAAGATTAAGACCCGATCTTGAAATACTTGTTTTTGAAAAAAGTGGGTTCGTGTCATACGGCTCCTGTGGTTTGCCTTATTTCGTTTCGGATATAATTAAAGCACCTGAAAATCTTGTCGTATACGATGCAAAATTTTTCAAAGAGAAAAGAAACATTGATGTTTTCACACATCACGAGGCATTGAAAATTTTTCCGGCGAAAAGAACTTTACTTGTCAAAAATTTAGAAAACGATAAAGAATTTGAAGTTCAATACGACAAGCTTGTAATCGCAACTGGCGCACGTGCTGTTAGACCAAATGTTAAAGGAGTTGATTTGAAAGGAATTTTCACGATAAGATTTCTTGAAGATGGAATTGAGATAAAAAGTTTCATCAAAGAAAATTCCCCAAGGAAAGCATTAATTGTTGGCGCAGGTTATATCGGCATGGAAATGGCTGAATCTCTTGTTTCGGTTGGGATGGATGTTTTAATAGTTGAGCAAATGCCAAACATACTTGGGACGATGGATGATGAGATAAACGAGGTTGTTGAACAGGAGCTTCAAAGAAATGGTGTAAAACTTTTGAAGTCAACTTCTGTTGATGAGTTTATTGGTGAGAATGGATATGTCAGAAAGGCAAAATTGAGCAATGGTGAAATTGTTGACGCTGAACTTGTTTTGATTGGTGCAGGGATAAAACCGAATTCTGAAATTGCGAAAGAAGCTGGAATTGAAATCGGGCGCACGGGAGCAATCGCAGTAAATCAAAGAATGGAGACGAACATATCGGGGATTTATTCAGCTGGCGATTGTGCTGAGGCATTTCATCTCGTATTGAATCGCCCGGTTTACATTCCGCTTGGAACGACGGCAAATAAACAAGGTAAAGTTGCAGGTGAAAATGCAGCTGGTGGAAATGCTATCTTCAAAGGAATTGTTGGAACTGCGGTTTTTAAAGTTTTTGATCTTGAAGTTGCACGAACTGGTTTATCCGAAAAGCAGGCGAAAGCCGAGGGTTTTGATTATGTTTCTACGGTGATTGAGCACGGTTCAAGAGCTCACTATTATCCCGGCGGTAGCAAGATAAGGGTTAAGCTTATTGCTGATAGAAAAACTGGGCGATTGCTTGGAGCTGAGATGGTTGGAAGAGATGGGGTTGCGAAAAGAATTGATGTTTTTGCAACAGCTCTTCATGCGAAGTTAACAATTGATGAAATCGGTCAACTTGATTTAAGTTATGCTCCACCTTTTGCGCCAGTTTGGGATCCAGTTTTAATCGCTGCAAATGATCTTGAAAAGAAAATAAAAAAATGAAAACGATGGAGCAAAAACAACCAAAAGTTATAATCTTTACAACCCCAACCTGTCCATGGTGCAGAGCAGCAAAGCAGTATCTTATGCAGAAAAAGATAAAATTTACAGAAGTTGATGTAACCCGAGATCAGAGAGCAGTTAAAGATTTGATACGCCTTACTGGACAAACAGGCGTTCCAGTTATTTTGATAAACAACAGACCTGTCGTTGGATTTGATAGAGCAAAAATTGACCAATTACTTGGTTTGAAATAAAAAATTAAAAACAAAACAAATTGAGGAGAAAAAATGAAGATAAAACCACTTGATGACAGAGTCCTTGTTGAACCGCTTGAAGAAGTTGAATCAAGAACAAGTTCTGGTATCATAATCCCCGACACTGCAAAAGAAAAACCAAGAATTGGGATTGTGATAGCAGTTGGAACAGACGAAGATTTGCGTGAAAAGGTTAAAGAAGGTGATAAAATTTTGTTCGCAAAGTATGGCGGTGAAGAAATTGAAATGACTGGTAAAGAAAAAAAGGTTATTTTCATAAAAGGAATTCTTTCTTTGTTTGTAAAATTCTCATACCGTCTCCGCCAATTAAAAACTTTCCAATTTGACCATTCCCTGCTCCGCCCATAGTAATAAAT
>NZ_CZVW01000018.1 GCF_001536065.1 Candidatus Chryseopegocella kryptomonas
TTTCGCAGCATCAAGATTAATCCTTAAAGAACCCTGTTCTTGATTTTGCCTTGGTGCGTATCTTCCCGTATTAACATCAATTACTGTCATCGCTTCTGGTTGCTCAATCAAAATGTAAGCACCGCCACGAAGATAAATTTTTCGCGAAAGAGAATTTTCAATTTCTTTATTTATCCCATATTTTTCAAAAATATCTTCCGTCTCATCAAGTTCAATTTTATCAACGATATCAGGAGCAGCCCATCTTGAGTAAGCAACAATTTCACGATAAAGCCCTTTTGAATCAACGACGACTTTCTCAACATCTTTCGTTAAAAGGTCACGCATAACGCTTGATGTGACCCCAATGTCTTTGTAAAGAAGCGCGGGCGGTTTTTCGTTTGGAATTGCTTTCTCAATTTTTTCCCATGTTGCAAGCAACTGCTCAAGTTCCCCACGCAAAGTTCTCGTATCTTTACCCTCCGCTGCTGTTCTAACAATTACACCATAACCATTGGGAAGAAGCGCCCTGATGATGTTTCTTAACCTTCTTCTCTCTTTCGGATTTTGAATTTTTCTTGATATACCGATTTTATTTTCCATAAAAGGCATCAAGACGAGAAATCTTCCAGGTAAAGTTATCCTCGTTGTAACGCGCGCACCTTTTCTCCCAAGCGGTTCTTTTATCACCTGAACAAGTATCGGTTGCCCTTTCTTCAAAAGATGTGACTTCCGCGGAGCATATGCTTCAGCAGTTTGAGTTGAAGATGTGCTTATCGGCTGTAAACCCTTTAACTCTTGTTCTTCTTCAACCGTCGTCTCAGAAACCTCATCAATGCTTGTGTCATCACCAAGTAAATCTGCATATTCTTCAATTGATGCTTTGTCAATGTCAGCAAAATGCAAAAATGCATCTTGTTTATGTCCGATGTTTATAAAAGCAGCTTTAATGCCGGGGAGAACACGAGCAACTTTGCCAAGATAAATATCCCCGACCATTCTTTCTTGTTCCGGGTTTTCAAAGAACAACTCCGCAAGTTGTCCATCTTCAAGAACTGCTATACGCGTTTCTTTGCCCTTCGTGCTGATATAAATTTCCTTCCTCATAAAAAACCCCTATTTTATTTTCAACCTCATCAATCGGGTCAATTGCAATTCCATTTCTAAAAATAAATTGACCCGTTCGCTCAACTTTAATTTTTTTAACTTCTTTTTTATCCAAATCAAGAATTTTCTCAATCACAAGATCAACTCTCGGCACACTCCCATTTTCATCACGCATCAATCTAAACCTAAAACCATCGTTTTCAACAAAAATGTCTTTCACATATTTGCGAAGATTTATTAATTTAATCTTCCCATTTGAACCCGCTTTTTGAATTAAAATCTCGCTTTCAGAAATAAACGAAGTAATTTTTTCCGCGAGATCATTTGAATTAAAATAAACTTTATACTCAAAAAGATTGATTTGACTGTCAAGCGACTTACTTTGCTTTTCAATCCTAACAATTTCAATTATCCTCATTCCGTCTGGTAGGTTTTGGATAAGGCGGTTTTTAATTTCTTCTGGTTCAAGATTTTCAACAAGTTCAAAGTCAAGATATTCACTTATGCTTGTAAATCCGATTTGAAGCGGTGGAGAAAATGAAAACTTCGGAAGCGGATGAAATCCCTGTGTATATGCAACGTTCAAACCTGACTTTCTAAAAATCCTATTAAACAACCTCACGATGTCAAGATGTGAAATAAATCGCAAATATCCTTCTTTCGTGTATTTCATCCTGTATGAATAAGTTTTAACCTGTCTGTTATTCTCTTTAAAATTGGATCTGTCAACAAATATGGCGTCCTCACCAATTTTTACAACTTCGCTTGTTGTATCACTTTGTGAATTTGTTTTATCAATTTGACTTCTTATCAACATTTTAATTGTCTTAAAATCGCAAGCACCGCAGGCGTGGCATATATCCTCGGGTCTGCAATCAGGTATCATTGCCTCCTTATACGCCTTCTGTCTATCTCTCCACAAAAACTTTTTGAGAACTCCCATAAATATGTGATCCCACGGAAAAACCTCATCTTTCCCGAATTCACGCGTATAATCCTCAACCTTTAATCCATTTTCCTGCATTGCCTCCATCCAAAGATCAAAATTCATCTTATCCGTCCACGCGTCAAACTTTGCTCCTTTTTTCCACGCTGAATAAATCACATTTGAAATCCTTCTATCTCCACGCCCGAGAATTGTCTCAAGCGTCGTAACACGCGGATCCCTTATGTCAAGTTTTATACTTCTACATTTATTTCTTTCTCTCAAATATCTTGCTTTTTCAAGCAGTTCTTCAATTGAATTTTGCCTTTCCCATTGAAATGGAGTATGTGCTTTCGGAGAAAATGGAGAAACAGAAACATGGACTTCCATATTGTAAACCTTTTTTCTGCGAGCAATTTTCACAACATTCTCAGCAATTCTTAAAATTCCATCAAGGTCTTCATAAGTTTCAGTCGGAAGCCCCATCATAAAATAAAGTTTGACAAGTCGCCATCCGTAATCAATTGCTATTTCAACTGCACGATAAAAATCCTCCTCCGAACTCTGCTTGTTTATAACTCTTCTCAATCGCTCTGTTCCCGCTTCCGGGGCAAAAGTTAATCCACTTGTTCCACCCTCACGAATAAATTTTGCAATTCCTTCCGTATATGTTTGAGGTCTCAAAGACGGAAAACTTGGTATAACATGTTTTTCTTTGACAAGTTTATAATTTCTGTCCATAAGTTCGGGCAAAAGAGAATAATCAGAGGTTGAAAGTGAAACAAAAGACATCTCATCATAACCAGTGTTTTCAATTACTTGTCTTGTTTCATTTATCAAGTCATCAACGGATCTCTCACGCACAGGTCTATATATCATCCCTGCGTTGCAGAAACGACAACCTTGCGTGCAACCACGCATAATTTCAAGTTGAAATCTATCGTGAACAACCTCAATCAACGGAACAATCGGCTTATCAGGATAGTATTCGGGCTTTAATTCAGGGACGACATTACGTTTAATTGGCAAAGGAAGTGAATCATCAAGTTTTTTAATCCCCTTGTAAATTCCATTCTCGTAAACTGGTTCATAAAACCTTGGCACATAAACCCCTTGTAAAGTTCTTCCCGCTGTTAATAAAATTTCATCTCTACTTGCTCCATTCTTTTTCATCTCATAAACAAGTTCAAGAAATTTTGGAAGCAATGTCTCACCATCACCAAGCAAAAAAGCATCAATGAAAGCAGACATCGGCTCGGGATTGCACGAAACAGGTCCACCAGCAATAACTATCGGATCATCATCGTTCCTTTCAGATGAAAAAATCGGGATTCCTCCAAGATCAAGCATATTCAAAACATTCGTATAATGCAATTCATATTGAAATGTAAAACCAACAACATCAAAAAATTTCAAAGGTCGTTTCGTCTCAAGTGAAAAAAGTGGAATTTTTTCTTTTCTCATTATCTCCTCCGCATCAACCCACGGCGCATAAACTCTTTCCGCACTTGCCCACTCCAACTTATTCACAATGTTATACAAAATTTTAAATCCAATGTAAGACATGCCAATCTCATAAACATCCGGAAAACAAAGCGCAATCCTAATTTTCGCATTTGGCTTGACAACAACATTAAACTCGTTCCCAATGTATCTTCCCGGTTTTTCAACAAAAGGCAAAATTTTCTCTTCAATTTCCATCTTTAATTTTTCAATCAATCTATCGCCATTAACCATTATTTTTCAATCACTTTGTTTTAAATTCCCTTTAAAATCAATCAAAAATTACGAAAAAAAATGAAGTATTGCAAAAAACTTCCCATCTCAAACCGATCTTACACCCCCCTGAAAATTAAAACTTCTCAAAAACAAAAACATCAACCCCCATAAACTTTTTCTTAAATTCAAATCGCATTGAATCACTCAAAACCGAGACAACAATTTTCTCTATATCTGGCGCATGAGCCGAGACAAACCAAACTCTATTACGCCCCGAAATTGATTGACGAAGTTTTTCAATAAGTTTTATCCTTTCTGATTCTGAAACATCTGGAAATTCAAATTTCTCAACATCGTTTCTTTTTGCGTAATAAAAGAAAACATATTTACTTGCAATAACAAGGTCATTCACACTTGCGTTGTTTTCAACAAACTTGACCGCCTCACGCCACTCCTCTTTATTCGTCTTAACATAATACCAGAAAAGATTTATCGCCGACAAGAACAAAATTAAAACAAGCAAACTCCTTTTGAACTTATCCTCTATATTCGCAAAACCAATTGAAGAAATTATGTAAAACGCCACCGAAGATGAAATTGCATATCTTGTGAAATAAAACGGAGTTAAAAATTGAGACAGGACAAACGGAACAAATATCGGCATAACGAACCAAAACCATAAGAGAATGTAAATTTTCCTCGCTTCGTTTGTTAAATTTTTAAAAGCAAAAATTGAATAAATCAAAAGTGAAAGTAAAACTAAAAGCAACAATCCCGAACTTGCATATTCAAGTGCAAATCTTACGATCAAAATTTTTCCAGTTTCATCTCTTGGCATAGGATAAGTCCCACCTGAAAATTGAGCAAATGTCTTAACAATGTCAATAAAGTTTGGTTTCGGCAACCAAAATTCACCAGAAACTAAAATTTCATTTGCCTGCTTTAAAAGTATAAATGATCTCGGCAGATAAAAAATAAACAGCACAAGAAATGCAAGGGCAAATTTTTTGAATTTTCCTCTTTCAAAAATCAGAATGAAAATAAATTGCGCAAAAAATGTGAAAAAACTGTAAAGATGAGTGTAAATGAGCAAAACATTCACAATCAAATAAAACACAAAATTTTTAAAATCATCACGACGCAAAACTTTAACAAAGTAATAAAACGAAAGAATTGAAAGAAGACAGAGCAAACTATACATTCTCGCCTCTTGCGAATAGAAAACTTGAAATGTTGAAACCCCCATAATAAGCGAAGAAATGAGAGCAATTTTTTCATTCAAAAAATCAAGACAAAATTTATAAACCACGATCACGCAAAAAATTCCGAACAAAGCAGAAGGAAATCTCAACGAAAATTCAGAATCCCCAAAAATTTTTATCCAAATGTGAAGGAGCAAATAATAAAGCGGTGGATGTGCATCCGTTTGAGTTGATTTAAAAATTTCCTGAACTTTCATCTTCGCAAACTTAACAGATGAACCTTCATCAAGCCATAAACTCTCATAATCAAGAAGAAAAATTCTTAAAAAAACGCTCAACCCAACAATCAAAACAAAAATTCGCAAATTATACTTCATTCATGATTTAGCCAGATTTTTGATCTCATTCAAAATTTTCGCAACATCCATTTCATTGTTGTAAACATGGAACGAAACTCTAACAGCCATTAAATTTCCATCCGTTACTGGTCTTACCCTTATTCTTTTCTCCATAAGATAAGCAACGACTTTATCATAAGGCATATTTTTCATTTTGAATGTAATCATCGCAGTTCTGAAATCTTCCTGCTCTGGAGATAAAACTTCAACATTTGGGATTTTGAGCAGTTCCTGATAAAATGCTTCTGCAAGTTGTCTGTCGTGTTCCCAGATATTTTCAATGCCGATTAGATTTATAAAGTCAATTGCTGTTTCAAGCCCGAAAAATAGAGCAGGGTTTTGCGTCCCGTATTCAAACCTTTGTGCGGAGGGTTGAAATTTTAACTCATTTTTTTCAACGCTATAACCTGCGTCTGAATAACCACCAACTGTTAATGGCTGAACAATGTCAAGATTTTCTTTTTTAACATAAAGGATTCCCGTCCTTTTCGGACCAAGAAGCCATTTATGTCCGCTTGTCGTGTAGAAATCGCAATTATATTCGTGAACATTTATCGGCATCATTCCGGGGACTTGTGCCCCATCAAGAAAAACCCATAAACCTTTATCCTTTGCAAGTTTACAGATTTCTTTCTCCGGAAGCCGTTGCCCTGCGGTGCAGGTTATATGACTTACAAAAATTAACCTCGTTTTCTTAGTGATTAATTTCTCAATTCTTTCAAGATTTGTTTCCCAATTAACTTTATCCGGCTCAAATGTTTTCAAAACTATCCCATCCCTTTTTGCCCTGTTCAACAATGGCAAATTTCCCGCAACATGTTCGTGCGTTGTCAAGATAACTTCATCACCCTTCTTCAAGGGAAGTCCATTCACCACAATGTTAATTCCCTCGGTAGCGCAACCGACAAAAGCGATCTCCTCTTTATCACAGCCGAAAAGACCAGCACATTTCTCTTTTATCTTCCACCACTTCTCAAGATCATGATTTGGCGTCGGATAACGGTCAAGATTATCCATTTCTTCTTTAACCTTTTGACTTACGACATAAGGAGATGAACCAAGCCCGCCGGTGTTAAGATATGTGTAATCCTTGGGAATTGGAAATTGCTCACGAATCAATTTCCAAAATTTTCCATCCAATGGATTCAGCTTTGAAATTTTCTCTTTGAAGTTTTCCAAATTTGATTCAAAATTTTTTGCTTTGATGTTCGGTAAAAAAGTTGAGATTGATAATAAAGCCATTGATTTTAAAAATTCTTTTCTTCGCATTTGGTGAGTTTATGTTAATTTTTAATCGGTCTCCGCTTCAACATAATTCACAAGCTCACCGATGTTTTGAATCCATGCAGTGATTTTATCGCCGGGTTTTATAGGTCCAACTCCCTCTGGTGTTCCCGTTGAAATTACATCCCCAGGATAAAGCGTCATATACTTGCTTATTGATTCAATGATTGAAGGAATATCAAATGTCATATTCTTCGTGTTTGAATTTTGTCTAAGCTCATCATTTACCCAAAGTTTAAGATCAAGTTCAATTGGCGGTGTAAATTCATCAGCAGTCACAATCCACGGTCCCATCGGAGCGAAATAATCAAAACTTTTTGACCTGAACCACGGATGTTGTGCTTGAATATCTTTTCTTTGCATGTCCCTTGCGGTTATGTCTATCATAATCGTATAACCTGCGATGTAACCCCACGCATTTTCTCTTTTTATTCTTTTCCCTCTTTTACCAATGACGACCGCAAGCTCAACTTCGTGATCAATTCTCCCAACATCCGTTGGAATGTAAACTGTTTCAAGATGTCCAATTACAGAAGTGCTGCTTTTTGCAAAAATTATTGGTTCTTCTGTTGGCGTGGGTGAGCCGAATTCCTTTGCGTGAAGCTCATAGTTTCTCCCAAGACATATAAGTTTCGGCGGAAACTCAACAGGTGCATTGTATCTGAAAGATTCCTTGACAAAAAGATATTCCATTAGATTATGTTTTTCAACAAAATCAATTACACGCTTGAACAAATCAATGTTGAACAACTGCTCCCGAAATAATTCCGTGACTGTTTTTATCTTTGGGAAATCGTCAATTTTATTTTTCAACTTTTGATAAAGTGGTAAAGCATCTGTTAAGTTCAAAATTCTTCCGTTTTCGTCGTAAATTATCCCGATGAAATTTTCTCTCTCCGTGCGCAATGATAAAACTTTCATAATCACCAAAAATTTGTTTTTAATTCCTTTAATTTTAACAAAATAAAAAAACTTTGTCAAGCGAAAAGCCCTGGATGAAAATTTGGACGATTTCAGAGATAAAAAACTTAAACCTGCAGATTATATATCCAACCTCTTCAAAACCTATTCTTGAAATTCAAATCAAAAATCACTACATTTTTAACAAGTTAAAACAAATAAATCTACGGCTATGTCAAAAACTTTAATTGCAATCCTCGGTGTTATCGGTCTCTTACTTGTCATTGCCTTAATAATTGTCGGATGGGTCACTTCAACTTACAATCAACTCGTCTCACTTGACGAGATGGTCAATCAAGCTTGGTCTCAAGTTGAAAATCAATATCAAAGAAGATATGATTTGATCCCAAATCTTGTTGAAACAGTCAAAGGATATGCAAAGCACGAACGCGAGGTATTTACACAGGTCACAGAAGCAAGAGCAAAAGTTGGACAAATAACCATCACTCCTGAAGTTTTGAAAGATCCACAAGCGTTTGCAAGATTTCAACAGGCACAGGATGCGTTAAGTTCTGCACTCTCACGACTTCTCGCAGTAGCAGAAAATTATCCACAACTCAAAGCAAATGAAAACTTCCTCCAGCTCCAAGCCCAACTTGAAGGAACCGAAAATAGAATTGCGGTTGAAAGAAGAAGATACAACGAGGTTGTCCAAAGATATAACACTTACATAAGGCGATTCCCAGCAAACATAATTGCTGGAATGTTTGGCTTTAAAGAAAGACCTTATTTCAGAGCCGTTGAACAAGCACAGGAAGCACCAAAAGTTCAATTTTAAAATAAAAATTAAACTGAAATGAGAGTGAAAATAAGCCGAAATTTGATTCAATTTACACTTATAAGCGTAGTTTCAATCCTCTTCTATTCATTCGCTTTTCAAGAAAAACAAGAATCTTTAAAACATCCACTTGAAAAACATCTCAAAAACATTCGCCAGCTTACATTCGGTGGTGAAAATGCAGAAGCGTATTTTTCTTTTGACGAAACAAAATTAATTTTTCAATCTACGCGCGATAGTTTTGAATGTGATCAAATTTTCATAATGAACATTGACGGAAGCAACCTTAGACTCGTAAGCACCGGAAAAGGCAAAACCACTTGTGCTTACTTTTTGCCAGGTGATACAGAGATAATTTATTCATCAACTCATCATATCAGCGAAAAATGTCCGCCGAAACCTGATTATTCAAAAGGTTATGTCTGGGCTCTTGATAATTACGACATTTTCAAAGCAAAAGCTGACGGGAGCAATTTACGCCAACTCACAAACACACCCGGATATGATGCGGAAGCAACCGTTTCTCCAAAAGGAGATAAAATAGTTTTTACATCAATGAGAGATGGAGACCTTGAGATTTACACGATGGATCTTGATGGGAAAAATGTTAAGCGGTTAACTTTTGAAAAAGGTTATGATGGTGGTGCTTTCTTTTCGTGGGATGGCAAAAAAATTTGCTACCGCGCATATCATCCGAAAGATTCATCTGAAATTGCAGAATACGAACAACTTCTAAAAGAGGGCTACATCAAACCAATGAAACTCCAAATTTTCGTGATGGATGCGGATGGAAAAAACAAAAGACAAATCACAAACAACAACGCTGCAAACTTCGCCCCGTTTTTCCATCCAGATGGAAAAAGAATAATCTTCTCATCAAATATGCACGATCCCAAAGGAAGGGACTTTGACCTTTATATCGTAAACATTGAAACGGGAGAGATTGAAAGGATAACTTATACACCTGATTTTGATGGATTTCCTATGTTTACGCACGATGGAAAAAAACTTGTGTGGGCTTCAAATAGAAACAGCAAAAAACGAGGCGAAACAAATATATTTATCGCCGATTGGGTTGATTGAACTATGTCCGCCGAAATTTCAAAAATTGAAGAAATTTTTGAGGAAATTATCTCTGGAAAATTTAATGTCTTGAAAATTGAACTTACCTACGATGGAAATGACTTAACAAAAGTTTTCATCCGCAAACTTGAAGAATTAAATTTCAAAGCTAAGAAAATCAAAGATGTTGAAGTTGAGCCGGGATATCGTGTCCCGGCTTTTTATCTGAAAAACGATGAAGCATATTTTGGATGGGTGTTTTGGGAAATTTTCACAGAAAATTTTAAACGAAAGCTCTTTGCCTCCGCGATCAAAAATCAACGCGGTGATTGGGAAATTCAAATCACCGAAGATAAAGAAGAGATCGTTTATGTCAATGAGATGAAAAAAATTGAAATTGACTTATCCACAATGGCGTGGTAAATTTTAAGCCATTCCAGCTTTTCTCAATGCTTCAGCTCCACTTGCAATTTCAAGCATTTCCTTCGTTATCATCGCCTGTCTTGTCTTATTAAACAGCAATTGCAAATCGCGAAGAAGCTCATTTGCATTCTCCGTTGCATTGTCCATCGCCGTCATACGAGCTGCTTGTTCAGCAGCGTTTGATTCAAGAAGCACACGCAAAATGTGTGTCTCAAGATATTTCGGAAGCAAATTATTTAAAATTTCTCTCGGACCTGGCTCGTAAATGTATTCAACAAGTGGAACTTTCAAACCTTTTGATGGTTTGACAATTTCAATTTTTGGAACAATTGGAAGAAATTGTTCAATTACAATTCTTTGCTGGACGATTGATTTAAACTCGTTGTAAATTATCTCAACTTTATCAAATTCACCATTTAAAAAACCATCAACAATCCTTCGCATAATTTCTTTGACGGATTCATATTCAATGGTCTTTTTGAAAACGCTCGTATAACTTGCGACTATTTCAAAATTTTTTCTGTGCCTGCTGAAATAATCAAATCCTTTCTTACCAACGCAAATCAACTTAATTTTTCCATCCTGTGGAAGTTCCCTTCGTCTTTCTTCTATCAAAGCAACGGTTTTTCTTATAATGTTTGTATTGAACGAACCACACAAACCTCTATCAGCAGTAACGACAACGATGGCTATGTTCTTAACATCTCTAACTTTTATAAACGGATTTTCATACGCATCAAGCGTTGAGACAAATTTTTGAATTAGTTCTTCTAGTTTTTTAGCATACGGTCTTGCAGAAACTATTCGTTCCTGCGCTCTTCTCAAACGAGCTGCTGCGACCATTTTCATCGCTTTTGTGATCTTCTGGATGTTCCTTACGGCGTTTATTCTTCTCCTGATGTCGCGTAAAGCAGGCATTAAACTCGTTCAAATTTTTATTTTTAAAAAGCGGGGCATAAAAACCCCGCAAAAATTTTCACTGCAATGAAGCTTTAAAAGAAGAGACAAAATCTTTCAAAATTGAATGTAAATTCTGAATCGTGTCATCATCAAGATCTTTTGTTTCGGCAATTTTATCAAGTATATCTTTATGTCTGGCTCTCATAAAAGCAAGAAATTCACTCTCAAATCTTCGTATTGATTCAACAGGAAGTTCATCAAGATAACCTTGCGTGCCTGCGAAAATTAACACAACCTGCTCCTCAACAGGCATAGGTTGATATTGATCTTGCTTCAAAAGTTCAACAAGTCGCTGTCCTCTTCTCAACTGTGCCTGCGTTGCTTTATCAAGATCAGAAGCAAACTTAGCAAACGCTTCAAGCTCCCTGTATTGAGCAAGTTCAAGGCGCAATCTTCCAGCAACTTTTTTCATCGCCTTAATCTGCGCATTTCCACCGACTCTTGAAACAGAGATACCGACATTTATCGCGGGTCTTACACCAGCATTGAAAAGTCCCGGTTCAAGATAAATCTGTCCATCTGTAATTGAAATTACATTTGTCGGAATATAAGCTGCGACATCTCCCGCTTGAGTTTCAATGATTGGCAACGCCGTCAAACTTCCTCCACCAAGTTCATCACTTAACTTTGAAGCTCTTTCAAGAAGTCGTGAATGCAAATAGAAAATATCTCCCGGATATGCCTCTCTTCCCGGCGGACGTCTCAAAAGCAACGATACCTGCCTGTAAGCCCAAGCATGCTTGCTTAAATCATCATACACGATGAGAGCATGTCTTCCTGAATCCCTGAAATACTCACCCATTGTACATCCAGCGTAAGGGGCGATATACTGCAAAGGCGCTGGATCGCTCGCAGACGCAACAACAACAATTGTGTAATCCATCGCACCTTCTTCTTCAAGTTTAGCCACAACCTGCGCAACGGTTGACATCTTTTGCCCAATTGCAACATAAATGCAATAAACCGGCTTTATGCCAAGTTGTTTTGCTCTCTCCGTATGTGTGAATCTTTGATTTATAATCGTATCAATTGCAATCGCAGTTTTACCAGTTTGTCTGTCCCCAATTATTAACTCTCTTTGCCCTCTTCCAATTGGGATCATCGCATCAATTGCCTTTATACCTGTCTGCAACGGCTCCTTAACAGGTTGCCTGTAAATTACACCAAGCGCTTTCCTTTCAATCGGCATATATTTTTCAAATTCAATCGGTCCTTTGTCATCAAGCGGTTGTCCAAGCGGATTTATAACTCTTCCCAAAAGTTTCTCACCAACCGGGACAGAGAGAACTCTTCCAGTTCTGCGGACAATATCACCCTCTTTAACAAGCGTATCCTCGCCAAATAAAATACATCCAACATTATCCTCTTCAAGGTTCATTGCAACTCCCATAACTCCATTTGGAAATTCAAGCAATTCGCTCATCATAACTTTTGAAAGACCATAAACTCGGGCTATACCATCTCCAACCTGTAACACAGTCCCAACATCATAAACATCAACTTCTTTCTCAAATCCTGTTAATTGTTTTCTTAATATCGCTGAAATTTCATCAGGTCTTATTTCAACCGTCGCCATAAATCTTTTCCCTTATTTTCTTTTTAACTTCCGTAAATTAATTGTTCACGCAATAATTGAATTTTTCTCTTCAAGCTCGCATCGTAAACAGTGTCTCCAATCCTTATAACAATCCCACCGATGATTGATGGATCAACTTTATAAGTTGCCTTAACAGATTTAGCTCCTGTTAACTCAATGATTTTTTTCTCAATTTTTTTTCTATCTGAATTATTTACCTCAACCGCCGTCGTAACCTCAGCAGTTACAATTCCCATCTTCTCATCGTAAAGTTGCTGATACACCTTAACAATATCGTGAAGCAAATCTTCTCTTTTTTTCTCAACGAGAAGAAGTATAAATTTTAAAGTCACCGGATCAACCCGGCTATCTGAAAAAATTTCTTTCAAAATTTCACGCTTCTTGTCCTCTTTTATAATTGGACTTTTCAAAAAAAGTTGCAAATCACGCGAACTTCTTATCACCGAATCAATCAATTGAACATCGCTTGTGATCCTATCAAGCTTTTTCAATTCCTCCGCTATCTCAATTAACGCTTTTGCGTATCTTTTCGCTACTCTTATATTTGCCATCTTTCAAATCAAGCTCTTTTTTCGGAAGAAATTTCCTGAAGATATTTTTCAACAAGTTTGCGATGTTTTTGCTCGTTTAGAACTTCGCCAATTAACTTTGACGCAACCTCAATCGCAAGATCAGCAACCTGAGCCCTTAACTGCAACATTGCTTGTTCTCTGTGTCTTTCAATTTCCTCCCTTGCTCTTTCAATCATCATATCGGCTTCTTTTCTGGCTTTTTCAAGTATCTCAGCACGAATTCTTTCAGCCGTTTCTCTTCCCTCACGAATTATCCTTTGAACTTCTTCTTCTGCGCGAGCAAGATTTCGTTTATTCTCTTCCATCAAACGCTGTGCTTCTTCTTTTGCCTTTTGAGCATCTTCAAGCGCCTTTCTTATGCTATCTTCACGTTGCGTCAGAGCATCAATTATCGGCTTCCACGCAACTTTCTTCAATATCGCAACAAGTATCAAAAAAGTTATAATCGTCCATATTGCTACTCCCGGATTTATCTCAAGCATCTTCCAAATTAAAATTTTTTATTTTAAAGCAAGGATGATGCAAATAACCTCTGCAAAGAGCGTAACACCTTCAATCAAAGCAGCTGAAATAATCATTGATGTTCTAACCTCACCAGCGACCTCAGGTTGACGACCGCTTGCTTCCATTGTCGCTGCTGCAAGTTTGCTTATCCCGTAAGCTGCTCCAATAACTGATAAAGCTGCTCCGAATCCACCTGCAATGTGTGCTAATTCTGGCATATTTCCCTCCTTTTGTTTTTTATTTTTGTTTTTAATGTTGATGTATTGAAAGACCCACAAATAAAGCAGTCAACATTGTAAAGATATAAGCTTGAATAAATGCAACGAGAATTTCAAGTAAATTGATAAAAACTGCAAATGCTATTGAAACCGGCGCTACAAGAACACTTTTGAAAATAAATATCAAACCTATCAAAGACAAAATCACAATATGCCCAGCGGTCATATTCGCAAACAAACGAACCGTCAAAGCAAATGCCTTCGCAAAAAGACCAAGAAACTCAACTATGAACATAAGCGGTGCAACAAATGCAGGAACTCCATGCGGGACAAGACCTTTGTAATATCCAATTAAACCATGCTTTCTTATCCCAGCAAGTTGAATTAAAATAAACGAAAGAAACGCAAGTCCACCCGTAACCGCAAGATTTCCTGTCGCAGTTGCTCCGTATGGAATCAAACCGAACAAATTGCACAAAAGAATGAAAAAGAAAAGTGTGAGAAAATAATGAAGATATTTTAACCCATCTTTGCCTATCACAGATAAAACTATCTCATCACGAATAAATACAACGAAAACTTCAATCAGATTTGCTAAACCATGCGGAACTATCTGCTTTTTATAACTTCTTGCAACAATTGAAAGAACAATTATCAGAATCAATGAAACAAGCCACATAAAGAAGACATGCTTCGTAATTGAAAGGTCTATCTCAAGACCTCCAATGCGTATCGGTGGAAATTGAGGAAGGGTAATATGACCAAATGGTTCAAGATCAATCGTTCTTGAATCAGATATATGATGCAACATCCAGCTCGAACTTTCTCCGCCAGCGTGAGAATTTTCTGCGTGCTTTAAAGTATCAGCAGCAAAAGCTAAATTACCAATCCACACCTCCGTTAAAACTCCCTTTTTGTTGTCAATTTATTTAGATACAAAATTTCAACAGCAAGAAAGATGAAATAAAACAAAAGCAAAGAAATCAAAAGCCCATAAATTTCAAAATTCAAAACTTCAAGCAAAAACAAAATCAAACCAGCAATCACAAACAACCTAACTCCCATACTTCCAATGGTGAGCTTCAAAAACTCTTTATTTGATCTCTCAAAGCCACGCTTTACAAGGATAAAACCAGCGACTGAATTTATCAAACTTATCAAAGAGCCAACTGCAAATGATTTAACAAACTCCGAACTTGCAAACTTAAAAAGCGGATACAAAGCCAAAAGCCAAACAACCACAACCGCCATCAAAACATATTTTACAAATCTTCCCGTGTTGATTTTCATTCTTTTGGTTTTTCCTTTTTCTTTCCTAATTCAAGCACCGATTTAATGAAATTATACATCCCAACGACAATTCCAAGCATCGCTCCAACAATCATCCATAAAGGCGATGTCCCGTAATGCTCATCAATAATTTTCCCAATGAACCAAAATATCACAACCGTAACAGCAAGCTGCAACCCAAGACCGCTATACGGCGCGATTTCTCTTATCGCCTTGCCTACACTGTTAAAAACTTTCTCTCTTTTCTCTTCATCTGACATTTTAAGAGGTCTTATTAACTGTTGAAGCGCCCGTCATCACACATTTACCATCAAATATCGCTCCCTCATCAACAACAAGCTTTGATGCTCTCACATCGCCTTTTATGACTGCTTTGCTCTCAAAAACAAGTTTTTCTGCAACAACTATCGTCCCGTTAACTTTCCCGCCTATGATTACATTCTTCGCTTCAATATCACCATTGACCTCGCCCGTTGTCCCAATAGTCAAATTTCCATTCACATGGACATTCCCTATAACACGCCCATCAATTCGCATACTCCCTTGACTTACAATTTTGCCTTCAATTACCGTCCCATTGGCGATGATGTTAATCTCAACATTTGAACCTTTGCTTTCCTTGTTTCCTCCGATCAAAGCCATTGATTATTCATCTTTTGTTAATTTGGAATTGAGATATAAAACTTTGGATTTAAAGGTTTCCCATTCCTCCAGAGCTCATAATGCAAATGTGGCTCATTCCCTGTCCTTCCAGTTTTACCAACAAGTGCAATTGCTTCACCTTGCTTGACAAATGTATTTCTTGTTTTAAGATTCATCTGCGCATGTTTATAAACGCTCATAAATCCATCAGCGTGAATCAAAATAATCACATATCCATCGTTATATGTCCAATCCGAAAAAATCACATAACCATCGGCAACAGCTCTTATCACATCACCTTCTTTTGCAGCAATATCAATCCCAAAATGTCCAATGTCAGTTATATATTCACGCGTAACAAATCCATTATAGACAGGGAAAATAAATCTCGGCTTAGAATTTTCAATATCTACAACTTGCAAAATATCAACTTCACCATCTGTAAAAGTCCGCGTTCTTTGCGACATATTTTCAAGGCGACTTAAATTCACCGCAATGCTATCACTTACTTTTTCACCCAGTGCCTGACGAAGAAGATTGTTATATAACTTCACCTTTTCAAGCTCATAAGCGAAATTTTCAAGCCGCTGGTAAAGTTCCTGCATCTTTTTTGTTCTCTCTCTGCTCTCTGCAAATGTTCCGGGATAAACGATATATTTTACAGGCGTATGAATTACAAGCACAAGAACAACAGCTGATATAAAAGCAATCAAAAGGAATAGGTAAAGTATCAACGCTTCTCTGCTCAGTTTAATGCCTTTTGGCTTCTCATCGCTATCAGAAAAAAATAAAATAGTATATAACTTTTTCCTCCTGCGCTTGCTAAAAAAGGGAATTTGCATCACACAAAAAAATTTGATCAAAGTTCAATTTTCAAGTGTAAAATATAAAGAAATCAAGCCAAAAAAACAAATTGAACTATCCAGCCCGAAACTACACTTCTTTTTGCCTTTGAAAAATTTATTTACTATTTTCACTTTGAAACCAAACAAAAGCAATTTAAAAATGCGAGTTTTTGTGATTTTGACGATATTTGTTTCAACAATTTCTTTTGCAGGTGGAAATTCAACTTATGAATTTTTACGGCTTGACATAAGCCCAAGGGCTTCGTCTCTTGGTGGAAATTTTATCGCAATGATTGACGATCCAGTGCTTCTTTTTTACAACCCCGCTGGACTTTCAACTTTGAAAGGAAATTACGCAAGCGTTGGATTTTTTAAGCATCTTCTTGACATAAATCTTGGTTATGGCGTATATACTCAAAAAATTGGAAACTTTGCGAATGCAGGCGTTGGCGTAATTTACATCAACTACGGAAATTTTAACCAAACGGATCGCTACGGCAATGAATTCGGAAACTTCTCCGCTGGGGAAATCGCAATCATAGGTGGACTCGCAAAAGAATATGGAAATTTAAAATACGGAATTAACACAAAACTTATCTATTCATCAATAGCAGGCGCACGCTCAATCGCAATCGCATTTGACATCGGCGGAATGTATGTTATCCAAGAGCAAAATCTCGCAATTGCGCTTACATTAAATAACATTGGAACACAACTTAACAGTTATATTTCGCAAAAAGAAAATCTACCATTTGATGTAAAATTTGCACTTTCAAAAAAACTTGAACATCTACCTTTGCGAATTAATTTCGGTCTTAACAAAATTAACGAGCAAACGAACAAAATCACTGATAGAATAAAAAATTTCAACATCGGCGGAGAATTCAACATATCCGAAAATTTTGATGTCAGATTTGGCTACAATCACGAAAGAAGACAGGAAATGAAAATCGCTCCAACGCTTGATTTAACTGGTTTTTCTTTTGGTCTCGGCTTGAAAATTAAGAATTATAGATTTGATTATTCACTTGTCTCACTCGGAAAAATTGGCTCACTTCATCAGATAAGCATAACTGCAAAAATCTAACGCTCATAACTTCTTAACATCAATAATTCCATTTGGCACTGTAAATAAACTTCCACCAAGATGATGGACTGTTTTTGCTTTTTCAAGGTCAACTTTCAGATAATCGTCAAACAATTGACTCTCAACCAAAACCCTTAAAACCCTTCCGATTATCAAATTATGATCACCCGCAGGATAAATTTTCTCAACTTTACATTCAAGATTTGCAATGCATTCATCAATAAGAGGTGCAGAAATAAATTTCGCTTTTATGCGTGTTAATTTTGTTTTTTCAAACTTGTCAACATCTCTTCCAGAATGTTTCCCGCAGTAATACAATTGTTTCAAAATTTCACGAGTTGGCAAGTTAACACCAAATTCACCGCTTTTCTCAATCAATCCATAAATAAATCTTTCTGGAGCAATGGCAACCGCAACAAGTGGTGGTTCTTTACTTACTGGAACATTCCACGCAACTGGAGTTATGTTATCTTTGTCTCCGAATTTTGCAGTTATAAGCACAACTCCGCCAATGTTTAAAATCCTGTTTGATAAGTCAAGTGCTATTTCTTTTTTCATATCCGTTTGATTTTTATTTTTAAAATGTGCTCACTCAATTTCTTCCGATGGTAATTTTGGCTCTACCATGATAACTTCTTCTCTTTCAACTACTACCGAACCCTCTGGCGCACCTTTGGGCTTACGCACATATTTTCGCTTTGTGACAACAACTGGAACAAGCGAAGAAGTTCTCGCCTGACTAAAATATGCTGCAATTCTCCCTGCCTGTTCAATTGCTTTTTTGCTCGGTTGCCTCTTCCCACATTTTAAAACAACATGTGCACCTGAAACGCCACGAGCATGAAACCAATAATCTTCCTTATCCGCATATTTCAAAGTTAACAAATCATTACTCTTTGAATCTTTTCCAACCCATACCTCAAATCCACCATCAACGATAAATCGCCTGAACTTTCCACCAATTTTCTCCGATATTTTATCCTTGACAATTCCAAAAATTTTTAAATCCTCCAAATTTTGCTCCTTGAACTTTTTCAAATCATCTATCCTTTCACACATCTTGATTTTTTCAATTAACATCTCCAATTTTTCCTTGTTCATCTTCAATCGTTCCAATCTCTCCTGTGCAATTTTAAGAGATGCTCTCGTCTTCTTTGCTTTCTCAAAGTATTTCTCGGCATTTTCAACTGGTGTAAGAGAAGGGTCAAGTTTTATCTTTATCTTTTCCCCAGCATCAGAAAAAATGTTAACAAGTTCAATC
Organism: Candidatus Chryseopegocella kryptomonas; assembly: GCF_001536065.1. Lineage (GTDB taxonomy): Bacteria > Bacteroidota > Ignavibacteria > Kryptoniales > Kryptoniaceae > Kryptonium > Kryptonium kryptomonas. Next base: position 18,814 of record NZ_CZVW01000018.1, read on the forward strand.
TCGCTCATTCCTTTTTTCAAAGAATTCAAATTTGCCATCAAAAGTGAGCCATAAAGTTCATATTGCTCTGCCCTCCGATTTTCCAAAATCTCTTCATCTATTTTCTCAATCGTTCGTATTGTTTTGTCATAAAGATTTTTAAGTTTATCCTCAATTGACTTTTTCTCGTTGTAAAAATTTTTATTCACCTTTGTCTCAATCACAAACCGACGAATGGCATCGTTGATGTTTTCAATTTCAACTTTTTTCAAATCCACATGCTTTAACTCAACTATTGAAAAATATCTCGGAAAAATTCCATCGTAATAAATTCTTGGTTTGGGATTTTTAAGTTCAAAATCAATTTCTCCCAACGCTTTCCAAATTTTTTCAACATCTCCATCACTACTTCTGTAAAGTATTTCTCTTGCAAGCAAAACATCAACACTATCAACAACTTTTATCAATTTCTGAACAGGATTCTGGTTCTCAACACTTTCCCACGCCTTTCTAAATTCCTCAAAATCTCCCACCATCAAATCATAATTTGACTCCGTCTTTTCAAACTCAAACCTTCTCCCCTCAAACTCCTTCGGATTTTTAAAACTTGAAATTATCTCATAGTCCTTGGAGACAAGAAAGAAATTTACTTTGCCAGTGAAAAATTGAAAAAGAAACTTCAAGTTAGAGTTCAAAGAAATTTCAATAATTCTATCAGCCCTGTGAATTCCAGCGTCAATAATTTCGCAACCAAAAACTTCGGGAAAAATATCAAGTGAGTTTTTTCTTGCTCTTTCAAGTTTAGGTCTCAAAAAAATATAACCCTGTCCCGTTGCATTGACCTCAAGCGTGAAATCTTCATCTTTTGCAAGATTTATGTGTAGCGTGTCTTTTTCTTGCGTAAATGCCTCAACGACGACCGAGCCGATGAGTTTTGGTTTAAGAGTTTGAATCAGATATTTCAATGTGTGATAATTGGTTATCATAAACCTTTTGTCTCAAATTTGATACTTTGTGTGCAAAATTATGACTTTTCTGGCAAAGTGCGATTAAAAAATTATTGAAAATTTTTAAAAAATTGAAGAAATTTTCTGGCACGATATTTGCTAAAAAATTTTAGCGAGAAGCACCTAAATGAGCACCTTTGCGACGCACCTAAAGTTTGCTCGTTCTTTTAGATCATACGCCCGCCGTAGCACCTCCGTTGGCGACCGAGTGACCTAAATTAGGCGCTCGGTCGCTTTTTTATTTTTATCCTGACCTTCATCCCATAGGTTGTCTTCTTAAAACTTACGCCGTCGGCAATTGATTTTATAATTAAAATTCCACGCCCCGACTCTTTCAACAAGTTTTCTCTCTCCCTTGGGTCTGGAATTAAATTAACATCAAAACCTTCCCCCTCATCGTATACTTCAACCACATAACTTTTCTTGTAAACCTCAAACACAACTTTAACTTTTTTCTTCGGGTCAAGTTTATTCCCATGCACAATTGCATTTACAAACGCTTCACTTGATGAAAGATAAATCCTGTAATAATCTTCATCTGAAATTTTTAATTTCTTCTTCAAGATTTTGAATGCGTTTTCAAACTTTTTAAAAGATGAAAATGCCGATGCAAATTCAAAGTAAAATTTTTTTATCGCTTTGCTCATAAATTGAAAATTAAACTTAAATTCAAATTTGGAACATCGCTTATCCTCTCGCCAAATTTCAATCTTTCAATCCAACCGTTCAAATTAAATTTAAACTTTTCATTCCCAATTTCAACACCGCAAGTCAAACCCCTTGCAGTGATCCGTGAGTCGGGAACTTTATCAAGCCCGACAAATTTAAATCTCCTCTCATCAAACATACGATATCCAGTTGAAAACTTAACATCATCGCTCACCGAATAAACAAACCTGAAATTATATTCAGAAGTGTTTATGAAAAGCGTCGGTCTTTCTTTGAACTCCTTCCATTTCAATCTCCCACTTTCGGAAAAAATGAGTTGTAGATTCCCTTCAAAACTTATCCTGTCAAAAACTGGAAAGAAAAGTGAATCATTGAGATAAAATTGTCTGAAAACATAACTTTTAACGCTTGAAACCTGCGCTTCAAAATCATAGACTGTGTAATTTGCAAGCACAGAAAAATTTGCATAATTCCTTATCCTTCCTCTCTCAAATGCTATAGATGGAGAAAGTTTTATTATCCTGTTCCAGTTGTTGTTAACACTTCTCGTTGAAAAGATATAAACAAGATGTTGATTGTTAAGATCAACTGGCAAGTCAACAAAAATTTCATCCGATAACTTAAACCTGAAAAAAATTCTCAAAATTTGAAGCAATTCATCCCTGTCATCGTCGTTTAAGATGCTTGGTGTGTCGTATCTGAAAAGTGAAATGTAAAACATGCTACCAACAAAAAATCTCTCCGACATTGCAACCGAAAATTCTCCATTTATGCTTCTTCTTAAACTTTGATTATTTTTCCTTTCCTCATTCTGCGTAATCCTCAAAAACACACTCTCCGTTATAAACTCATTTCTTTTAGGGGTGTGAATTTCATTTCTTTCCGCATAATTGAACCCAAGTTTAAATCTAACTTTTTCGCTTTCATAAGCAAAAGCAACCCCTGTGTTTAAATTAAACTCCTCAATGTTTGAATCATAAAGCGACGAGGTTTTATAACGAATTAATTTCATTATGTTTCTTGTGTCAACAGCGAAATTTAAATCTATCATCAGATTTTCAATCAATGGATAACCAAGGATGAAAATTACCGAAAGTGATTTCTCGTCCCTGCCTTCTATGTTAAAATTAACTCCATACATTTTTTGTAAATTTGTATCCGCATAGAAATAAAAATCACGCTTTATTCTCTTTGCTGTGAAACCAATTTTGCTTTCAACCTCTGGGGCAAATCTTCTCCACAATGTTAAGTTCAAAGCAGACGAGATATTTTTTCTTGGCGTAATAAAATCTTCCCCGTGATTTAAGTTCGCCCTCAAATGGTAATCGGATATGTTAAGTTCAGTTGTGTCTGATGAAATTCTATAAACCCAACCGTTATCTCTTTGCCCCATTTGATAATCAAACTTATATCCACCGAGAATTGAAAAGGCAAGTTTTGAAACTGGGTGAAACTTCAAACCTAATAAAATCTCATTTGACGATGCCTTGCTCAAACCACTTAACTTTTCATCTGCAAAAGATAATGAATTGAGAAAAAAAGCAGTTTTAAATTTCGGAGATAAACTCCTGTAAAATTGAAATCTAAAATCGTTGTCGTCCCTGATAAATTTTTTGTCTGTTTTTATTGCCATTTCAGAAAACTGCTCAAAGAGAAAAATCTCATATGAACTTTTCAGATAATTGTATCTCAAAAATCCGCTCCAATAAAAATTTGAAAGTTCTCTGCTTGCTTTGAATTGTAAAAAAATTTTGCGAGAAAAGATCACACGAGATGAGAAGACAAATTGTTATTTCAAGATAAAATTTTCTCAATTATCGTTATGCTTTTTCTCTTGGTGTCAATTTTCACATTTGCTCCAATTGGAAGCGTAATTTTGCGGGGTATGTGACCGTAACTTAAATTTGAAACCACTGGAATTTTCAAACTCCCAAAATAATCGTTAAAAATTTGCTCAAGTGTTAAACTTTTTTCAGGTTCTTTTGCGACGCAATCGGTAAATTGTCCAATTATGCAACCATTTATTCTGTTAAGTATTCCCGCATTCTTCAACTGTGAAAGATATCTGTCAATGCGATAAGGTTCTTCGCCAATGTCTTCAATTACAAGAATTGAATCTTTAAAATTTGGTTGAAACCTTGTCCCAATAATTGACGCTAAAAGAGATAAATTTCCACCAAGCAAAGTTCCAGTTGCAACGCCGTGTCTTAAAACGATAAGTTCAACACCGTCGGGATTTTTTATCTCAATTTTTTTAGATTTCGCTGTTAAAATTTTCCAGAAAAATTCCTCTGCATAAGGATCAAAATCAGAATACATATCAACCGCAAGCATTGGACCTGAAAAAGTTATCAATCCTGTTTTCTTGAAAATTGCAAGTTGAAGTGCGGTTATATCGCTATAACCGACGAATATCTTCGGATTTCGCTTTATGATGTTGTAATCAATTTTATCAAGAATTCGTGGCGTCCCATATCCACCACGAACGCAAAAAATAGCACGGATCTCACGATCAGCAAACATTTTGTTCAAATCTTCCGCCCTTTCATCATCAGTTGCGGAAAGATAACCAAATCTTTTGTAAATGTGTTTCCCTAATTTAACTTTATAACCTAAACTTTCAAGATACGAAATTCCTTTCTCAATCCTTGAAAAATCATCGGGGGAACTTGCTGGTGAAATTATGCCGATTACATCACCTTTTTTCAGCGCTTGTGGTTTGAGATTCATTTTGACTCCAAACTATCTTGCGGAAGTTTGATGACCTCAATTTTTACGAGCGCTGTTCCGTCATTCAAAAAACCAAGCTGCTTTGCTGCTTCGTATGAGACATCAATAATTCTATTTTTTTTGAAAGGTCCTCTGTCGTTAATTCTAACAATTACGCTTTTATTGTTAGCAAGATTTGTCACCTTAACAAGCGTGCCAATGGGAAGTGTCGGATGAGCTGCTGTTAAGTCGTTCATATTGTATGGTTCTCCACTTGTCGTAACTCGTCCGTGAAATTCCTCGCCATAATAAGAAGCAACTCCTATTTGAACCTTTTCAGAGTTTTTGAAAGATGTATCCTGTGTTGAATAACGAATCGCACTTGCGCATGACTCAAATAAAAATACAACGACAAGAAATGCAAATTTGAGAGATCTCATAAATACTTCTCCATATTTTTTCGCTTGAGATAATTTACAACATTTCTCACATCCTGCGCCCTATCTCGCTTACAAATTAAAATTGCATCTTCCGTGCTTACAACTATCAAATCTTCAACCCCAATCATTGCTATTAAAGTTTTATTCCCCTCAACAAGGCAATTTTTTACATCAAACAAAATCACACTATCCGGATTTGAAGAAACATAATTTCCATTTTCATCTTTCGGCGCAAGATTGTAAACCTCTTCCCAGCTCCCAACATCACTCCAACCAAAACTTGCCTTAATAACATAAGCCCGGTTTGTTTTCTCCATCACCCCATAGTCTATTGAAATTGCTTTCATCCTGCCGTAAGATTGCTCAAGAACATTTTTAAAATCATCTTTTCCAATCGCTTCGTCTATTTTCATCAACTCTTCATAAATATCGGGAAGATAAGTTTTTATTTCTTCAAGTATCACATCAACTCTCCAGATAAACATTCCGCTATTCCAGAGAAAATCGCCACTTTCAATAAATTTTTTTGCTGTTTCAAGATTTGGCTTCTCTGCAAATGTCTTAACTTTATAAACCCCTTTTGATCCAAGTTCACTTTCTTCATCTTCAACAAATTGAATATACCCGTATCCAGTTGATGGATAAGTTGGCTGAATTCCAATTGTTATCAATCCCTTTGTCTCATAAGCGGACTCAATCCCAATTTTTAAAGTATCAAGAAATTTTTCAGTGTCCTTGATGAGATGATCCGAAGGCAGGACAACCATTACTGCGTCAGGTTGTTGTCTTTTTATAAATAAACTTGCAAGACCTATGCACGGTGCTGTGTTTTTAGATTGTGGTTCAAGAATTATGTTTTGAATTGGAAATTTCGGCAAAACCTGGACAAGTTCAGCAGTTTGATTCTTATTTGAGACGATGAGTATATCTTTTTCAGGGATCAAAGGATTAATTCTTTCAATCGTTTGCTCAATGAGTGATTTTGAAGAGAGAATGTTAAGAAATTGTTTGGGCTTTCTTGCTCTGCTTTTTGGCCAGAACCTTGATCCCACCCCGCCTGCCATTATTACAGCAAATGCTTTTGTCATAAAATTTTCGCCTTTTTGTTTTTAATCTCTTAAATAAACTCTTGGAACACGAGAAGAAACATTGCAACAAACCTCATACGGTATCGTCCCAAGCAATTGAGCAACATCCCAAGCAGTTAAATTTTCACTTCCAAACAAAATTACATCATCACCAACTTTCACATCTGTGTTCAAGCCCACATCAACCATAATTTGATCCATTGTGACAGTGCCAACGACAGGGAAAATTTTTTTGTTTATTTCAACTTTGCCAAGATTTGTTAGATGTCTTCTGTATCCATCAGCGTAGCCAATCGGAATTGTTGCGATTTTTGTCCTCTCTTTTGCAATAAATTTTCTCCCATAACTTATGCTTGTTCCCGGATCAACTTCTTTGATAAACGAAACTTTTGATTTCAATGTCATCACCGGTTTTAACTCAACTCTGTTTAAAACTTCAAGTGATGGATGATAACCGTAAAGCATTATCCCAGGTCTTACCATATCAAGATATGTATCGGGCAAATCAAGAATAGCGCCGGAATTTGCACAATGTTTCAAAGGTATCTTGATTCCGAAATCATCAAGTGTGCGAATAACTTCAATAAATTTATCAAATTGTTCTCGTGCGTAGGTTTTATCTTTCTCATCAGAAGTTGCAAAATGCGTGTAAATCCCCTCAATGTAAAGATTTTTAAAGTCAGAATGGACTTTTTTCACAAATTCAACTGCATCTTTATGATTTACACCAATTCTCCCCATTCCAGTGTCAACTTTAATATGGCATCTGATTTTTTTGCCAAATTTTTCAGAAAGTAAATTGAACTTTTCTGCAGTATCAATTGAAACAATTGTCGGTGTCAGATCATATTTGAAAAATAACTCAATTTGATGTTCAAAAGGTGGTGTGAAGACAAGTATCGGTGTTTTTATATCATTTTCTCTCAATTCAACTCCTTCTTCTGGTATTGCAACCGCAAGGTAATCAACGCCAAGGGAGATTGCAACCTTTGATATTTCAACTGCGCCGTGTCCATAAGCATTTGCTTTGACGACAGCCATAATTTTTGTCTTCTCTCCCACAAGTTTTTTAACCTGTTTAAGGTTGAATTCAAAAGCGGAGAGATTAATTTCCGCTCGCGTTGGACGCATAAGCAAACTTAAATTTTTTTAGAAGAAAATTTTTCAATGATTCAAAATTTTCAAAAATTTCATCCGCACACCCAATTATCCAGGAAGGAATCCTTGAGAAGTTAAATTTTGTGACAATAAAAACTGGTTTGTTAAGAAATTTAGCAAGCGTTATCTCACCCTGTGTTCCCGCACCTTTTTCTGCCCCTTCATCCCAGAGACAGATAACATAATCACAAAAACTTACCGCTTCCAAATCTCTCCCAACAATTTGTGAAATTATCTCTTTAAATTTTTCAGGCGATGTTCTCTTAAGCTCACGAAAATCAATCCCTGGATATTTTTCGCTCAAAAATCTCTCCGTTTCAACGACAGGATTAAAAACATCGTGAGATAAATTTTCTTTAAGCCACTTCTGAATTTCTTCTCTCCACCCTTTCCCACCGTCGCTTGCATATTCCATACCTCCAGATAGATACGCTATCAATTTAAACTCCACTTTGTTTGCATTACAATGTAAAATTTAGATTTAACAATTGAAATTTTCAAACATACGAGCCAAATTCAACCCCCACAAAAATAAAAAAGGGGAGCTTTTCGCTCCCCAAACCAATTTAGACAACTTCAACTTCTTCAACTTTCTTTATGAAAACTGGCTTACTGTGATAATCAAGATCAACGATTACAGTATCTCCATTCATAAATTCACCAGCAAGAATTTTCTCAGCAAGCGGATCAAGAATGTGCTTTTGAATAACTCTTCTCAAAGGTCTTGCTCCAAATGTTGGGTCATAGCCAATGTCCGCAAGCCATACACGAGCTTTGTCAGTTAATTCTATCTTCATATTGTTCTTTTCAAGTCGCTTGTTAACCTGTTTAATCTGCAAATCAACGATCTTCAAGATATCACTTTTCGTCAATGGTTTGAAGAAGATTATTTCATCAATTCTATTCAAAAATTCAGGTCTTATCGTCTGCCTCAAAATCTGCATAAGTTCCTCTCTCAATTCTTCCATAATTTTATCCCTGTTTTCATCCGTCATTCTTGACATTTTTTCCTGAATTATATGCGAGCCAATGTTTGATGTCATTATGATGATTGTGTTTTTAAAGTTAACAACATGACCTTTGCTGTCGGTTAATCTTCCGTCTTCAAGAACCTGCAAAAGTATGTTGAAAACTTCCGGATGTGCTTTTTCAATTTCATCAAGCAAAACAACTGAATATGGTTTTCTACGCACTGCCTCTGTCAATTGCCCACCTTCTTCATAACCAACATATCCGGGTGGAGCACCAATCAATCTTGAAACAGAAAATCTTTCCATATACTCCGACATATCAATTCTTATCATCGCATTTTCATCGTTAAAGAGAAGTTCAGCAAGTGCTTTTGCAAGTTCTGTTTTTCCAACTCCTGTGCTTCCGATGAAAAGAAATGAACCAATGGGTCTTCTTTCGTCTTGAAGTCCAGCTCTTGCTCTGCGAATGGCGTTGCTGACCGCTTTAACCGCTTCCTCTTGATCAACTATTCTTTCGTGCAATCTTTCTTCCATATGTAAAAGTTTCGTTCGCTCACTTTCAAGCATTCTTTGAACAGGTATTCCAGTCCATTTTGAAACTATCTCTGCAATATCTTCCGCATCAACTTCCTCTTTGAGCATTCTCAAATCTTTTTGAACCTCAGCAAGTTTCTGAGTTGTTTCTTTCAACTTCATTTCAAGCGAATGAATAACTCCATACCTTAACTCCGCAACCCTTGCATAATCTCCTTCCCTTTCTGCTTTTTCAGCTTCAATTTTTGCTTTTTCAATTTGCTCTTTCATCTCACGGATTGACTTTATGAGTTCCTTCTCCATTTCCCAGTGAGCTCTTAAACGATCTCTTTCCTCACGAAGTGAAGCAAGTTCCTGCTCAATTTCTTCAAGTTTCTTCTGCGTTGCTTTTTTATCAACATCAGTTGCATAATTTGAAGTCAGCTCTCGCTTCACCGCTTCTCTCTCAATTTCAAGCTGTTTAATTTTTCTTTCAAGCTCGTCAAGTTCTTCTGGCATTGAATCAATTTCAATTCTCAATTTTGAAGCTGCTTCATCAATCAAATCAATTGCTTTATCTGGAAGATACCTGTCAGTTATATATCTATGGCTCAATTGAGCAGCTGCGACAATTGCAGCGTCCGTGATTCTGACTCCATGATGGACTTCGTATTTTTCCTTCAATCCACGCAAAATTGAAATTGTATCTTCAACAGATGGTTCTTCAACAAGTATAGGTTGAAATCTTCTCTCAAGCGCCGGGTCTTTCTCAATGTGCTTTCTATATTCATCAATTGTGGTTGCACCAATTGCGTGAAGTTCGCCACGGGCAAGCGCTGGCTTCAACATATTCGCTGCGTCAACCGCTCCCTCAGCTGCTCCAGCACCAACGATTGTGTGCAATTCATCAATGAAAAGAATTATCTCACCATTTGACTCTTGAATCTCTCTTAAAACAGCTTTTAATCTATCTTCAAACTCACCGCGATATTTCGTCCCAGCAATCAAAGCTCCAATATCAAGCGCAAAAATTCGCTTATTCTTCAACGGCTCGGGAACATCACCTTGAACAATTCTATGTGCAATTCCTTCAACAATTGCCGTCTTTCCAACGCCGGGTTCACCAATTAACACTGGATTATTTTTCGTCCTCCTGCTTAACACCTGCATCACTCTTCTTATTTCTTCATCTCTCCCAATAACAGGATCAAGCTTCCCAAGCCGTGCGAGCTCGGTTAAATCTCTACCGTATTTTTTAAGTGCTTGATATTTGTCTTCGGGATTTTGATCCGTAACTCTTTGAGAACCACGAATTTCACGCATAACTTTCAAAATTGCATCCTTCGTGATCCCTTGATCAGCGAGAACTCTTCCGGCGTCGTTATTTCTATTCTCCGATAAAGCGATTAACAGATGCTCAACGCTTATGTATTCATCTTTGAGTTGATTTGCTTCTTTGAGAGCGTCATCAAAAACTTTCATCAAGTTCTGCGAGATATACTGATTCCCAAGCCCTGCTCCTTGAACCTGAGGAAATCTTTTGATTGACTCGTTCAATCTATTTTTAATGTATGCGATATTCCCGCCAATTTTCTTTATGATTGAATTTACAAGTCCAGTTTCATCGTCAATCAACGCAAGAAGCAAATGTTCCGGCTCAATTACTTGATGATTTCTCTCAGCAGCGATTTGCATCGCTTTTTGAATTGCATCTTGCGATTTTATCGTAAATTTATTCCAATTCATTTTCTATCACCTCCACTTGTTAATTTTTTAAATTTTGACAAAAAAGGCGAGGTTAAAAACCTCGCCCTGATTTAAAAGGTGCTTTAATCTAACTTTAATTCTTTTCTTTTTTATCCTTGTCATCCACGATTTCATAATCAGCATCTTTGACATCTTTCTTCTGCTCTTCCTGCGAAGTTCCACCAGCGTAACCGGAGCTGTAAGTTCCAGATGTCGCATGCTGATAGAGATAATTTGAAGCTTCATTCCAAGCACGCGTTAACTCATCCATACCAGCTTTAACATCAGCTATAGGTGCGTTTGTCTTTATCAAATCTTCAAGTTTATTCGCTTTCATTTCAACTTTGTTTCTCAAATCGGATGGAAGTTTATCGCCAATCTCTCTCAATTGCTTACGAGTTGTATAAACAAGGTTATCCGCTTGATTTCTGAGTTCGGCTTCTTCACGTTTCCTTCTATCCTCCTCAGCGTGCTCCTGTGCCTCACGTTTCATCCTTTCAATTTCTTCCTTTGTCAAACCGCTTGATGCGGTTATCCTGATGCTTTGCTCTCTACCCGTTGCTTTATCACGCGCCGTCACATGCAAAATTCCATTTGCGTCAATATCAAATGTAACTTCAATCTGTGGAACTCCACGCGGTGCCGGTGGAATTCCATCAAGTATAAATCTTCCAAGTGATCTGTTATCCTTTGCCATCGGTCTCTCACCTTGCAAAACATGAATCTCAACCGATGTTTGATTGTCAGCAGCAGTTGTGAATATCTCTGTCTTTCTTGTTGGAATTGTCGTGTTAGCCGGGATTAAAACAGTCATAACTCCACCGAGCGTTTCAACTCCGAGTGAAAGCGGTGTAACATCAAGGAGTAAAATATCTTTTTCTTCACCAGCAAGAACTGCTGCTTGAATTGCAGCACCTATCGCAACTGCTTCATCTGGATTTACGCTCTTATTTGGCTCTTTCTTGAAGAAATCACGAACAATTTGCTGAACCTTTGGAATTCTCGTTGAACCGCCAACGAGTATAACCTCATCAATATCATCAACTGTTAATTTCGCTCTTCTCAATGCTTCTTCACACGGTGGAATGAGCTTCTGGAGAAGATCATCAATCAAAGCTTCAAATTTTGCTCTTGTCAAAGTCATCTGTAAATGCTTTGGTCCGGTGTTCGTTGCAGTTATGAATGGAAGATTTATCTCTGTTTCAAGTCGGCTTGAAAGTTCAATCTTGGCTCTTTCAGCTGCTTCTTTTAATCTCTGCAATGCGATTGGATCTTTGCGTAAATCAACTCCTTCTTGTTTCAAGAATTCCTCAGCAATCCAATCAATTATCCTCTGATCAAAATCATCACCGCCAAGATGCGTATCCCCGCTTGTTCCTTTAACTTCAAAAACACCTTCACCAATTTCAAGAATTGAAATATCAAAAGTTCCACCACCGAGGTCAAAAACCGCAATCTTCATCTGTTTTCCTTTCTTATCAAGCCCAAATGCAAGAGCTGCTGCTGTTGGCTCATTGATTATCCTCCTTACATTCAAACCAGCGATCTCACCCGCTTCTTTCGTCGCCTGACGCTGCGCATCGTTGAAATAAGCAGGAACTGTAATAACTGCATCTGTTATCTTTTCACCAAGATATGCTTCTGCATCTTGTTTCAATTTCTGCAAAATCATCGCTGAAATTTCTGGTGGTGAATAAACTCTGTCTCCAATTTGAACTCTTGCTGTGTTATTTGGACCCCGCACAACCTTGTATGGAACTCTTCTTGCTTCCTCAATTACTTCGTCATAAAATCTTCCCATAAATCTCTTTATTGAATAAATCGTGTTCTCAGGATTTGTAATCGCTTGTCTTTTTGCAGGGTGTCCAACAAGTCGTTCTCCTGTCTTTGTAAATGCAACCACGGAAGGAAGTGTCCTAGGTCCTTCGGATGTCGGGATTACAACAACATCGTTTCCCATTTTAACCGCAACAACAGAGTTCGTTGTCCCAAGATCAATTCCAACTATTTTTCCCATAATTTTTCACCTCGCTTGTTTTGTTTTTGATTGAAAAGCGAAAATTTTTCTGTAAATTTATATTGCAAAGCATGTGCCAAAGAAAATCATTAAAAGATAATCACTTGAACTTTTGACCTATTGAACTTTTGCACCCAAAATTTGTTTAATTTGTCAGAACATTGAAAAGATTTCACAAATTTAAGAAATTTTGTCCTATGCGAGTGATAGCAAATGATGAAAATATAAAACTTGCTGGCTCAATAATAAAAAAAGGTGGGCTTGTCGCATTTCCGACTGAAACTGTCTATGGGCTTGGTGCTGATGCGCTTAATCCATACGCCGTGGCAAAAATTTTTGAAGTAAAAAATCGTCCCAAATTTGACCCACTCATCGTTCATATTTCAAAATTCAACTGGCTTGAAAAATTAACAGAAAAAATTGATGAGCAAGCTCTCAAACTAATTGAAAAATTCTGGCCAGGTCCACTTACCCTTGTTTTACCGAAATCTGAAATTGTTCCTGATATTGTCACCGCTGGACTTAAAAGCGTTGCCATTAGAATGCCATCTCACCCTGTTGCACTTGCATTGATTGATAGCGCTGAAACCCCAATCTCCGCACCAAGTGCAAATCCATTCGGCTACATAAGCCCAACAACCGCTGACCATGTTGAAAAACAACTTGGTGATAAAATTGATTTAATTCTTGATGGTGGCAAATGCCCGATCGGAGTTGAATCAACTGTTCTTTCATTACTTGATGAACCGACGATATTACGCCCCGGTGGACTTCCAATTGAAGAAATTGAAAAAGTAATTGGAAAAGTTAAAATTCAAACTAAATCAGAAAAAATTCTATCCCCCGGACAACTTCAAACACATTACTCACCCAGAACACCTGTTAAGATTTTCTCATCAATTGAAGAAATTCTGGACAAGAGAATTGAAAATGCCGGAATTTTGCTTTTTAAAAAATATGACTTTGAAGTAAAAGCAAAGCATGTTGAGATCCTCTCGGAAAAAGGTGATCTTGTTGAAGCAGCAAGCAATTTATTCTCCGCACTTCATCGACTTGATGAAGCCGGGGTTGATGTGATTTATGCACAGGAAGTTCCAGAAGTTGGGCTTGGAATTGCAATTATGGATAGATTGAGAAAAGCATCTGGAAAGAAGATTGAGTGAAAATTTGCATTTTTTAGCCAAGTTGATTATATTTATTTCGGTTTACAAAAAGGAGCCGTGGTGCAATTGGTTAGCACGCCAGCCTGTCACGCTGGAAGTTGCGGGTTCGAGCCCCGTCGGCTCCGCTTATTTATCATCAGTTAAACTCAACTTTTCTTCTATCTCTCTTGTTAACTTAATATGTTTTCTTAACGCAAAATAAACCCCAATCAAACCATTCGTCAAATATCCAACCCCATGCGTCAAAACTGCATAACCTAAGGCAACCTCGTGCTTTATCCCGTAAAGACCAACAAGTGCTCCAGTTATGAACGAATGATAACTGCCAACTCCACCTGGGGTTGGAACTATAAACCCAACTGTTGAAACGACAAATATCACAAGTGCAGTAAAAAATCCAACTTTTTCCCTTTCAATTTCAAATGCAAAAAGCGGAAAATAACCAGCAAAAATGTAGCAAATATAAATTGAGAAGCTCAAAATAATTATCTGCAAATGCACCCCCCTGTGCCTTATCGCTTCAAAACCAAGTATAAAAGAATGAAAAAACTTCTCAAATCTTTCAGCAAGCTTACGGTTAAAAATTTTTATAATTGAACTTAACAAAGAAACAAACTTATCCCTCCATATCAAAAGAGCCAAGATAATTAAAAGAATCAAAGCAACGATAATAGCACTTGTCAGAGCAACTTCACCAAGCCAGGGATAATGTCTCTCAAAAATTTTTCTGTTCCATAACATCGCAAGAGCAAAGAAAAAAAGCGAGAAAAGAACATCAAGCATTCTCTCAAGAAAAACGCTTGCCAAACTTGAAGCGCTTGAAATTTTCTCATCATTGCTCAATGTATACGCTTTTAAAATTTCCCCTGCGCGTGGGAATATATTGTTCGCAAGATAACCAATCATCGTCGCCTCAAAAAAATGAATAAAAGATGTCTCAGACTTAACAGGTTTCAAAAGATATTTCCATCTCAAAGCCCTGAAAAAATTGGAAAGAAGTAAAACGAAAAACATCAAAACTATGTAAAAGTAATTGACCTTGAGAAAAACTTTGATAAATTCAGAGAAATCAATCCCTTTGAAAGCGAAATATAGGAAGACAATAGCAATCAATATCCCCGAAGCGAATCTAAGGAAATTTTTTAATCTCAAATCATTAACCAAAAATTTATTTTACCTCAAATCAACAACCTTTACATCAGGCGGGATTGAAAATTTAAAATAATTATCGTCAAGCCCAGAATTGAACTTAACACTTTTTACAACATAAGTTGTCGTTGTCCCGTTTACATCAACAATTTCAACTTTTACAATTCTCAAATCATCTTCCACAACCCAAACCTTTGCTGACTCAATAAATGAATCTTCGCTTTTTGGAGTAAGCTTCAAAATGTAAACTTTTTTATCACCTTCTTTTTCCGTCTTCAAAATCACAGGTATATAATCGTCCGAAATTGAAAGCAAAAATTTATCCGGGGAAAGAGCATTTTTGTCCTCTTTGTATCTGTCAATTATAACTTGTTTGTTAACTTTTGAATAAAGCCAACTTGTATTTCCATCCGTCACAAGAACTTGTTGTTCTGTTTCAACTCTGTATTTATTCTTCTTTTTTGAAATAAAATGTCCCGTTAAAACTTTGCTCAAATTTTGTAACATTGTATCTTACACTTTGCTCAAACTTTACAACCGCATCATCAATTGAAAGATATTTTTTCTTCAACCTTTCAACCAAATCTTTCCCGCTTTGAGCAAAGCAAAGATCAAACAATAAAAGAAGAAAAATTAAAAACCTCAACGATTTCGGCATTTTTCAAATTTTATTTGTTTTTTATCGTTTTCAAATACTCCTCAAGCTCAATTTCGCTTTCAATCAAAACATCTCTCGCTTTATTCCCTTCAATTGGCGGTCCAACAATTCCTTCCCTTTCAAGTTGATCCATTATCCGCGCTGCTCTTGCATAACCTATTTTTAATTTTCTCTGAAGCAAAGAAGTTGACGCCTGTTTATAACGCACAACTATTTTAGCAGCTTCATCAAAAAGCTCATCAAAATCATCACCCGTGTTAATTTCAATTTTTTGCTTTTCAACAACCGAAGGAAGCTCATACGGTCTATCATACCCTGGCTGTGAAGCAATGTAATCAACAATCCTTTCAACTTCCTCAACCGAGACAAAAGCGTTTTGAATTCTTATAGGTTTAGAAGCTCCTGCTGGAAGATAAAGCATATCACCACTACCAATGAGCTGTTCCGCACCGTTCATATCAAGAATGGTTCTTGAATCAACTTTTGACGCAACTTGATAAGCAATTCTTGTCGGGAAATTTGCCTTTATTAAACCAGTTATCACATCAACAGAAGGTCTTTGCGTTGCTATGACAAGATGAATTCCAACGCCCCTTGCAAGTTGAGCAAGTCGCGTTATCGGCTCCTCAACATCGTTTGAAGCAACAAGCATCAAATCAGCAAGCTCATCAATTATCACAACTATATAAGGCAACTCAAAATGTTGAACCTCTTCTGTGCTTTTTATCCGACCCTGCCTTATCCGCTCATTATAATCTTGAATGTTTCTAACCCCTGCTTTTGAGAATTTATCATATCTTTCATTCATCTCAATTACTAAACTCTTTAAAACAAGCACAGCATTTTCAGGCGTCGTTATTATTTCTTCATCAACATCAGGACAAACCGCAAGATAGTGATTTACAAGTTTGCGATAATTTACAAGTTCAACTTTTTTAGGATCAATTATAACAAACTTAACTTCCGATGGCAAAAGTTTATAGAGCAAACTCACGATTATTGTGTTAATTCCCACACTTTTTCCAGAGCCCGTTGCCCCTCCAATCAAAAGATGTGGCATCTTGGCAAGATCATCACAATACACTTCCCCTGTTATCGTTTTTCCCATCGCAATTGGCAAAACACCATTGAAGTTTTTAAACTCACGCGAATCAATCACACTTCTTATCCTTACAATTGAAGGTTTACGATTTGGAATTTCAATTCCTACAGTTCCTTTCCCGGGCATTGGGGCTATCACCCTGATGCCACGAGCAGCTAAAGCAAGCGCTATATCATCAGCAAGTGAGACAATTTCCCTAATTTTTACATCTGCAGCTGGAACAATCTCGTAAAGAGTCACAACAGGTCCAGGGGTTATGGTTATTTTTTCAATATCAATATCAAAATTTGCAAGTTTATTCCTTAACAACTCAGCATTCATATTCAATTCCTCCTCATCAGCAAGAAGAGTATCTTCGCTTGGATCAAGAAGTTCAATTGGTGGTAGTTTAAAATCAATTTTCTTTCTCACTTGCTGATTTCTAACCGCATCTTTTGATACAGTTGTTTTCTTAACATCGGGAGAAACCTCAACAATTGGCTCTTGAGCGATCTCAGCAATTTTATCCTGTTTTGGTTCAACTTGTGAAATTTTGACCTCGGTCTGCTTTGGAAGTTCCGCTTGACTTGGTTTCAAAACTTGAATTTTAGATTGTTTACGCTTCGCCATTTTCGGCTTTAATTTCCGCAACAAAGAAACAATTTTATCCCCCCAAATTACAACTGAATCATAAAAATTCAACTCAACAATAAAACCAACAAGGATCAAAAAAGAGGTTAATACAATTAAAAAAGAACCAAGCTCACCAAAAAGTTTTATCAAAATATCCGCAACATACAGACCAACCGTTCCACAAATTTCAACTCTGAATTCCTCAGTCCCAAACATTAGCTTTAAATTCCCCAGAAAAACAGAAATAAGAAACAACGCAACGAG
>NZ_CZVW01000019.1 GCF_001536065.1 Candidatus Chryseopegocella kryptomonas
AACTCTCATAATCATCAACGATAAACCTATGTGCGCCCGATTTAAATTTTTCTGATGGGAAGATGCTCATTTTGTAATTTAAAACTTGTAGCCCTTTAATTTTCTCCCTGACATACGGGAAAGATGCGCCGATGAAATTTGCTATTTCATCGCTTGTGCTGAAACCAAGATTTGGTCTGAAGCCATCTTCAATTTCAACATAAGTTTGAAAAAGCAAACTTCCAATTCCACCCCAAATTAAAGCCGAGTTTTTCTCAACCCCCGCCCATTGGAGCGCTCTTCCAAATAAATCGGAGATAAGATAAGAAAAATACGCATGCCCGAATTTGTCCGCTTGCAAAACTTGATTGAAGTCATCTTTGAAATGAAACTTTGTTAATTCACCCTTCCACCATGAACTATATTGTTGAAGATGTGCGAGCGTTAAAATTCCAGCACCAGCCCCAAGGACGAGCCCAAGACGAAATGTGTTAACTTCGCTCGTGTCTCTATTTTGTGCAAATGAGAAATTTAAGAATAAAATTAAGACAAGCGTTTGATGTTGTATCTTTTGTTTTCGGTCTTTCATTTAATTTTTCAATGTTTATCTCCGTTTGATGCAATTTTTGATTTTAACTCCGAAATTTTTCGCTCAAGTTTTGAATTTAAATTTTCATCATTTGAACCCGAAATTATTTTTCTATATTCTGCGATTGCTTCGCCGTAAAGCCCAATTTTTTCAAGAGATGTCGCAACGAGAATTTTTAGATCAAGGTCATCTTTTAATTCACTGAACTTAAACATTAAATTTTTCGCCCTAATTGATGCTGTTTCGTAAAATCCATTTTCAAAAAGTGCTTTCACACCGCCGACCCAAAAATGTGTCAAGTTTTGTGCTTCTTTGATTTTTGGCTCTTTTTTACTTATTTCGCTTCCGTAAATTCCAGTTGATTTTGCGCTTTGTCTTTCGCTCTTAACATCAGGAATGTTTCTCATCTCTTCAAAAGCAAGTTGAAGCAAAAGTTCTTCCTTTGACAATCGTCTCAAATCTGAAATGTTAAGAATTATACCACCATTTGATTTAAAAATGCTGTTTCCCGTTTCTATCTCAATGTAAGCATCTTTCCAAAGTATCACTGTATCATCTGGGCGAAGTGTGTCCCCAGATGTAAGTTTTTGCCAGTTTTCTTTTGCTCCGTGCCTTACTTGTGCATCTCCTTTTAATTTTTTCACTTTGTAAATTTGTCCCTGTGCGTTTGATATAAGAAGTGCGAAAGATAACAAAGCAATTAAAATTTTCCATCTCATTTTGAAACCTCAATTTTATTTTTGAATTAAAATTATCCTCGCTTTCCCCTTCGCATAACCGAGATTGACCTCAAAGTCATTGAAAAATTCATCTGCTCCTATTTCCCACGCCTTTTCAAATCCATCACGAACAAGCGTCGTCTCAATCGGAATCCAAACTGTTTCAAGACCGTGTTTATTTTTTAAGACAACATATTTTTTCTCGTTTTCCGTGATCAAATTCGCAAATTTTGGCTCAATTCCCGAATCAAAGAGAATATAAACATGCGATTCATCGCTTTTTCTCATCGCTTTTACATCAACGAAGGCAACATCAATTCCAACCGAACCAAGAAGCGAAGCATACAAAACCACAAGATCATCGCAATCCCCAGTGTGAAGTTTCAATGTCTCATCTGGATATTGAACTTTGTCAATGCTCAAACTCGGATCGCTTACATAAATTATCTGCTTTGAAAGTTCATCAAACAAAAATTTCGCTTGATAGAATTTTTTCAAAATTGGCTCAACCTTTTCAATTGTATCTTTTTTCTCCCATATAACTTTTCTTGCGAATGATGTTATCTCGGGTGAATCAAATTTGACAAAAAATATCAGGTCTTCAACCTTGCCATTCCAATCGTTTTTCCCACGCAATGAAATTTTAAATTTCTTAACTTCATCTGGAATTTGTTTTGTCGCTATGATTTTTAACTTAATATCAACTTTTGAACGCTCGGGGTTTTCAAATTTTCCCGCACCGGGCGAAACTAAAATCGCAATTCTTTTCGTCTCACCGGGCTTGATTGAAAACTCATCCGGCTCTGCTTCAATGTCAATGTAAGAGGAAAGTTCAAAATCAACCTTTGCATTTATTTTTTTTCGTGAGATGTTTTCAACCTCAATGTAGCCAATTTTTCTTTTTTCAAATTGTCCAATCAAATGCGGGAAGATTTCATCTTCAATTTCCACTTCTTTTATCCTCAAACTTTTCTCATACCATCCCGCTCCATCAATTGACACAGACAAACTCAATCTATCTTTTATGAACGGATTAAACTCAACATCTTTTATAGGGTTTTGTGCGAATTCGTCTTGTGTTAATTTGTTGTCGTTCCAGATTTTTGATAGGTTTTTAAAATAGGCGATGTCAAATTGAAACATTCCCGTTTTAAATCCAGCGCCGATTGAAAATGTGCTGAAATTTTTTAGGTTTGTGTAAAAGCCAGACCTTAAAAATAAATTTTCAACTGGAACAAATTCAAAACCAGTAAGTAATTCCGTCTGACTTGAGATTTCAAAACCAAGTTTAAAATTTTCAGTTTTAAGTCCGCTTGAAAGTTTAACCTTTGGCTCGTTTTTAAGTTTGTATTCTTTAAACTCGTTCGGGATTTCATCGTTTAGTTTCATATCAAAATTTTCAAATGAAACTCCAAGAGTTAATTTTTTGTCTATCTCGTAGAGCAACGCAAGTTTTGTCCTCAAAATTGCAGATTTATATTCCAGCGTTCCAATTGATATGTGAGGAAGCGAATCAGTTGGTTGGATATTGTATCTTGTTTCCGAAAATGTTTGATTTATGTAATTTGATGAAATTCCAATTTTTAGTTTATCGTTTAATCTCAAAGCCCACCCGAGCCCATAATTTGATGAAAAATCAATCTTTTTGTCAAATTCCACATTCAAGATCAAATCACCACTTTTTATCGTAATGTTTGACGGAAAGAGGAGTTCAATTTTTGAACCCGGAGAATACATAAATGCGACGCTTTGATTTTCAGAGATTCGTTTTGCTATTCCGAAAGACAACATTTTTGTTCCCGCATTTGATTGATAATAACCTGTAAGACCTATGTTCCAATCGTAGATTTTTGTCAATCCAGCCGGGTTAAGCACGAATGAAAGCGCAGAATTTGTGAAAACAGAGAACCCGGACATTGCAGTCGCCTGTGGCGATGTTAAGTTCTGTGCCAAAATTTTGACCAGATTGAACGCTGTTAAAAACACCAAAAGGCGCAGTTTCATCGCAAATCCATCTTAAAATAAAGTGTTGATGTTACAAGTCCAGAAACTTTAAATGGATAATTTGGTATGCTTATGAAACTTTTTCTACTTTGAACTATGCTTAAAACGAGATAACTTTTCCTGTATTCGGGCGGAATCAGGTTCAGTGTGTTTGCATCAATGTTAATTTTTGAGCCAAATTGATTTTTTATTTTTAAAATCATCACCGGTTTAAAAATTGTCTCGCCATTGATTTCAAAAGGTGCGTTTATGAGTATGCTCAATGAGTCTGTTTTCGTTTTGAATTTAATTTTTAAGCTCTTCCCATCGTATTCAGGTGAGCCGTCAATCTCGTTTTTATTCGGGGTGTCAAGTTCAAAGTTTCTTTCAATTCCTGATTTATCCACGATTTTAAATTTGTGTTTTGATGAATGTTTGAAGTCAAAATTTTTTATTTTGATTCTGTATTCAAATCCATAGCTTGTATCCGCTCGTCCGTGGTGTCCCATTGGATTTCTCATTTTTCTGAAATCTTTTTCAAATTTTATGTTTTCAAGATAAACATCCCCAATGTCAATTCCCTTTCTTTCCTGCCATCGCCCCATGTTGATAGGTGGTGAATTCAGATCACGAAACACAGCGTAAGCTAAAGTCGTGTCAAAGCGATTTCCGAATTCATCTATAAATTGAGAATAACTTAACACGACAAGACCGGGCGAGTTCATCATCTCCGAATTTAAAATCCCGGTTTGAACTGGCGTTAAAAAATCAATTATTGATTCAGTTTCATCAAGATAGACAACTTCTGTTTGCTGTTTTTCTTCATCTGTAGGAGTTATGATGAGAGAGTTTTTACCGCAACCGTTGAAAATTACAATCAAAGCCAGAATTATGTGGAGAAACTTTCTCATTTCTCAATTTGATTTTTTCTCTTGGTTAAAATTAAGTTTTGTGTTTTAAAAGAGCAAAAGCCCGGGGAAACCCCGGGCTTTGGGGTGACTGCGCCTTCAACGTTCAATCTGGTCTTCCATCGCGATTTCTATCTTTGCCACCGCGTGATTTACCCTTCAAAGAAAGAACAATGTTTGATATTATCTTGCCCTGATCTCCTGGGACCGACGGATCAAGCAATCTTCCAGTTTGCGGATCAATAAACCATGATGTCAAATCAAAAACCAAAACATAAGGAATGTTTCTGTCCGATTCTGTAATCGTGAAATCACCTTTGATCTTAAATTCTGTGTTAACTCTTCCCGTTGAGAATACAAAATCTTTCCACGCTCCATCTTGATAAATTTTTCCTTTGACATAAATGCTTTTGCCAAGGAATGAATCTGGTATAGCTGGATTTCTCTGTAAATCATACGGGACGAGAGCGTGAACCTTGAACTTTATCCCATTATAATTCCCCGGTGGCAAGCTATCAACTGCAATCGGTGTCGGCTCGTTATTTCGCAATGTCACGAGAAATGGTCCTTTAAATCTTATCACAGGATCATCATCCATCATTTTTAACTTTCGCTGATACATATTCATATCGTGGTCATCCCAAAGAGAATCTTCTTTAACAGTGTCAATGTTTTGCTTGAACTGAATCCAACGCAGGACAATTATAGCATAATCAATTTTGATTGAATCAATTGCGAATGTCTTGGCAAATGTGATTCCTCCAGCTGTTTCACCTTTTAAAGCGAGTTCAACCGGGACGAGATTTTCCGATGGTTCTGTTCCCTTTGTGCAACCGTTGATTAAAATTGCAATTGAAACCAAGCCGAGCAAAATTACTTTTTTAAGCATTGCTTTTTCCAATTTTTGTTTTTGATGTTTCACCAATAATTTAATTCAACATTCGTGCCACTTTTTAAAACTCCAAAAATGATTGTTTTACAATGCAAAATTTAAGTTCAAAATGCTGGAATTTTCCCCTAATTTGCTGGGTTTTGATTTTTACCATCATTTATTTATTCACCACATTTCGACTTTATTTCCCCGTTTTGAAATTTTCGTGCGAATTCTTCAAGATAAAAGTGATACCTTGCTGGAAGATTTTTGTATTTTGATTTGATGAATGATTTTAAGTCGTTAATTTGATGGCGTTTGAGATTTTCAATCAGGTTTTGGATGTAATCATTCATCTTTTTCCTAACTTTTTCTGCGGATTCTTCATCGCTTCCTGCAATTTTCAAAACTGCTCTATCAATGTCAAAGTTGCATTCATATAAACTTCTAAAACAAATTCCACGCAAATACTCTGCAACCGTTCCCCGATGTAATCCAAAGTTCATCTGCGGTTTCAGAGATTGAACTATGTGAAAAGTTTTTTTCACGAAGCAAATTTAAAATCTGCTCCTCAATGTCAATTTTCCCACGAATTGATGTTGTAATTTCGTCTGGCAGGTCTTTTAACTGGATTAAATTTCTTCCATCGGATTTCGCAAAAATTATCGCTCTTTTTATCGCACTTTCAAGTTGTCTGATGTTTCCAGGCCATTCGTAATTTAAAAATGCTGTCATAACTGCTTGCGACACTTTCATATTGCTTGCGTTAAACTTTTCCAAAAAATGCTGGACAAGAGCGGATATATCTTCCTTTCTTTCCCTCAAAGGCGGAATATGTATGCGAACGACATTCAATCTATAATAAAGGTCTTCTCTGAACTTTCCTTCATTCACCGCTTTATCAATATCACGATTCGTCGCTGCGATTACTCTCACATCAACTTTTAAAATTTCTGTTCCACCGATCCTGTTGAATTCACCCGATTGTAAAATTCTTAAAATTTTTGTCTGGAATGATTCGCTTGTATCTGCTATTTCATCAAGGAAAATTGTTCCGCCGTCTGCTACTTCAAAAATTCCTTTCTTTCTTTGTGTTGCACCCGTGAATGCACCTTTTTCATAGCCGAATAATTCACTTTCAAGAAGTGTTTCAGGAATTGCCGAACAATTTATCGGGATAAATTTTTTGTTTCTTCTTTCGCTTAATTTATGAATTGCCATTGCGACAAGTTCTTTACCAACGCCGTTTTCACCTGTTATCAAAACAGGCACATCCGAAGATGCGACTTTTTTATGAGTGAAACAATTCCTTCCATTTTACTGCCCTTCGCATAAATAATGCCTTCAAAATTTTCATATTTTTCATCTTCGGTTGAAAATTCGGATAAATCGTCAATCCTTTCGCTTAACTCTTTCATTTCATCGTAAATTTTTTCAAGATTTGAAATCACTTTCGTCGCATCATCAACCGCTTTCAATTTTTCAATTTCGCTTTGTAGTTCTGCGATTTTGTTTTCTTTTTCCTTTATTATCTCTTCAATTTGCTGTCTTTCTTTTTCAATCTGAATTGCCTTTCTGCGTTCAAGTTCAAAAACATAAACAATTCCGAGAAATGATGAAATTAGCACGGACAGAAACGGATACACTGAAATTGAAAATCCAACGATAAATAAAACAATTGTCAAAACGAAAAGAAAGATAAAAAAGATGAGTGGAATTGCGAAAATTTTTAATGGAGTTGAAAATCTCTGATTTGAAATTATGTAAAGCAGTAAAAATGTTAAGACAAGCGATAGAAGAAAGTTGAAAATTGGGCTTGTTTCTGTTAAAAATTTGTTTTGAATTATCGTGTTAAGTGCCATTATATGGATTCCAGTTGAAGGGAACTTTTCCTCAAATGGTGTTTCAACCACTTGACCGAGAATTTCGCTGTAAATTCCAACGAAGACGATTTTATCTTTGAAACTTTGCAAGTTAATTTCTGTTTTTTCGCCATTTTTAAAAGCATCATAAGATTTGACGAAATCAACAAAAGAATACATTTTCATTGAACCTGTGCCACCGCTATAGTTTATCAGCAATTTTCCATCTTTCGCAGGTATTTTCTTATTGCCAAGAAAAATTTCATCGTTTGAAAATTTTATCTCATTTCGTTTGACATTGTAATAGACCCTTGCAAGTTCAAGCGAAAGCGAAGGGACAAATTTATTTTTTCCTGTTGAAATGATAAGCGGAATTTGATATGGGAAATCCTTTGAGATATAATTTAAATGTCCTATTCCAGCACATGCGTCAAGAAGTTCATCAAAGGGTGCAGAAAAATCAGAGCCGTTTAAAATTTTCGTTTCGTTCGTTGCGGATGTAATTAAAAATCTATCGGGCAAATTTGAAGATGTGTTTATCATCTCTTTTTCAATTTTTGCAAAAGCCCCACCGAAATAAACTCTTCCAGATTTTTTCGTGATCTCAACAAGAAGACGATCTCTTTCTGGATATTCAAGATTTTTCTCGGTTAAAAGTATATCAAAAGCGATTGCTTTGACATTTAACTGCGTGAGTATGTCAATTAAAAGTGCGTAATAAGTTCGTTTCAATGGGTAACCACCAAGAGAGAATATGGCAGGGTCGTCAATGTAAATGAAAACGATTGACGAATCAACTTCGCTTTGACCACGGATTTTGAATTTTATCTGATAAAAAAGCGAATTAAGTTTTTCTGCTGGTGTGAATTTTGAGATTTCAAGCACAGATACAACCAACGAAATTAGAAGTGCGGTAATGATTATTTGTCTTGTTCGTTTCATTTTCAAAGGGAAAAATTGTTAAATCTTGTGAATAATTTAAGGAATGTATTTATGTTTTTCAATTCGCTTCCATCGTAGGGCGTCTTTGTTTATTAACATTTTTTTCGTTAAATTTAAAGCAAAATAAAAACTTTTGTGTTGAAAAATTAAAAAATTCAACGAGGAGTTTATTTAATGGCTCAATCCCTTAATATCCTTTTCCTCTCCAGCGAGGTTGTTCCATTTGCCAAAACAGGCGGGCTTGCGGATGTATCTTTCGCACTTCCACAGGCGATAAAAGAACTCGGACATGAGATAAGAGTTATGATGCCAAAATATGGTTTCATAAGCGAGCGTAAGTTTGGAATTCACGAGATAATTCGCCTGCGTGAGATGGATATACCCGTTGGAGATAAACTTCAAAAGGGGAGTGCAAAAGCATCATTTATCGTTGGGCAAAAAATAAAAGTTCAAATTTATTTCCTTGAAAATGATTTTTATTACAATCGGGATGGACTTTATGTTGATTCAAAAACGAAAACTGATTATCCAGACAACGACGAAAGATTTATCTTTTTCTGTAAAGGGGTGATTGAGACATTGAAAAAACTCGGCTGGCGTCCCGACATAATTCATTGCAATGATTGGCAAACTGCTTTAGTTCCAGTTTATCTTAAAACTATTTACAAAGATGACCCATTTTTAAGCGGGATTAAAACCGTTTTGACAATACATAACATTGGGTATCAGGGGGTATTTCCGAAAGAATCATTTTTAAAATCTGGATTGCCAGATGAAATTTTTTCGCAAATTTCTCACAATGGAAATTTCAACTTTTTAAAAGCAGGAATTTTATATGCGGATGTGATAACAACAGTTAGCCCGACATATGCAAAAGAGATTATGACAAGCGATGAATATGGTGCGGGTCTTTCGGCAACTTTGAAGAAAAGAAAAAAAGATGTTTATGGAATTTTAAACGGAGTTGATTACTCCGTATGGAGTCCAGAAAATGATAAATTTATCCCTGTTCCGTATAACATTCAGACGATTGAAAGCAAGTATGAGAATAAGAAGGCACTTTTGAAATACTTTGGTCTGACATACGATGAGAACATTCCTGTTGTGGCTCAAATTTCACGGCTTGCGGAACAAAAAGGATTTGATTTAATTGCGGAGATAATTGATGAGATGATGAAACTTGACATTCAATACATTGTTCTCGGCACAGGCGAGCCAAGATATGAAGAGATGCTTGAAAGGGTCAAGAAAAAATATCCGAAGAAAGTCGGTGTTCATATTGGATTCAGTGAGGAACTTGCGCATTTGATTGAAGCAGGTGCTGATATATTTCTCATGCCGTCAAGATATGAACCGTGTGGATTAAATCAAATGTATAGTTTGAGATATGGGACAGTTCCAGTTGTGAGAAAAACGGGCGGGCTTGCTGATACGGTTGAGGAATTTAATCCGAAAACGGGAAGAGGAACGGGTTTCTTATTTGAAAAGTATTCAGGAACGGATTTGTTGAAAGCGCTTAAGAAAGCGTTGAGCGTGTATAAGAATAAGAAAGCGTGGATTAAGTTGATGAAAAATGGAATGATGAAGGATTTTTCGTGGAATGCATCCGCTAAAAAATATGTTGAACTTTACGAAAAGTTGCTTACTCCACAAAAAAAGACACGAACTGCAAAAGTCAAATGAGCGGAAGTTCCGTTGCTATATTTCTTGATAGAGACGGGACAATAAATGAAGATGTAAATTTCCTGTCAAAGCCAGAGCAATTGATTTTGATAGACGGTTCTGCTGAAGCGATAAAGGAAGCAAATGAACTTGGTTTGAAAGTCATCGTCTTCACAAATCAAAGCGGTATTGCACGGGGTTATTTTACCGAAGATGACCTTCACAAGGTTCATAAACGACTTGATGAACTTCTTGCTCAAAAAGGTGCAAAGATTGACGCTTACTACTATTGCCCGCATCATC
Source organism: Candidatus Chryseopegocella kryptomonas (assembly GCF_001536065.1). Classification (GTDB taxonomy): domain Bacteria; phylum Bacteroidota; class Ignavibacteria; order Kryptoniales; family Kryptoniaceae; genus Kryptonium; species Kryptonium kryptomonas. The sequence continues at coordinate 9,819 of NZ_CZVW01000019.1, forward strand.
CAGTTGAAGGTAATGGCGAATATAAAGTTGAATGTGAATGCAGAAAGCCGAAAGATGGGATGTTACAGCGTGCTTCAAGAGAACAAAACATTGATTTGAAAAAATCATTTGTCATAGGAGACCGTTGCGTTGATGTTCAAGCGGGGAAAACCGCAGGAGCAACGACGATACTTGTTTTAACAGGTTATGGAAGAGATGAATATAAAAAGTGCAAGGATGAAAATTTTGAGCCAGATTTTGTCGCAGAAAATTTGAAGGAAGCAATTGAAATCGTAAAAAAATGTTTAATGGAGAGAAAAGAAAAATGAGAAAATCAATTGGATTAAATTTGAAATTTTTCTTTGTTTTAACTTTTACATTGCTGTTAATTTTTTTAAACGGTTGCAGTAAAGAGCCAAACGATGTTGGTTTCGGACTTCTGCCTGAAAATGAAATTTTCAATGTCAAAGTTTATGAGGACTCTGTTGAAGTTTATGCTGAAAACATTCAAAACTTCATCTCAAATTCATCATCAAACATTTTGTTCATCGGGAATTACGAAAATATATCTTGTGCTGTTTTAATTCGTTTTGACATTCCTGATACATTGAGAGATGTTAAGTTGAACTGGGCAAGGGTGAGGTTGTTTAAATCTGGGTCTTTCATCGGCGATAGCACAATCCCTGCTCATTTTACAGCGCATAAAGTTTTGTCAAATTATTACGATACGCTTTATGATTCAAGGGTTATTGGTGAATTTAACAATGTTCCTGATTCTGTTAATTATTTTCAGATTGATACATCAGTTGTGAGAGAGTGGCTTTTGGGGAAAAATTACGGGCTTTATCTTAAACCGCAAAACTACGGCGTAATCTGGGCTTTTAATTCGCTTGATGAAATGCTTTATACACCTGCGCTTGAAGTTGAAGTTCAAAAAAATGATGGACGCATTGACACAGTTAGATTTTTCTATGGAAGCGATGGATACATCGCAAAAGCAACAGGTGAAGTTGATACAAATTATATCGTTCTTCAATCTGGTGTTGGGTTGAGAAGCATTTTGAAATTTGATGTCTCAAAAGTTCCAAAAAATATAATTGTAAATCGTGCGGAGATTTCACTTTATTTGAAAGAGAAAGTAAAATATGGGACGGCAGGGGTTGATTCATTGATTGGAAGTTTCATAACAGATTCAGAACTTTTGAAAAAATCTTTGGGTGGTTTGGAAGGAAATTATCTCGGTTTGAGAAATCCGCTTGACACGCTTGAATATATAATCCCAGTTACAACGCCAGTTCAACGCTGGGTAAATGGTGAAGGGAATAAAGGGATTCTTTTGAGATGTTATAATGAGCAGGATAATTTTGACCGTTATGTGTTTTACTTCAAAGACAGGCGACCGAAATTGAAAATTTACTACACAACAAAACCGGGAATTTAAAAGAAATGAGAGCGTTAAAAGTATTAACACTTTTGATTTTTTGTTTTGCTTTTTCTTATTCCAGTGGTTCAATTTATTCAAGGTTTGGGCTTGGGGTGATAAAATTTTCAAATGTTGATAAAACAGCCGGACTTGGTGGAATTGGAATTGCCTTGTTTGATCCGATATACATCAATAGATACAATCCGGCTTTATGGAGCGAACTTGCAAGAGTCAGAATTTCAGGAGGTTATCTTTACGAGGGGACATCAACGCAGGATAAATTTAAAAATACTTTTTTGACGAGCGGAAATTTTGACGGCGTTATGTTTGCAATGCCGATGTGGAAAAAATATGGTTTGACATTTGCAACTGGTTTAATCCCATTTAGCAGAGTTAATTACGATGTTAAGAAAGATTCTGTCGTTGAAAATAGGTATTTTTCGCAGTCATACAAGGGCAATGGCGGAATTTCAAATTTTGTTTTTGGATTTTCTTTCAGACCATTTAACAAATTGAGCGTTGGAATAAGAGGTGAGTATTATTTCGGGACGATAACTAATTCGTGGAGCACAGATTTTGGAGCTTCGGAATTTTTTATATCAAGCGTAAAAAGAGAGAGAAACTACGGCGGATTTGGTTTTACGATCGGGATTGCTTATGGTCTCGGTGTAAGGAAAAATTCTTTGACGCTTGGTTTCGTTTTCTCATCGCCTGTTAAGTTAAAAGGAGTTTCAACAATTGAATACACACAACCAATTTTGACGCAGTCGCTTGTTTCAGAGATGAACAATTTTGACGCATATCTTCCATATAGGGCTGGATTTGGTTTGAGTTATTTTGTAACGGATAGAATTCAATTTTCAGGCGATGTTTATTATCAAAATTGGAGCAAGTTCAAGATAAATGGGGAACATCCGAGTGAGATAACGGATGCAGTAAGAGTGGGTGCTGGGGTTGAAATTTTGCCTTCAAGAGAAATAGTTGCTGGATTTTTCCAGAAAACATCTTACAGGTTTGGAATTTTTTACAACAAAACATATTTTAAAGTAGAAAACAAACAGATAAATGAATTGTTCTTTGCTGTTGGATTTGGTTTTCCTGTAAGTTTTGATACGAGGTTAAATTTAGCAATTGAATATGGTTTGAGAGGTGATGTTGAAATTGTGAGAGACAGAATTTTGAGAATTTCACTTGGTGTCAACACAGGAGAAATTTGGTTTGTAAAACAAAAGCTTGAGGATTAAAAATGAAAAAAGTAATTTTGGCTTTATTTTTTATTTCAGGTTTAGTTTTTTCGCAGGGGACACAGCAGGATTCAATTGAAGTTTTGAAAAACTGGTCTTTGTTTTATGAGTATTTCAGAACTGGAGATTACAACAGTGCAGTTCCGTATGGATGGCTTGTAATGAAGATGCAGCCGACAAGATTTAAGACGCTTTATAAAGCGATGGAAAAAATTTATTTGAAGTATTACGAAGAAGCTCCTCAAGATAAAAAGACAGCTTATGCGGACACGCTTTTGATAATTTATGACAATGCGATAAAGTATCATCCTGAAAATGCGTCGGAGTATTATCTTCGCAAGGGATATGTCCTTGAAAATTATTACACGGGCAGAGATACGGAAGCAATCGCTGCGTATGAGAAAGGTATTGAACTTGATTTTGAGCATACGGAGTTTTACTACATAGACCGACTTGGGGTTTTGTATATAAAGAATATGGAGCAACATCCAGAATATAAAGACAAAGCAATTGAACTTTATCGCAGGGTTTTGGATAAAGACCCACAGAATGTCACTGCAAATGACAGGTTGAGAGCTCTTGTTAAGGATGTAACCGAGTTAATTGAGCTTAACAAAAAACGGCTTGAAACAGACCCAGAAAATACAGAACTTATCTGGACAATCGCAAATCTTTACATTCGTGCTGAAGATTACAAGAACGCAATTCCATATCTTGAAAAACTTACAAAGAAATTCCCTGATAACGATGTATACTGGAATCGTTTGGGATACTGCTATCAAAGAACAGGTGAATATAAGAAAGCCATTGATGCGTATAGTCGTTCTTTGAAGATAAATCCAGATGCGAAGGAGATAATACTTAACATAGCGGTTTGCTATCGTGAGCTTGATAATTTTGAGCAGGCAAGAACTTGGGCAAGAAGAGCGATGGCAAAAGATAAGAACTGGGGGAAGACCTTATATTGAGATAGCTCAAATTTATGAAGCAGCTGTTGCAAAATGTGTCCGAACAACAAAAGGTGGTGACTGGACGAAGCTTGATTTCACGGATAAACTTGTGTATCAGCTTGCGGTTGAATATTACGAGCTTGCGAAGAAGATTGACCCAAGCGTTGCGAATGAAGCGAATCAAAGAATCAAAAATCTTGAAACCCTTGTCCCGACGCAGGAAGATTATTTCTTCAATAAGCGAAAGATAAAGGAAGGGAAAATCCCGATAACTGGCGGTTGTTATGACTGGATCGGTGAGAGCATAACTGTGCCGTATAAAATTTAACTTTTATCCCCTAACCCCCTCTCTTTGAATGGAGAGGGGGAAATTTATTTAAAAATTTATGTGTCAATTTTTATGAAAATTGCGGTTGCAAGTGATCATGCTGGATTTGAATATAAAGAAAGATTGAAAGAATTGCTCAAAGAGCTGGGGCATGAAGTTGTTGATTTTGGCTGTTTTTCCCCTGACTCAAGCGATTATCCCGACTTTGCTTATCCAGCTGCAAAAGCAGTTGGAGAAGGTGAATGTGAAAGAGGAATTTTTATCTGTGGAACTGGAATCGGCGTGTCAATAGTTGCAAACAAAGTCAAAGGTGTAAGAGCAGCAAATTGTTGCTCTGTTGAAGAAGCAAAGCTTTCAAGACAACATAACAATGCGAATGTTTTAACATTTGGAGCTCGTTTAATCTCATTTGAACTTGCAAAGGAAATTGTTAAGGTTTTTCTTGAAACTGAATTTGAAGGTGGAAGGCACGAAAGAAGGGTTGAAAAAATACATAAATTGACGGGACTTTAATTTTTATTTTTCTCAACAAGTTTAACGAAAGCATCAAAAACCGCATCAACACTTAACTCACGCATACATTTATTCCCTATTGGACATTCTGTTAAGTTGCAAGCAATACATTCAAGGTCTTCCTTTCTTATCCAGAGATGTTTTTCGCCATACGGACCTTGTGCATATGGGTTCGTTGGACCGTAAATTCCAAGCGTTGGTGTCTCAACTGCTGTTGCTATGTGCATTGGACCTGAATCATTGCTTATCATAAAAGAACAGCGTTTCAAAATTGAAGCAAGTTGCTTTAAATTTGTTTTCGGTGGCAAAATTGGTTTTGTTTTCATCATTGAGGAAATTTTTTTTGCATCTTCAAGTTCGTTTTTGTTTCCCCACAAAATTAAAATTTTTGCATTGAACTTTTCTGAAATTTTATCGCCAAGTTGAGCAAATTTATCAAGCCCCCATCTTTTCGTCTCCCATGTTCCGCTCGGGTTTAAAGCGACGACGATCTTTTCATTTAAATTGTTTTCACGCCAGAATTTTTCAGCAAATTTCTCAGATTCATCGGAAAGCGGAATGTAGATTTTTTTATCCACAATCTCAAGTCCGATTGCTCTCAAAGCATCAAGGTTAAATTCAACATTGTGATGAACTTCCAAGCGCGGTTTTAATTTGATGTTGTAGGCATAACTTCTTCCACGAAAAGCGTAGCCGACGCGAAATTTTGCTCCCGTTATAAAAGTAATCAAAGCAGATCTCGGGTTGCAGAATAGATCAATCACAAGATTATATTTTCGTTTTCGCAGGTTTAAAAATTTTTTCGGATTATTGTTCTCTCTTTCAAAAATTATGAGTTCATCAACGAAAGGATTTCCTTCAATGATTTCTTTTGACGGTGGCTCGGTTAGGAAGTCAATTTTTGCATTTGGAAAATTATGGCGTAAATTTTTTATGACAGGAGTTGAAAGAAGAACATCGCCGATCGCACGAAGTTTGACGACGAGAACTTTTTCAATTTTTTCGTTTCGTAAATTCAGCAATCTTTTGAGTGCATTTGTTTTTTGAAAAGTTAAGAATCCGAAGAAACTAATCCAAAAAAACATCGTCAAAAACTTTTGAAAAGTTTTGCGAACCTTGTTCAAAATTTAAAAACAAACAAGGTAAAGCCCCATGCTCAAACGTATCTTCAACTTTACACTCCTTTTAATTATCTTAACATCTTTTTTACTTGCTCAAAACGAATCACGTCTTTTCAGATTCCCAGCAATTTACGATTCACAAATTGTCTTCACTTATGCTGGTGATCTTTACACGGTTTCAGCAAATGGTGGCGTAGCCCGAAAACTCACAAGCCACAACGGTTATGAGATGTTCCCAAGGTTTTCCCCTGATGGAAAGTATATTGCATTTACGGCTCAATATGATGGAAACACGGAAGTTTATGTAATGCCAGCCGAAGGTGGCGTTCCAAAGAGATTGACTTATACCGCGACGCTTGAAAGAGACGATGTATCTGACAGAATGGGTCCGAATAACATAGTTATGGGCTGGACCCCTGATGGCAAATATATAATTTTCCGCTCAAGGATGAGAAGCTGGAACGCTTTTCAAGGAAAACTTTACAAAGTTGGGCTTGATGGTGATATTCCCGAAGAATTACCTCTGCCGAGGGGTGGTTTTTGCTCGTTTTCACCTGATGGAAAAAAGCTTGCTTACAATCGTGTATTTCGTGAGTTTAGAACTTGGAAAAGATACAGAGGTGGAATGGCTGATGATATCTGGATTTATGATTTTGAGACAAAGAAAACGGAAAACATAACAAATAATCCCGCATCAGATATCATCCCAATGTGGTATGGGGATAAAATTTATTTCCTCTCCGATAGGGACGAGAACAAGAGAATGAATCTTTATGTGTATGATCTTAAAACGAAACAGACGAGAAAGCTTACAAACTTTAAAGATTATGACATCAAATTCCCGTCAATTGGTAAAAATGCGATTGTTTTTGAGTATGCGGGATACATTTACAAGTTTGATTTGAAAACTGAAAAAGTTGAGAAAGTTCCGATCATAATTGCTGATGATATGGTGACAGGTCGTGGCGGTATAATCAAAGTTGCTGACTTTATAACTGATTATGATATTTCGCCCGATGGAAAAAGAGCATTGTTTGTTGCGCGTGGCGATATATTCACTGTTCCAGCAAAAGAGGGACAAACGAGAAATCTAACTCAGACATCAGGAGTTCACGAACGCGATGCTGTTTGGTCGCCAGATGGAAAATATATTGCTTTTATTTCGGATAAAACGGGAGAAGACGAAATTTATATCATACCGCAGGATGGAAGCGCAGAACCAATTCAAATAACATCAGGAGAAGATACATACAAATATCAACTTGTCTGGTCACCGGATGGAAAGAAAATTATGTGGTCGGATAGAAAATTAAGGTTGAGATATGTTGATATTCAGACGAAGAAAATTAAAGATGTCGCAAAGTCAAATGTCTGGGAAATAAGACAGTATTCGTGGTCTCCAGATGGGAAATGGATAGCTTATGTTAAGCCAGAGGAAGAGGGACTTTCAAAAATTTATCTTTATTCGGTTGAAAAGGACGAATCTTATGAGGTCACGGATGGATGGTATGCTTCTTATTATCCAATTTTTAGTTCCGATGGTAAGTATTTGATTTTTGTTTCGGATAGAGATTTTAATCCAATTTACGGGAGGACGGAGTTTAATCATGTTTATCAAGATATGGCGAGGATTTATTTGATAACGCTTTCAAAATCTGTTGAATCGCCATTTAAGCCACAAAGCGATGAGGTTAGCGTGAGTGAGGAAAAAACAGAACCACCCAAAGATGTAAAGGAATCAACAGATGCAAAAGCACAAAAACCTGCGCAAGAGAAAAAGCAAGTAAATGTTGTGATTGACCTTGATGGAATAAAAGATAGAATTGTTGGTTTGCCTATAACTCCGTCAAATTATACACGCATAGGCTATGCTGATGGTAAAGTTTATTACATAAGAAGGGGATTGAAAGATGAGAAACCGATGCTTTATATGTATGATTTGAAAGAGAAGAAAGAAACAGAGCTTGGGCAGTTTAATGACTTTATCATATCCTTTGACGGGAAAAAGATGCTTGTCGTGAGGGAGAAAACTTATGCAATTATTGATCTTCCAAAAGCGAAGATAGATTTGAAAGAAACATTAAATCTTGCGGGTCTTGAGGTCAATCTTGACAGAAAAGCAGAGTGGAAGCAAATTTTTGATGAATGTTGGAGACAAATGCGCGAGTTTTTCTATGATCCGAACCTTCACGGGGTTGATTGGGCTGAGGTGAAGAAAAAGTACGAAGTTTTGCTTCCTTATGTAAATCATCGTGCGGATTTGACTTACATAATTGGAGAGATGATAGGTGAGCTAAACGCTGGACATACTTATGTTGGTGGTGGAGACCTGCCGAAGATTGAGAAAACGCAGGTTGGTTTGCTTGGTGCTGAACTTGAGAGAGATAAAAAATCAGGCTATTACAGAATAAAGAAAATCTTGAAAGGTGAAAATTGGGATAAAAATCTTCGTTCGCCTTTGACAGAGCTTGGTGTAAATGTAAAAGAAGGTGATTACATTCTTGCGGTGAATGGAAAATCTGTTAAGGAAGTTAACAATATATACGAATTGCTTGTAAACACGGTCGGGAAACAGGTTAAACTTCGTGTCAATTCACAGCCGAAAGAGGAAGGAAGCAGAGAGGTGACGGTTGTCCCAATAGGTGATGAAACGCGGCTTTATTACTACAATTGGGTTCAAAACAACATTGAAAAAGTTAACAAAGCCACAAACGGTCAAGTCGGCTATATTCACATCCCCGATATGGGAGTTATGGGATTAAATGAATTTGTCAAGCATTTTTATCCGCAACTTAATAAGAAGGCATTGATAATTGATGTCAGAGGGAATGGCGGTGGGAATGTTTCGCCGATGATAATTGAAAGGTTGAGAAGAGAAATTGCAATGGTAAGCATTTCAAGATATACAATTCCAACGCCAAACCCAAGAGATATGCATCTTGGACCGAAAATCTGCATAATTGATGAATTTTCTGCTTCTGATGGAGATATTTTCCCGTATAGATTTAAAAAGTATGGGCTTGGAAAACTTGTCGGAAAAAGAACATGGGGCGGTGTAATAGGAATAAGAGGAACGCTTCCGCTTGTTGATGGAGGTTATTTAAACAAACCAGAGTTTGCAGTTTATGGCGCAGAAGGAGAGGGCTGGATTATTGAAGGTTATGGCGTTGAACCAGATGTCTATGTTGATAACGATCCAGCCAAAGAATATGCTGGCATAGATGAGCAATTGAATAAAGCAATTGAGTTGATACTTGAAGAATTGAAGACAAAGGAAAAGAAACTCCCGCCTGTCCCACCATATCCGAAGAAGTAAGAAAATCAAGGGCGAGCTTTAGCTCGCCCTTTTCGTTTAATTGGGGTTAATCTTCAAATAAAATTTGACAATTTTGTCTGAATTTGCTATATTTTTAATGCATTAAAAACAAATCGGAGCTTTATCATGAGGACTGCATTTAAATTATCAACACTCCTTATTTTCCCCGCCTTGGTGGTTATCTCGCTTGTTATCTTTTATCCCCGGGCAAGTAAAGCAATTAACAATTCTGAGGAATGTTTGAATTGTCATGTTTCAAAAGGGATAACCGCAAGCGCTATAAGAGATTGGAAGTTGAGCAAGCATTTTGAAGCTGGCGTTGCTTGTGCAGATTGTCATATTCCGGTGAAGGAAGCGGTAAAGGAAATACACGAGTCGAAAAGCAATTGTGAAGATAAAAGGGTGAGACGACTTGTCTCTCCAAGAAATTGTGCACAATGTCATGAGGATAAAGTCAATGAATTTGAGCGTGGCAAACACGCCCTTGCATGGGTTGCGATGATGGCGATGCCTACAACGAAGGATCAACCGAGCGTCTTGATAGAGGGAGAAAAGGGATGCGGTGGTTGCCACAGAATCGGTCGTGATGAAGGTAAATGCGACGCCTGTCATACAAGACACAGGTTTTCAACAATTGAAGCTCGCAAGCCCGAAGCTTGCATGACATGCCATATGGGCTTTGATCATCCGCAGTGGGAGATGTGGAGCACTTCAAAACACGGGACAATTTACTTTACAGAAGGGAAAAACTGGGACTTCAGCAAACCATTGAAAGATTGGTATAAAGAACCATACAAAGCCGATCCTTCAACTCCACGAGCTCCAGTCTGTCAAACTTGCCATATGCCCAACGGTGATCACGGTGTAAAAACAGCGTGGGGATTTCTTGCTTTAAGAGTTGCTGAAAAAGACCCAGAATGGGCAAAGTTAAGAAATACAATAATGAGAGGTCTTGGAGTGCTTGATGAAAAAGGTAATTTCACTGAAAGAGTCAAAATCGTTGAAGCAGGTAAAGTTGTAAGATTGACAGCTGAAGAATGGCAAGCTGAGAGAGATAGAATGTTAAAAGTTTGTTCGCAATGTCATAGCCCAAGTTATGCAAAAGAGCAACTTGACAAAGCGGATGAAGTTATAAAAGAATCGGATAAATTAATGGCTGAAGCAATTGAAATCGTTGAATCACTTTACAAAGATGGAATTATTGAAAGACCAAAAGATTATCCTCTTCACACTGATCTGTTGAGATTTTATGAAGTTCGTCATCCGATTGAGCAAAAACTTTATGTTATGTTCCTTGAACATAGAATGAGAAGTTTTCAGGGTGCATTTCATATGAATCCGGACTATCAGCATTGGTATGGATGGGCGGAGATGAAGCGAGACCTTGCTGAGATAAAGCACGAAGCCGAAATGTTAAGGAAACAGTTTGCGCAGGCAAAGCAAAAGAAGAAATAAATTTTAATCTTTGAGTTTAGTTCAGCCCCGGTTTTTGCCGGGGCTTTTTTGTTTTTGGATTTTTGATGTTTATATTTTTCAAAAAAAATTTTTGCAAAAAATGAAGACGAAAAAATCAAATAAATCTGCAAATGTCAGATTTTTAAAGTTTGATGATTACAGGTGGAGCGGAGTTGAAGTTAAAAAATATAAAGATGAAAACAACACTTGGCTTGATGTTTGCAGGCAAGTGATAGCGGGAAAGTATGGTGAGAAAACAAAATTTCATTTGAGATATTTTGAAATTGCGCCCGGTGGTTATTCAACGCTTGAAAAACACAAGCACGAGCATGTCGTTATATGTGTCCGCGGTAAGGGGAAAGCAATCGCTGGAGATGAAGTTTATGAGATGAATTTTATGGATGTGCTTTATATTGGCTCAAATGTTGTTCATCAATTTGTGAATGATTCAAATGAGCCATTTGGTTTTTTCTGCATCGTTGATGCTAAAAGGGATAAGCCGAAATTGCTTACAAAGAAAGAAATTCTTGAACTGTTAAAAAATGAAAAGTTAAGCAAATTCATTCGCGTTCCTGAAACATATCCGACATTGAAACAAGCAACTTAAATTTTTTCTTTCCGCTCAAAGTTTTAAATTTTATTTGAAAGACAAAACAAAGATAAAATCACGCCAAATGCAAAAACTCAAATTAAAAAAGAAATTCAACGAACTTAAACCTGAGGAACTTCGCTGGGAGTGTCCACTGGAGCAACTTCAATTTGAGACGACACAGGATGTTGAACCTCTTGAAGATATAATTGGGCAGGAGAGGGCTTTAAAAGCGTTGAAACTTGGGACAGAACTTTTTGCTCCCGGATATAACATTTTCGTTTGTGGTTTAACTGGCACTGGGAGAATGACGACGATAAAGCATATTTTGAAGCAAATTTCTCCCAAAGCACCGCAAGCGCCGGATAGATGTTATGTTTATAATTTCAAAAACCCGGATGAACCACGGCTTCTTGAATTTCCACGCGGACAAGCGATAATGTTCAAGCGAAATATGGAAGCGATGATTTTTTATTTGAAGCAAAAAATTCCAAGAACGCTTGAAGATGAAAAATACATTGAAGCTAAAAACAAAATCATTGAGAAATACCAGCGTAAGGAACAGGAATTGTTCAGAGAATTTCAAAAAAGGGTAGAAAAGGAGAGATTTGCGATTATAAATATGCAAGTTGAAAATGTTGTCAAGCCGAGCATTGTCCCGATAGTTGAGGGAAAACCCATCCCGATAGAACAATTAGTAAATCTTGCGAAGGCGGGAAAAATTTCGGAAGAGGAAGTTAAAGAGATTGAGCAAAAATATCTTGAACTTCAAGCACAGATGCAGGAGATCTTCAAGAAAGAAATGATCCTTGCGAGGGAGCTTTCAAGGGAACTTGAAGAACTTGAGCGCGAAGCTGTTAAGTCAATAGTTGATGGCATAATTGATGAGATAAAAGAGCAATTTCAAATTCCAAAGGTTCACGAATATCTTGACGAGGTTAGAAAACACATCTTGAATAATCTTAACATTTTCAAAGCAACTCAGGAACAGGCGAAGCCACCATTTCCATTTTTTGAACAACGTGAAGATGTTGACCCATTTCTTCCATATCGTGTAAATGTAATTCTTGATAATTCCGAGCAAGAGGGTGTCCCTGTGATAATTGAAACAACGCCGACATTTTCAAATATATTTGGGACAATAGAAAAGGTTTATGATTCGCGTGGCTTTTGGAGAACTGATTTCACAAAGATAAAAGCGGGTTCAATTTTAAAAGCAGACGGTGGTTATCTCGTTTTAAACGCAAGAGATGCCCTGAGTGAACCAGGCGTTTGGAAAGCTTTAAAAAGAACCTTGATTTATAGAAAACTTGAAATTCAGCCGATAGATGTTTTCTTCCAGATTAGCTCAATTTCTTTGAAACCTGAGCCAATTGAGATAAACACAAAAGTTATAATGCTCGGTGATCCGGAAATTTACTATTTGCTTTACGAGTATGATGAGGACTTTCAGAAAATTTTCAAGATCAAGGCAGATTTTGATTTTGAAATGGGTCTTGATAACGAAGCGATAGTTCAATATGCAAGATTTATTCGCAAAATCTGTCGCGATGAAAATTTAAAACCATTTGACAAATCAGCGATCGCAAGGGTGATTGAATTTGCAGTAAGGCAGGCTGGAAGAAGGGACAAAATTACGACGAAATTTAGTGTGATTGCGGATTTAATCCGCGAGGCAAATTATTGGGCTGGGGTTGATGGAAGCGAATATGTTAAGTCGGAACATGTCAAAAGGGCAATTGAGGAAAGTTTTGAGAGAAGGAAGATGATTGAGGATAAAATTAAAGAGTTGATCGCAAAAGGAATTATACTTGTTGATGTAACTGGTGAAAGAGTCGGTCAAGTTAACGGATTAACAATTTATGAAATGGGGGATTACAGGTTTGGAAGACCAGTGAGGATCACTGCAAGCGTTTCAATGGGTAGAGCTGGGATAATTAACATTGAGCGTGAATCAAATTTAAGTGGACGAATTCACGATAAGGGAGTTTTAATTCTTGCAGGTTACCTTAGGGAAAAATATGCGCAGGATAAACCTTTAACTTTATCAGCGAGCATTTGCTTTGAGCAATCTTATTCTGGCATTGATGGTGATAGCGCATCTTCAACTGAGCTTTACGCTTTGCTTTCAGCTCTTTCTGGTTTGCCGATAAAGCAGGGGATTGCTGTCACCGGTTCTGTTAATCAAAAAGGAGATATACAGCCAATTGGTGGTGTAAATGAGAAGATAGAAGGATTTTTTGATGTCTGCAAAGCCAAGGGCTTAACAGGTGAGCAAGGCGTCATAATACCGAAAAAAAATGTTGAAGATTTGATGTTGAGAGATGATGTTGTTGAAGCTGTTAAAAAGGGGATGTTTCACATTTATCCAGTTGAAACGATAGACGAAGGGATTGAGATTTTAACAGGTGTAAAAGCGGGGAGACGGCTTAAAAATGGAGAATTTGAGCCTGGGACTGTAAATTATCTGGTTGATAAAAGATTAAGAGAGATTTCAAAAGGTCTTAAGAAATTTACAGGTGATTAATCAGTCCATCCGCTCATTTCGGACGCAAGCGCAACAAGCTCTTCCATAGTTATGGAAGATGGGTCAAGTTTTTCAAGCGATTTCTTCATTTGCTTAAATAGTTCATCATAGGCAATTGTCGCGGTTCTCTTACGCTTTATCGGGTTAACTTTTGAGACGACCGCTTGTTTCAAGAATGGATGATTTATTCCTCTTTCTCTCAAGCTCTGAACAATTGGCTCAATGACATCATCAACTTCTTTTAAAAGTTCTGCCCTTTTCTCCCTTTCGCTTAATGCTTCTGGCAGTGGAGCATCAATGAAATTGTCAACTTTTTTAAGTATCGGAACATAAGCGGAGCCACTGAACTTAACATATTTTTCGTAAATTAACCCAAGCGTTATAAAGTATGCCTCTTCAAACTGGAAAGCGTAATCCATTTCTGAAATTTTTCCATCTGTTTCAAGCAAGCCTCTGTACATCCTTATTACTTCAAGTGCCTTTTCTTTAAGATTATGTGCTTTTTCTGTGTTAAGCGAGAGAATGTGGAAAGCAACAGACATATCAGGAATAACGATAGCGGGAATTTCACTTGCACCTAGTTGTAAGAGAGCTTCACGCCTGTGGTTTCCATTTGGAGTCCAGTATTCTCCGTCTGAATATCTTACAGCAACTATCGGGTCAATGAATCTTTTTACTTGTTCAATCACTTCTTGAAGTCGTTTAACATGTGATGATGATAGGTCTCTTTGGAAAGGTGTTGGTTTAACTTTTTCAAGTGGAAGTATTGCAAAAATTTGCCAGTTTTTTCCAAATGGTTCTTGATAGATTGTTAAAACTTTGCCACCGTCATTTTCAATGTGGTTTGCGAGGGTTTTAACATCATTCGGGAGTTCAGCGTCGGCTGGATATATTTTCCATTTTGTTCTCGGCATATCCATTTTATAGATTTTGTTTTTTAATTAAGATAATTTTGAGGCAGGAAAATTGCAAGTGTTAAGATTTTGTCGCAAGAAAAGTGGAGCCGACGGGATTCGAACCCGTGACCTCCACAATGCCATTGTGGCGCTCTCCCAACTGAGCTACGGCCCCTTAAATTCATTTCAAATTTAAAAACCTGAATTTAAAATTCCAAATTTTGAAACGCCAGGTTTTAGCGTTAAATTTAAAATAAAAACCTTAACCTGTGTCTGTTCTTTTAAGTAAAACAGCTGAATACGGAGTAAGAGCGGTTCTTTACATTGGGCGCAATCAGTCAAAACGTGTAACGACAAAGGACATGGCAAAGGATTTAAAAGTCCCTTTTCATTTCCTTGCAAAAGTCATTCAGAAGCTTGTTAAATTCGGAATAATTCACTCAAAACGTGGCAAAAATGGTGGTTTCGTTCTAAAAAAGCCACCTGAAAAAATTAAATTGATTGACATTGTCGTTGCCCTTGATGGGGATGAACTTTTGAAAAATTGTGTTCTCGGTTTGCCCAATTGCTCGGATAAAAAACCTTGCCCCGTTCACGATTATTGGCGGGGAATTCGCGAGGAAATAAAGCAGATGTTATCTCAAAAAACAGTAGCGGAGCTTTTAACAGGCGAATTCAAAATTTAAGACAATTTTTCAGAATTTTTGATTTGTTTTTGTGGATTTTTTATTGTTTTTCAAAGGGTTAATTCGTGAGTTGGTCAAACTGTCACTTGACAGGAATTGTTCTGGTGATTATATTTATTTATGCGTTTAGCACTCGTTAAAGTCAAGTGCTATTAAATTGAAAAACAAAAAAATTCAAGGAGGTTGATTTTATGGCAAAGGTAAATATCCGTCCTCTTTCTGACAGGGTAGTGGTAAAGCCATTGCCAGCTGAAGAAGTCACAAAAAGTGGGCTTGTCATTCCAGATACAGCAAAAGAGCGCCCTCAACAGGGGGAAGTAATCGCAGTTGGTCCAGGGAGAATAACGGATGACGGGAAGAAAATTCCGATGGAAGTTAAGGTTGGAGACAAGGTCTTATATGGGAAATATGCTGGGACAGAAATTTCAATTGATGGTGAGGAGTTTTTGATTATGAGGGAAAGCGATATTCTCGCAATTATTGAGTAAAAAATTCAAAAACAAAAACGAAAGGAGGTAGAAAATATGGCAGCAAAAGACATTCTTTTTAATGCTGATGCACGTGCAGCTTTAAAACGCGGGGTTGATAAACTCGCAGAAGCTGTAAAAGTTACCCTTGGTCCAAAGGGTAGAAATGTAATCATAGATAAAAAATTTGGACCACCTGTTGTAACAAAAGATGGTGTGACGGTTGCGAAGGAGATTGAGCTTGAAGATCCAGTTGAAAATATGGGGGCACAATTAATTCGTGAAGTTGCTTCAAAGACAAGCGATGTTGCAGGTGATGGAACGACAACAGCTACTGTCCTTGCGCAAGCGATATTTAGAGAAGGATTGAAGAATGTTGTTGCAGGAAGAAATCCAATGGATTTGAAGCGCGGAATTGATATGGCAGTTCAAAAAGTTGTTGAAGGTTTGAAGGAAATAAGTAGAGAAGTCAAGGATAAAAAACAGATTGCTTATGTTGGTGCGATCTCAGCAAATAATGATATGTCAATTGGGCAGTTGATTGCCGATGCAATGGATAAAGTTGGAAGAGATGGTGTTATAACTGTTGAAGAAGCAAAGGGAACCGAGACGACAATGGAAATTGTGGAAGGTATGCAATTTGACCGTGGATATTTATCACCTTATTTTGTGACAAATCCAGATACAATGGAGTGTGTTCTTGAAAATCCATATATTTTGATCCACGATAAGAAAATAAGCTCTTTAAAAGATTTCCTTCCGATACTTGAAAAGGTTGCGCAATCTGGAAGACCACTTCTTGTTATAGCTGAAGATGTTGAGGGTGAGGCACTTGCAACGCTTGTAGTTAACAAACTTCGTGGAACATTACGTTGCTGTGCGGTTAAAGCTCCGGGATTTGGTGAGAGAAGAAAAGCAATGCTTGAAGATATTGCGATCTTAACAGGTGGAACTGTTATATCTGAGGAAAAGGGATTCAAACTTGAGAATGCACAACTTTCATATCTTGGACAGGCGAAGAAAGTTGTCGTTGACAAAGACAATACAACAATCGTTGAAGGTGCAGGGAGCAAGGAAGATATTAAGCGTCGTATAAACGAGATCAAGGTTCAGATTGAGAAGACGACATCTGATTATGATCGTGAGAAACTGCAGGAGCGTCTTGCTAAGCTCTCTGGCGGTGTTGCTGTGTTGAAGATCGGTGCAGCTACAGAAGTTGAAATGAAGGAGAAGAAAGCTCGTGTTGAAGATGCTTTGCATGCAACGAAAGCAGCTGTTGAAGAGGGTATTGTTCCCGGTGGTGGTGTTGCATACTTGAGAGTTATGCACAAGCTTGATGAACTCAAACCTGAAAACGAAGATCAAGCGGTTGGAATTGAGATTGTAAGAAAGGCGCTTGAAGAGCCGATAAGGCAAATCGTTGCAAATGCTGGGCTTGAGCCATCTGTGATTGTGCAGAAGGTTAAAGAGGGTAAAGATGACTTCGGTTTCAATGCTCAGACTGAGCAATTTGAAAATCTTCTTGAATCTGGAGTTATTGATCCGACAAAGGTTGTTCGTGTTGCGCTTGAAAATGCAGCAAGCGTTGCATCATTGCTCTTGACGACAGAAGCGGTTGTGTTTGAGAAACCAGAAAAGGAGAAAGCGCCAGCAGTTCCAGGTGGAATGAGTGATATGTATTGATGAGTATAGTTAAGATTTTAACCTTTCGTCTTGCCCTCCCCGAGATGGGGAGGGTTTTTTGTTTTTGAACTAACAATTCACATTTACGAAAGTAAAAAGGTGTTTGTTGCTTTAAATTTAATTTTTGTCTTATCTTTTGGAAAAACAAATCCGGTGTAAAAAAGATGAAGTTAAAGGGCAAAAAAGTTTTAATTTTTGTTGAGGATTTAGTTGAAGAAATAGAGCTTCTTTATCCGAAATATCGTTTGATTGAAGAAGGGGCAGAAGTTAAGATCGCAGGACCGGAAATAAAAATTTTCAAAGGTAAAAATGGTTATCCGATAAAATCGGATTTGAGTTTTGATGATGCAAAGGTTGAAAATTTTGATGCTTTAGTTATCCCTGGTGGATATGCGCCGGATAGAATTAGAAGGAATAAAACTGCAATTGAACTTACAAAAAAGTTTTATGAGTCAGGCAAAGTTGTGGCTTTTATATGTCATGCTGGTTGGGTTCCGATATCTGCTGGAATTTTAAAAGGGAAGAAAGTTACGGGATTTTTCTCAATAAAAGATGATCTTATTAATGCAGGTGCTGAATTCATTGATAGTGAAGTCGTTGTTGATGGAAATTTGATAAGCTCAAGAAATCCAGATGACCTTCCAGCGTTTTGCAAAGCTATAATTTCAGCTCTTTCGGATTGAAACTTGAATTATGCAGGTTATGTTGCAATTATTGAATAATCCCAAAGAAAAAGTGAGGTTGCATTATGTTCAGCGAGGTTCAAACTTTAAAGGATGTCTTGATGAAGAATTCAAGAGAGGGTGAGCTTTACAGAAAAATTGATGAGAAGAGAATTGAATGTTACGCTTGCGGACACAGATGTAAAATTTCCGAAGGTAGAAGTGGAATCTGCCGTGTCAGATTCAATGTCAATGGTAAACTTTATGTCCCTTGGGGTTATGTCACTTCTCTTGCGCTTGACCCAATTGAGAAAAAACCGTTTTTCCATGTTTATCCGGGAAGTTATACATTGAGTTTTGGGATGCTTGGGTGCGATTTTCATTGTGATTATTGCCAGAACTGGGTTACATCGCAGGCGCTTCGTGATCCTGTTGCAGGTGTTATGCCTGATTTTGTGACCCCAGAGGAAATAGTTGACATTGCTTTGAAATACAAAAGCAGGATAATAACGAGCACATACAATGAACCTTTGATAACATCCGAATGGGCTGTTGGAATTTTGAAACTTGCAAATCAATATGGAATTCGTGGTGCTTATGTTTCAAATGGAAACGCAACCCCTGAAGTTTTGGATTATTTGAGACCTTATGTTGATTTCTACAAAGTTGATTTGAAAAGTTTTAATGATCTGAATTATAGAAAACTTGGCGGTCGTTTAAGTGTAGTTCTTGACACAATTAAAATGCTTGTTGAGAAAGGTTTTTGGGTTGAAGTTGTAACTTTAATAGTTCCGGGGTTTAATGATTCTGAATCCGAATTGAGAGACATTGCGAAATTTCTTGCAAGCGTTTCTCCAAACATACCATGGCATGTGACCGCATTTCACAAAGATTATAAGATGACAGACCCAGACAATACGAAACCTGAACAACTTGTGAGAGCAGCTGAAATTGGTTATGAAGAGGGATTGAGATTTGTTTATGCGGGGAATATACCCGGTTATGTTGGAAAATATGAAAACACATATTGTTATAACTGCGGTGCGTTGCTTGTTGAAAGATTTGGGTTTAGAGTTTTGAAGAATAAAATCAAAGATGGCAGGTGCTTTAAATGTGGAACAGTTATACCAGGGCACTGGGAATAATTTTCGCTGTTAATTTCTTGATATTTATCTTCCCGCTTAAAAGTCAAACATTTGAAGGAAAAATAAAAGGCAAGGTGATAGATTTTGAAACTGGCGAAGGAATCCCGAATGCGAATGTCATCATAGTTGGAACATCGTTGGGGACTTCAACCGATTCAAAAGGTGAATTTGAGATGAGAGTTAAACCTGGCTCTTATGATGTTGAGGTCAGAGTGATAGGTTATGAGATTGAGAGAAAAAATGTTGAGGTGAAAAGTGGGACTGTGTTCGTTGAATTTCGTTTGAAACAAAGTTATATAGAGATGAAAGAGGTTGAAGTCCTTGCTGATTACAAATCACGCAGGGCGGTGGATGTTAGACCAAGTGTGATTGAGGTTGAGCCAAAAAGTGTTAAAGTAAGCGCCGGTTTTGGGGAGGATGTTTTCAGAATGTTGAGAACTCTTCCGGGAGTTTTTGCTCCATCTGACTTTGCAACTCAATTTGTCGTGCGCGGTGGTTCCCCTGATGAAAATTTGATAATAATTGATGGAGTTGAAATTTACAATCCATATCGTCTTTATGGTTTTGTCAGTATGTTTAATCCAGATGTCGTCGGTGATTTTAATTTTATGGCGGGTGGATTTCCCGCAAAATATGGAGATAGATTATCGGCTGTCCTTGATGTATCAAGTCGTGATGGAAAACGAGATAAAATTTTTTCAAGCATGATGAATGTTAACTTGACAAACGCAAATTTAATTTTTGAGGGGAAACTCCCATTAAATGGCTCGTGGATATTTTCAACACGCAGAACTTATTACGATTTAATTCTTGAACCAATTGCGAAGAAAACAGGACTTGTGAGCGGTGATGTGACATTTCCAAATTTTTATGACCTTCAAACGAAATTAACATTTTATCCGTTCAACAAACACAAGATAAATTTACTTGGTATTTACAGCAGTGATGCGATGAATGTTATAACTGGAAAAAATCTTGACAGACCTGATAGCGTTGCTGTGAATGATATCTCTTTTAATAAAACATTTGCTGGCTCGTGGATTTATTCGCCCGATAAAAATTTTGTTGTTAAGTTACTAACATCATGGTATGAAAATTCAGGTGAAAGCAAATTCGGTGGTGAAGTTCTTGATCCGTCATATTATTACGAGGGAAAGGTTGTTCCAGATGATGCAACATTTTTTAAAGTTGAGACATGGTCTCGTTATTTGATTCAAAAGTTTGCAACTTCTTTTGATGTAAGTTATAATCTTGGAAAACATTTAATTGAATTTGGAGTTGGAAATAATCTCGTCAAGTCGGAGTTGAAATATGTTTTGAAAATGGACGAAGGTTTGAGGGCTTTTTTGAAGTCGCTGGGATTTTTCTCCGCCCCTGAACTTTTCAATTATTCAGAGAAGTATAATCGCTCTTATTTTTACATTCAAGACAGGATAAAGTTGGGTTCAAAACTTGTGGTTCAACCCGGATTTAGATTTGATCGTTACGGTCTTATAAAAAGAAATTACATATCTCCAAGGTTTAATTTGCTTTACAACATTGATCCCCTGACAAGTTTAAGGTTTGCTTATGGTTGGTATTATCAATCACCCGGATATGAGAAAATTTACGATCAGCAAACATTTTTTGATTTCACTCAGGCAGAAAATTTAAATGCTGAGAAATCAACACATTATGTTATTGGCATTGAAAGATGGCTTGCGGTTGATATCATCGGAAGAGTTGAAGCGTATTATAAAGATTTTGATAATTTAATTGTCAGAAAAAGGGTTCAAGGGACAAAATGGGTTGCGGATAGAATCCCGAATTATCCACCAACTGATGTAAGAGGATGGAGTCAGCCGTATCAAATTGTGATAAGCGATTCCGTCACATCAATTCCAGTTAACATGGGAGATGGGAAAGCGTATGGATTTGAGATTTTCATTGAGAAAAGAAGCGCGAAAAATAGCAAGATTTACGGATGGATGTCTTATTCATTTTCCATAGCAAGGAGAAAAATTTACAGTGTTGAACTTCCATTTATGTATGATCAAAGACACACATTTAACATCGTTTTAAATTACAGCATAAGTAGAAAATTTGATTTGAGTTTGACTTGGATGTATGGTTCAAATTATCCTTATACGGAGCCAATAGGTGTTAAGCCAAGAATCATCGTCACAGATACATCTGTTAGCATAGCAACGATAAGAGATAAAGTTATTCTTGATCTTGATTATGGGGGGTTGAATAATTTCTTCAATTCTCGCAAGCCACCGTATCATCGTCTTGATGCAAGGATTACTTATAATACAAAAATTTTTGGTGCTGATTTGAGTTTTTATATTGATGTTGTGAATGTTTATAACAGGAAGAATGTCATAGGTTATGATTTCAGCGTTAAAGATGGCGTGATAAAAAGAAGAGAGATAACGATGCTTCCTATTTTGCCGACATTTGGGATAAATGTTAAGTTTTAGTCAAAAAATAATTTCTAAAATTTAAATGAGAAAAGTTTATCTTGATCACAGTGCTACAACGCCTGTTGAAAGTGCAGTTGTTGATGCGATGATTCCTTATTTTACAAAAATTTTTGGTAATCCGTCATCCGTTCATCAATTTGGAAGGGAAGCAAAAGTTGCAATTGAAGAATCTCGTGAAAAGATAGCAAATTTTATAAATGCAGAACCATCTGAAATAATTTTTACAAGTGGTGGAACGGAATCGGATAATTTCGCAATTTTTGGGATTGCTTATTCTGGGCTTAAAAGAGGGAAAAATCACATCATCACAACTCAAATAGAACATCACGCAGTTCTTGATGCCTGTCTTTATTTACAGAAAAATGGTTTTGATGTGACATTTTTAAAAGTTGATTCAAATGGGGTTGTTGATCCAGATGATTTGAAAAAGGCGATAACACCGAGGACATGTTTGATAAGCGTTATGCATGTTAACAACGAAATTGGCACAATTCAACCGATTGATGAAATTGGGAAAATAGCCAGAGAATATGGGATACCTTTTCACACTGATGCGGTTCAATCGTTTGGTAAGATTGATGTTAATGTTAAGAAATTAAATGTTGATTTGCTTTCTGCTTCTGCGCATAAAATTTATGGTCCGAAGGGTATTGGATTTCTTTATGTTAAAAAGGGGATTGAAATAGAAAAATTTCATCATGGTGGTTCTCAAGAAGCAGGGAGGAGAGCCGGGACGGAGAGCGTTCCTTTGATAGTTGGATTTGCTAAAGCGGTTGAGATTTGCTCTGAAAGAATGATTAAGGATTATGAGCATGTGAAGAGGTTGCGTGATCATATGGTTGAAAAGATTAGAGATGTTTTTGGTGAACTTAATGAGTTTTTAATTTTAAATAGTCCCGCTGATAAAACGATACCTTACATCTTGAATTTTTCAGTTAATTCTGCTAAAATTGAGATAGATGCAGATGCTTTGATTTATGGGCTTGATTTGAGAGGAGTTGCTGTTTCAAATGGTTCGGCGTGCACATCTGGAAGTTTGAAGCCATCGCATGTGATTATGGCGTTAGGGCGTGATAAAAGGACAGCGCTTGCGAGCGTGAGATTTTCATTTGGGCGTGGGAATAGCATTGAGGATGTTGATTATGCTGTTGAGAAATTTTTTGAGGTTGTTAAGATTTCAGCAGAGAAGGCGATCGCAAAATAAAAATTTTTTGCGTATGAAATTATTCAGAAAAAAATTTTTGATCTGGTTTGTGATTTTTTCACTTGTCTTTTATCAATTTTACCCACGAATTGCGTTAGCACAGCGGGATAAGATAAGGGTTGGTTTTATTGGGTTTAAATTTGAAGGTGTTGGGAAGAAGGCACAGAAAGACATAACCAATAGCGTTTTATACCTTCTTGCGGAGAAGCCATCGGTTGATATTGTCTCACCGGAAGAAGCAGTTTCAATTGTTGGAAGTGAAAAAATTAACGCAGTTTTATCGCTTCCAAGTGAGAATGAGGTTGTGATTTTATCTCATATGCTTGGGGTTGATTATTTGTTTTTTGGAAATTTTGTAAATCAAGGTGCTGATACAAATGATGTCATGCTTGTTGGAACTTTTGAATGTTTTGATAGACCGAAAGGAAGATTTCACACAGTTGAAATAACTTGGAGATATGAAAACATAGATGAAGAGGTGAAAAAGATAGACAAGGAATTTATAAGCAAGGTTTTGCCAAAGAGGGGTTCTGCGATGCCAAATGTATTTTTCATACTTGTTTTTGCCTTGATTGTTTTTGGGACTTATTTTTTGATATGGGAACTCGGCGGTGGGGCAAGTGAACAGGCGGGCGTTCCACCAACAACGCAATAAAATTTGAAATGGAGGTTTTGGGTATGCTTTACAGATTAATTTTAACATTATTTCTACTTCTGTTTATTTCTTGCCGTGGTAAGGACTTAACAGATAGTAAGGGGTTTGTTTCTTATGAAATTTCTTTCAACTCTGACAAAAATTACATAATCAATGAAGCAAGTTTTATATTGCAGCTTTATGAATATAACATTGAAATTCTTGACCCGACAAAGGATTATTATGTTATTCAAACATTTTGGAGATTAAGAGATGGACAGATGGCATTTGATTCAGATACAGTGTGGGCTTTGTTTAGGGATAGAGTTTTAATGCATATAATTCCGCGTGGTAGGAGTAGTTTTTATTTCAGGGGTTATCAGGTTTATAATACAGTTTTGCAGTTTGAGTTTCAGGTGCAGATGGGTCAGGGTAATTGGGTCAAGGCAACTCCACCGAAGGAATACATAAGTGAATATGAAACGATAATCAAGGAGATAAAGCGCAGGATGTTAAGATATGGTCCGAGTTCTGGTGAATAGTTTTTGTGTTGAAATCTTGCATTTTTAAAAGGTAATGATTATATTTATGATTGCTTCAAGGAAAAGTTCTTTTATAAGCTGGCGTAGCTCAGTTGGTAGAGCAGCTGACTTGTAATCAGCAGGTCCGGGGTTCAAATCCCCGCGCCAGCTCCAGTGGGTGGGCGCCGGAGTTGGAGAGCCGGGCTGGGCTGTAAACCCAGTGGCGTGAAGCCTGAGGGGGTTCGAATCCCTCCCCACCCACTTCCAAAGTTGAGCGGGTGTAGCTCAGATGGTAGAGCGCCAGCCTTCCAAGCTGGTGGTCGCGGGTTCGAGTCCCGTCGCCCGCTCTCTTGGCTCGCGTAGCTCAGTCGGTAGAGCGCGTCCTTGGTAAGGACGAGGTCACCGGTTCAATCCCGGTCGCGAGCTCGGAATTTGAAAATAGCAAAATAAATGTTATATTTAGATGGCTAAATCAGAAGGAAGAGAGATTATAACGCTTGAATGCACGGTTTGTAAGCATAGGAATTACACTACCACTAAGAATCGTAGAAAGCACCCTGAAAGGGTGGAATATAAAAAATACTGCAAGTTTTGCAATAAACATACAATTCACAAAGAAACACGCTAAAAGGGACACGTCCGTAGCTCAACTGGTAGAGCAGCGGTCTCCAAAACCGCAGGTTGGGGGTTCGAGTCCCTCCGGACGTGCTAATTTTATTTTTTAAAATTCATCAACTGACACGATGAGAGAGAAAATCATCAACTTTTTCAGTGACATCTACAAAGAAATGCAAAAAGTTACTTGGCAAAAGCAAGATGAATTGATTGAATCAACAAAGGTTGTCCTCGTTGCATGTTTGATATTTACTGTTATAATCTGGGTGATTGATGTAATTGTCACCGAAATTTTAAAAATTATATTTTAAGAGGGATGAATTTATGGCAAGAAGATGGTATGCGATAAGGACATATTCAGGACATGAAAATCGTGTTAAGAAATTTATTGAAAACGAACTTGCAGAGGGAAGATTCAAAGACAAAATTTTTAATGTCTTCGTTCCAACTGAGAAAGTAACTGTTGTTAAAGAAGGGAAAAAGAAATCTCGCGTTAAAGCATTTTTCCCAGGTTATATTCTAATTGAAGCGGAAATGGATGACGAAGTTAAGAATTTTATCCGTAATATTCCATCGGTTGTGAGCTTTGTTGGTCCGAAGGGAAATCCTGTTCCGTTGAGGGAGGATGAAGTTGAAAGATTTGTTGGACGAGTTGAAGAAGGTGAACTTGAAAGGGTTGATATTCCGTTCAGAGTTGGTGATTCTGTTAAGGTTATTGATGGTCCATTTACAGATTTTCAGGGAATTGTTCAGGAGGTTAATTCACGTTGTCCAAGCGCAGGTCCAACAGGTGGCGCTGGCGTCGCTTGTCCTCCCGGTATCTGAAGTTTTACATAACCGACTACTTTTTTAGCCATTTCTCAAAAAAATTATTTTTTGATTTACTTTTCAATTTCAACCTGTGTGAAATCAAGCTCAACAGGCGTTTTCCTACCGAAAATGTTGATCATAACTTTTAACTTCATCTTCTCA
>NZ_CZVW01000020.1 GCF_001536065.1 Candidatus Chryseopegocella kryptomonas
AAGGAAGCAAGGTTAAAAAGGGCGATTTACTTGTGAAAGTTGATGATTCGGAACTTCAAGCACAACTTTTGAAAACTCAGTATCAGAAAAAACTTGCGGAGGAAAAAGAATTCAGGCAGAGAATGTTGCTTGAGAAAGAAGCGATAAGCAGACAGGAATACGATATTGCACGCACAGAACTTAACACGCTTGAAGCGGAAATTCAACTCATAAAAGCAAGGATAGATAAAACAGAAATAAGAGCTCCATTTGACGGCGTCATTGGTTTAAGATATGTAAGCGAAGGAAGTTACATCTCGCCTGCGACGAAAATTTCAACTTTGCAAAATATAGACACTTTGAAAATTGAATTTGCTATCCCGGAAAAATATATGAAACTTGTCAATGTCGGGGATAAAATTAATTTCAAGGTTCAGGGCTCAGACAAAGTATATAGCGCTGTGATTTATGCCGTTGACCCCAAAATAGACCCAACAACGAGAACTCTTCAAGCCAGAGCAATCTTCCCAAATAAAAATTATGAGATTTTGCCCGGAGCATTCGCAGAAATTGAAGTCATACTTGAAGAAATACCCGATGCAATTTTGATCCCGGCAGAGGCATTAATACCAAGTGCGGAAGGAAGTAAAGTTTTTGTCTATAGCGATGGAAAAGCTTTTGAAAGAAAAGTTGAGCCGGGAATAAGAACCGAAAGATTTGTTGAAATTAAATCGGGTCTAAGAAGCAAAGACACAGTTCTTACAACAGGGCTTCTGCAACTTAAATCGGGTTTCAAAGTCAGAATAACTCAATTTGAATAAAATCTAAAATGGAGATAGATCCTATGGGGCTTTCATCTCTTAGCATAAGGAGACCAGTTCTCTCAATTGTGATGTCTCTTGTTATTTTGATCTTCGGAATAATATCATATTTTTATCTCGGCGTAAGAGAATATCCAGCCGTTGACCCGCCAGTTATAACTGTTACAACAAGTTATCCCGGAGCAAATCCAGATATCGTTGAATCACAAATAACAGAGCCACTTGAAGAATCAATAAGTGGTATCGCAGGGATAAGAACTTTAACATCAGTAAGCAGTTATGGGATGAGCACGATAAGGGTTGAATTTACAGTTGATCAAGACCTTGAAGCAGCTGCAAATGATGTCAGAGATAGAGTTTCAAGAGCGATGCGTTTACTCCCACCAGATGTTGATCCGCCGATAGTTCAAAAATCAGACGCCAACGCTTTCCCTATCATAGTTTTGACTGTTCAAAGTGATAAAAGAAGTTTGCTTGAATTAACGGATATAGCAAATAACATTTTCAAAGAACGATTGCAGACAATCCCGGGTGTGAGCGAAATACGAATCTGGGGCGAGAAAAAATACTCAATGAGAATATGGATGGATCCTGTCAAACTTGCTGCATATCATCTAACTCCAATTGATGTTAGAAATGCGCTTTTAAGAGAAAATGTTGAACTCCCCGCTGGGCGTATTGAAGGAAGAACAACAGAATTGACAATTAGAACAATCGGTCGCCTTCAAACTCCAGAAGAATTCAATAACTTAATCATAAAAGAATCGGAAGGCAAAATCATAAGATTAAGAGACATTGGCTATGCTGAACTTGCACCTGAAAATATAAGAACAATAATGAAAGGTAAGGGTGGAATTCCGCAAGTTGGCGTTGCGATTGTTCCACAGCCCGGAGCAAATCACATAAACATCGCAAACGAATTTTATAAAAGAATTGAACAAATCAAAAAAGAAATCCCAGAAGATATACAACTTGGAATTGGCTTTGACACAACAAAATACATAAAACAATCGGTTTCAGAAGTAAGAGAAACAATTTTTATCGCATTTGGTCTTGTCGTGGTTATTATTTTCTTTTTCCTTCGTGAATGGAGAGCAACACTTATCCCAATACTTGCGATCCCAGTTTCATTGATAGGTGCATTTTTCATAATGTATCTTGCAAATTTCTCAATCAATGTGCTTACTCTTCTCGGGATTGTTCTCGCAATTGGTATGGTCGTTGACGATGCAATTGTCGTGCTTGAAAACATTTATTCAAAAATTGAAAGAGGGCTCAATCCATACGAAGCTGGCATAAGAGGAACAAAAGAGATATTCTTTGCGGTAATAGCAACAACGATTGCGCTTGTTGCAGTTTTCATGCCAGTTATTTTTATTCAAGGTTTCACAGGAAAATTGTTCCGTGAATTTGGAGTTGTAATTGCTGGTTCGGTTATCATATCATCTTTCGTCGCTTTAACTCTTTCACCAATGTTGAGCGTAAAATTTTTGAAAAGAGAACATTCAAAATTTTATTTAAAGACCGAGCCATTTTTCAAAAAATTGATGAATCTTTACAGAGCATCGCTTGAAAAATTTATGGAAAAAAGATGGCTTGCGTTTGTGATAATGGGCATCGCAGCAATAGCGATTGTCGTCTTTGGACTTAATTTGTCTTCCGAGCTTGCACCACTTGAAGACAGAGGAATGTTAAGTATAAATGCAACTGCTCCAGAGGGAACATCATATTATCAAATGAGCAAATATATGGATGAACTTTTGCAACTTGTAGAGACAAATGTCCCAGAAGCTGAAGCAATTTTCTCAATAACTTCACCAACATGGAGAGGAACAGGTGCAAATACTGGTTTTATGCGAATTAGATTAACAGAGCGAGATAAAAGACAAAGAAGTCAGCAGGAAATTGCTGACGATTTGTCAAAAAAATTGAGACAATTAACGGGAATTAGAGCGTTTGTCACACAGGATCAAAGCATTGGCGTCGCAAGGGGTGGTCTCCCGGTTCAATTCGTAATTCAAGCACCAAACTTTGAAAAGTTAAAACAATTCCTTCCAAAATTTCTTGATGAGGCAAGCAAACGCCCAGAATTTACAATCGTTGATGTTGATCTTAAATTCAACAAACCTGAATTAAAAGTCAAAGTAAATCGTGAACGAGCAAAGGCACTTGGCGTCTCAGTCGCAGATGTTGCTCAAACCCTCCAGCTTGCTTACAGCGAACAACGCTGGGGATTTTTCACAATCGGTGGAAAACAATATCAGGTTATCGGCTCAATTCTAAAAGAAAATGCCGAAAAACCGGCGGATTTGAAATCAATTTATGTCAGAAACAATGAAGGGAAATTAATTCAGCTTGACAATTTGATAACTACGGAAGAAGAAGCAAATCCGCCTCAACTTTATAGATTTAATCGTTATATCTCCGCAACTGTCTCCGCAGGACTTGCCCCCGGAAAAACTATCGGAGATGGAATTAAAGCAATGGAAGAGGTTGCAAACAAAGTTCTTGATGAAACATTTTCAACTGACCTAAGCGGTCCATCAAGAGATTACGCAGAAAGTTCATCAAGTTTGGCTTTCGTTATGTTTCTTGCCCTTATCTTAACTTATCTTGTTCTTGCAGGACAATTTGAAAGTTTCCTTGACCCGCTTATAATAATGTTCACAGTTCCACTTGCTCTTGCAGGTGCTCTTTTCTCACTCTGGTATTTTAATCAAACGCTCAACATATTCAGTCAAATCGGACAAATTATGCTCGTTGGTCTTGTCACGAAAAATGGAATTTTAATCGTTGAATTTGCAAATCAAAGAAAAGCAATGGGACTTTCAAAAATTGAAGCAGTAAAAGATGCAGCTGCGCAACGTTTTAGACCAATACTTATGACAAGCTTGACAACTATCCTCGCCTTCGTCCCAGTAGCACTTGCTCTCGGTGCTGGAGCTGAAAGCCGAAAATCAATGGGTATAGCTGTAATAGGCGGGATGCTATTCTCAACCATCTTAACACTCTATGTTATACCAGCGATTTATTCCTACCTTTCAAAAGAGAGAAAGGAAACAATTCAAATTGAAGAGAAACCATCTGAAATTGAACTTGCAAAGGTTGAAAACGCTGAAAGCGATGAGATAAAACAAGTTGCAAAGTAAAACAAAATTTTTCGCAAGATATGAAAAAGTTTATCTTCGGAATTTTAATTCTTCTTTCACTTGCAAACGCCCAAGAAATCCTCACACTTGAAGAAGCGATAAATCTTGCGTTGAAAAACAATCACGATATAAAAATTTCAAAAAATACATTTGAAATCGCTTTAAACAATTACTCACTTGGCAATGCTGGATTTCTGCCGACAATTGATGTAAGTTCGGGCTATACGAAAAGTTCCAACAATACAAGACAAGAATACTTCGACGGAAGATCAATAAATAGAACAGGTGCGTTGTCAAACTCTTTAAATCTTGGTGTTACATTGAACTGGACAATTTTTGACGGATTCGCAAATTACAACAATTACAGAAAACTCAAAGAGACAAAAGAACTGGCTCAAACTTCAACTCTTGCAACATCTGAAGACATCATTGCAAATGTTATGCTGGCTTACTATGACATTTTAAGACAAAAGGAAATTTTGAAAACTTTAAAAGAAAACATAGCAATCTCCGAACAGCGTGTCAAAATAGCGGAAGAAAAATATAAAGTTGGAACTGGTTCAAAAACTGAACTTCTACAAGCAAAAGCGGATTTGAATGCAGATCAAAATTCTCTTTTGAGACAGGAAATTGAATTAAAAAATGCAAAAGTTAATTTAAACCTTCTTCTTGGGCGAAATCCAAACATTGACTTTGATATTTCGGATACAATTAATCTTAAAAATCTTTCGTTTGATGAATTGAGAGCGAAAGCGTTTGAAAATAATCGTTCTATGCTCATTGCAAAGGCAAACAAAGAAATAGCAAAGTTAAATTTCAACGGGATAAAATCAAGATTTCTCCCAAAAATTAATTTCTTTATCGGCTACAACTTCACTCGCTCAAACTCGCAAGCAGGTTTCATCGCATTAAACCAGAATCTTGGATTTAATTACGGATTAAATTTTTCATTCAACATTTTCAACGGATTCAACAGCGTCAGAGAATATGAAAACTCTCAATTTGAAGTTTTAAACTCCGAGATAAGATATGAACAGGTCAAAAACAACATTGAAGCACAACTTTTGAAACTTTATGAGAGTTATAAAACGAGTTTGCGGTTAATTGAACTTGAAAAAGAAAATCTTGAAATAGCCCGTGAAAATGTTGAGATCGCAATTGAAAGGTATCGTCTTGGGGTTCTAACTCCGCTTGAATTAAGAGAAGCACAAAAAACATACATTGATGCTGAAAGCCGTTTGATTTCAGCACTTTATCAAGCGAAGGTCGCCGAAATAAATCTTTTGAAATTAAGCGGTCAATTGATAAATTTCTAAAAAAAGGAGGTTTAAAAATGGCGACTTATTTTCTCTTCGGAAAATATACACACGAAGCAATGAAAGGAATGTCCCCTGAAAGAACAGCAGAAGCAAACAAACTGATTGAAAAGTTTGGAGGCAAAGTCAAAGAAATCTATGCATTGTTTGGTGAGATTGACCTTGTGATAATTGCTGAATTTCCCGGAAATTCTGAAGCGATGAAAGCATCAATTGCTTTATCCAAATTGACAAACATATCGTTTAAAACTGCGCCGGCTTTAAGCGTTGAAGAATTTGACAAATTGATAACTGAACTGTAAAAATCTAAATTAACGCTTTTATTGATGAGAAAATTTTGCTTTGCGTTAATTCTTTTGTCTTTGCTTCAAACTTTGAACGCTCAAACTATTGAGATAGATACTGTTGAAATATCAAAGCCAATTGAAATTGACACTTCAAATTCCGAGATAACATTTGGGAAAATTTTTCTCATAACATCTGCTGTTATAGGAATTCCATTTACAACGGGACTTGTTTTGTTAAGTTTATCCCCGCCGTCGTATGTTTTAATTCAAAAAGATGAAAACTTTTATCACGGTTTTGGGTTTGAGACATCAATTGGATTTGGAGATTCAACAAGGTTTAGATTTTCGGATTATAGATTCATCTTTCAATTTTCTTTGATTAAAAATTTCAAAAGTAGATTTTTATTGGGCTTAAACAAAGATGTGGCGTTGAAAAGATTTGGACAAGCTGGGATTTTTGGCGTTGGCACTTCAATGGGTTTTTTCTTCTGGACGAACTTCAAAAATTTTTCAGCATCGGGAATTGAAATATCACTTTGGCTTGGGAATGCGATGAATGTCCCGTATATTTTGCTTTTCCCTCAGCATCACTTATTTATAAAATTCAGAAGCGGAGTTGAACTTTGGTCGGGTAAGAAAGTAAACGAAATAAATATCGGATTCTCAAGCTCAATCACGCTCAAAAAATAAATCACTCATACCTCAACGACTCAACTGGGTCAACGCTTGCTGCTTTCCACGCTGGATAAACTCCGAAAACTATCCCAACAAAAGAACAAATTAAAAATCCGATAACAACCCAATCATAAGGTATCAACGGAGAAACTTTCAATATAAGCGCAAGAACATTGCCACCTATTACCCCAAGAATTATTCCGATTATTCCACCGAACTGACTCAATGCAACCGCTTCAAATAAAAATTGAGTTAAAATGTTTCTTTTAGTAGCCCCAACAGCTTTTCTTATCCCTATTTCACGGGTTCTTTCCGTCACAGAAACAAGCATTATGTTCATTATTCCAACGCCTGCTGCAATAAGTGCAATCAAACTCACAACAAAAGCACCGACTCTTAAAGCAAATGTTAAGTCGTTAAATTGTTTTATAAGTGTTTCATTTGAAAAAATCTCAAAATCGTTTTCAGCACCTGGTGGAACTTTTCTCGCAACTCTCAAAAGCGAAGTTACTTCCTCAACCGTCGCATCGTAAAGTTCCTGACTTTTCGCCTTAACAAGGATTGATAAACTTCTATCCTTGCCATATAAATTCAAAAAAGTTGTCAAAGGAATTGCAACAAAATTATCAACGCTACTTCCAAATAACCCGCCCTTCTCTTTTATGACACCAACAACGGTAAAATCATAACCATCAATTTTAATCTTTTTTCCAACTGGATCGGTATTCGGGAAAAGTTTCTTTGCAACATTTGCTCCAAGAACTGCAATAAATCTTGAAAACTCAAGGTCATCATCAAAAAATGCTCTGCCTTCTGAAATAACCCAATCGTTTGCGATGAAACTTCCGGGCATTACTCCATAAATGAAGATATTCGGATTTGTCTTGACATCACGATATTGAACGATTTTAGGCCCTGTTACCCCTTCAATTGCGACAATTTCTGGTAAGGTCGCATTCTGAACGACAAACATTGCTTGTTCATAAGTTATATCTTTCCTATTTCTGTATTTAGCCCAGGCTCTGCGACCACCAATATTAACGGCAGGATATTTTTGGATTTGAAATGTATTTGAACCAAGAAAACTTAAAGAACTTTCAACGCTCTTTTGAAGAACTTTTACACCCGTCATCACAACTATTATTGAAAAAACTCCAACAACTATTCCAAGCAAAGTTAAAAACGATCTTAACTTGTTCGCTTTAATTGAATCCCACACCATATTCAAACTCTCAATTGTCTCAAACCAGAGAATTTTCCAACCGCTTGATGGCATTTGAAATTGAAAATTTTGTTTTATTCGTATCTTAATGATTCAACTGGATCAACTTTTGACGCTTTGTAAGCAGGTATAAATCCAGAAACAACGCCGACAAAAATTGAAATTAAAATCGCCATAAAAGCAACCCACAACGGAAGCGAAGTCGGTATGACCTGATCAACCACAAACCCAAGCAAAATGGCAAAAATCAAACCTATAATTCCGCCAAGAAGACCGATCAAAATCGCTTCAATTAGAAATTGCAAAAGAATTGCTCTTTGCGTTGCTCCAACCGCTTTCCGTATCCCTATTTCTTTTGTTCTTTCCTTAACAGATACAAACATTATGTTCATAATGCCAATCCCACCAACGATCAAAGATAAGATAGTAATCCCAATCCCAACCGTTCCTATTACCCCAACCGTTTGATTATAAGCGTTTAATAACAATTCCTGTCTATTTATCGCAAAATCATCTTCCTCCCACGGTTTTAATCTTCTCAATGCTCGCATTATCCCTCTCAATTCTTCTCTTGCTTCCTCTATCTCGTTTATATCTTTGACTTTAACAGCAATTGACGCACCAAACCTCCACGGAAACATTCTCACAAACTGCCCAACTGGAATATAAACTCTGTCATCAAGCGACTCAATGCCAAGAAATTTCCCTTGCTTCTCAAAAACACCAACAACTCTAAATGTTCTCCCTGCAATTTTAATTTCTTTTCCAATTGGATTAATGTTAGTAAAAAGTTTTTCCGCTATCTCCGCACCAATCACACAAACAGGTCTTTCCGCTTTTACTTCAACTTCGGTCATAAATCTACCTGATTCAATCGCCATTCCAGATGTGTAAATAAATTCCTCGGTTGTCCCAATTACAGGTATGTTTTCAAGCACATTACTTCCGTATCTTACAGTTGACGATGCAAAGATTGTTGGTGCAACTGCTAATGCATAAGTTGATCTTTCTTTTATCTCACTTGCAAATTTAATCTGAATCTCACGCCTGTTTCTATATTTCCACCAATCTTCGCCAGCAAACCATGGCCATTTTTGAACATAAAGCACATCTGCTCCAATTGCTGAAATACTTCTCTCAAACGCTCCTCTTAATCCTTCAATCGTCATATTCATCAATGTGACTGAAACGATTCCAATTATAATGCCAAGCGTGGTTAGAGAAGAACGAAGTTTATGCGCAAGTATTGATTGAAGTGCGACTTTAAAACTTTCTTTTAGATAAAGCGAAAATTTCATTGCGAAAAGTTTCTTTTATTTATCCTTTTTGCGCTATTATCCTGTCAACGACTTTTTCATCACTCTCAATCATTCCATCTCTTATCCTTATGATTCTATGTGCATGTCTTGCGACATCCGGCTCGTGTGTGACAATGATTATTGTATTACCCTTTGCGTGCAATTCGTCAAACAAGGCAAGAATTTCACTTCCTGTCTTTGTATCAAGGTTTCCGGTTGGCTCATCAGCAAGAATTATTGAAGGTTTATTCACAAGCGCACGGGCAATTGCAACTCTTTGTCTCTGACCTCCGGATAATTCATTTGGTTTATGATGTAATCTATCTCCAAGTCCAACTTGTTCAAGTGCCTCACGAGCAAGTTTTTTTCTTAAATCACCCGGAATACCTGCATAAATCAAAGGAAGTTCAACATTATGAAGAGCATCTGCACGTGGCAAAAGATTAAATGTTTGAAAAACAAATCCTATCTCCTTGTTCCTTATCCTCGCAAGTTCATTATCATCAAGCTCGCTCACATTAACGCCGTTCAAAAAATATCTTCCAGATGTCGGAGTGTCAAGACAACCAATTATATTCATCAAAGTTGATTTCCCCGAGCCAGATGGTCCCATTATTGCAACATATTCACCTTTTTCAATTTCAAGATTTATTCCACGCAAAGCATGGACTTTTTCCGCTCCAAGGTCATAAATTTTTACTACATTTTCAAGTTTTATTAAAGGCATCTTCATTTCTCCATTTATGATTTTGTTTTTGTTTTCTCTTTCAAAACTCTAACTTTAACCCCATCTTCAAGTTCTCTGTTAATCGCTCTAAAACTCCCAACGACAATTTCTTCATCGCCTTTTAATCCTTCAACTATTTCAACATAAATTTCACCGCTAATTCCACGCTTTACCGGAACCATCTTCGCAACGCCATTTTCAACCACGAAAACAACTTCAACCATATCATCTTTCATATTCTTTTTCTCATCCTGAGAATCAGAAGATGGATTTACAACGAGTTTATTTTTCTTGACTGTTCTTACTGTAACCGCCTGTATTGGAACAGCAATCACATTGTATCTTTTTTCAGTTATGATATCAGCCGTGACAGACATACCGGGGCGAAGTTGAATATCTTTGTCAAGAATTCTTATTTTCACCTCAAAATTTACAACTTCTTCCTGCGTCCCAAGTCCTCTTGTTTTTGCTGCGTTTGAAATTTCATAAACCACACCTTTAATTTTTCTCTCCGGAAAAGCATCAACTGAAAGAATTGCGGTATCACCAATTGAAACATGGACAACATCAACCTCGCTTACATCAACCCTTGCTTCCATCTTTGACAAATCCGCAACAACCATAATCACTGTCCCAGCCATTTGACTTGTCCCGACAACTCTTTCTCCAACCTCAGCGTTAAGCTGAGTTACAACTCCGTCAATCGGTGAATAAATAACCGTTTTAGCAAGGTCTTCTTGTGCTTGTTTAAGTGATGCTCTCGCTTGCTCAACAGCAGAATTCGCAGAAGCATATTGTGCCTTTGCTATGTTGTAATTCGTCCTTGCGTTTTCATATTCAGCATCTGAAATTAACTTTTTGCTGTAAAGTTCTTCGGCCCTTTTAAATTCTGACTCCGCCTTTGAAAGATTTGCCTTTGCAATTTCAAGTTGAGCCATCGCCGATTTCAAATTCGCTTCCATCGCCTCTTTTCTCGCGATGTAAAAATCTGGCTTTATCTTAACAAGCAATTGCCCTTTCTTGACTCTTTGACCAACCTTAACGGGCATCTCAATTATCTCACCACTTACCTCCGCACTTATCTTGACCTCAACCTCTGGCTGAATTTTACCCGTGCCAGTTACAATTTGCGTAATGTCTCTTCTTTGAACTTTCTCAACCTGAACTGTGACGACTCTCTCTCTTCCACCACTTAATAGCGCAACAATGATTGAAACAAGGATCAGAAGCAAAATCCCTCCAAGAACAATTATCCTTTTTCTTTTTCTTCTGTTGTTGTTTGCCATGTCCAATTAAAAATTTTTTATTTTGAAATACGAATTTGAATGTGCTACGGTTACATCACTCAACATCAAGTTCTCCAAGTGCATATTGAAGCTGTGTCTTTGCGACAATGTAATCATAAATCGCATTCACTCTTGAACTCACAGCAGTTGTATAATTTGCTGTTGCTATCAAAAGATCAAGCAAAGTTCCAGCTCCAATGTTATATTTCTCTTCCGCTGTCTTTAAATCAAGTTCTGCGGATTTAACCTGTCTTTCTGCAACCTCAAGCTGCTTCATCGCCGATTCAAGATCAAGAATTGCTTTCTTAACATCTGCGGTTATCTGCCTTTTCGTCTGCTCAAGTTGAACTTCAGCATTCTTAACATTTATCTTCGCCTGCTGAACCTGCGTTTGCAACTGCAATCTGTCAAAAATCGGAAAACTTATGTTAATTCCCCAACCAATTGAGCGATTCTTCGTCAATGTTGAAAATTCATTGCTATTAAAATTATAACTTGCGGAAGCGGAAATTGTAGGCATATACCCGGACATAGCAACTGTGACGCCGGATTTTGCAGCATTTAAACTTGCAACCGCACCTTTATAATCCGGTCTTGTGTCAATCGCCTTTGAAATCAAAACATCAAGATTTTTAACTTGCTCCTTTAATGCGCTAAATTCCGTCGTGTCAATTTCCATCTTTATTGAAGGATCATCAAACTCATAATCATCTGATGGAATCAACCCTAAATAAACAAGCAAATCTGCCTTTGCTTTATCATAATTTGCCTGTGCTCTTATGAGGTTTAATTCGTCATTGCCAACTTGAACTTCCTGTTTATAAACATCCGCAAGCGAAACAGAGCCAACACGATTTGCCTCAAGAATCCTTTCAAGCTGTCTTTGACTTCTTTTTAAATTGTCCTCGGCAACTTTCAACAACTGTTTATTTCTTAAAACATTCAAATAAAGCTGATATGTCTGAAAAATAACCGATTGACGAGTTCGCTTAAAATTGTAATCCGCAGAAAGATAATTCGCCTTTGCTCTATTTACCGAGCCGAAATTTGCAAATCCATTGAAAAGTATTATGCTTGTGCTTGCGGTCGTTGAAAAAGAATTCAAAATTTGCTGCGTTCTGAAAGGCACTGTCCCAAGCCCCGGAATAAAGGTCAAATCCGACTCACGCTGTGTTCTGTTCCAGTTACCCGAAAGATTTAAATTCGGAAGAAAAATTCCGTATGACTGCATAACGCTCGCAGATTGAGATTGAACCGTGTATTCAGCTTGTTTTATCGTAGTGTTGTTTTCAAGCGCTATCAAAATACATTCCGAAAGCGTAAGCGTTTTCTTCGTCTGCGCAAAAACAAATCCCGATAAAAACAAAAGAACAAAAAATAACTTCCTCATAACTTCCACCTGACTTTTTATTTTTTAAAATTTTTCAATTTTATTAGACGAAACTAAAAATTATCTGTTTCACGAAAAAATTAACGCTTTCTTTCAATTTTACCAAAACCAAATCCTCCAAGCATAATTTGAATGTAAAAGCCATCAACACCAACTTTTGGTCCATTTGACATCCCCACCTCACCAGCCATTTTCCAATCACCAACAACTGGCGAGAAAAGATAGCCTGCTTTAATTCCAAACATAAAACCACCATGTCTACCGAACCTATATTCTCCAGAAATTCCAGCATCAAATATCAAATTTGAGTTCACCGCATCAAAAACTTTTTTCGGATTTGCGACCGCATCATTAAAGTTTACAACCTTATTCTCAAAAATTTTTAAATTCACTCCGCCTCCACCTATCCCAGCGTATGGATAGACAAACAAATTACTTTTCCGAAACAAAACATACCCGAGTTTAAACATTCCATAGCCCCCAGCAAGCGTTAAATTTTTGTCATTACTTTCTTTCTTCTTTTGTAAAATTCTCATACCTTCACCGCCAATTAAAAACTTTCCAATTTGACCATACCCTGCTCCGCCCATAGTAATAAAACCTCTTGAAAATTCAGCATATCCATTTTGTTTTAAAACATGATTTAAATCTTTGATGTTCAAAAAATTTAACCCTACTGCAAAATAACCAGCACCGCCAAAAGTTTTCAACTCTTGAGCGAATGTTAAGAAATTTAAAGAGATTAAAATCGGCATTACCAATAAAATTGCTTTCCTCATTTTTTATCCACCCTTTTATTTTTTCACTTTATTTCAAGCACATTTTTTAAAGTTCTAACATAGTTTTCAAAAGACCTTTTTCCCTTTTGAGTAAGCGAAATATAAGTTTTTGGTCTTTTACCTTCAAAAGTTTTCCTTATTCTAACATATCCAGCTTCTTCAAGTTTAGAAAGATGCGATGAAAGATTTCCGTCAGATAATTTAAGTGTATCCCTCAACACCGAAAATTCAACTTCCTCACCCTCACCCAGAGCATAAAGCGACGCCATTATTTTTGTTCTCGTCGGTTGATGAATTATTTCGTCAATTTCAACTTTCATTTTTTAATATCCCATTTTTTATTGATGTATAACCCACCCCCGACAAAAGCGAGCAAACAGAGCAAAGCCATTGAGATATTGAAAAATTCGGATAAAAACACAGCACTTAAAATTGAAAACACTGAAACTGCAACTCCGATAACAGCAATCTCCACGCCGAGAAAAATTCCTATCAAAACAAATCCAAGCATCGCAAAATTTAACCACAAAAGAGAAACCTGTATTTCACTTAACCTTGTTTCACCCATCTTAATTATTGCCCAGATTATCAAACCGTAAAGCACCAGCGAAAGCCAAATCAACCCGATATAAAAACCTTCTGGGAAGTAAGCCCTTGTTCTCTTAATCATTTTCAGCGTTATAACAAAAGTTCCAATTAACCCAAAACCTATAAGAACCATCCAAGAAAAGTTGATGAACTCATACTTCCCAAAATCCCTCAAAATTTCAGTCAATATATAACCAGCGAAATCAACCAGTCCCCACAAAATCAAATAATTTCCAACTCTCTGCCTTGCCAAAACTGTTCTCATTTGTCTGAACGCTTCCACAATTGAAAGAAGTGATTCTTGCGCCTCGGAACGCTCAAATTCTTTCTGCATTTTTTCATCTTAAATTTTGTTTTACAAATTACTTTGTATTACAAAGTAAATATAACAAATGAAAATCAAAAAGTCAAACTTTTCATTTGCACGATTCAAATGGAGCAAACTTTAAGATGCAAAAACCAACCCCCTGCAATTTCCCTTCAAGATTTAAAATAAAAAAGCTCCCCAAAAGTGGGGAGGTAAAAAGTTTTATTTGACAAGAAGCATCTTTCTGACGGAAATAAATTCATTCCCACCGCTAATTGGCTTTGCAATTATGCGATAAAAATAAACACCACTTGCATAGCCAGACATATCAACTTGAATCCGATATTTTCCAGCATCTCTTATATCATCAACCAAACTTTTAACCTTGCGACCGAGAACATCGTAAATTGAAATCTCAACCGATGATTTCAACGGTAACTCAAAACTTATCATCGTTGTCGGATTAAACGGATTCGGATAATTTTGATGAAGCGCAAAATCAGAAGGTAATAATTCCTCACTGGCCTCAATAGATGTTGCAATATAAGGTATCCAGCCTAAAATCTGTGCTCCAAGCGAAGACGACATAAGTAAATAAATTTTTCTTTCTCTCTCATTTACAAAACCATTTATTGAGCATGTTAATCCGCGTGTTGACTCTACAAGATTTGAATAATCATATTCAGTTCTCGCAGTAAAAGCATCACCCGAGTTCCAATAGTAAATTTTTCCATTAAATGACAAAAGCAAATGCAACAAGCCATCTTTCCCTCGGGAGAAAAATAAACCTGGATCCTCTGGCGAATTTCTGGTGTACTTGAAAAATGTTCTTCCGAAAATTAACAAAGAATCACGATACAACTTAACAATTTGGAATCCTTGACCATCTGAATATATAACTGGACCTTGGATCAAATAAAGATTACTATTATTGTCAATTTCAAGATACTGAACCCCATTGTAAAATCTACTTGACTTCCTAAAGCCAGATGCGTAATTTCCATAATAGTAATAATCATTTCCGCTTGGATTCCATCCATAAATATAAACAAGAGCGCTGTTTACAGCTTTTACCGTGATGTTTTGATTGATGTAAGTGCTATCAACGATTATCGCAGGTTTGAAAGAACCACCTTCATTATTCGTGTAAAATATCTTGCTTTTATAAGAATAAACAACATGAACAACGCCATTTAAATCTATTGTGAAAGCAGTATGATCTGCGTTCACAACATCTATTGTATCACTTGAAATCAAATAAGTTTCCCAACCGCCTGTTGAAGTTTCCTTCAAAAGATAAAGCCTTCCGAGATCAATTCCGTAAGGTGGTGGTAAAATAGAATCAGTTACAAAGATAAGAAAATTCATTCTATTGTCTTTATCAAGTGGCGGGTTATTTGCTCCCGTAAAATAAACTTTGTTTAATCTTCCAAATGGAATTGGTGAAATTTGAACTTTCTTGATTTCACTGAAATTATAATTCATCACATAATCATCACCTAAATTCTTTAACGGGTAAAGATAAATATATGCTGAACCCTGACTTGAATCTATTTCCATATCGTTGGAGTGCGAGAAGATATAAACCTTGTTATCCCTGTCAACCCAATGACCCTGCTTTAACAAAGAAGAAGGTATCATATTAACAAACAACGGCAAAAACTCGTATCTGAAATTACCATTCTCTTGATAAAGAAATGACGAACCAACAGAATTGGATGGATTTCTCAGAATCATTAATGCTTTGTTTAAATCAAATGCAGATAAATAAACTCTGTCCGGGTTATAACTTTTTAACATATAGTAATGAGTCATTGAATCATTTACAACGGGATATTGATATGTAGGCGTTGTACCTGGTGTGCTTATTGGTAAATGTTCACGGCTATAAACACTATAAACATTATTCATATCTACCATGTGCAAATTACCGGCTCTGTCAAGTTTTAAAGCTTTAAGTTGTGGAACTTGACTTTCAATTGTATACAAAAACCAAGAAATTACACCATCATTGTAATCGGGAACAAGCATGCGAAAGATGTTATTTGGAACTTGATCACGTTTGTGAACACTTTCGTTATTCCAAACAGTTTCAACTCTTCCACCAGGATAAACTTTTTTAAGCGAAGAATAAACCAGCACACTATCTTCTTGTGGTGATGAACCAAAGTATGTTATCCGCCAGTCTTGGTTCAGAATGAACAGATTTTTATTTGTTAAGAAAACATTTCCAGAAGCCGGCACTGTATCAATCGTTGCGGACATGTTTGAAGGCGGATTAAATAATTGACACCAAACAAGGTTTCCAATTGGTTTAAAACTCCACGTTGCCCAAACTAGAAAGTTAACAACAATTTTATTATCAAGAGTTCTTATAACCTGAGCTGATGAATTAAGAAAATACGACGATATATTGAATTCATAGAGAAAAACCGCCTCTTTCGTTTGCGAGTTAAGATAAAAAAATGATGCTTTCGTGGCATGATTCGGATCAGAATCCCAGACAACGGCAGCAATATGAGCCACCCCAGATGTATCAAAATCAAAATCAAGATTAGCTAAATAATTCATTGGGCTATACGCTTTGCCAACATAAACCGGGGTTTTAAAATTTCCATTCTCATAGCGGATAAGATAAAAATAAAAAGCGGTATCATAGGTAGAATAAGAATAAGTCAAAATGTTTGGATTACCTTGCAGATCATATTGCACCACCGCCTTATCGCT
This sequence comes from Candidatus Chryseopegocella kryptomonas, assembly GCF_001536065.1. Taxonomy (GTDB): domain Bacteria; phylum Bacteroidota; class Ignavibacteria; order Kryptoniales; family Kryptoniaceae; genus Kryptonium; species Kryptonium kryptomonas. The sequence goes on from NZ_CZVW01000020.1 coordinate 16,552, forward strand.
AAAGATTTGGAAGAATTTAAAATTTTGAGAAAATGAGATGCTTGCAAAAAGAAATAAGGGCAAAAGAATAAACTTAACGCTTCCCCAAATAGCTTTTACCTTATTCATAGCTTACACCTTTTTAGTTTTTGCTAAAATTTAATAAAAAATTAAAATCAGATAGTGTGATCCGGGACACAGTTTAAGGCGTGTGAATTAAAAGAAGGAATGTTAAAACTTACCCGATGTATTTTCTAAATCTTGAAACGCTGAAACCAAAAATTAAAACCCCAAATGAAAGCAAAATTAAAATTTGCGAATAAAGTATATCAAAGCCAGCACCTTTGAGAAAAATTCCACGAAGTATGATGAGAAAGTATTTCAACGGGACAAAGTTTGTGATGAATCTTATGACAGGTGGCATACTTTCAACAGGAAAAACAAATCCTGATAAAATTATATTTGGCATTGCAAAGAAGTAAGCCGTCATAAGCGCTTGCTGTTGAGTTCTTGAAATAACGGAGGCGAAAATTCCAAAACCAAGCGTCGTCAAAAGAAAAACGAAAACAGAAACGAAAAGCAAAACAATGCTCCCACGCAACGGAACTTTAAACCAGAATTTCCCGACAAGAATGACCGCCGTTGCATCAATTAAACCAATCAAGATAAACGGCAAAATTTTCCCAATCAACAACTCATAACTCTTAACAGGCGTGACAAGCAATTGTTCAATTGTCCCCTGCTCTTTCTCACGAACCATTGACATTGATGTCATTATCAGCGTAACAGTTATCAAGATCATCCCAATTAAACCTGGAATTATAAAAGAGTTTGATCTCATCTCGGGATTAAACCAAATTCTTATTTCTGGCTCGCAAAGCGGAATAAACTTTAAACCCTGACTTCTTAATCTTTCATCAACGATTGAAATAAATTTTTCCATAACAATGCTTGAGAAAAATCCCATAGCAATCGTTGCGGAATTTGCATCAGTCCCATCTATAATCACGGGAAGTTCAACTTTTTCATTTCTCTTCAATTTTTTATCAAATCCAGCTGGAAAAATAATTACCATACTTGCTCTGCCTCGTTTCAAAATATCGTCAATCTCATCAAGTGTTTTTAAATTAACAACAACATTGAATGTCTCAGTTGAATTTATTGATTCCGATATTTCATGTGTTAAGCTGGAGTTATCTTCATCAAGAATTGCAACTGGAAGATTTTTAACTTCAAAAGTTGCTGCATAACCGAGGATGAAAAGTTGTATCACTGGGGCAATGAGCATAATTCCCATCAAAAGGCGATTTCTGCGAATTTGCGAGATTTCTTTTTTAAAAATCGCAACGATTCTAAACATCAAATTTCACGCATTAATTTTTTCAACCTGAACGAACTTAAACGAAATGTTAATAGCATAAAAAACAAAAGAAACAAAACACTTTCAATATGTTCTCTTATCCCGTTCCCTTTCAAAATAATTCCACGGATTACATCCAGATAATATCTCGCTGGGACAAGATACGAAATTCCCTGCAAAATTAAAGGCATGTTTCTTATTGGAAAAACGAAGCCAGAAAGAACGAAACTTGGCACAACCGTCGCAATAAAAGCAATCGCCATCGTTGATTGCTGTGATTTTGCAACTGTTGAAATTATCAACCCAAGATTTAGACCGCAGAAGATAAAAATCAAAGTTACAACAAGAAGCGAGAAAAGATTTCCCTTGACTTCAAGATCAAACAAAAGATAACCAGCAAGCAAGATCAAAACCGAATCAATAAAAGCAAGCACAGCATACGGAATGACCTTACCAGCGATGATGTAAAACGGATTAACAGGAGTTGATATCAATTTTTCAAAAGAGCCAAGTTCTCTTTCCCTTGAAATTGAAAGTGAAGTCATAAGAACTGTCATTATCATCATAATTAAACCCATAAGTCCCGGAATAAAGAAATTAACGCTTTTAAGTTCTTGATTGAACCAGATTCTTGGTTTCAAATCAACAGGTGTAAATTTCTTGCCTGTGCGTTTGAAGATAAAATCTGAAACGATGTCCCTTGAAAAACCTTGAACGATTTGATAAACATAACCAAGAACGACATTTGCGGTATTTGCATCGCTTCCATCAAGGATAATCTGAACTTTGACACTTTTCCCAGAGCCAAGTTCGTTTGAGAAATTCACTGGCAAAATAATTCCAACCTTTGCTTTTCCAGATATAAGAAACTTGTCAACCTCGTTCAAGTTGTCAATTTCATCAACGAGTTTGAAAAATCCAGATGATGTAAATTTTTGGATGAATTCATTGCTGAATTGAGTTTTGTTAAGGTCGCAAACAACAAGATTAACATTTTTAATATCAGTTGTAACTCCATAGCCGAAAACAATAAGAAGGAAAAGTGGGATGATGATAATTATTATCACGCTTCTTAAATCACGGCTCAATTGGACAAATTCCTTGCGTATGATGTTAAGAAGAGCCAGCGTTCCTGCTTTTTGTGAGAGAGACGAAAACATCTTCAATTGATGGTTGGATTTTTTCAATTTTTAAAAAGTTCAGATTTTTCTTTTTCAAGAACTCAGAAATCTCTGAAATTTTTTCATCCGCATTTTCAACAACGATGTGAATTGAATCCCCAAAGATTCCTATATCCTGAACAAAATCAAGAGAAGAAAGCACAGCGTAAGAAGTCATCAAATCTTCTGGAATTATGCTTATAACTTCACCGCCCATATATTTTTTCTTTATCTCGCTTGGTGAATCAACAGCCATTATTTTACCGTTTAAAATAAACGCAATCCTGTTACATCTCTCTGCCTCGTCCATATAGTGAGTTGTCACAAGCACGGTTTTACCCTTTGCAGATAAATCATAAACAAGTTCCCAAAATTGTCTTCTTGAAACAGGATCAACGCCGGAGGTTGGCTCATCAAGGAAAACAATTTTTGGCTCATGGACTATTGCTGTTGCAAAAGATAATCTCTGCCTCCATCCACCTGAAAGATGCATCGCAAGGGTTTTGCGATATTTTTCAAATGAAAGTTGCTCAATTATCTCCTCTGTCCTTTTCTGTGCAAGTTTTTTATCGTTTAGATAAATCCCCGCATAAAAACTTATATTTTCCTCAACCGTCAGATCATCATAAAGTCCAAACCTTTGGGACATATAACCAATTATCCTTTTGACTTTTTCAGGTTCTTTTGTTATGGAAAAACCACCGACATTAGCACTTCCAGATGTAGGTCTTAACAAACCACACAGAAGACGAACAAGTGTTGACTTCCCCGCACCATTTGGACCAAGCAATCCGAAAATTTCACCTTCACGAATTTTTAAGTTAACAGAATTTACAGCAATTATATCTCCAAATTTCTTCGTCAGATCAAATGTCTCAATATCATACATTTTAAATCACCTCCATTTGATTATCACATCGGCTGGCATTCCGGGTTTGAAAATTCCATCGGAATTGTCAATTTTAACCTTAACAGCGTAAACAAGTTTAACTCTTTCATCTTTCGTCTGGACATTTTTCGGAGTGAATTCTGATTTTTGAGATATGAAGATAATTTCGCCTTTGAAGATTTTATTGGGATAGGAATCAATTTTAACATCAACTGTGTCATTAAGTTTTATCAAACCGAGTTCTTTTTCAGGAACATAAATTCTCACATAAACTTCGTTAAGGTTTGCAATTTTAGCGATTGGAGTTCCGGGGGCAACAAATTCGCCCACATCAACATACTTTTCAAGGACAAAGCCGGAAATTGGAGAAATTATTTTTGACTTTTTCAGTTGAATTTCAATTGATTTAAGTTGTGCAATTGCACGGTTATAATTTGAAAGAGCAATTTTTATCTCTTCGTCTCTTGCACCTTTTTTGAGAAGTTCAAGTTTTTTCTTCGCTTCTTCATATTGAGTTTTACTTGTCTCAAATAATGTCTTCGCATTGTCAAATTGTTCCTGCGTTGCAACGCCTTCGTCATAAAGATTTTTAACACGCTCAAATTGTTTCTGTGCATTCTCAAAGTTAACTTTTGCACGATTTACGACTTCCTCCATCGCTTCAATTTCTTCCGTTCTTGCCCCCCTCAAAAGAAGTTGATATTGAGAGAAAAACGCTTCGGCTTGTGATTTCGCTTCAAGATATCTTTGATATACAAGCTCGGTATCAATTTGACACAGGACAAATCCGCTATCAACCCTGCTCCCTTCGTCAAAGTTAACACTTATAACTTTGCCATTTACTTCTGAACTTAAGATTATCTCCCTTGCTTCAACTGTCCCGCTTGTTTCAAAAGTTTCAGATGTTCTGTTATCTGAACAGGAAAAGAGAAAAATTAAAGAGAAAAAGATGATGTGCTTTTTCATATCTTGACTTTGTCGTTTGTTAAAAATAGAGATAATAGAACTTAACATTTGGTTTGATGCGTAAAGTTGGAGCTGGAAAATGAATATAATTTAAAGTGTGAATTATTCGGTTTAAGATGTCAGATTTTGTGTTAACTTTCAAAAGGTCATAATCAAGAGCAAGATAAATTTCTGAATAACCACGCCCGGCGTAGTTTATGTCCTTAACGCTGTAGCCAATGGCAAGATTTAAAAAATCAGGAATAAATTTTTCAATTTTTTCTGGCAAAAATTTTTGAAAATCTAAACTCATCCAGAAAGTCATCCCTTCGTAATCTGTGTGAAATTGTTTTTTGTAAAGAGCGTCTTTCAAACTTCCAATTTTCAAATAATCAAGCCATGTATAACCTGATGGAGTATAACTCCATTTAAATGCAACCGAATTTAGAGAAGGGAAAAATTCCTGTGCAACTGGGAAAAAAGCACCAAGTATATCTGAAATTGCATCGCTTGGGCTAAACCCCCACCTCGTCGTAAAACCATCTGTTAACTCCACAACGCCAACTTCATAAATTACGCTTATCCCAGCTCCAAAAAAAGAAGATGTCTTCCCATTAAATCCGACCCATTTAAAGATGCTTTTGTAAGCATCCGAAAGAACATAGGAGAAATAAAAATGTCCTGCTTTATCGGCTCTTATTAAATCGTTCCAATCATCACGCCAGATGAACTTTTTAACTTTCGTCGGTTTCCACCAGACACGATTGAAATAGTCATAAGTTAAAGCTCCAAACCCCGCTGTTCCAACTGCAACAATTCCAAGTTTCAGTTTATTCACACCAGTTTCTTTTCTGGCGAAGCTTGATGAATCATTCAAATTAAAAGCAAATGCAATTAAAAAAAGAAGCGTTCGCAACATTTTTCACAATTTTAAATTATCCAAAAAATGGAAGAAACAAACTTAACACAACCCACACAACCCAGACGCCGAAAACAAGCCCGAACGATTGAATATACTTTTTATCAAAAGCTTTCGCAAGTCCGATCGCAAAAACCGCAAGTTGCCAAAATGTAAAAAGATTAAACTTTGAAGCAAGAATATAAACTTTACTCGTTGATGGCTCCATAAAAATTGCAGGACTTACATTTGCAAAAAATGAACCAGTTATAAAAGCAAGAATTGTTGAAACGATCACCTCAACAGATGTGATTAAACTTGAAAGCGAATAAATTGAGAACACTGTCATAAATTCAACATTACCGCCAAGGAAAAATTTACCGAGCAAAAAATAAACAAGCGACACGATTAAAAAGGAGATTGGAACACCGATCAAAATTCCAATTGTGCTAAAAATTTTTTGTGATGCCCCAACTTGCTCCAATCTTTCGCGCGCAATTTCTGCCTGTTCTTCCGTCATCTTTCCTTCTTCAATCAACTGCTCAAATCGCTTTTCCTGAAATTGAATTAACGAATCTCGGATTTGCTCATTTCCGAATTTTAAAAAAGTGCTTACAATTGAGATAAGGATCAGAATTAACATTGGGATAAGCCAATCGGTCAAACTTATTTTTGACTTCACAAGATTTTCAAAAACTTCGGATGGCGATGCGAAAATTCCGGTTAGCTTATCAACAAACGGCATTGGCTTTACTTCAGGAGCAAAACTTGATTCTTGTTCATGGGGTTGAAAATTTTCTGACATCTTAACCTCAAATTAGTTTTAAAAGTTTTTCTATGATATCAACTGTTGAAACGCCATCTGCTTCAGCGTTGAAGTTTGTAACGAGCCGATGTCTTAAAACTGGCAAAGCAACCGCCCGCACATCATCAATTGTTGGCGTATATCTTCCATCTAAAACTGCACGAGCCTTTGCTCCAAGTATGAGATATTGGGAAGCCCTTGGACCTGCACCCCAGCTTATCCAGCGCTTGATGAAGTCAGGTGAACCATTCAAATTTGGTCTTGTCATTGTAACAAGCTTAACAGCGTATTCAATCACATTATCCGCAACAGGAACTTTGCGAACAAGGTCTTGAAGTTCAAGGATTTCTTCCCTTTTTAAAACCTTACTCACATCGGGTTGATACATACTCGTTGTTTTACGAACAATTTCAACTTCTTCATCAAAATTCGGATAATCTATCCAAATGTTAAACATAAATCTATCAAGCTGTGCCTCAGGTAATGGATAAGTTCCTTCCATCTCAATTGGATTTTGCGTTGCGAGGACAAAAAATGGCTGTTCAAGTTCATAAGTTTGTCCCCCGGCGGTGACTCTGTATTCCTGCATAGCTTCAAGCAATGCTGATTGCGTCTTCGGTGGAGTTCGGTTTATCTCATCAGCAAGGATTATATTTGCAAAAATCGGTCCTTTGACGAATTTAAAAAATTTTTCACCTGTGCTTATGTTTTCTTCAATGACCTCTGTCCCTGTTATATCACTTGGCATAAGGTCGGGGGTAAATTGAATTCTGCTGAATTTTAAATCAAGAACTTGAGCAAGCGTTTTTATAAGCAAAGTTTTTGCAAGTCCCGGAACGCCAACAAGCAAACAATGTCCACGCGCAAACAGAGCAATTAACATTTCTTCAATGATTTTATCCTGCCCGACAATTACCTTCGCAATTTCGGATTTTATCTTCTTGTATGCTTCGTTAAGTTGCTGAACGACTTCAACATCACTTTTTTCTTTTCGCACCTTTGCCTCGTTTTTAATTTTTTACTCAATCTTATTTCCATCCGCATCATACACGACAACCGGACCAAACTTTTCAAGAACTGGTTTTATCTGCTTTGAATTTCCAGAGATGACTATCAAAATTTTATCCGGATGCAGATATTTTTTCGCCACTTCCTGAATATCTTTTGCAGTAATTTTCTTAACTTCCTCCCTAAATCTGTCGTAAAAATCTTTTGGCAACCCGTAAATCTCAATTGTCATAATTCTTGAGGCAACCTGCGCTGGCGTCTCAATTTGGAGCGGGAATGAGCCAACGATATAATCTTTTGCCATTTTCAATTCATCTTCAGGCACTGGCTCATCAATTATTCTTCTCAACTCTTTAAGTATTTCAGCAACAGAGGAATCAGTAACTTCATTTCGCACATCCGCTGAAACGATAAATGGACCCGGATACATCCTTGAATCAAAAAAGCTTGATGCTCCGTAAGTATAGCCATGCGTTTCTCTCAAATTCATATTTATCCTTGAATTGAAATACCCACCGAGCAACATATTCATCGTGTAAATCTTAACATAATCTTTATTCTTTCTATCAATCCCAAGATGTCCAATTCTTATAGCTGATTGAACAGCGCCGGGTTTATCAACGATCACGACTTTCGTCTGGCTGACATCATTTACATTTTGAAACTTCTTTTGCGGGTTTTTACCTTTTTCCCATCTTCCGAAATATCTTTCAACAAGTGGGACTGCCTCGCTTGGCGTAATATCTCCAGCAAAAATTATAAACGAATTGTTCGGGATAAAATGAGTTTTATAAAAATTAACAATGTCATCTCTTTTCATTTTTTGAATTGATTCCTCGTTTCCGCCACTTTCATTTGCGTATGGATGTCCCGAGAAAAGTTCTTTTGAAAATCTCACACTTGCAAGATAACCAGCATCTGCTTTTGACTGTTTTATTGAAGCAAGCCGTTGTGTTTTTATCCTTTCAAGTTCTTCATCCGGAAAAGTCGGATTTAAAACGACATCCTGTAAAATATCCATCCCAACGCCGATATACTTTTTAAGAACAAGCACGCTTACATTTGTTGCATCCCAGCTTGCGGATGTGTTAAGTGAGCCACCGACAAAATCAATTTCTTCTGCAATCTGCGTCGCACTTCTTGTCTTCGTTCCCTTTGTCAACAGCTCAGCAGTCACACTCGCAAGCCCAGGTAAATCGCCATCATAAGTTGAACCACTTCGCACAACAAAACTAACATAAACAATTGGCTGCTCGTGATTTTCAACAACAATTACTTTGAGTCCATTCGGAAGCGTCTTTTCAAAATACGATGGAAATTTAACTTTGCTTTCTGGACCGGGTTTTGGTGGTTTAGTTCTATCAATTTTCTCCTGCGAATCTGAAACAGAAGTTAAAAAGAGTATGAGCATAAGCAATGTTCCAATTTTTTTCAACATACCTTTTCCTCCGAAAATTTTTGTTGCTAAAATTTAATTTGTTTTGGGTAGATAATGCAAAACCACGCGATTTTTCTCAGCAAAATACTTTTGCGCAACTCGTTTTATATCATCAACTGTGATTTTTCTATAACGCTCAATGTCTGTATTTATCAAGCCCGGATTTTTGAAAAATGTATAGTAATGTGCAAGGAGATCAGCTTTGCCCTGAACCGTTTGCCTTGCCGAAACAAGCGCAGATTCAATTTTATTCTTCGCTTTTTCAAGCTCTTTCTCATCAACTCCATAAATTTTTATCTTGTTAATTTCTTCATCAATCACCTTTTCAAGCGTATCTGAATTAAATCCAGGATTTGCAATCGCATAAATCAAAAACAAGCCCGGATGTTCCCTTGTATCTGAAAATGTTTCAACTTCGTTGGCAATTTTATCTTTATAAACAAGCCGTTGATACAATCTTGAACTTTCGCCAACGGAAAGTATATTTGACAGCAAAGCAAGAGCATATGAATCTGGGTTTCCTTCTTCTGGAATTCTATAACTCATAAAAACTGCTGGAAGAGGAGCATTTACATCTTCAACAATTTCTCTTACTTCATTTTCAAGCGGTTCATCATTCGGTTGCGGTCGTGGTATGTTTTCAGGTCCTTTTGGAATTTCACCAAAATATCTTTCAACAAGCTCTTTTGTCTTCTTAACATCAATATCACCTGCTATCACAAGAACCGCATTGTTCGGGACATAAAATGTCTCATAGAATTCCCTCACATCATCCATACTCGCATTGTCAAGATGTTCTTGATAACCTATGACAGGCCATCTATATGGATGTTTTTTAAAGCTCTTCTCAGAAATTTTTATCCACGCAGAACCATAAGGTCTGTTTTCATATCTCCAACGCCTTTCCTCTTTTACAACCTCTCTTTGGGTTATCAAACTTATTTCCTGAATTGAGAAGCCAAGCATTCTATCAGATTCAAGCCAAAGTGCAAGTTCAAGATAATTTGATGGGAGAACTTCATAATAATTTGTTTTATCTTCGGTTGTATATGCATTGTCATATCCCCCAGCTTGCGTAATGTATTTATCAAATTCCCCACGCTTTACATTTTTTGAGCCGTCAAACATAAGATGTTCAAAAAGATGTGCAAAACCAGTTTTATCTGGTTTTTCATTCTTTGAGCCAACATGATAACAAACATTGACAGCAACGATCGGAGTTGAATGATCTTCGTGCAAAATTACATGAAGCCCGTTGTCAAGTGTAAATTCAACAAAATCAACTCTACCATCACTTTGCGGATAAATTTCAATCGGCTTTATCAAGGTTACGCTCATAACGAAAATCAGGATTAGTTTTAAATTTTTCATCTTCAAAAATTTTTTGTTTTAAAATCACAATCGTAAAATTTCACTTTGATGCTCTTTGTTCCTTCGGAAGATAATAAAGAACGACGGAATTTTCTGGCTTTAAATACTTAACAACTGCGTCACGGATTTCCTCACGGGTGATTGAAAGAATTTTTGCCAGCTCGTGATTAATTTCGTCAGTGTTTTTGTGAATGACATAGTAATGCGCAAGTTGATCCGCCTTTTGAAGGACACTTTGATAACTTGAAATTGTCTGCATTTCCGTTTGATTTTTGGCTTTTTGAAGTTCTTTTTCCTCAACAAGTTCATTTTTTACTTTTTCAATCTCATTCCATATCTCTTTTTCAACTTCCTCTGGTGTGTGTCCTATTGCGCAATATGCATCAATTTTAAAAACTCCAGCATCCTCCATACCGATTGTGAAAACATTTACATTTTGTGCAATCCTTTTCTCGTAAACAAGTTTTTGATAAAGTCGTGAGCTTTTGCCCGAGCCAAGTATATTTGAAAGAAGATCAAGAGCATAATAATCTCTTTCACCATCTTTTGGGATTCTAAATGCGATAAAAACAGCCGGCAATCTGACATTGTCATAAATTGTATCTCTTACTTGTGAGGTCATCGGTGGCTCAACAATGTTCGGTCTCTTTATCTCATATTTTCCGCGTGGAATATCGCCAAAGTATTTCTCAACAAGTTTTTTCGTCTTTTCAATGTCAATATCACCAGCTATCACAAGGACTGCATTGTTCGGGACATAATATGTTTCAAAAAATCTTTTAACTTCATCAAGAGTTGCTGCGTTAAGATGTTCCATATAACCTATAACAGGCCATCTATACGGATGGACTTTGAAAAGACGCTTAAATGTGTTCTCCCACTGCGTTCCATATGGACGATTATCAACTCTCCAACGTCTTTCTTCTTTTACAACCTCACGCTGATTGTCAAGATTTTCCTGATTTACATTTAAACTCATCATTCTGTCTGACTCAAGCCAGAGGACAAGTTCAAGTTGATTTGACGGAACAACTTGAAAATAATTTGTTCTGTCCCAATTAGTTGAGCCGTTGAAAGTTCCGCCCGCCTTTTGAATATAAGCCATATGTTCAGCTTTTTTAACATTTGCAGAACCTTGAAACATCATATGCTCAAACAAATGCGCAAAGCCAGTTCTATTTGGGTCTTCATTTTTTGAGCCAACATAATACCAAATATCAACCGCAACAATCGGCGCTGAATGATCCTCGTGCAAAATCACATGCAACCCGTTTGGCAAATCATATTCAACAAAATTGATCCTCCCTTGTGAGAAAGCAAATGACACAGCAATTAAAAGCGCAAAAGTTAAAAATTTTGCTCTCATTTTTTCACCAAAATTTAATTTTGGAAACTTTTTCATCTTAAATCATCCACGACATAAACATAAATTTCATCTCTTAACTTCTCAATCCACTTTTGATATTCTCTGTTTTGCTTCTCAATCAACGCATATTGATAAATCCGCATATAGTCGTCTTTCAAATTCATTTTATGAGCTGGAACTCTCTTCTTTAACAAGACGATATGATAAGCGTAAGAGTTTCCATATTTCATCTTAACAGGTTGAGATATTTCGCCTTCGTTTAAAGAATTAACAACCTCCTTCAAATCTGGCTCAAGATCATCAACGGGGATTAATCCAAGATATCCACCTGTAAGTTTTGTGTTTTCATCTTCGCTGAATCTTTTCGCCATTTCCTCAAATTTCGCCTGCTTTGAAACAATTTTATACCTTATCTCATCAAGCTTTGAAATCACGATTTTATCACTTTCTTCGGTCAAAGGAACTTTGAAAAGGATATGTCTTGGATGGACTTGTTCTCCACGTCTTTCAACGAGTTGAATTATATGATATCCGAAAGGTGTCCTCACAACATCAGATATTTGCCCTTCCTGTAATCTAAAAACAGCTTCTTCAAACTCTTTTACAAACATTCCACGTCTTACCCAGCCAAGGTCTCCACCATTATTTGCAGTCGCTCTATCCTCAGAATAAGTCCTCGCAAAATAAGCAAAGTCACCGCCAGCCTTTATGCTGTCAAGAATTGCCTTCGCTTTCTGATAAACCGCTTGCTCAACCGAATCAACTGGCTTTGGAATCATCATAATGTGATAAAGCTCAACCATCTCTGGAACTTCTGGCAAACTATCTTTATAAGTATTGTAAAAATTTTCAACCTCATAACCTGAAACGGTCATCATGCCGAATTTTTGCTGTTTAAGTTTTTCTATCATCAATCGTTTCTTAACATCATCTCTTATCTCACGCTTTATTCTACCAATTGGCATTCCGTAAATTTCCTCAAGTCGTCGCTCCGAGCCATACTGACGGACAAGCGCCTGAATTTGTGCATCAATTTGTCTATCAACCTCATCATCCGAAACAACTATCGTATCTTCAATCGCTTTGTTAAGCACAATTTTATCATTTATCATCTCCTGCAAAACATACTTTCTAAGCCCCGGATCATCTGGCTTTAAATTGTTCTGTATCGCAAACATATAAACCTGATAATTCAAATCAGATTCAAGAATCACCTCATTTCCGACAATTGCAACTATTCTATCAATTACTTTTTGTTGTGCAAGTGCAACAAAATTTAAAAGCAAAGTTAAAATTAAAATTCTCACTCTCACCATTTCACCTCATAATGATATTTTCTTTTCAAGTTTGAAATTAAACTGTCAAGCAAAAGATTTTGCTTTTCAACTATTGCTCTTTCTCTGACTGCGTCAGAAACAATTTCAAAATCCGCTTTGCTTCCGATATCTTTCTTATCGTAAAGATAAATCAAAAAATAATTTTCCCCAGATTTAACAGGAAAAGAAATTTCACCTTTATTCAAATTCCAAATGACACGCCATAATTCTGGAAACGGTATGTTAAATTGGTCATAATATCTCATTGGCACTATCTCAACAACACCCACTTCACTTGACAAATCGGCGACAGCACTTTGAAAATCTTTTGCTCTTTGAAGTTTGTTCCTTAAAACGCTCGCTTCATTGCGTGAACTTAACTTAACATATCCGATCTTAACAACTTGTTTGTCAAGTATGAACTCGTCTTGATGTTTTTCATAAAATTTTTTCACTTCGTCATCTGAAATTTTTTCTGCGTTTTTTAAAATTTCATTCTGCAAAAAATTTTTAACTATCAAAGATTTTCTAAACTCATTAACCATCTGCTCAATTTTTTCATCCGACTTATATCCTCTTTCAATCGCTTCCTGATAAATCAAATTATTCTTCACCCATATGTCAATGTAATTTTTAACGAAGTTTGAATCAAGACCTGCAACATCTTGCTTCAAAAGATATTCGTCTTCAACCCTTGCGACATAATCATTCTCTTTAACCTTTTTACCGCAGGCGAAAACCAAAATCAAACTAACGATTAAAAGCTTTTTCAAGTGCTTTTTCATTGATAACGACTTTATATTTCTTTTTTAAACTTTCAACCCATTCCTTTTCAAGTCGTTTGAGTTCCTGCTCTTGAACTGCGCTTGCAACTTCGCTGAATGCTTCTTCAAATGTCTTCACCCTGCTTGGCTCTTTCCCTGTAACTTTTATGATTGAGTATCCACCTTGAAACTTAATCGGTTCTGAAATTTCATTCACTTTCATATTCCACGCTTTCCACGCAATTTCATTTTCAGATGATGAAACAAGCCCCCAATCTCCTTTTTTCTCTTTCATTCCGGGTCTTTCAGTATATTTTTCAGCAAGCGAATCAAACAAAGCACCATTTTTTAAGTTTTGAATAAATATCATTAGCAAGCGATTCACTCGTCACCCAAATCTCACTAAACCTGACTCTGTCGGGGAAACGATATTCCTCCTTATTTTTCTCGTAATACTCTTTCAACTTTTCCTCGCTCAAATTCACCTTATCCCAGACCATCTTCTGCTCAATGTGATAAAGCAAAATTCCATCAACAAATTCTTTAAGTTCATTTTTAAACTCTGGATAAAGTTTTTCAACATTTCTTGCTCTGTATTCCGTAAGTTTCATCTCCGTAATTCTATCAACAATGCTTTTTATTGAAGAAGGATCAAGTTTCCTTCCAGAAAATTCCGCACTTCGCTTTATAATGTTTATCACGGAATCAAGCGTCATCTTTTGATTTGCGAATTCAAATAGAACTTTTTCTCTATCTTCTCTCGTGTAAACGCTATCCCAGCTTTGATGCGAGGTCGTCTTTGATGTATCCGCTTTTGATACGAACAAGTCAAATGTTTGCTGATTCAGTTTGTAGTTATACTCTTTCTTCAATTTCTCAACATAATTTTTGAAATCGTATTCAAGCCGATACGACTGATAAAGTTTGTTAAGATCTTCAACAATTTCATCAAACGGCTTAACTGGAACTATTTCTGTAACTTTGACGATGTGATAACCCCATCTTGTTCTTATTATGTCGCTTATATCACCAACTTTTGCATTAAACATAAACTGATCAATTTCTCTGTAAGCTTGACCTCTTGAATAATACCCAGCATCACCACCACGCTGGACTGAAAATTTATCATCGGAATGTCTCTTTGAAAGTTCAGCAAAATCAAAACCATTTCTCAAACTGTCAAGAACCGCCTTCATTTCATTGTAAATTTTAAGCGTGTCTTCTGGCGTTGCATTACGCTCAACCTTTCTTCCAATGTGGCTTATCCGAACCATCTCAACCCTTGGTCTTCTGTCAAGAACTTCAATGATATGATAACCAAATTTCGTTCTAACCGGCACTTGCGTCCTTTCTCCAACTCTCATTGAATAGCACGCATCCTCAAATTCAGGAACCATCATCCCAGCTGTGAAATAATACAGATCACCACGGTTGAAAATAACCGAAGGGTCATCAGAAAAATCAATTGCAACAGAATCCCACGGAACACCAGCATTTAAAAGTTCAATAACTTTTTTCGCCCTCTCATATGCCTTTGAAGTATCGGAAGTAGGGCTTCCGTGAAATCCACCCGGCAATTCAATCAAAATATGTCTTGCTCTTATTTCTTCTTTTCGTCTCTCGTAAAGTTGTTTTAAACCCGGATCAATTACTTCTTTCTTTGTAAGGTAAGAAAGCGCAAGCGTTGTATAATAATCATTTACCTCTTTTTGAACACTTGGATCTTTGTCAAGTTTTTTATCTCTTGCGTCAAGAACTTTGAGTTTAAATTTTATCAAAAGATCAAGATAATTTTTTCTGTCTTCAAAAGGTTTTTCCTTCGCTTTGGCAAATCCACCATTATTTTTGGCAAATGATTTTTCAAATTCATCAATCGTTATGAACTCTTTCCCAATCTTTGCAACATATTCTTTTTCCTCAATTATTCCAATGTTTTTCAAAAACGCACAACTTGAAAAAACAATCGCAATTAAAATCAAAACGATGTTCTTTTTCATCTCAACAATTAAATTTTGTTTTTGATTATTCAATGATTGTAAAGCCGGTGTATTTATGCAAAACTTTCGGGACAATGACCTTACCTTCTGGCGTTTGATAATTTTCAAGCAAAGCAACCATCAATCTTGAAGTCGCAAGCCCAGAACCATTTAGCGTATGGACAAATTCTGGCTTTGATTTTTTATCCCTTTTAAATCTAACATTCATTCTTCTTGCCTGAAAATCCTCAAAATTGCTACAGCTTGACGCTTCAAGCCATTTCTTCTCAGCTGGAGACCAAACTTCAATATCGTATGTTTTCGCAGAAGCAAAACTCATATCTCCGGTGCAAAGAAGCACAACTCTATACGGAATGTTAAGAAGTTGAAGCACCTCTTCAGCATCATTTACAAGGGATTCAAGTTCATCGTAAGATGTCTCAGGCGTTGTGAACTTAACAAGTTCAACTTTGTTAAATTGATGAACTCTCAAAAATCCACGAGTTTCTCTCCCCCAAGAGCCAGCCTCACGCCTGAAACAAGCTGAATATGCGACATATTTTTTCGGAAGTTCGCTTATATCAAGAATTTCATCACGATGTATGTTTGTAACCGGAACTTCCGCTGTTGGTATAAGATAAAGATCATCTTCCGGGCAGTAATACATATCTTCCTTCAATTTTGGTATTTGCCCTGTTCCACGCATTGACGCTTCGTTTACAAGAAACGGCGGAAAAACTTCAATATAACCGTGTTTCTGGATGTGAAGATCAAGCATAAAATTTATCAAAGCCCTTTCAAGCGTTGCACCCCTCCCAATGTAAAGTGGAAAACCGCTACCCGTTAACTTTGCACCTCGTTCAAAATCAATTATCCCAAGCTTTTTCCCAAGCGTGAGATGATCTTTTATTTCAAAATCAAACTCCTGTATCTCTCCCCAAGTTCTGACAACGACATTATCACTTGCATCTTTTCCAATCGGAACTGACTCATGCGGTATATTTGGCACCCAGAGCAAAAGATTTTCAAGTTGAGATTCAACCTCTTTAAGTTCGCTATCAATTTTTTTGATTTCATCAGAAACCTTCCTCATTTCTTCAATTAATTCACTTGCATCTTTACCTTGCTTTTTCAAGTTTGCAATTTCTTCTGTAACATCATTTCTTCTTGCTTTGAGCGCATCACCTTTCTTTATAAGTTCTCTTCTTCTTTCATCAAGTTTCAAAATTTCATCAACACAATCTTTTTCTTTTTTAAGTTCAATAGCCCTCTTGACGATGTCTGGACTTTCACGAATGAATTTTAAATCAAGCATCGCTGAAAATTATTATTTATTTTTTGTTTCTCCTGTTAACTCTTGTCTTATTCTTATCATTTCACCCTGAAGCATTTCAAGGCTATTCAAATTTGTAATCACAATCTTCAGTAATTTTCAGAAAAACAAACAAAAGCATTTTTTAGAGCATCAAAAATATCCTTAAATTGTCTCTGATATCCTAACTTTTTAACCACCTTAAATTTTTGGGAAAGCCTTTCAACATCAATTAAACTTACCATAAATTCAACACCTATTTAGGTGCAAAAATCTTTGATAATGTCCACAGACAAAATACTTAGGTTTATCTTTTTTATTTTACCAAAAATAAATCATAAACTCAAACGCCATTTTCACTTTGTAAATTTAATTTAAACTCCCGAATTCCGTCTTCAACTCCATACGGTTTAAGTCCAAGTTCAGCTTCCGCTTTCAATGTTATCAATCCGGATTTCAAAGGTCGTGGAGCAATCTGATTTAATTCAGATGTTTTAACCGGCGTTATAAGATTTTTGTCAAACTCAAAAATTTCAGCGAACCTAACTGCAAAAGTATATCTATCAACAAAATCCCGCCCTCCAACATTATAAATTCCTTCTTTGTCAAATTCAACAACTTTTAAAATTGCAAAAGCAAGGTCATCAACATAAGTTGGATTTCCAATTTGATCTGTCACAACTTTTATATTTTCCCCATTTGAAAGCTTTTGATAAAGCCACAGGGCAAAATTGCTTTTAACATTTTTCCCAACGCCATATAAAACATTTGTCCTCAAAATCGCAAATCTAATTCCACCAATTTTTATCTCGTTCTCGCTCGCAAGTTTAGTTCTGCCGTAATAATTTATCTGATTTGGTCTTGCGTCTTCGGAGTAAGGACCATTTTTCCCGTCAAAAATGTAATCAGTTGAAATGTGAATTAATTTTGCATCAACT
>NZ_CZVW01000021.1 GCF_001536065.1 Candidatus Chryseopegocella kryptomonas
TGATGTATTATAAACAGTCCAATTTACTCCATCAAACTTTGCAAGTAATTATATTAATGCCATAGCTATAGATGCAATGGAAAACAAATGGATTGGGACAAATGGAGGAGGGCTTGTGGTATATCGTGAGGGTGGGGTTATTTTGGTTGGAAAACCAATAATAAATGTTAAAACAAATAATCTAAATTTTGGATTTGGGTATTTAAATGTTACAAAATATAATACACTGAAGGTTTTTAATACTGGTTATGATACCTTAAAAATAACAGGAATTTATACTACAGACATAAGATTCAGATACGAAGGAGGGTTGCCAGTGGTTGTGTTACCTGGAGATTCGGCTGGACTCGTTTTCAGTTTCAGACCAAATGTATCTGGTGAATATGTTGATACAGCAGTGATAGTTAGCAATTCATCTGTTAATTCAAATTTGAAAGTTGCGTTAAGAGGAAGAGGGGTAAAGCCACCTTATATTTCATCATCTTTAGATACATTGAGATTTGGGAGGGTTTTTGTGTCAGATTCAGTGAGTTTGAGTTTTAAGTTATACAATTCTGGGGAGATAGACAGTGTTAGGATATTTAGGGTTGAGGTTAATGAGCCATTTTATGTTGAGACATTTTCTTCTTTGATAGGACCTGGGGATAGCGGAGTTGTAAGAGTTAAGTTTAAACCAATTTCAGGTGGAGAGTTTACAAGTGAGATGAGGATAATAAGCAATGCTTGGAATGATACATTTAGGGTATATGTTAGTGGAATTGCTTCTCCAGTGGTGGTTAATTCATTTAGAAATGTTCAATCTGGTGTTTTGAAGTTTGTTTATCGTGTTAGAACAGTTGAAGTTTTAAATTTGACAAATTTTGAGTATTCAACTGATGGAGGTTCAAGTTGGAAGGTGGGTTCAAATATAAGCGGGAGGTTAAACAATATAACTGGTGATGTAATAGATACGATTTACTGGGATAGTAGGGGGAATTTATCTGGATATGAGGGATTTGTTAAGGTAAGATTTAAGTTCAGTTCAGGGACGAATGATTATTTTGTTAATGTTGATGGTGTAGGAGTTGATAATCTTGCACCGAGGTTTGAAGGGGTGGTAAGCGGTTCAGGTGATACGAACAGGGTTAGATTGGTTTGGAGGAGGGCATTAGATATGAGTTTGATAAGATACAGGATTTATTATTCCGCTAATTCAGGTGTGTATAATTTCAATAATCCAGCGTTTGAGGTTTCAGATACATTTGCAGTTGTGAGTGGATTGGAGAACTTTAGGAGATATTATTTTGTGGTTAGAGCTGTTGATGAGTTTGGCAATATGGATACAAATAAAGTTGAGATAAGTGTTATTCCAGGGTTTAGGGCAAGTATTACATCTTTGTCTGTTTTAAGTGATAAATTGAGTGGAGATGTTAGGATTGTTTACAAGGTTAATTCAGTCAATGGAGATAGCGTAGGGTTGAGGTTTTATTATTCACTTGATGGTGGTGTAAATTGGTTTAGTTCAGTTAATTTGATTGGTGGTGATAGGAAGATTACAAGTTTTCCGCATACAGATACGCTTGTATGGAGGAGTAAGCTTGACACTATGGTTGAGACAAATAGATGTGTGGTTAAGATAGTTCCAGGGGGAAGAGGTGGAACTGGGGATGAGATGAGATCAGGTGAATTTACACTTGATAATCTCGCACCGAGGTTTGGAGGGATAAAGTCAGGTGTGAATTTGCCGTTTAACAAAGTCGTTTTAAAATGGGATGAGGCAATTGATATTAGTAAACCGTTAAGATATAAAATTTTTGTATCAAGCACAGGTCAATTTGATTTTACAAAGCCATATGCTGAAACGGATAAAGATTCTGTTTTAGTATCTGAGCTTGAGACATCAAGAAGTTATTATTTTGTTGTCAAGGTTTCAGATGCATTTGGTCAGGAGACAAGTTCATGAGTTTACACTATGAAGGTTAATGCACTTTGCGATTACAACGGTGATAACAGGGTTGATGCATTTGATGTTGGAAGATATGTTAGTTTCTGGACAGATAAAAATTATTCTGCATCTGATATATATCCTTATGATGGACAAATTCCATATGTTGTTGTCCGAGGGGATGGAAAGCTTAATGTTGATGATATATTTACATTTACGAAGATGTGGGATTATTCACGCATAAGTGGATTGCCAAAGGTTGCAGTTGGTTTTGATGTTGATAATAGCGAAAGGAAGGAATTAAAAGTTAGACGGTTTGATGAGTTTATTTTCAGACCTGATGTTAAGGGTAGATTTATTTCGTATGGTTTTGAGATTAGGCATAAGGGGGTGAGGGTGATGGAATTTACAACATTGAGAGATGGGATATGTCTTGTTTATAGGGATAGTTTAAACGATGTTATTTATTTTGATTATGCCAAGATTGGCGGGATAGATGAGGTTGGGGATGGATTGTTCAGGATGAGGTTAGAGGGAGGGGATAGTGTGATTGTTAAGTTCGTTGCATATGATGAGAGTTCAATTGAGAGTGGCAAGAGTTCGTATGAGGTTGAGTATGTTTTGAAGTTTGAGGAAGTTCCGAGGGAGTATGCTTTGTATCAGAATTATCCGAATCCATTTAATCCTGTGACAGTGATAAAGTTTGATTTGCCAGAGAAGGTTTATGTTAGGTTGGTTGTGTATGATGTTGTTGGGAGGTTGGTGAAAGTTTTGTGTGATGGGGAATTTGATGCTGGTAGGCATAGTGTTAGTTTTGATGGGTCTGGATTATCAAGTGGAGTATATTTTTACAGAATTGAGGCGGGAAGATTTGTTAAGGTGATGAAGATGTTGTTGATGAAATGACTCACCCTCGTCCTTCGGACACCCCCTCTCTACTTTGTAGAGAGGGGGGGTGAGTAAGAGAACTCACCCTCGTCCTTACGGACACCCCCTCTCTATGCGATAGAGAGGAGGAAAGGAGGGTGTGTAGGACAACTCACCCCCGCTCTAACGAGCACCCCCTCTCTATGTGATAGAGAGGGGGTTGGGGGGTGAGTAAAATCAAAAACTAAACGGAGCAAAAAAATGAAAACGGTGAAAAAATTTCTCTTCGCGGTTTTATTACTTTTATCATCCTGTATGAAGCAATTTGACAATCCACTTGATCCAGAAAGCGCTGCTTATATTCCGCCGTCTGTTGAAATAACAAGCCCAGGTGAGAATGAAATTGTAAATTCAACGAGCGTAACTGTCTCGTGGATTGGCAACAAACCCGAAGCAAATGAATACAGGTATAGGTTGGTTGGGTACTCTGATTGGAGTCAGTGGACCACATTAACAAGCGCAACATTTAATTATCTTGACGATGTTGAATATACATTTGAAATAGAAGTAAGATACAAAGGTCAAAATGATGTCCGCAGATTTTCAAGGAAATTTAAAGTTGATGGTGTGAAAGGACCGACTTTAAAATTTTATAAATTGAGAAATGTGTTAACTTCTTCAGGTCAAGAATTTACAATTGATGTCTGGATTGAAGAGGTAAATCGTTTCAAGAGTGGAAGTTTCAAAGTTTATTTTAATCCAAATGAAGCATTGCTTGTCTCAGTTAGCAAAGGTGATTATGTTAGAAATTCTGGATTTGAACAAATTATAACTCCTGATTTTTCATTGCAAAAGACAATTGATGAAGCGAATACAAAAGGTTATGTTGAGATAACAACTGGTATACTTGCGACAAGTCAAGGTTTTGTTTCTTTAAGTGGAAGTGGAGATATTGTTAAGTTAAAATTTGTTGCGAGAGCATGGAGTGGAAGATTTCAGTTAAGAGATATTGATTTAAGAGATGAAAATGGGAATAAAATAAATGTTAATCCAACGCCGGAGGCAATTTACGAGGTGAGATAAAGTTTTGCGCCCCCACCCGGATTCGAACCGGGGTTCCGGGCTTGAAAAGCCCGTGTCCTAGGCCTCTAGACGATGGGGGCTTGGTGGGTGAGTAGCGGGACTCGAACCCGCAACCTCCAGGGCCACAACCTGGCGCTCTGACCAGTTGAGCTATACTCACCGTAAAAGCATTACAAATATAGAAAAATTTTTTCTGTTTTGCAAATTTTCTTAACTTTTGAAAAAACTTTCATCTGATGGAAAATTACATCGGCGTTGATGAATCAGGCAAAGGAGATTTCTTCGGTCCACTTGTTATAGCAGGGGTAGTGTCAAACGAAAACCTGAATAAAGAACTTGAAAAATTTGGTGTAAAAGATTCAAAAAAATTATCTGATAAAAGAGTTTTTGAACTTTCGGAGAAAATCAAGGAAGTTTGTATTGTCAATGTTGTGGTCATCAAGCCGAAAAGATATAATGAATTGACGGAAAAGTTAAATCTTAACAAACTCCTCGCTTGGGGGCATGCAAGGGTGATTGAAAATCTTTTGAAGGAAATTGAAAAAGTTGGTTTTAAATGTTCAAGTGCAATTTCAGATCAATTTGGTGATGAAAATTATCTTTTAAATTCGTTAATGCAAATGGGCAAAAAAATTAATTTAATTCAAACCCCAAAAGCAGACGAAACGGACATCGCTGTTGCATCCGCATCAATTCTTGCAAGGGCAGAATTTTTGAAACAGCTAAAAATTTTATCTGAAAAATATGGAATGAATTTTCCAAAAGGAGCAGGTCAAAATGTGATTAATTTTGCGAATGAGTTTGTGAAAAAATTCGGAAAAGATGAGCTAAAAAATGTTGCGAAACTCCATTTTAAAACCACAAAACAAATTCTTTCTCAAAGTTTTTGATCACGCTGAAACAAATTGTCAATTTTTGAATTTTACGCTCTTTGTTTTTATATTTTTTGCAAGTCAGAGTGTCCAACAAAAGCCACCTATGAACAGGTATGAGCATTGATAGAATCAGGAATTTTTGCATTATTGCGCATATTGATCACGGAAAATCAACACTTGCAGATCGTCTCCTTGAGAAAACCAGAACCATTCCCGAAAGGCAGATGGTTGAACAGGTGCTTGATAATATGGATCTTGAAAGAGAGAGAGGAATCACGATAAAATCACATCCAATTCAGATGCGATATACTGCAAAAGATGGAAATGAGTATATTTTCAATTTGATAGATACACCAGGGCATGTTGATTTTTCTTATGAAGTGTCAAGAGCTCTTGCTGCAAGCGAAGGAGCAATTCTCGTGGTTGATGCAACTCAAGGAGTTGAAGCACAGACTATAAGCAATCTTTATATGGCTGTTGATGCTGGACTTGAGATTATTCCTGTGATAAATAAAATTGATCTTCCCGCTGCTAAAACGATGATTGAAACTGTGAAAGCACAGATCATAGATTTACTTGGTTGCAGAGAGGATGAAATTTTGCTTGTAAGTGCTAAAACTGGATATGGTGTTGATGAACTTCTTGAGGCAATTGTTCAGAGAATTCCACCGCCGAAAGGAAATCCAGAAGATCCGTTAAGGGCTTTAATTTTTGATTCAAAGTATGATTCATATCGTGGAGTTGTTGTTTATCTTCGTGTCTTTGATGGGGAACTTAAGGAGGGCGATAAAATTATGTTTTTTGCAAATGGAAAAGTTTTTGAAGCAGAAGAAGTTGGAATTTTAAAACTTGACAGAATCAGAACTGGAAAACTCACAACCGGAATGGTTGGATATTTAATCGCTGGTGTGAAAGATGTTCACGATACGAGAGTTGGCGATACAATTACAACAGCAAATAATCCTGCGAAAGAACCTTTGCCCGGTTATCGTGAGGTGAAACCAATGGTTTATGCAGGTTTCTATCCAGCGGATTCAGAAAATTATCAAGAGTTAAGAGATGCGCTTGAAAAATTGAGATTGAATGATGCTGCAATTGTTTTTTGAACCTGAAAGTTCCTCTGCTCTTGGACATGGTTTTAGATGTGGCTTTTTAGGTCTTCTTCATATGGAAATAGTTCAGGAACGACTTGAAAGAGAATTTGGCTTGAATATAGTTACAACCGTCCCAAATGTCGTTTATAAAGTTGTCAAACGAAACGGTGAAATTGTTTTTGTTAATAACCCAACAGCGATGCCAAGTCCAGGCGAAATTGATCATATTGAAGAACCCTATGTCAGAGCTCAAATAATAACTCCGTCTGAATACATCGGAGCTTTGATGAAACTTTGCACAGATAGAAGAGGTGTTTACAAAACAACACATTATGTCTCTGCTGATAGAGCAATTCTTGAATATGAATTGCCTTTGTCTGAAATAATTTTTGATTTTTATGATAAATTGAAATCCGTCTCCCGTGGATACGCATCTTTTGATTATGAATTTCTGGATTATAGAGAATCAGACCTCGTCAAACTTGACATTCTTTTAAATGGTGAACCAGTTGACGCATTGTCATTTGTCGTTCACAGAAGCAAAGCATATGACTACGGAAGAAAATTGTGTTCAAAATTGAGAGAGTTAATCCCGAGACAATTATTTGAGGTCGTAATTCAAGCTGCGATAGGAAGCAAAGTTATCGCAAGGGATGTCATAAAGCCGTTGAGAAAAAATGTTCTCGCAAAATGTTATGGCGGAGATGTTACGAGGAAGCGTAAACTTCTTGAAAAGCAAAAAGAAGGCAAAAAGAGAATGAAACAAATTGGAAAAGTTGAAGTCCCACAAGAAGCATTCCTTGCTGTTTTGACAATAGATAACGATTAAAACAAAAACAACCTTCAAATGCAACACAAAAAAACACCGAAGAAAAAACCACAGACATTGAAAGAAAAAATTTATAACTTTGTTAAAGAATTTGTCGTCGTATTTGCAATTTTTCTTGTCTTAAATAGTTTTGTCATCGCTTCTTTTGAAGTTCCAACCTCTTCAATGGAAGATACAGTCATGGCTGGTGATTTTTTGTTTGTGAATAAATTTATTTACAATCTCGCTACGCCAAGAAATATACCTTTGACCTCAATACGACTTCCATACATCGTAATTCCAAGTTTGTGGAAAGTTGAACGTGGCGATGTCGTCGTCTTTGAATTTCCAGGTTATAGAGATGAAGTCAGACATCCTGCGATGATTTATTATCTGAAAAGATGTATTGGCATTCCCGGGGACACAATTCAAATAATTGACAAAGTTGTTTATGTAAATGGCAAAATTTTCCCAAACCCAAAATATGTTAAGTTTGAAAGACCTTATATTTTGCCCAAAGATCAACCCGACCCAAGAATTTTTCCCAAAGGATCTCCATTCAACGAAGATAACTACGGACCAATCGTCGTCCCCAAAAAAGGTGATGTGATAAAATTAAATCTTACAAATTACGATGCGTGGGAAACTTTCATCAAAAGAGAAGGACACGAGATAGAGTTAAAAGATGGGAAAATTTATATTGATGGGGTTGAAAAATATGAATATGTCGTTGAACACGATTACTATTTTATGATGGGTGATAACAGAGACAATAGTTTAGATAGTAGATTCTGGGGATTTGTCCCGGATAAATACATCGTTGGAACTCCGATAATAGTTTATTGGTCGTGGAATCCGGATATTCCGATCTTCAACATTTTTGCTAAAATTTCGTCAATAAAATTTAACAGAATCGGAATGATAATTAAGTGAGATCGCAAAAATGCACATAAAAAATTTTGTGAGTGAGAAAGAAACTAATCTTGACGACGCACAAACAGAGGAAATAAGGACACGAAATTGGCTCAGACCTCTTATAATTGCTTTAATTGCGTCAATTTTTGTTAAAACGTTTATCTTTGATGCATTTAGAATCCCATCCGGTTCAATGGAAGATACACTTGTTCCGGGCGATTTTATCATAGTTTCAAAAGTTGGTTTTCAAATCAAATCACCGAGATATTTCCCATTCACAGGTATAGAAATTCCACAGGTGACACTTCTTCCTGCATTTACGAAATTAAATCGTGGTGATGTAATTGTTTTTAAATTTCCGGGTGAGCGAGACGAGGTTCAATCTTCTGAAAATGTTAATTACATAAAAAGGTTAATTGGTTTGCCCGGGGACATTGTGCAGATAAAAGATAAAGTTGTTTTTGTAAATGGAGAAAAATTCAAAGAACCACCAACCGTAAAAGTTAATTATCAATATATAACACCAAAAGGTTTGGCAAATCCATACATATTTCCAGAAGGGGCGGATTTTAACGAAGATAACTATGGACCTATAATCGTCCCTTACAAAGGTATGGAAATTGAACTTAACACCGGGAATTTAAGGCAATGGAAAATTATGATAGAAAGAGAAGGACATCAAGTTGAACTTGTTGATGAATTTGAGGGTGAGAAAATTTTAATTGACGGGCATGAGACATTTAAATATATTTTTGAGAAAGATTATGTCTTCGTAATGGGTGATAACAGAAATAACAGTTTGGATAGTAGATTCTGGGGATTTGTCCCAGTTGAAAATATAATCGGCAAGGCAAGTTTTATTTATTGGTCTTGGGATTCAAATATACCGCTGTGGAATTTGCCAGCAAAGATAAAATCAATAAGATGGGAAAGAATAGGTAAAAGAATACGATGAGTGGAATTTATTTACACATACCGTTTTGTGAGAAAAAGTGTATTTATTGCGATTTTTATTCTGTTGAAAATTTGAACCTACTTTCTGATTTTGCCGAACTTATCGTCAAGGAAATTGAAATTTTCAAATCCGAATCCGAGTTTGTTGATGACGCAATTTTTGATACGATTTACTTTGGGGGTGGGACTCCATCTCTGCTTGAGCCATCTCAATTTGAAAAAATTTTAAACTCTCTTTTTAAAAATTTTAAAATCTTAACAAACGCAGAGATAACAGTTGAAACAAACCCTGGAACAGTTGATAAGCGAAAATTAATTGAATTTAGAAAAACTGGAATTAACAGAATAAGTTTCGGGGTTCAATCTTTCTTTGATGATGATTTAACTTTTCTCGGACGAATTCACACGAGCGAAGATGCGCTTAATTGTGTTAAGTTCGCTTTTGAATCTGGATTTGAGAATGTGAGCGTTGATTTGATATTTGGCTTACCGGGACAGGATAAAAACAAATGGCTCGCAAATCTTGAAAAAACAATTGAACTTAACATTCCACACGTTTCGGCTTATAATTTAATTGTTGAGCGTGGGACACCACTTTATGAACTTGTTAAATTTGGCAAGGTTAAAATTCCCGATGACGATAAACAAGCTGAACTTTACGAGTTGACGATTGAATTTTTTGAAAACGCAGGATATAAGCATTATGAAGTTTCAAACTTTGCAAAAGATGGATTTGAATGCAGACATAATTTGAAATACTGGCAATATGAAAATTACATTGGCTTTGGACCTTCGGCTCATTCATTCTGGATAAATAAAAGATGGTGGAATGTTGCAAACCTTGAAAAGTATGTGAAGGCGATAAACTCGGACAAACTTCCAATTGCAAATTTTGAAATTCTAAATAAAGAAAAAATGATTGAGGAATTTATTTATCTTGGGTTGAGAAGCACAGGGATTGATTTGAAAAAGTTCAAAAATAAATTTGGTTTTGATTTTCTCTGTTTGGAAATTATAGACGAAATTAATGAACTCAAGAACTTGAATCTTGTCATCGTGGAAGAAAACTTCGTCAAATTAACACGCAAAGGTTTTATGCTTTGTGACAAAATCGCTGTTGATATAATTTCAAAAATAAATTATGCTTTGAGATGAAAAATTTAAAAATCCACCACATCATAGCATTAGTTTTGTTTTTAATCTCTTTCAGTGTTTATGCTTTAACAGTTCAACCAAGCGTGCCATTTTGGGATTGCGGTGAATTTATCGCTGTTTCATATTCGCTTGGAGTTCCACATCCACCAGGGGCTCCATTTTTCATCATACTTGGGAGAATTGCTTCGCTTCTTCCCATTGCTGAAAACATAGCCAAAAGAGTTAATTTGATAAGTGGGCTTGCGAGCGCATTAACCGTTATGTTTCTCTATCTCACAACGGTTAGATTAATTTTGAGATGGAAACCAAATCCACAAACTTTGCTTGAGAAACTTTCTGTTTATGGTGCTCCTGTTGTCGGGGCACTTGCGCTTGCTTTTAGCGATACTTTCTGGTTTAATGCTGTTGAAGCGGAAGTTTATGCAACAAGTTTGTTTTTGATGAGCTTTACAATTTGGCTTGGGATGGTTTGGTTTGAAAAAGCAGATAAAATTGAAAGTGATAAATTAATTTTACTCATTGCTTATGTCATAGGTCTCTCAATCGGAGTTCATCTGTTAAGCATTTTAACCATCTTTACACTTGCGATGCTTGTTTATTTCAGATTTTACGAAAAAGTTGATCTTAAAAGTTTCACGATGATGGGTGTAATTGCGATTGGAATTTTCTTTTTGATTTATAAAGTGATAATCTTCTGGATACCGTCAATGCTTGATGATATGCCAGCAGTTCCAGCCATTGTGGCAATTGCTGTCTCATATGGAATTTATTATACATATCAACGTAAGCAAAGGATTTCATTTACATTCTTAACAGGTGTTTTACTCGTTTTTCTTGGTTATACAACTTATGCTTTAATCATCATCCGAGCAAATGATAAACCTGCGATCAATGAAAATGCTCCAGATAATCTTGTGAGATTTGTTAAGTATCTTGAAAGAGAACAATACGGGGAACAGCCATCACCTTTAAAAAGAAGATGGAGTCAGGAACCCGCACATCAAGAAAATTATCAAAAATATCAGAGCGATTGGGACTTTTTCATAAAGTATCAATTTAATCATATGTATTTGAGATATTTCTTGTGGAATTTTGTTGGTCGTGCAGGTGATATTCAAGATGCACCAGTTGCGTTTATAAAAGCTGAAAGCGGATGGGGAAAAGCAAGCGAATTCCCAAATAGATACTTTGCTATTCCTTTGTTGATTGGTTTGTTCGGATTATACTATCATTACAAAAAAGATTGGAAGATGTTTTTATCTTTTCTTGCGTTGTTTCTCGTCACGGGCGTTGGTCTTGCTGTTTATCTTAACATGCCCGAGCCACAACCAAGAGAAAGAGATTATGTTTTCGTTGGTTCATTCTTCGCATTTGCAATCTGGATCGGCATTGGCGTTTCTGGTTTGGTTGATTTTGTAAGCGAAGCAATCAAGTCAGAAATAAAAAAGATTTATGGAATTGCTGTTCTTGCTGTTTCAATCTTCGTTGTGCCAGTAAATATGCTCGTTCAAAACTGGGACGACCACGATAGAAGCGGTAACTTCGTCCCGTGGGATTATTCATACAATTTATTGCAAAGTTGTGAAAAAGATGCCATTCTCTTCACAAACGGAGATAATGATACATTCCCGCTTTGGTATTTGCAAGTTGTTGAAGGTGTGAGGCGTGATATTAGAATTGTTAACTTGAGCTTGCTTAACACTGACTGGTATATACTTCAACTTAAACACGAAGAACCATACGGAGCAAAGAAAGTTCCTATAAGTTTAAGTGATAACATTATAAGACGACTTGGTCTTGTTCAATGGGAGCCGAGAGATATTTCTATACCTGTGCCAAGAGAAGTTTATGAAAAATTTGGCGTAAAAGATACTTCAATTATAAATCAGGGTAAAATAACATTTAGGATGCCGAACACAATTCAATTTGGCGATATAAAGGCGATAAGAGTTCAGGACATAATGGTTCGTGATATAATTGAGACGAATAAATGGGAAAGACCGATTTATTTTGCTGTCACAGTTTCTCCTGATAATTTCATAGGACTTGATGAATATTTGCGAATGGAAGGTCTTGCTTACAGAGTCGTTCCATTTAAAAATCCGAAAGGTTCTCCAACTTTTATTCGTGAAGATGTTATGAGACAGTGTTTATTTAATGAGCCAGAAGGATTTTACCGTGAACCACGTTATGGATTTAAATTTAGAAATCTTGATAATCCAAAAGTTCATTTCTTTGAGACGGATAGAAATTTGATGCAGAATTATAGAAATGCATTTTTGAAACTTGCAATTTATTATTACGAGAATAATCGTGATAGTGCAAAGGTTGTTGAAGTTCTTGACAGAATGGAGAGTAAAATTCCAAATGATGTTTTGCCGATGGATTATCGTTTGCGTTATGATGTTGCGCGACTTTATGAAATTGTTGGTGCGCGGGATAAATTTATGAAAATTGCAAAAGAAATTGAGCCAATTGCGCTTGAACAGATAAATCGTGAGCCGGGGAATGTTTTTGGTGAATATAATCCTTATGTTATACTTGTAAATTTGTATGAGATGATGGGAGAGTATCAGAAGGCGATAGATATTTTGAACCGTGTTCTTGCTTATTATCCACAGCAATATCAAGGAATTGTTAGAGATCGGATAGCGAGGTTAGAGGCGAAGATGAAAGAGGAAAAAAGATAAAAAAATTAAGCGCGCCCGGCAGGACTCGAACCTGCAACCCACGGCTTAGAAGGCCGTTGCTCTATCCATTGAGCTACGGGCGCGCATTTGTTTTGTTTTAAATTTAAGCATTTTTTAAGCAAAAATCAAGTATTGTTTGTTATTCTAGTCGTTGACAGGTTTTGAGAGGGGAAAGTTAACAGTTTTATTTTATGATTTGCGAAATTTTTAAAATTTCAAAAATTTTTCTTCAGTCGTTGACAGTGGATTTTTGCATTTTGCTCAACGACTTGAGAAAGTTTGAAAAAATTTGCGAAATTGAGCGAAATTTTGTAATTTTTCAACAGTGAGCATTGAACCAGTGTGGAATTTAAACATTATTTCAAAATTTGCTTTATCAATTAGATGTCCTGGTGAGCATTGAACCAGTGTGGAATTTAAACTACTTTTTTGTAAAAATGCTGGGGCAATGCGCCCCAGGTGAGCATTGAACCAGTGTGGAATTTAAACTCAGGTTGCGTGGGGATACACAATTAAAAAAAGGAGTGAGCATTGAACCAGTGTGGAATTTAAACTGTTTTAATAACCGTGCCTTTAAAAAATTAAAATCGTGAGCATTGAACCAGTGTGGAATTTAAACTTTAATATCTTCAATCGTAGCATCGCTTTCGGAAATGTGAGCATTGAACCAGTGTGGAATTTAAACCAGATTTTTACTTTACGGCCCCCCAGGAACAGGAAAGTGAGCATTGAACCAGTGTGGAATTTAAACTTTTCTTATCAAACAAAAACGGAAATGTAAACCACCGTGAGCATTGAACCAGTGTGGAATTTAAACCTGACAGAAGAATTGCTTGCACTTTCAAATCCTAACGTGAGCATTGAACCAGTGTGGAATTTAAACTTAAATTACTTATCGTGATAACTCAGGTGTTCTGCGTGAGCATTGAACCAGTGTGGAATTTAAACTTCTTGTTGTTTACGCTGGGGAAGAGGAGTTTGAAAGTGAGCATTGAACCAGTGTGGAATTTAAACAACTCTGCGAATGTTTTTTAACATATTTCACAAACTGTGAGCATTGAACCAGTGGTGGAATTTAAACAAAATTGATGGTATATTTATAGATGAAGTTTTAAATGGTGAGCATTGAACCAGTGTGGAATTTAAACACATCAATGAATTTCCCAATTCTGTAATTATTTTCGTGAGCATTGAACCAGTGTGGAATTTAAACATTTGCGGGCACAAGCATATTGGTATTTACGCAAAAGTGAGCATTGAACCAGTGTGGAATTTAAACACGGCTTTAATTAATACTTTACAGGTTGCAAGAGATGGTGAGCATTGAACCAGTGTGGAATTTAAACTAAAAATGTAAAAACCTACAAGTGAACTGAAGACAAGTGAGCATTGAACCAGTGTGGATTAGCTGTCTTCTTGATTTTGAGAATTTAAATTTTTATATTCTTACTAAATAAGAACTTGTATGGTTAACTTATAGACGGTTGTTAATGATAAGTTTTTTATGATTTTATTTTTAGTTTGGGGGAAATTGAAAATCTAAGGATTGTAATTAATTATGGAATTTATTCCATCAAATTGGCTTTATAATGCTGGTGTTATTGGATTTTTGAGAGTTTTGGAAAGTGCTGGGGAAAATAAGGTTAATGTTGAAAATTTTTTGAAAGAGGATGGAGGGGTGGAGATTGATGATTTTGACAAAAAATTTTTAAAAGAAGTCAAAAAGGTAGATAATTACGAAATACCAAAATTGGCTTATTATTATTTGATTTTTAATTTCAATGAAATTGTCAATGGGGAAGCAAGTTCCGATGATGAAAAAATTAAGAAAGTTTGGGGCAAATTATTTAATACTTATTATAGAGGATTTTTTAATGCTAATACTAATTATTTGTTTCAGCATAGTAAAAGAAGTCCCGCCCTTATTCAACAATTTTCAGATTTTGTAAGGAATATGACAAATTCTAATAAAAATTCTTCAATTAAATGTTCCTTTTGTTTAAAATCAGATTATAATTTCTTCTACAAGAACAAATTTACATCAGAACATAATAAAATTTTGGGAGCTTCCATAGGTGAGGTTCCTAATACTTTTTGGAATCTTGATAAAAAAAATAGTTTGAGTATTTGTGATTTTTGTAGTTATATACTTCTTCATTATCATCTTGGAATAATAAAACTCTCCAACAATTCTGAAATTTTCATCAACGCACCATCTTTCAAAATTATGTGGCATCTTAACAATCATGCAAGGACTTTATATGAAAAGCAAAGAGCAAAAGAAGTAAAGGAAATTTTGGGAATGTCTTTGATTGAAATGACCTCACGCCTCCAACTTCAATTATCAAAATGGACAAAAATGAATATAGAAGTTATCGTGAAATATAAAGTGAAAGTAAATGAGAAATGGGAAGATAAAATTGATTTCTTCTCTTTGCCTTATGAAGTTGTAGATGTCCTATCTGATAGAGAAGTTGCTTCGCTATTGAATAAAATCGGAGAATTTAAAATTTTAAACATGGTTTTAGATGGAAAGTTCAATGAAATTTTAAAGTTCGGAGAAAGAGTTTTTAGAATAGCAATAAAACCAAGAAATGAATGGGGAAAACAAGAAAGAGATTTCATAAATGAAAATATAAAACTTGAAAGAAACAATAGTAATTTAATTTCTTTTTCTCAAAACATCTTTAAACTTTATGCTTTGATAAATGATAAAATCAAAAAGGAGGTTTTAATATGGACTTAAAAAGCTGGAAAGAACAATTTATAAACTATCTTCAAGAAAAAATCAAAAACAATCAGATAAATTATGAGAGCTTTAATGAAGCAGTAAAAGAGTATCAAGACCTTTCATTTGAAATTCAAAAAATCCTTGAATATGCTTATAAGAATGCAAAAGGTAAAGATAAAGAAGAACTATATAAACTCTATAAAAAATTCTCTCTTGAAAATGCAGGAGAGATGGCTGAAAAATTAAACAAATTGGGTTATGCCTTGAAAAATGATAGTAATTACAAATATATTGTCTCTGCCTTATCAGACCAAGCATATAGAATTATGGAAAAAACAAGACACGCTCAAAGAGATGAAGTTCAATATATGATAACGAGAATTTTTGTAGTAAATAAAAAGCAAATCCCAGAATTACTTTCAAGGGCTTTTAATCCAACTTATCCCGACGATCTTTTCAAAACTTTTATCTATTCTTTTTTAAGTGGAATTTTAGGAGAAACAAAAGGAGGTGAAGAAAATGAATAACCAACTAAAACACATAACCATAACAATAATTTTTGAAGGTTCTGCTCTAAACAGAGACGAAAAAATTGGAGGGAATATACTTTCAATAAAGAAACTCAAAAAAGGAAATAAAACTGTAAGTTTTATTGGGAAACCTGCTATAAGACATTATTTGTTTGAGACATTGGTTAAACTATCTGAAAAGGGGCACACACAAGCAAATTGGAAAGATGGAATTGCTTCAGTTGTTGAAAAAGGTCGTGGTGACAAGAAAACTTTACAATTCAATCTTCAAAATTTTGATATATTGAATAGTCCCGAACTTGATGCCTTCGGATATATGTATACACAAGAAGCGGAAACAGAGGGGCAAGCATTAACAAGAAAATCTCCCGTTGGCATTACAAAAGCAGTTGGGCTTGACCCTTATGAAGGAGATATGGCTTTTTATTCAAATCACGATTTAGTTCAAAGAGCAAAAAAGCAAGGTTTAGATGCTAATCCAAATCTTTATAACAAAGAAGAACATATTTCATTTTATAAAGTTAGTTTTACAATTGATGTTGATGTTTTGGGGAAAGATGAGTGGATTGTAGATAGACAACCCGAATTCAATAATAATGAACTTAAAATAACATTACCTGATGGGAAGGCAAAAACAATTAGTAATGTTTCTAAAACTAATCAAAACGAATATGAAGTTAAACAAAATGGGAACAAAGTTGGAACTATAAAAATTGAACAAATTGGAAGTAAGTGGAAAATCACTTTTGAACTTTCAGAAGAAGAAAAGAAAAAACGTATTTGTGATATTTTGAATGCTATAAAAAATGGATTTTATGCTCAATCCTCAAACGAAGCAAATACAATAATTCCATTATTTTTAATTGCATCTGCTCTTAAAGTCCCTTCACCAATTTTCCATCCTTATATTGAAATTTATCCAATTGATGATAAAACTTATAAAGTTATCGGAATTGAAGATGCTCTTAAAAATTCTTGGATTGATGGAAAGGTTTATGTAATGGATAGCGAAAGATTAAAAGTTGATAAATCAGGCTTAAATTCGGAAAAATTACAAGAAATAAACAAAGACGAAGATTGGGAAGAGTTTTTAAAAGAAGTTGGACTTGTTAATTGCGATGGGACAACAGCAAGGTAACCCAAACCAGCAAAAATCTTAAAAATGATTGTCAAAGGTCAAGCGAAACGAATAAAGCCGATTTATTTAGAAGAAATTAAAATTCCCAAAAAATTTAAAATTTACTTTTGGGATTGCCCTAATAGTAAAACATATCTTGAAAAGTTCATTTTGAGAATTCTTCAATATGGAAGTTTTGAAGAGATAAAATGGCTTTACAAAAAATTTTCATCTCAAACATATTATGTTGCTTTCACATATCCCGAGATAAAAAGAGGTGTAAAATTTTGGATAAAACTATGGAAAGAGAAAGGATTGAAAGAATGAAAAAACTTGCAAAAGAAATTCAAAAACATTTTAAAAACTTTTATCTTAATAATCACAGAATAAGTGAAGATTTAGATTTTTTCTCACAAAGAGATTTTTCATTCTCAAGATTAAGTTCAAAATTGAGAAAATTTTTTAGTGTTGAAAGAGAAGAAAGGTTTGAAGATAACATTGATTTTATAATTGATGGAATAAAGGTTTCTTTTGTTCTCTTTCCATTTAAAAACATAAATCCGCATGAAAAATTTGAAGGCATAAAAATTGATTCAGATTACGATATTTTTCTGAATAAAATTTATGCTTTTGGAAGAAGAATTGAAAGCAAAGATGTCCTTGATTTTGCTTTTCTTTGGGAAAAATATAAATGGAAAAAAGAAGAAGTAAAGAGAGATTTTGAAAAGAAATTTCCAAATCAAAGTTTTGAGATTTATCTCGGAGCGGTTTTATCAGTAGAAGATTATCCATACCTTGATGATAAAACACTTAAAATTATTGAAAAGGTTAAAAGAGAATGGATAAAAATTTAAAAATTTTAAAAGAACTTTTTTGGGATTATGAATGGTCATCAGTTTTGGAGAAAATTGATTCACCTTTCGTGATAGCAAGGGTTTTAGAAATTGGAGATGAAGAACAAGTCAAAACCCTTGAAAAAGCAATTGGTAAGAGGAAAGTAAGGAGATTTCTAAAAAAATACGGGAGGAGATTTCTTTCAGAAATGTCATATAACTTTTGGATTTATTGCTATGAAACTAATAAAAAAACACAAAGAAGCTATATTGGAAATAAAAGAAGTTTTGGACGAAGGTAAATTCTATCTTGCATGGGGAACAGCTTTATTTTATATTTTAAATCATAGGAACTCTGTTGATCTTGATTTTTTTACAAAAGAGGATATTGATTTAAGAAAGTTCAAAAGTATTTTTGAAAAGCACGATTTAAAACTAATATCGGAAAGCACAATTCACAGTAATATAAAAGGTGTGAATGTTTCACTTTTTATTTTTAAATATCCGCTCTTAAAACCGCTTTTGAATTTTGACATTATAAAATTAGCAAGTTTAGAAGACATTTTGTGTATGAAAGTTAATGCTATTATTCAAAGGGGAGCAAGAAGAGATTTTATTGATGTTTATTTCATTATGAAAGAATTGAAATTAAAAGCAGACGATGTTATAGAATTATTTGAGAAAAAGTTTGGAAAGCATAATAGATTAGTTGTTAAAAAAGCACTAACGTATTTTAAAGACACTGAAAAAGAGCCCGACATTAAACTTATAAAAAATGTCAAGTGGGAAAATGTAAAAAAGTTTTTTATTAAAGAGTTTGGGAGGATTTGATATGATAGCTTTAAAACTCAAAATCTATCAACCACAGGCACATTATAGAATTCCTTTTACATATCAAAGAAGGCATACTTATCCTATTCCACCATATTCAACAGTTATTGGTTTTTTATGTAATGTTCTTGGAATAAGAAATTATAAAAATGATAGAGAACCTTGCAAAAATCAAAATTGTAATTGCGATTATCATAAGCTTAAAAAAATAAAAATTTCTATATGTGGAACTTTTGAAAGTAAAACTACGGAATATATTTGGTTTAGAAATTTATCAAAAGAAAGTCATATTTCAAGATTTGGCTATCCTCAAAATCGCTATGTTTCAGGTCATATTGAACATCCCGGAGGTCAAATGCCTGTCTCAATTGATATTCTGAACAATGTCAGATTGTGGATTTATCTTTATCATGAAGAAAGAGAATTTTTAGAAAAAATCAAAAGTTCAATTGAAAACCCTCAAAAAAGAATTTATCCACTTCATCTTGGAAGAGCAGAAGATTGGATTGTTATTGAGGAGCTAAATTTTATAGATTTAAAAGAAACTGGAATTGGTGGTAATTTTAAAAAATTTATATGGATTCCAAAAGAAACTTTCCCTAAAAATCAATTTGATTTTGAAAAAGTTGAAGGCATCTTGTATAAACTCCCGACATTTTACTCACTTAAAAATGGCATAAGAGATTTTCAATATATTGATGTTAAATTAAACGAAGGCGAAATTGATGCTTCAAAATGGAAAATAAAATTTTATATTGATGAAAAAGAAAATGTGCCAGTGTTTTTAGCAAATTTAGGAGGGTAAAAAATGCTTTTTGCAAAAAGCTTTAAGAAAAACAATAAAGATATAAGCTTATCTGACCACATAAAAGATATCCTATCAGCTTTTGAAAAAATAAAAGATAAGATTCCAACTGAACTTCATCTACCAATAAAAATAGCAATTTTTTATCACGATTTCGGAAAAGTCATTCCAAAATTTCAAATAGAAAAACTTGGAAATAAAAACTATGAACCTTTTGATGTTATTTATGAAATTCCACATTCTATGTTTTCTGTCTTTTGGATCGATGAAGAGAAAATAAAAGAAATTTTAAATGACGAAAAAATTGTAAAATTTATTATTTCAGCAGTTGCTTATCATCACTGGAGAGAAAAATTTGAAGAAGTAATAAATGGGAAAGATGAAAATTTGAAAAAATTTTTAAATAAGGTTCTAAATGATTGGAAGGAAAGACTTGAAGAGAATTTGAAAAAAGAATTTGAGAATTTTGACGATAATGACCTTAAAAATCTAATTCAAAACATAAAACTTAAAAAATCAAAAATCAATGAAGTGCTAAATGGTTGTAGAGTTTATAACTATGCTATTCCTTCATATAAATTTGATTATTATCCATTAAGAGAAACATTAACTCAAAGCTTTGAAGATTATAAAAAATGGATTTTTATTTCTGGATTTTTACAGAGATGCGACCACTTTGCTTCTTTCTGTGAAGAAGAAAACGAAGATATAAATAAAATTGAAATTTCTTCTTTAACCTTTGATGAAATAAAAGAGAAAATTAAAAACAAATTAAATCAACAAGATGAAAGCAAAATCTGGCAAATTCAAAAATTAAACGATGAAAAAATAAACAAAAACATTATTTTAATTGCTCCGACAGGTTATGGCAAAACCGAATTCGCTTTCTTATGGTCAGCAGATAAAAAATTCTTCTATACTCTACCCTTGCGTTCAGCAGTAAATCAAATCTATGAAAGAGCAAAAGAAATTTTCGGAAATGAAAGAACAGGAATTTTACATTCAGATGCAGATGTTTATTTACTTGAAAAAGAAGAAGATATTGGAGATACTTTAAAACTTTATGAACTATCAAAAACACTTTCTTATCCTTCAATTATTTCAACAGGAGACCAATTTTTCCCTTATGCTTTAAGACCGCCTGGATTTGAAAAAATTTTCTCAACATTCTCCTATTCAAACTTAATAGTTGATGAAATCCAAGCTTATGACCCAAAAGCATGTGCTATAATAATTAGTTTTATTGATTGGATTTTCAGAATGGGAGGAAAATTCTTATTGATGAGTGCTACTATGCCAAACTTTGTTTTAGATGAGATAAGGAAAAGAATTGGAAATAATTTTGAGCTGATAAACATTTATGAGGAAAAGCAAGAAAACTTCAAGAAAATTTTCAAACATAAGATAAAAATTGATATTATCAATAACGAGGAAGATAAACCCGTTTTAACTGATGATAAAATAAATGAAATTTTAAATTCAGCAAAAAGTGGTAAAAGAGTTCTTGTTATTTTAAATACAGTCAAACAAGCACAAAATGTTTTTGAAAAATTAAAAGAAAAGGCAGACAATAATTTAAAAAATAAAATTTTCCTTCTGCATTCAAGATTTACACTTGAAGATAGAAGAAAAAAAGAAACTGAACTTATTGAGAAAGAGTTTAAAAATCCAAAACCAAAAGATGAAAATGAAGGTAAAATTTTAGTTTCAACACAAGTAATTGAAGCATCGCTTAATATTGATGCAGATGTTTTATTTACTGAAATTTGCCCACTTGATGCCCTAATTCAAAGAATGGGAAGAGTTTTAAGAAGGTATTTTTATAGCGATAATTCAGAGCAAGAAATAAACGAAGAAAAACGCTTAACAAGTGAGCCAAATGTTCATATTTGGATTTTTAAAAACGGTTTAGAGTCAGGCAATGGCAAAGTTTATAGTAAAGAACTTTTGAAGTTTTCAATAGCTTGGCTTTTGAAGAAAGAAAATGATGGGAATTTAGTTGAAATTTCAGATGAACTTGCTAATAAAGAAATTGACCAATTAAATGAAAAAATAAGAGAAGTTTTTGGATTTCTCAGAATAGAACAGCAAGGCAATATTAAAAGAAGAGGTAGAAAAGATAGAAACCAAACCGAAAAAATAAATGCTTATGAATTCATTTTAGAAAATAACAATTGGTTAAGAGAATGTGAAATTGATTTAAGCGAATATGACAAATATGTTCTTGTTTCAAACTTTTATAAAACTTTGCCAAAAGATGGAGAATACTTGAAAGAATTCTATAAAACACTTGAAATTCTTAATAGTGGTTATATGTCAGATAGAAAAATTGAAGCACATGAGATTTTTAGAGAAATCTATGATATAAATGTAATTCCTGAAAATTGCTTGGAATCCTTTATAAAAGAAGTTGAGAAGTTCATAAATAAATATACACCAAATCAAACTCAATTTACCCTTTTCAAAAAAGAAATTTTATCAAAGTTTGTTGTAGCAACTCCATACGGAAAAAGTTCAATAAGTCCAGCGGATTGGGTTTATTATAGAATGCTTGAATCCAAAGATTTATCTAGAGCTTTAAATAAAGAGTG
Source organism: Candidatus Chryseopegocella kryptomonas (assembly GCF_001536065.1). GTDB lineage: Bacteria > Bacteroidota > Ignavibacteria > Kryptoniales > Kryptoniaceae > Kryptonium > Kryptonium kryptomonas. The sequence continues at coordinate 21,804 of NZ_CZVW01000021.1, forward strand.
GGAACAAAAATTAAGGGGTTGGCTTTCGGTGATATATGTTGTGAAAAATTATGAATACAAACATGATTATGGTTTGACGGAAACAGGAAGTTAAAGAGAAGTGTAAGTTATAAGATGTTGATTCGTCTTGAGTGCTATAAACTGATAAAGCACTTGATTGGCGAGGAGAAATATGAAGGTTTCAAAATTTGGTGGTAAAATAAATTTTTTGTCCGATGTATTACATAGTGGTTTATGACATAAAAGAGGAAAGAGTTAATAAGGTTTTAAAACTTATGAGGAAGTATTTAAACTGGGTTCAAAACTCTGTGTTTGAGGGTGAATTAACGGAGGGTCAGTTTGAGAGATTGAAGATTGAGATACGAAAAATAATAAATTCAAATGAAGATTCAATTTTGATTTATTCTATGGAGCAAAAGTGGGTTAACAGAGAAGTTATAGGGGTTGAAAGGGGGGATATTGGGAGGATAATTTAGTCGTTGACTGGTTTTGAGAGGGGGAAGTTAACACTTTTATTTTATGATTTGCGAAATTTTTAAAATTTCAAAAATTTTTCTTCAGTCGTTGACAGTGGATTTTTGCATTTTGCTCAACGACTTGAGAAAGTTTGAAAAAATTTGCGAAATTGAGCGAAATTTTGTAATTTTTCAACGGTGAGCATTGAACCAGTGTGGAATTTAAACGTTTCAGCAGTTTATCCAGAGAATTCTTATGTTCAAGTGAGCATTGAACCAGTGTGGAATTTAAACAGAGTTTTATATAAAATTAAAGCTCGTCCGAGAGATGTGAGCATTGAACCAGTGTGGAATTTAGGTGTAGTGAGAGTGCAGGTCTTTAAATCTTTTCAATCGGTGGGCATTAAATTTTTCTTATAAAGAATATACCTTCGCACTTCTTCAACTGGTTTATAACCAGTGTATTCCAATTTGCGTTTTAAATTGTTAAGTTCATCACGCTTTTCTGTTTTATCCTTTGCTGTCTTTTCTACAATGACAATATGACTTTTTGTGCTTGATAAAAACTTTGATATCCTTTCAAACTCATGCCTTGGAATTTCAATCCAAGCAATTGAACGAGATAACTTTCTATATGAGTAAAATGTCAATTGTGGATTCATACCTTCGGTTGAATGTTTTGTGTGAAGATACAAAACCGTATCACATTTTGAAGTGTCAATTATTTGACATACTTTTTCAGCACCATCATAAAAGCGAGAATAGTCAATAAAAATTTCGGTTTTTAAAATAACATAAAATCCAATCAAAATTGTTGAAATAAAAGCAATAAGTTTGAATCTTTGAGGTATAAGCGTGTTTAAAAATTTTTTTGATATTACGAGAATTAAAACGAAGCCAACAATAAATATAATTACTGCTGTTGCAGAAGTTTGATCTAAATTAAACTTTAAAAAGTTTTTTATTCCGTCTCTTAAACTTTGACTTGATGACCAGAGAATTGATATTAAGAGCAATGAGATTTGAAGCCATTTTTTTTTGGCATTTGCGATTTCAAATAAGTATGTTGACGAAATAATAACGGCTGGAACAAGCGATGGCAGGGCATAAGTTGGAATTTTCGTTTTTGAAATTGATGTGATCAAAAAATGTGCTCCAAAACCACGAATGAATTAAAATTTTTTCTTTTGGAATTGATTTAAAATTTTTTACAATGTCAAACAAGTCAAAAAATACAAGCACAATTGGAGGAAACTGGACAATAAGTTGATTTAAAATATAAAAAAAGCCAAGTTCTGGGATGTTTTCTTCAACACCTCTGGATAATCGTTCAAAAATGTGAAATTTGAAAAATGTATTTATGAAATCATATCGGTGGGTCAATAGCATATAAATGTGCCACGGTAGGGCTATTAAGATGCCAATTGCTGTAACTGTGGCAAGTTGGTATGCTGCTTCTTTAAATTTAATTTCCTTTCTCAAAATAAGAAGTAAAAGGAAAAGTCCAATTGAAATTGGGGCAAAGAAACCAACAATTATTTTTGTCATTAAAGCCAAACCAAAGAAAACGCCTGACAAGATTAAAAAAATTTTTCTGTTGTTGAGGGAATAAAGATAGAAGTAAATTGAAAGCGAAACAAAAAATATGTAAGGGATGTCAAGTTGTGCTTGCCTTGAATAGAAGTTGAAAAGATAAATTGAGCCAAGCATTGGGATAGATAATATGCTTGGCTTTAAAAAAGATGAATTATTTTGATGTAAATCAAAAAATTTTTTGATAAACATAAAAGTTATCCAAATGGTTAAAGAAGCAAATAATGCAGAAAAAAATCTTGTTGTGAATTCATTGATTCCAAAAATTTTATAGAGAATAGCCGTAAGCCATATGAAGAGTGGAGGATGGGAAGATGAATATAAGCCACCGACAGCATGATTAGTTTGATCAATCCAATTGTTGAAATAATAAATTGATTTCGCCCGAACCGCATAAAGAGATTCATCCCACATTTGCAATTCTTTGAATCCAAGATTATAAAACCTATGGAATGCAAAGAAAGTAAAAAGTAGCAGGAACAAAATATGATTCAATTTATCCTTGCTCAATTTTTGCATAACTTATTTTTCAAATATAGCGTCAACAAATGCAGATGGATCAAAAGGTTGAAGATCGTCAATATCCTCACCAACTCCAATGAATTTTACAGGTATTTTCAACTCATTTACAATTGCGAATAGAACACCGCCTTTTGCTGTGCCATCAAGTTTAGTGATGATTAGCCCTGTTACACCTATTGATTGGGTAAATTGTCTTGCTTGTTGGATTGCGTTTTGACCTGTGGTGGCATCAAGAACAAGCCATATTTCATGCGGAGCATCGGGTATGACTTTTTGCATAACTCTTTTTACTTTTTTCAACTCTTCCATTAAATTTGATTTCGTGTGAAGTCGCCCGGCGGTATCAATCAAAACCACATCTATATTTCTTGCAATGGCAGATTTTAAGGTGTCAAACGCCACAGCCCCGGGGTCTGAACCTTTTTGCTGCTGAATTATATCAACGCCTGCTCTTTTAGCCCAGATTTCAAGTTGCTCATTAGCAGCTGCACGAAATGTATCTGCTGCACCAATTAAAACTTTTTTACCGCGAATTTTATAATTGTAGGCAAGTTTTCCTATTGTCGTTGTTTTACCTACACCATTTACACCAACGATCATTATCACAAATGGTTTTTTATCCGAAGGGATGTAAAAAGGATCGTGCGAAGTTTGATTGTCAATTGACTTTAAAATTTTTTCAAGCTCGTCTTTTAAAATTAGATTAACTTCAGAGACATCATTTATCCGCTCGGATTTTAATCTCTCCTTCAATCGTGATATAATTTCCATTGTCATATTCACGCCAACATCTGCGGTGATGAGAATCTCTTCAAGTTCGGAGAAGAAGTTATCGTCAATTACTTTTGTTGATGAGAAGAGGTTTGTGATTTTATCAAGTAGATTGTTTCTTGTTTTTGTTAGTCCATCTTTGATTTTTTTGAGTCCAATTTTATCAAGAATTCCCATTTTCAGATTCAAGATTTATTTTTCATGAGCGTTTGCTGTGTTAACTTTTTTAAGGTTTTCAAAAAATCTTTTGCCGTAAACATATAGAGAAGCAAAAATCATTATTATGCTTATGGTGATGAAAAGATTTAAGATAAAACCACGAGATTTTAACATTGCCAAAGCAATCACAATCGCAATTGATGTAACGGTAAATTTCCCGAGCTTATTTGATGGAAGAACAAATTTTATTCTTGTGCTTAAATATGCTCCAGCTAACAGAATGATTAAATCTCTGCCTATAACAATTGCAACATACCAAAGAGGCAGATCTCCTTGCTGAACCAAACTTAACACAATTGCACCGACGCAAACTTTATCAGCAAGCGGATCTATCATTTTTCCAAATTCTGTTATTTGATTGTATTTTCTTGCAAGATATCCGTCTGCAAGATCACTTAAATACAGGGAAAGCATAAAAAGCATTGAAATTGCGCGGTTTAAAGTAAGTTTTAAACCATAACCTTCAATCAAAACATCGCCAGTGTCTGATGTTAAAAAGTAAATGGTTGGAATCAATATGATAAATCTGCTAAAGCTCAAAAAATTTGATATGTTGAAAATTTTTTCTTTCATTTTTCAATCAAATTTTTCATCTGCAGATTTGATGAAAATTTCATATTCAAACTTTTCGGGCTTTTCTTCAATCAATGTTGGATAATTCCCTGTGAAACAAGCAGTGCAAAAACTTAAATGTTTAGGCGCTGCTTCAAGAAGTTTTTCAACGGATAGATAGCCAATGGATTCAACGCCAAGTTCTTCTCTTATCTTTTCAACATCGCCATTCAATCTTGATGCGATCAATTCATCCTGTGTTGGGAAATCCATACCGTAATAGCACGGAAATTTTATCGGTGGTGAAGCGACCCTGAAATGGACTTCTTTTGCGCCAGCATCTTTGATTAGTTTAACAAGTGCTTTTGATGTCGTTCCGCGAACAATTGAGTCATCAACTATGACGACACGCCTTCCTTGAAGAACACCTTTTACGGTGTTAAATTTTACCTTAACTTTTAATTCTCTCATATTTTGTTGTGGTTGGATAAATGTCCTGCCGACATAATGACTTCTTATCAACCCAATTTCAATTTTAACATTGTTCCCAAGTTTGATACTTTCGGTCACGAAACCAAGCGTTGCGGTATTGCTTGAATCGGGAACATTTATAACAATGACTTTATCTTCTTCTGTTGAATTTGGAGCTGGATGCTCGTGCGCAAGCAGTTTCCCAAGTTTTCTGCGAACTTTGTCAACATTTTCTCCAAAGATTTTACTATCTGGTCTTGAAAAATAGATAAATTCAAAAATGCAAAATGCCTGCTTTTCAATTTTTTTCTCAATCCAGAACGATTTTATTTTCCCTGTTTTTAAAACTTCATCATCAATTACGACAATCTCACCTGGCAAAACATCGCGAATGTAAGTTGCATTTATAAGGTCAAATGCGCAGGTTTCAGACGCAACGACATAAGCGCCGTCTTCCGTAACCCCCAAAGCAAGCGGTCTAAAACCATAAGGATCACGAACTGCTATTAATTTATCATCTGTTAAAATGACAAGTGAATAAGCACCTTCAATTTGATTTAATGCATCTTTGATTTGTTCAATTTGGTCTTCTTTTTGGCTTCGGGCAATTAAATGTAAAATTATTTCTGTGTCGGTTGAGGATTGGAAAATTGTCCCTTCGGATTGAAGATTGTTTCTCAAATATCGTGTGTTTGTTAAGTTCCCATTGTGGGCGATTGCTAAATTGCCGTTTTTATAATGAACGACAAATGGTTGAATGTTTGATCTGTTTAATGCTCCTGTGGTTGAATAGCGATTGTGTCCAATTGCGGATGTTCCTTTGAGATATTCTGTTATAATTTTTTCATCTTTAAAAACTTCAGAAACAAGCCCAATCCCTTTGTGATAGTTAAATTTTGTTTTTCCTGTTAATTCATCTTTTTCACAACTTACAATTCCAGTTGATTCTTGTCCTCTGTGTTGAAGCGCATACAAGCCATAATAAGTCATCAACGCAGATTGTGGATGTCCGTAAATTCCAAATATACCGCACACATTAAATTATCCCTTTGTTTCCAATTCTAATATGATTTGAAAAAATCCACGGTTTTCCGTTGTAATAAGCTTCAACTCTATAAGCTCCTGTTTCTCCAACTTCATAAGTTAATTCATTTGCGATTGTTTTTGTCAGAATTTCTCCGTTTTTGATCAATCTGATTTCAGCTTTTTGTGGAAGCAGTGCTTTCAATTTTATCGGTGAATCTTCAAGTTCAATGTAATCTCCCATTTGAAAAATTTTTCCATTTGTTTCTGCGAAAAATCTGAAACCTTTGGGATCGGCAAAGTATGCGTAGCTCACAAAGCAACGAGCATTTTCAATTGCAGAAAAAATTTTTTGCTTATATAATTCAAAATTTTCTTTCTTGCTTTTGTCAATTGGTTCATCAAGTAAAACATGAGTTCTTATTCCTCTGAACATAACTTTATACGGGAAGACCTCAACTTCAAAAAGTTGCCAGATTTTATATTTATGACCGTGTGCATCAACTCCACCAACGCCTGCAATTTTTCTTCTTCTGGCTATCTCATCCCATCGCTTCAAAGTTTCAGGGTATGGACCTTGAAGAGATTTTAACGGATGGATAAATCTTTGAAATTTATTTTGTTGCGTTAATCCTTCAACCCATTCGGACATATGATTCCATATTTCAATGCCTGTGAATTCATCCACGCTCCATTCATTCCACGGATATGGTGGGTATTCTTCAAAATTGTTTCTTCTTTCATCTGGATGTGCAATTATACCGATTCCGTTTAACTCTTTTATCTTTTTGACATATTCCTTTGCTGAATTATTCGGATAGAAAACTTCATCAACTCTAAAAACAAGGTAATGATTTTTATCATCTGGGTCGTTAAGTTCATAACCAAATATAAGCATGGTATCCCCAAACCATCCTTCGTATCCATCAAGTTTTGGTTGCAAGGTATTGTGGTCAGTCATCATTATGAAGTCAAGTCCAAGTTCGTTTCCTGCTTTTGCGATTTCGGGAATTGTTCCAGTTCCATCTGAATAAACAGAATGAACATGTATTACGCCAGCGTATTCAAACATCTATTGTAAATTTTGATTTTTGACAAGATAATATAAAGGTTTTGATGGATAAAAAGCAAAAATGGGGGAGCGAGAAACTCCCCCAGATTAATCGTCACTTTTCAACAAATTTGCCAAGCAAGATATTTTTCTCAACAATATCGTCTGTCTTCACAATTTCAACTCCTTCAGAGCGCCATTTTTCAATGAATTGTTTTCCACGATCTTCATAAATTGGCTTTGCTGCATCCTCAACTAAATAAATTTTGTATTTCCCACGCTTTAAGAAACCTTCAATTGCATAAGCATCGCACACATCAAGAGCAACGCCAAAAACGACAATTTCTTTCGGGTTTATAATTTCAAGAACAGGATCAACATTTGGATTTGAAAAGACATCAAATTTTTGTTTTCGGAAAATAATTTCGCCTGTGTGGTTTTTCACCAGATTTTCAAGTTCTTTCTCATCATATTTTTTACTGTCAATGTAAAGCGGATTTAGTGGTTTTGTTGCGTCAATTCTTTCCCAGCCAGGCGTTCCCTGAAGACAATGCGGTGGAAATGTATTTAAATAATCGGGGTTATCGGAAATTTCTTCATCTTGAAGCGTGTGATAATCAGCTGAACCCATGATTTGAATCTCGTTTTTCCGAGCGTAATCATACAATTTCTTTAAATTTGGAATTATCTCCTCAGCGTTTGGAACATAAAGTTTCCCGTCTTTCATCATGAAGTCATATTGTGTATCAACATCCCAGAAAATTATTTCTCTAATCATAGCGCACCTCCGTGTTTTAGTTTTACTTCAAAATTAAAAACATACTTTTTTATTTCCTCGTTTCATCACGACTTCATTCTCATCCCGTGTTCTTCACGGTCAAGGATCCAGCCAGCAATTTTTCCTTCATTTATCGTTTTGAAATCTTCCCAGTATTCTCGTGTTCTGACAAATCTTGAACTTGTATCTGTCGGTGGAATAGATTCAACTTCTTTCATAATTTGGTTAAATCTTCTTTTCCATATTTCCATATTTTCAACTCTTAAATCAACCCAGCCGTCGTAAGCCCATTGGTTTATTTTTTCTGGTGTGATGTCAACGCAGTTCTCGCCTCTGTAAGGTGGAATTTTTATCTCGTTACCGCGAATTAAAGTTTTTCCATCTGGCATCAAAATTGGAATGCCGATTGAGATTATTTGCGATCTTAATTTTTTATTCGTCAGGATAATTTCCGTGCATTTCTTGCTCATATCTTTCGGATCTTGTTTTGCTGCGTTTTCCATGCTTTCGTAGGCAAGCTTTAAAAGGTGTGCTTCATAAAGAAGTTTTGACAATCTTGGTGGTCCAAGAAGTTCAAATGCGATGCTTTCAACACCAAATTGTTTTTCAAGTTCGCGCATTCTTCTCAAAGCAGTTTCTGTCAAAAATCCCGCTCTGTAAGTTGGTTCAAGCGTTGCATGGTCAAGTGCGTTTATAATGTCGTGTCCGGTGTTCCCACCTTTTATTTCAAAAATTACCGTTTCGGCTATTTCTTCTGGTGTTACATATTCCATTTGCCCGGGGGTTGAAAGAGTTTCAAATTCAGCTCTTGAGAAAAGTCCGTTTTCTCCGGTGTCAATGAAGACAGAGCGAAGGGGTTCGTTTAGTTTTTCAAATTTTTCGTCATCAATTCTTAATTCAAGTTTTCCATCAAGCTTAAACGCTTTTTCAGGTGGACAATCAACGAGTTCAATTGGTTTTCCTCGTCTTAAAATTTCGCCGTATCCAATTTTTTTCCAAGCGATTGCAGCTGTTGGCTTGATTTCTTTTGTAATTGGTGCATCAGGTGTTCTTCCCATCAAAAATAGCAAAAGCGTATGTGCTCCAGCGACGGCGGATTTACTTAACAAAACTTTTGAAGGTCTTTCTTCGCTGTGCGTATATGGTATGTTCAAACCCATTCCACCAGTTCCACTTGTTCCAATCTTAACATATATTTTCGTCCCAACTTCCTGCATTGAACGATAGAGGATTTGAACATGTCTTATCAATTGTGGAACATAAAGGGTTGCAAGAAGTTTTTCGGTAAGTTCAATTAATTCCTCATTCTTTGCTTCTTCATTTTTCAATCTGTCAATAGCGTGTAAAACTTCGTTGCTTATTGTGAAAATATCTTGATATGCTATTGCTGTTGCAGTGTTAATGCAATCAATCACTATTTCAGGTGCGAATCTGTTAAGTAATTTATAAAGTGCAGATTGTTTCAAAACCTCATCTGTTAACTCACCAATTATGATCGCAATTAAAATAACTATCAAAACAAAAGAAACTCCTGCAAGAACT
>NZ_CZVW01000022.1 GCF_001536065.1 Candidatus Chryseopegocella kryptomonas
AAAGAATTCTGCCACATAGATATCCATTCTTGTTTGTGGATAAGATAGTTGATTTTAAAATGGGCGAGAAAATCATTGGTGTTAAGAATGTCACAGGCAATGAATTTTTCTTTCAAGGTCATTTCCCAGGTCATCCGATAATGCCAGGTGTTTTGATAATTGAGGGAATGGCTCAGACGGGGGGGATTTTGCTTTTGAATGGTGAGGAGTCAATGGAAAATCGTTATGTCTATTTTATGGCGATAAAAAATGCAAAATTCAGAAGACCTGTTTTTCCGGGAGATACACTTGTTTATGAGGTTGAGATGGTTGACCGGCGAAGTAAATACTGCACGATGTATGGCAGAGCTTATGTTGATGGCAAATTAGTCGCAGAGGCGGAGATGATGGCAGCAATCGTCACTAAACCAGAACAAGTTGGAGTTGAACAAACATCAGAGAAAGAAGCATGAGCACATTCATTGATCCTCGGGCTGTTGTCAGCCCAAATGCACAAATCGGGGAAAATGTCAAAATTGGACCTTTTACCGTTATTGAAGATAATGTCATAATTGGAGATGGGACCGAGATAGGTTCAAATGTTTTCATTGGTTATGGGACAAGGATTGGGAAAAATTGTAAAATTTTTCACGGTGCATCTGTTGGCTCAATTCCGCAGGATTTAAAATTTAAGGGCGAAGAGACAACGCTTGAGATCGGGGATAATACGATAATTCGTGAATTTTGCACGCTCAACAGAGGGACATCTCATTCAGGAAAAACAATCATAGGAAGTAATTGTCTTTTGATGGCTTATGTTCATGTGGCTCACGATTGCGTGATAGGGAATAATGTTATAATGGCGAATGCTGTAAATCTTGCAGGTCATGTCGTTGTTGAAGATTATGTCGTAATTGGAGGACTTGTTCCAGTTCATCAATTTGTCAGAATAGGACAGCATTCAATCGTTGGTGGTGGATGGCGTGTTCCGAAAGATGTACCACCATACATAATGGCTGCAAGAGAGCCGTTGCGATTTGAAGGACTTAACATTGTTGGTTTAAAGAGAAGAAATTTCCCGAAAGAGACAATTGAACGAATTGAATCCGCTTACAGAATAATTTACCAGTCAAATTTAACCGTGAGCCAAGCTGTTAAGAAGTTAAAAGACGAATTTGAACCAACCCCGGAAATCCAGAACATAATAAACTTCATTGAATCAAGTCAGCGTGGCATAATAAGAGGTCCTTATGAGTGAAAAATGGATTTTTTTAAACACCGGATTTCGTAATGGGAATTTTAATATGAAATTTGATGAACATCTTGCCTTTCTGTTTTCAAAAGGCAGGATAAGACCTGTGCTGAGGGTTTATGGATGGAGACCTTATACGATTTCAATCGGGTATAATCAAGATGAGAGTGTTTTTGATTTTGAAAAGATAAAGAACGCAGGAATTGGATTTGTGAGAAGACCGACCGGGGGAAGAGCGGTTTTACATGCTGAGGAGTTAACATATTCAGTGGTTATGAATTCGTATGGTAAAAGTGTAATTGAGATTTACAATCTCATAAGTCGTGCAATTGTCCGTGGGTTAAATTTGCTTGGTGTTGAGCTTGAACTTGCTCAAACGGAGCACGATTTCAGAAGTTTCTACAAAGATTTTAAATCAATTCCTTGTTTTGCGAGCTCAGCGAAATATGAAGTTCAATTTAAAGGCAAAAAACTTGTTGGAAGCGCACAAAGAAGATTTGGCGATGTAGTCCTTCAACATGGCTCAATTTTAATTGGAGAATTTCACAGAAAATTGCCAGAATTTCTGAAAATTGATTCTATTGAGATAGTTGAAAAAATTAGAGCTGAAATTGAAGAAAAGACGATTTGCTTGAATGAGATTTTGCATCGCAATGTCTCGTTTGATGATGTCGCAGAAGCGTTGAAGCAGGGGTTTAAGCAAGAGTTTGGAATTGAATTTGAAGACAAAATTTTGCTTGATGAAGAATTTGAAATTGAAAAACTTGATTTAATTTCTCTATGAAGAAGGTAACTACGAAGACATTAATTGAAATGAAGAGAAATGGCGAAAAGATCGCAATGCTTACCGCATATGATTTTATCATCGCTAAACTTCTTGACGAAGCAGGCATTGATGTAATTCTTGTTGGTGACTCGCTCGGGAATGTTTTTCAAGGGCATAAAACAACTTTGCCTGTGACACTTGAAGATATGATTTATCATACGAAGGCGGTTTGTAGAGGTGTTAAAAGAGCAATGGTTGTGGTTGATATGCCATTTCTTACATATCAAGTCAGCGTTGAAGAAGCGGTTAAAAATTGTGGAAGGGTTTTGAAAGAAACATGTGCAGAAGCTGTTAAACTTGAAGGTGGAAGCGAAATTGTTGAAGTCGTGAAAAAATTAACATCAATTGGTATCCCTGTGATGGGGCATTTGGGATTGACGCCACAGAGCATTCATAAATTTGGCGGTTATGATGTGAGAGGAGTTGATGAGAAAGAAGCTGAAAAAATTTTAAATGATGCGATGGCACTTGAACAAGCTGGAGCGTTTGCAATTGTGCTTGAAAAAATTCCATCGGAACTCGCAAAGCAAATTACAAAATCCCTTTCAATCCCGACAATTGGAATTGGCGCTGGACCGCATTGCGATGGTCAGGTCCTCGTTGTCTATGATATGCTTGGATTATTTGAAGAATTTAAGCCGAAATTTGTGCGAAGATACGCTGAACTTTCAAAACTCATCAAAAATGCATTTGAAAATTATATACAAGATGTCAAAAGTGGCAAATTCCCCGATGAAAGTGAATCTTATTGAAACTTTTTTGTCCGATTTAAGGTTACAATTTGTGAAATTAATTCAAACGATAGCAAAGTATGAAAGCACTTATTAACACATTTACGCTTGTGGTTTTTCTGCTTGGGACACTTCAATTTTCAAATGTCATTTCATTTTGTAAAATGTCCCAGAAAATGAACGTAGATATCTCGTGTGTATGTTCAACGGGAGATGAACAAAATGAAGTTTCTATTTCTGGTGTTTCAAAATGTTGCACTGTGAAAAAATTTGAAAAGGAAAATGTTCAGGATTTTGCAAGTTTTAAAGATGATGTCTCAAAGTTAATCTCAAATCAGATAACTTTAAAGAGTGAAATAATCAATTTGCCGTTCAATTTCTCACCGAAAATCATCACTGCAATTTTTATATCGCCTCCCCGATCAGACATACCAATTTTAAATTCTTCACTTCTCATTTGATTTTGACTTAACCCGCTAAAATCAAAATTCCAGCTTACAAAAGAATCTTTTTGATGTTCTAAATTTTTCAGTTTTTGTGCAAAATTTTTTCAAACAAAAATTTCTTGAAATATGAAATTTATCAAATCGTTGATTTTGCTTTTGATTTTTCCGTATTTGAGTTTTTCTCAAACGCTTGATGATTACATCAAAATTGCGGTTGAAAATAATCCAGAGCTTAATTCATACAAAATTCAAATGGAAGCAATTTCCAAGCGAATAAGACAGGCGAAGACGCCAGCTGACCCTATGCTTATGGTTGGAATCACAAACCTGCCTGTTAATTTTAGCTTTACATCAGATATGATGACGATGAAAGAGATTGGAATTTCTCAAATGCTTATGTATCCAGAGAAGTATTCTTTGATGGGGAAGATGGCTGAAAAAGATTACGAGATTGCAAAAGAAATTTACGAGTCAAAACGACTTGAACTTATTGCAAATGTGAAGATGCTTTATTTTGAAATTTACTATATGACGAGGGCAGTTGAGATCACAAAAAAATCAATTGACCTTCTCAAGGACTTCATCAAAATCACATCAACAAGATTTGCGACAGGTCAGGGAATTCAGCAAGATGTTTTGAAGGCGCAGGTTGAGCTTTCAAAGATGACTGATGAATTGATAAGGATGGAAACGGAGAGAAAAAATATAATTGTTCGTTTTAATTCGCTTCTTTACAGGAAAGCAAGCGATTCCGTTTATATCCCAGATGAAATAAGTTTTGTTGAGTTTAAAAAAAGTTATGATGAGATTGAGAAACTTGCCTTTGAAAACAATCCGATGATAATTGCAATGAAAAAGATGGTGGAAAAAGATAGCATAATGACCCAGCTTGCGAAAAAAGAGATAATTCCTGATTTTGAAATAAAATTTTCTTATGGACAACGCTCCGCAGTTGACCCATTGGGGATGAAGGCGCTTGATGTGTTAAGTTTTTCAATAGGGTTCAATCTTCCAATTTTCTTCAGGAGCAAGCAAAATTTAAGAATTCAAGAGACAATGTTAAATGTTTCTCAATCCGAAGCAAAACTCTTGGCGATCAAGAATGAGATTTCAAAGATGATTTATGAGAAATTAAATGAAATTGACGGTGATTTGAAACTAATTGATCTTTACAAAAATGGTTTAATACCGCAGGCAACGCAAAATTTGAATGTCGGACTTGTTGGTTATCAAGTTGGAAAAATTGATTTTATGACGCTTGTTGATAATTTTATGACCCTTTACAATTACCAGATTCAATACGAAAAAATTTTTGCAAGTTACAATTCAAAAATTGCGGAACTTGAAATGCTTGCAGGCACAAATTTGCGGTGATTTAAAAAATTGAAAACAAAAATTTTTAGGGAAAAATGAAAGCAAAACTTATCCTTGCGTTTATACTTATCTCGCTTGCATCACTTTTTGCTGGATTTTTCATTGGGAAATTAATTCATTCGGGAAAGGGTGAGGTAAGCTCACATAATCAAAAAGTTGAGCGAAAAATTCTTTACTATAAAGACCCGATGCATCCTTGGATAACAAGCGATAAACCGGGTAAAGCTCCAGATTGTGGTATGGATCTTGTTCCTGTTTATGAGGGTGAAGAAGAAACAGAAGAAGGCGTAATAAAAATTGACCCAACAATTGTTCAAAACATTGGCGTTAGAGTTGAGCCAGTGCGAAGAATGAAATTGACAAAGACGATAAGAACAGTTGGAAGGATTGATTACAATGAGAGAAAAATCGCAATAATTACGACCAAGGTTTCGGGATGGATTGAGAAACTTTATGTTGATTACACTGGAAAATTTGTCCGGAATGGAGAACCATTGTTTGAGATTTACAGTCCTGAACTTGTCACGGCGCAAGAAGAATATCTGCAGGCGATAAATTATAGAAAAAGCGTTTCCGGTAGCAAAGATCCGAATATAATTGAGGGAGTAAACCAACTTGTTGAAAGCGCAAGGAAGCGACTTCTTTACTGGGATATTTCAGAGTCGCAGATAAAAGAAATTGAAACAACAGGACAGATTCGCAAAACGCTTGTTTTTTTCTCGCCTGTTGATGGTATTGTTGTTGAGAAAAACATTTTTCAAGGTATGAAGATTTCGCAGGGGATGAATTTGATGAAAATAGCGGATCTTTCAACTATTTGGGTTTATGCGGATATTTATGAGTATGAGTTGCCGTGGGTAAAAGTTGGTTTAGATGCTGAGATTGAAATTCCCTATTTCCCTGGAAAAATTTTGAAAGGAAAAGTTGAATACATTTATCCATTTCTTCAAAGCGATACAAGAACAGTCAAAGTGCGACTTGAATTTGAGAATCCAGATTTTTTGTTGAAGCCAGATATGTATGTAAATGTGAATATAAAATCAAATGTTGCAATTGACGCTTTGGTTGTTCCTGAACAATCTGTGATAAGAACAGGTGAAAGAGACATAGTTGTGGTCGCTTTAGGTGGGGGAAGGTTCAAATCTGTTGAGGTTAAACTTGGAGTGCTTGCGGATGGATATTATCAAGTGCTTGAAGGTTTACATGAAAATCAAAACATAGTCACATCGTCGCACTTTCTCATAGATTCGGAAAGCAATCTCAAAGCTGCACTTGCTGGCTTAACACATCAACACGGGAATTCAATGGTCATTGAGAAGACAGAAAGTCCCGAGATGAAGCACGAACATGAGCAAGTCGGAATAAAAGAACGCGATGAACAGAAGGAGAAAAAAATTCAAAAATCAAAATCTCGTGAAACTACACACGAAGAGCATAAGCATATCGCTGATAAAGTTGTTGACCCTGTTTGCGGTATGGAAATTGAGCCCAATGAGGAACTTTCTTTCGTCTACAAAGGGAAAAAGTATTATTTCTGTATGAAAGCAGACCTTGAAAAGTTTAAGAAGAATCCAGAAAAGTATGTGAAGTGAAAAATCAAAAACAAAGTTTTCAAAATCAAATGCTTCAAAAAATAATTGAATGGTCAATCAACAACAAATTTCTCGTTATCCTCACGGTTTTGTTTGCAATTATCGCAGGTATTTATTCAATTCAGACAATTCCAATTGATGCAATTCCAGATTTAAGCGATGTTCAAGTGATAATTTACACTCAATATCCTGGGCAATCACCCGAGATAGTTGAGCAACAAGTAACTTACCCACTTACAACTGCAATGGTATCGGTGCCAAAGTCAAAAGTTGTGCGTGGTTATTCATTTTTTGGTTTTTCTCTTGTTTATGTGATTTTTGAAGATGGAACCGATCTTTACTGGGCAAGAAGCAGAGTGCTTGAGTATTTAAATTACGCAGTGAATAAACTTCCAAAAGGAGTTGTCCCAGCTCTTGGACCTGATGCGACGGGAGTTGGATGGGTTTATATGTATGCTCTTGTTTCAGATAAGAGAGATTTAAGTGAGCTTCGTTCAATTCAGGATTGGTATTTGAGATATGCTTTAACAAGTGTTGAAGGTGTTGCAGAAGTTGCAAGCATTGGAGGATTTGTGAAAAGTTATCGTATAACGGTTGACCCAAATAAACTTCTTGCGTATAACATTCCCTTAAATCAGGTGATAAATGCGATAAAACGAAGCAATAATGATGTTGGTGGCGAAGTGATAGAAATGGGTGAGATGGAATATATGATTCGTGGACTTGGATACATAAAGACGATTGATGATATAAAGAAAATTCCTGTTGGAGTAAGCAAATTTGTAAAACTGCCTTCGCAGATGCAAAATATGACGATGTCGGGAAGCTCAGATATGGATATGGGTAATTCAAATATGGAAATGCAAAATTTTGAGTTGCAAAAAGGTGAATCTCAAAATAGGATTTTTGGCGATGGGACGCCGATTTATCTTGGTGATGTTGCTACCGTTTCAATTGAGCCGATGATGAGAAGGGGAATTGCTGAATTAAATGGTGAAGGTGAAGTTGTTGGTGGAATAATTGTTATGAGGCACGGTGAAAATGCTTTAAAAGTTATTGAAGGGGTTAAGAAGAAGCTTGAAGAATTAAAATCTGGTCTTCCCGAAGATGTTAAAATTATAACTGTGTATGATAGGTCTGAGCTTATAAAGCGCTCAATTGCGACATTGCGTGAGAAATTAATTGAGGAATCAATTATCGTTGCTCTTGTCTGTTTGCTTTTTCTCTTTCATTTCACGAGTGGGCTTGTCGCGATATTTACTCTTCCAACTGCAATTTTGATTTCATTCATAGTGATGAAAATTCAGGGGATTAATGCGAACATAATGTCGCTTGGTGGCATTGCCGTTGCAATTGGAGCTATGGTTGATGCTGCGATAATTATGATTGAGAATGCGCATAAACATCTTGAGCATGATGCTGGTAAGAAAGATCACTGGAAGATCATTCTTGATGCTTCAAAGGAAGTTGGACCTTCGCTTTTTTATTCTTTGCTTGTGATAACGGTTTCGTTCCTTCCTGTTTTTGCTCTTGAAGCACAAGAGGGAAGATTATTTAAACCGCTTGCATACACGAAGACATATTCAATGGCTGCAGCTGCACTTCTTTCAATTACAATTGTCCCAATTTTAATGGGGTATTTTATCAGAGGGAAAATTCCACCGGAGGAGAAAAATCCTGTTAACAAAATTTTGATGAAAATTTATCATCCGATTTTGAATTTTGTTTTGAGATTTAAATGGCTTGTCATTGCTTTTGCGATTTTAATTCTTGCTTTAACTTACATTCCTTATTCAAAAATTGGCTCGGAATTTATGCCACCTTTGTGGGAGGGAGACCTTCTTTACATGCCAACGACTTTGCCGGGAATTTCAATTACAAAGGCAAAGGAAATTTTGCAACAGACGGATAAAATCATAAAACAATTTCCAGAAGTTCATCATGTTTTTGGAAAAATTGGTAGAGCTGAAACAGCAACAGATCCAGCTGGACTTGATATGATTGAGACGACAATTATGTTAAAACCAGAAGAAGAATGGCGACCTGGAATGACGCCTGAAAAGTTGATTAGAGAAATGGATAAAGCTCTGCAAATTCCGGGATTGTCAAACGCATGGACAATGCCAATAAAAACCAGAATTGATATGCTTTCAACAGGGATAAGAACCCCTGTCGGAGTTAAAATCGCCGGCTCTGATTTGAAAGTGCTTGAAGAAATCGGGAAACAAGTTGAGGCAGTTATAAGGAAAGTTCCGGGCACAGTTTCGGCTTATTCTGAAAGAGTTCTTGGAGGAAATTATGTTGATTTTAAAATCAAAAGAGAAGAATGCGCAAGATATGGATTAACTGTTGGAGATGTGCAAGATGTTATAATGACTGCAATTGGTGGGATGGAAGTTACAACGACTGTTGAAGGACTTGAAAGATATCCTGTAAGTGTAAGGTATCCGAGAGAGTTAAGAGATAATGTTGAGAATTTGAGGCGGGTTCTTGTTTCAACTCCGACGGGTGCGCAGATTCCACTTGCTCAGCTTGCGGATATTGAAATTAAGAAAGGTCCAATGGTTATAAGAAGTGAAGATACGAGACCAAATGTCTGGGTTTATGTTGATTTCAGAGATTATGATGTTGGAACTTATGTTGAGATGGCTAAAAAAGCGGTTGAAGAAAATATCAAACTTCCCGAGGGTTATACAATAACATGGAGCGGTCAATTTGAATATATGGAGAGAGCAAAGCAAAAACTTTATTACATAATTCCTGCGACTTTGCTTATCATTTTTGTGATAATTTATCTTAACACGAAATCAGTCACGAAAGTTATAATTGTTTTTCTTGCTGTTCCATTTTCGCTTGTTGGAGCAATTTGGCTTCTTTATTTGCTTGGCTATAATATGAGCGTTGCGGTTTGGGTTGGAATTATCGCTCTTGCGGGACTTGACGCTGAAACCGGAGTTGTTATGCTTCTTTATCTTGACCTTGCTTATGAAGAATGGAAAAGAAAAGGGATGTTGAGAACAATTGATGATTTGAAAAATGCGATTTATCACGGTGCTGTGAAAAGATTAAGACCGAAAGCGATGACTGTTTCAGCTATAATTGCGGGGCTTTTGCCAATAATGTGGAGTCATGGGACAGGAGCAGATGTGATGAAAAGAATTGCTGCGCCGATGGTCGGTGGAGTTGTGACAAGCTTTATTCTTGAACTTTTGGTTTATCCAGCAATATATTTCATTTGGAAATCATTTGAAATGCGAAAAGAAAAAATGATAAGCGAAAAATGAATTATCAAAAAATTAACACAATTGCTCTTGGCTTTGGACTTGGATTTATTGAAGGGAGTGCGATTTTTATCGCAACTTTATTACTCTTTTTTCAGGGTGAAAGAGGCACTGCGTTTTTAAGCAAATTATTTCCACTTTATGAAATAAGCATCGCTGGTGCATTTATAGGATTTGTTGAAGGTTTCATTGATGGATTTATCGGTGGGGTTGTGCTTGCGTGGGTTTATAATTTGATTTTAAAAATTCAAACTCAAAAAGGGGCGTCTTAAAGACGCCCCCAATTTTTTACTTTTTACCAAATGGAAAAACAAAGGACACCCTCGGCTCAACTCTTTTTTGAACTTCATATTTTGTCCCGTTGTCGGTTCGCACAGGTTTGAAAGTCCATTGATAAAGCATACTCACGACGATATATTTGACGGGTTTATAACCAATTTCAGCATAAAGTAGTGAGCGTTCATCAAGTCGGAAGACATCGCCAAAGTTTTTGATGTTTCTCCTGTCATAACCAGCATCAAAAACAATTGTCGGTAAAACCTGTGGCATTTGAAGGTCAAGGTGCAAAGTCCCACTTTCGGGAGTTGCATCAAGTTGTTGATAACTTCCAACGATTTGCAATTGTCCTAAAATTGTGATAAACAACTCTCCATAAGTTCCCGATGTTTTCTTTGCTTTTCTCAACGCTTGTAATTTGCTCGTTGCATTTACAGTATCTCTCAAATTAAATCTTTCAACTTCGTGGAAATAATTGAAATAACTTGGCAAAAATTGATCGCCGAAGTTTCTACGCTCAATTTTCGCACCAATGTTTAAAACTCCAAGCCCTCTAAATTCAAGATTAGTTCCATAAGCAATTCCACTTCCATAATTGACAAATTTCATATAGTCAAAATAGACATCCCAACCAAAAATTTTTGATTTTATAATTGGAAGTCCGATATCAAATCCGAAAATATCGGGTCTATCCCAATCTCTTACAATTTTCCTGCTTACTGTATCATAATGAGCGATTGCATCTTTATCAAAATCTGTCGCATAAGTTGCTCCAAATTCAAGATTTCCAATTATTGGGATTCCTCCAGCGGGTGTAAATTTCAAAGGTCTTACATATCCACGCAATCCAAACACACCAACTCTTTTCAAATCGCTGAAAACAGATTCAAATCCAAATTTCCCAAAGTCAACATCAAATTCAAGCCCAACTTTTCTGTCGTCATAACTTGCGTTGTTTTTGTAGTAATAGACAATTGTCCCGTGTCCTAATCTTGCGTAGTCAAGTGCCCCAAGCCGTGCGTAAAATGGATCACCTTTTAAACCATATCTTACATATCTTATCGCTCTCAAAAAGTCATAAAATTCGTTCCAATCTTCGCTTCTTATTTTTCCATCATTTACACCGATTCTCAAATTAACATCAAGTCCAATTCCAATTTTTCCAAAAGCGATTTCTGGTGAGATGTTTAAAAGATAGTATGGTTTTCCATCAAACCATGATAATCCAAGCCCGCCTGTAAATTCACCGCTTGTTTGCGGTTTTGTTGGAGTTTCTCTTTGAACCCTTCGCTGTGAATATGCAGAAGTTAAGACAAGCAAGGCAAGAAGTAAAGTCAAAGTCCTTTTCATTTTTTACCTCCGAAATTTTTTTGTTTAAATTTCACTATCCGAAAACTAATTTACAAATAAAAAACGCTGTAAGCAAGCCCGTTATGTCCGAGATCACACCTGCGAGAACCGCATGTCTTGTTTTTCTTATGTTGACAGAGCCAAAATATACAGCAAGCACATAAAAAGTTGTCTCTGTGCTTCCATACATCGTTGAAACGAGAAGACCGAGGAATGAATCAGGTCCATAAGTTTTCATTATTTCGGTCATAATTCCGAGCGAGCCACTTCCAGACAATGGACGCATAAGAGCCATTGGAAGCGCCTCTGCTGGAAAGCCAATTAAGTTTGTCAATGGGCTTAAAATTGCAACAAGAACATCCATCGCACCACTTGCCCTAAAAATTCCAATTGCAACAAGCATTGCAACAAGGTAAGGGATAATTCTAACTGCGACATTAAATCCCTCTTTTGCGCCTTCAACGAATGATTCATAAACTTTTACTTTCTTTGCAAAACCGTAGATTAAAAATGTGAAAATAACGAAAGGTATTGCAACGACAGAAATTATATTCATAATCTCTTTGAAACTCATTCTTTGACCTCCGTTTTTGTTTCGTTATTTTCTTCAAGTTCTTTTCTAAAAATTTTAAGTCGCTGTAAAATTTTCGCTGCTGTTACACCTGCAATTGTTGCTGCGAATCCACCGACGATTGTTGTGCTAATAATTGCTGCTGGGTCGCCCGAACCAAGAGCTGCTCTTACGGCAATTGCAGTTGCTGGTATCAATGTCATCCCACTTGTGTTAATTACAAGAAATGTCACCATTGAATCGCTTGCGGTGTCTTTCTTTGGATTTAACTTTTGAAGCTCTTCCATTGCTTTTAATCCAAGCGGAGTTGCTGCGTTTCCCAGACCAAGCATATTTGCGGAGATGTTCATTATGATTGCTCCGATCGCAGGATGTTCTGATGGTATATCTGGAAAAAGACGTTTTGTAATTGGCTTAACAATTTTTGCAAGTAAATTTATCAACCCCGCGAGCTCACCTATCTTCATAATTCCAAGCCACAAAGCCATCACTCCGATTAAACCAATTGCAATTTTAACAGCGATATCGGAATACTCAATCACCGCATTTAAAACCTGCTTTATCTTAACAAGTGAAATTCTTTCAAAAACCATAACAACATTATAACTTCCGTTTTCATTTTTCTCAAATTTCAAAATGTTTGCAACAAGTTTATCTGTATTCGTGCCTTTGCCTTTTGCCATAAGTTTCCAAAATTCGGGGGTGTTTTCAGAAATGTTAAGAACAGCCACACCTTTACCATCTTGATTTACCTTGATTGAAATTTCATTTGTTATAAGTTTTGCGTTAAAATTTTTCAGCGAATAAAAATTTTTGAAGTACTCACCGCTTACTTTCAGAATTCCCGTTAACTGGGTATTTGTTTTGAACTCATCTTTAAGTTCAACCAACGCTTGAAATTCAACTCCGTTTCTATACTTGTTGATTGAACTTTCATAAATATCCGTCCCAACTGCTGTTAAAATTCCGATTGCAATGAGAGCAAGCCATATGTAGTTCATCATAGCTTTATTCTCCTGTTTGTTTTACAATGTAGAAATTTCTGCGAAATGGAAAAGATGAGTTTCCGTTTTTGTTTCTTACAATTACATCAAGAGTGTGAACCCCGGGATTGAGGTTAAAATTTGGTGTGAAAAGAATTATTGAGAAGTTTCGCTCATCAATTGTTGCAATGTGATCTTTTGGGATCGTAAGAGAATCAATTTTAATTTGAATGCTTTGTTTGTCAAGTCCGGATTTATCTGAAACTTTGAGAATAAGCGTTGGTTTTTGCGTTGTTAAGATTGTGTCAGAAATTAATTCAATTTTTGGAACGCCAGCTTGAAGATATTTTGCAAGACCTTTGAAAATTCCCCACGCCTCAATTTGATTGAATTCATCAATGCTTAATCTTCTTTCTTCATGTTCATTCGTGAAAAATGTGCACTCAACAAGGACTGCCGGCATCGTTGCATTTCTCAAAACATAAAACCCTTGTTTTGGATAAACAAGATAATCAGACATTGTTCCGTCAAAACTTGCAAGTGAGCCAGAAATTCTAAGGGCATATGCGAGGT
Organism: Candidatus Chryseopegocella kryptomonas; assembly: GCF_001536065.1. Lineage (GTDB taxonomy): Bacteria > Bacteroidota > Ignavibacteria > Kryptoniales > Kryptoniaceae > Kryptonium > Kryptonium kryptomonas. Next base: position 13,235 of record NZ_CZVW01000022.1, read on the forward strand.
CTCTTTGAATGTATCTTGCAATATCTTTATTGGATGGATGAAACCCAGGATCACCTTCAACAGCGTGATACCAAGTTGATGCGTAAAATGTTGTTTCATCTCCGGGCATTGCGTTATGATGGATTGAGATGAAAATGTCAGCTCCACTTTCTGTAGCCATTTTCACCCTATCTTGAAGTGAAACGGTTGTATCTTTTTCCCTTGACATGAAAACTATTGCGCCAGCTTTTGTGAGGTAATCACGAAGATAAAGTGCCACTTTTAAATTAACATCTGCTTCAACCACTCTTTTTTTAATTCCAATGTTTTTTCTGTCTTGTCCGCCGTGTCCGGGGTCAATAAAAATTTTCCATCCCTTGACAAATCGTGAGTAAAAGTTAATAACCGAATCCTTTGATTCAGGTGTTTTCCAGTCGGAAGGTTTTACATAGTAAGGTTTTGGGGCGCAACTTGGAATAAAGATGATCGTTATGAGAATAAAAAATTTTTTCATAAGAATTCGTTTTTTGCTTAAATATAAAATGCTTGGGTGATTGTTTCAATTAAAGTGAAGGGAAAAAATAAGGTAAGATAGAGCTGGCGGTGGGATTTGAACCCACGCCCTGCTGATTACGAATCAGCTGCTCTACCGCTGAGCTACGCCAGCTTTTTAAAAAATTTAAAATTTTTCAACCTTAAAAACAAATTTTTACACGCCCGTAAGAAAAAATTATATCATCGTTGAAAAAGACAAAATCGTAAATCTCATCAGATGACTGCGTCAGAGCGACTTTAATTGTTTTCTGCTCGTAAAGAACCTCATTTTTAAAGCAAATGTTGATCTCTCCGATGTTAAAATCGCCAAATTTTTCAAGCAAAATATCTTCAAGAAGTGTGAAAAAGGTAGTGTTGTTCATATGACCATTTGTGTCAATGTCAGTGTATCTAATTGTGTGCTCCTTCAAAATTAAGTTTGAGTTTTTAATTTTGTCTGGTTCAAAATTAAATTTTTCTGGATCAATTCCGTTTGAAATTTTTTCCTCGCCATACATATTTTTGACTTCATCTGGAATTCGTTTCAATTTTTTCGTTGTTGCATCAACGAAAACCCACAATGATGACGCTTTCACAATGAGTTCATCATCCAAGTAAACATTGAAATCACGATATGCTTTTACGGTGTGAATTTCCCTTGACCATGTTGTGATTTTAATCTCGTCCCTTAATTTTGGGAGTTTGAAGATTTCAATTGCAAGTTTATTTAAAATCCAAGCACATTTGTTTTTTAGCATATAATTTGCGTTAAATCCGATGGTTTCAGAGTGAAGGATTGCTGATTCTTGAAGGTAGGATGTTAATGTGTCAAGTCGTGGTTTCCAGTTTTTGTTAAGGTCTCTGTAGTTAATTTTCGCTTTCATGTCAAACATTTGTGCTTTGAAGTTTTATTTTTGTTTTGCGTTTTAATTTAATGAAGAAATTTGAAATTTTGCTCTTCTTGGATAATTCGGTGTCATTTTGTAAATTTAAAGTGTAAAACAAACCCACAATTAGGGAGGGAATTATGGTTAAAAAGCAAAATGGTTCGGCGAGTTCGGTTCGGGAAAAGTCCCCGAAGTCAATGGAAAATGGAACAATGAGTTCGGCTCGGGAGAAGTCCCCGAGTAAAAAAGTTCAAGGGTTCAAGAGTTCAAAGGTTCAAGGGAAGAAGTTAAACAACGAGTCAAAGTATTCAATGGAAACCCACCTTATTTATGGTCGTTCATTCACACCGAAATGGGAGTATTCACATCATGTAGTTCCGCCAATTTCAGCATCAGCAACATTTCGGCTTGAATCGGCACAGCGTGGGGCATTAGGTTTTCTGCAATTTGCTCACACAATTAACAATGAAGAAGTTGAACTTAAAGCCCCGATTTATATTTACGATCGCCTTGGCGAACCAAATAAGGAAATGCTTGAAGAATATCTCGCTTATGCAGAGCTTGGTGAATCTGCTGTTACATTTGCATCGGGAATGGGTGCAATTTCAGCCGTTCTTGGAATTTTGACTAAGACAGGTGACGAAATAATTGCGCACAAACTTTTATACGGATGCACTTATGAACTTTTAACATACTGGTATCCAAAGTATCAAATAACGACGAAGTTTGTTGATTTAAGAGATTTATCAAATTTGAAAAAAGCAATAACTCCAAAAACGAGAGTTGTTTATTTTGAAACGCCCGTAAATCCAACGCTTGAATTGATTGACATCGCTGGTGTGGCTGAAATTGTGAAGGAAGAAAATAAGAAGAGAAAACCGAACGAGCGAATTTATGTTGTTGTAGACAATACATTTGCAACTCCATTTTGTCAAAGACCACTTACGCTTGGAGCAGATTTCGTTGTCCATTCATTGACGAAAAATATCGGTGGTTTCGGCACTGATATGGGTGGAGTGGTGATTGGTCCAAAGTGGAGCAGAGACCAGCTTTTGCTTTATAGAAAAGATTTTGGCGGAGTTCTTGGCACAAAAAGCGCCTGGACAATTCTTGTTTATGGTTTGCCAACGCTTGCTTTAAGAGTTCGTCAGCAGGAAAAAACCGCAATGGAAGTCGCAAGATTTCTTTGCTCACATCCAAAAATTCAATATGTGAGTTATCCAGGTTTGCATACTTTCCCGCAATATGAACTTGCAAAGCGACAAATGGTTGATTATGAGGGCAATTTCGCACCGGGGACACTTATCTATTTCATTGTCAAAGATGATTCACCGGAAGGAAGACGTAAGAAAGCGGAAAAACTCATAAATTATCTTGCGAAAAACGCATATACGATAACTCTTGCTGTTAGTTTAGGGAATATAAGAACATTGATTGAACATCCGGGTTCAATGACGCATGCGACAATTCCAGCGGAAGAGCAACTCAAAAAAAAAGGAATTGACCCAGGCGGAATAAGATTGTCAATTGGACTTGAAAAAGTTGATGACATAATTCTTGATTTGAGCGAGGGATTAGCAAGAATTTAAAACAAATTTATCTCGGTGGTGAAATCTGACGAAGTTTATCTTTTAAAGCCAGAAATTTTTGAAAAGTTTGATAATCTTTTAGCTATTTTAGCGACGAGAAAAAGTGTTAACTCGGATAGGACATTTAATTTTGGCTTCACCAAAAATAATGATCCTGAGGAAGTTAAAAATAATCGCAGAATTTTACTTGAACAGCTTGGGATTTCTGAAACTCAACTTGCAATCCCAAAGCAAATCCATAGTTCAAACATTTGCTTTGTTGAAAAACCCGGGATTTACGATGAATGTGATGCTCTTGTGACGGATAAAAAAGAGATTTTTCTTGTTGTGAGTGTTGCTGATTGTTCACCTGTTTATATTTATGATCCGAAGAAGAAAATTATTTCATTGGTTCATTGTGGTTGGAGAGGCGCTTCAGAAAAAATTGTTGAAAAAACAGTTGCTTTCATTCGGGATAAGTTCAAGAGTGAGCCAAGAGATTTGATTGTTCACATCGGGGCTTGTGCTTCTGTGTGTTGTTATGAGGTTGACAAGGAGTTTGATAAAATTTTTGATGTGAGGTTTTTGAGGTTTAAAAGGAATGGGAAATATCATTTTGATTTGAAAGGCGAAATTTACGCTCAATTAGTTAAATCAGGTGTTAAGTTTGAGAACATAAGCGTCAGTCCATATTGCACGATTTGTGGTGGTGATATTTTTCATTCGTATAGAAGAGATGGAGAAAATTCCGGCAGGATGTGGGCTTTGTTTGGTATGAGATGAAAAGGCGAGCCATAGATTGGCTCGCCGATTTTTTATGTAAAAACCGCTTCAACTCGTCTTATCTCCGGCGCTTCACGAATTATAATTCTTTCAATTCCAGCTCTTAATGTCATCATTGAGAGTGGACAACTTCCACATGCACCGATCAATTTTACTTTAACAATGTAATCATCTGTAATTTCAACAAGTTCAACATCTCCTCCATCTGCTTTAAGATAGGGTCGTGCGATTTCAAGTGCTTTTAGAACGCGCTGTTTAAGTTCTTCTTTGTTTTTCATAGTTTGATTTCAATTTTTGGCATTGCTTGCTGTTTGAAACTTACAATGCTAACTCTTGCAGCAAGTTTTCGTGCGATTTCTCTAATTATTTTTGCTTCTTCTGTTTCTGGATAAGAAATTGGGACGGGTTTACCTGTGTCGCCACTTATTCTTATTCTTGTGTTAATTGGTATTTCGCCTAAAAATGGGGCATTAAATTTTTCGCTTGCCTTTTTCCCGCCACCGTGATCAAAAATATCGTCTCTTTGTCCGCAGTGTGGACAGATGAAATAGCTCATATTTTCAATTATTCCAAGAATTGGGACATTTACACGTTGAAACATTTTAATTGCTTTACGAACATCAGCAAGAGCAACATCTTGTGGTGTTGTTACAATTACAGCACCAGTTAATGGAATTGTCTGAACAAGTGTAAGTTGAATATCACCTGTTCCGGGTGGGAGGTCAAAAATAAGATAATCAAGTTCACCCCATTCAACATCTGTCATAAATTGTTTAATTGCACCGCTTGCAATAGGACCACGCCATATTAAAGCAGTATCGGGATCATCAAGAAGAAGTCCAATTGAAATTAACTTAACACCGTATTTTTCAACTGGTTCAATTTTTTTGCCATCGCTTGTTAACGAAGGTTTTTCATTTACACCGAGCATTATCGGGACATTTGGTCCATAGACATCTGCGTCAATTAAACCAACTTTTGCTCCATCAAGTGCGAGTGCAACTGCAAGATTAACAGCAACAGTTGATTTTCCAACCCCACCTTTACCGCTTGCGACAGCGATTGTGTTTTTAACATTTGGTAAAAGTGCATCCTTTTGCTGGCTTATGTGTTTTGGGACTTGCGCTGTCATTTCTATGTTAACTTCATCAAATCCAAGTTTTTTTACTTTTTCAATCGCTTCATCTTTGATTTTGTCCCTTATTGGACACGCAGGTGTCGTAAGCTCAATTTTTATAAATGCTTTGTTTGAATCAACTTTTATATCTTTGACAAATCCAAGCGAGACAATATCTTTGTGGAGATCTGGGTCTTGAATTTGCCTTAAAACATTCAGTATTTCTTCAACGCTTTTCATAGCGGACGCAATTTTATTTTTAAGATTTGCCTAAACTTAATAAAAAATGTTTGGATAAAAAAGTTTCTGAATGATTTTTAAAATTTTACCTCAAACTGGGCTTTACCTCTTGACAAATTGAAATTTGCATATTATATTTATAGCAAAAGTGCATAAGCACATTGGAGATAGAGAGAGATTTTAAGTTTCTACCTTCAAGAAGCACCCACTTGAAATAAATAGGTTCTTTAGTTAAAAGCTATTTTTTAAAACTTTAAATTGGAGGTGACAGATGAAAGGTAAGTTTACTATTTGCCTTTCTGCTTTCGTTTTAATTCTTGCTTATCTAATTACGGGGAGTGGTTGCATTAACATTGATAATCCTGTGGTCCAGCCCGTTGATTATCGTTCAAGTGCAAAGTTTGTGAATTTAAAAACGGGCGCAACGATCAAAGTCAATGTTGATGGAACTGATAAGGTAGCTTCGCTTGCCTTTGGTGAAGCGACAAGCTATTTTGATTTGCCAGCCGGTTCAAGGGTTTTTGCATTTGGCGCAGGTGATAGCGTAAGAAGGACGCTTGAATCTGAAAAGAAGTATTCGGTTTTTTATGTCGGGAAAGGTTCTGATAGTGTTTTATTTGCGGTTGAAAGGAACACATTTGATGAACCATATCCAAGCGGAAAGGCATTGGTTAGGTTTTTGCATTTGAGCCCTAATCTTGGGACAGCGAAGGTGATTGTTAATTTTGCGGGTAAGGATTCTGTGTTTTCAAGTGTTCCATTCAAAGGAGGCACACCATATCTTGAAATTTCCTCTTTCCCGGATACTGTGAAATATACTGTTATATCTGGCAGTGATACGCTTGTCAAAGGTTGGGATTCAGGGATAACCGGTCCTGGAAGATATTCTGTTGTCGTTTATGGGTTGAAAACAGATTTACAAAAAAAGCTTTTCAAAGAAGATTAAAGGAGGGAAAACTATGAAAGGGAAAGTTAGAATTTTAATTTCGGTTTTAATGCTGTTAATTTCATTTCAATTAGTTTTTGCTCAATACGGCAAAATTGCCGGTAAAGTCATTGATAAGGAAACAAGAGAGCCATTGCCCGGGGCATCTGTTTTAATTCAGGGGACAACGCTTGGTGCAGCAACTGATGCAAATGGGAATTATGTTATACTGAATGTTCCTGCTGGAACATATACTGTTGTTGCATCTTATGTTGGTTATCAAACGGTGACAGTATCAGGTGTGCAGGTTCTCGCTGGCTTGACAAGAGAATTAAATTTTGAACTTCCCTCAACCGCAATAGAATTGAAAGCTGTTGAAGTTGTTGCAGAAAGACCATTGATAGAGAAATCAGCAACAAATGCAATTCGTGTTGTAACTGCTTCAGATGTTGAGAAATTGCCAGTTAGAGATGTTCAAGCGTATTTTGCGCTTCAAGCTGGTGTAAGTTTGCAATACGGAAGATTGTTCGTCAGAGGTAGCAGACCCGATGAAGTTGGTTATATGATTGAAGGAGCAAATGTGACAAATATACTTGGAGCTACAACCGGTGCAAGAGGTGGGGCGTTTGCGTCAAGAGATAGATATAGAGCTTTGGGTGGTGGGCTTATAACTACAATTCCAGAAGCTCTTGAAGAAATTTCGGTTCAAGCTGGTGGATATAGCGCAGAATTTGGAAACGCAAACGCTGGAATAGTTCAACAGGTTTTTAAAACGGGAAAATCAAAATTTTCAGCATCGGCACAATTTGAGACAGATAACTTTGGGAATTATCCGGGGAAGAAATTTTTAGGGACATATTCTTATGGATATGCGGATGCAGTTTTAACGCTTGGTGGTCCGCTATTTACAGAAAAAGTTAAGTTTTTCCTCGCTGGTGAAAATAATTTCGTCAGGGATTATATTCCACATTTCTTCAAGGGATATAATTTCGGATATTTAAAGGACAATGGAAGAAGAGGTGGAACAAGAGGAGATTCGGCTCTTGTTGCTTGGAACGATGCAAATATACCGGGAAGAATGAGAAATAGATATACTGGAAATGGAACATTGACATTTGATTTAAAACCATTGCAAGTTAGATTTGCTGGTGCATATTCTTGGGCTCGTGAGAGAGCAAATAACTCATTGCGAAATATCTTCAATCTTGAAAGATTACCAGTTACAGATATAACAGAACTTTTCCTTGATGCGAAGGCAAGCTATTTCATTTCTGCGAAGACATTTATTGAAGCATCTGTTAGCATTCTTGATTACAGAAATAAATCTTATGAACCAGCTTTTGGTGATAATGTTCTTGCTTATGATGATAGTTTGCAGGTTGCAAGAGCTTATGGGGAAAAATTTAGGTATGTTTCAAGATATGTAGGACCACCTCCGTATGATTTCTACGGTTTCTTGTTCTATAGACCGGGAACATTATTTGCTGGATATAGTAAGTTTCAGCAAGCGTATGTTGGTGGTAGTTTAGCTTTGACATCACAGATGAAAAATCACGAAATTAAAGTTGGAACAAGCTATCAAAGATGGACAATTCGTCACTATGGAATTGGGACAGGTGGATTGTTCAGAGCATTTCATTCGTTGCCAGATTCAGCAAGAGATCCAAATTATCTGTATAAATTGCTTGGCAGTTATGTGAATAACTATGGATTTGACAGATTTGGTAAGAAGGTTGATTCAGGAGAGGATGGACCAAGACATCCATATTTCTTCTCTGCTTATATTCAGGACAAGGTTGAATTGCAGGACTTGATTATCAATGCTGGAGTTCGTTTTGACTATATGTATCTTGATGCGTGGAGGTTAAAGGATCCAAGTGCACCAAATGCAGATTTGAACTTGAGAAAACTTCTTGATCTTGAAAAGGGCAAGCCACGCGCTTATTTGCAACCGAGGTTAGGTTTCTCATTTCCTGTAACTGATAGAACTGTGTTTCATCTTCAGTATGGCATATTTGTTCAACCGCCGGCTCTGACTTCGCTTTACGCAGGATTATCTTATTATCCGGGTAGCGTATATCTGCCATCAATTGAATTAATACCAGATCCACTTGCATTTGACCCGGATCCAATTAAGACAACTCAATACGAGATTGGATTTTCACAGCAATTCACGGATTTTGCTGCGTTTGATATAACTGGATTTTATAAAGATGTAAGAGGGCAGTTGCAGGTTTCAACAGTTCCGATAACGGGTGGACCATATGCTGGGACAAAGTATGCTGTTTATAGCAATGGTGATTTTGAAAATGTTTATGGTCTTGAATTTACATTAAGAATAAGAAGAGTTAATAGAGTTCAGGCGCAAATTAACTATACTTTGCAAGATGCTCGTGGGACTAACTCATTTGCAAATGGTGCATGGGCAGCGGTTGGAATTACGCAGATAACTCCAACTTTAACTGTTCCTTTGACCTTCAATCAAACCCATAGAGGAACAATTAACATTGATTATCGTTTTGGCAAGGGCGAAGGTGGACCTTTACTTGAAAGATTTGGTGTTAATTTGTTGATAACATTTAACAGCGGTCATCCTTATACACTTGCAACTGGTGGTATAGCACAGCAAGATGCTGATGACGGTGGAATTTTAAATGATGGCGATCCAAGAAATAGAAATCCACTTGAGCCTATAAACGCTTCAAGAACACCTTGGGTATGGAATGTTGATTTAAGAGTTGATAAAACAATATCAATTGGACCTGCTAACATTAATCTTTATGTTTATGTCCAGAACCTGTTTAACACAAAGAATGTGATAAATGTTTACTACAGAACAGGAAACGCATATGATGATGGATTCTTGACAAATCCAGATTTGAGTGGGACATTTGTTAATCAATTCGGAGAGAGGTATATAGAACTTTACAGAGCGATTAATCTTGAGAATCGCCAGCATCAATGGAGATTTAATGGAATACTCCAAGATTTGTTTGGACCACCGAGACAATTGAGAGCTGGAGTAAAAATTGAATTCTAAAAATAAAAAAAGCAGAGGAGGTTTAAAACTATGAGAAAATTTTTAACCCTTGGAATTTTAACTTTCGTGATTTTAAACTTGACTTTTGGAAGAGAGGACCCGTTAAAGAAAAGAACTGAGGAATTCTTTTTTGGAAAAACATCAGCAGCTGGTGTAACTCAAACTGTGGTAGATGCAAATAATATAACAAGCTGGCTATCTGTGATTTCGTCGCCAGGTGGTCTTGGTTGGCCACCTTTAATAAAAAATTCCTGGAATGGCACATTTCCAAGAGGTAGTGGTGTTGGAATGATTTACAGAGAAGGACTTATGATAGGTGGAATTGTAAACGATGGTGGTCCCACATCACCGCGAGCGCAAGGTATTTTTTACCAAACAAGTTTGAGACCGGGTAAAATTATCACGAAAGGTCAAGCTGAGGATTTTAACAGTGCAGCTGTAAAAAGAGTATGGAGAGTTCGCCCAGATTATAGAACTGCTGATTTGAAAGCGGACGCAGCGGAATATTTTATGAAGTCACTCAAAGATGTAACATCTGCTGATGAGGAAGCAATTCGGCAACAATATGAGAATGATTGGAAAGATTGGCCAGCGGATAAGGGTGCACCATGGTATACAACAACTGGTCCAGATGCGTATAAAGTAAAATACGGACCTGGATTTAACCCGAATGATCCAACGCATGTTCCGGGAATTCCCGGAGCAACTCAAACTGTTTGGACGGTTGGGAATGATCTTGACACAAGATTGGGTCAAACTGTCTTTAATTCTGTTAATATAGGTCTTGAGGTTCAGGTTACGGAATGGTGTTACTCGGTTTCAAATCCTTTAAATAACATTATATTCCAGCAATTCAGGATAATTTACAAAGGAACAGCTACAACTCCTTCTAACGCAACGATTGATAGTATGTATGTTGTCAAATGGTCTGACCCTGATCTTGGTGATTATTCAGATGATCTTGCGGGTTGTGATTCCGTTCTTGGTCTGGGTTATGTTTATAACTCTAATACGGTAGATGCTGAATATCAAGCAATAGGTCTTCCAGCTCCTGCGGTTGGCTTTGATTTCCTCCAGGGTCCGGCTTATTATACGGGTAATCCTAATGATTCGGCTGTGATTGGCTTGCAATGGAGAAAGGGATACAAATACTGGAATGAAAATCCGCTTTCAGCGTTTGTTTTCTTCGCAGCTGGAACTGGAATTAGTGACCCAACGAACGCAACTCAATGGTTCAACCTTATGAAAGCAGGTTTACCAAGACCTGAATGGCCTGCTTATCAACCGTTCTGGTCTGCATTTGTAAGGGATCCAAATGTTTATCCAACTAAATATGCTGTTGCGGGTGATCCTGTAACCAAAACAGGTTGGATTGATGGACGAGAAATACCACCTGGGGATAGAAGAATCGTTCCAATTACGGGACCATTTAGAATGAGTTTGGGTGATACAGCGGAAATAGTTGTCGCTTTAATTGGTGCAATGGGAGTTGATAACCTTTCAAGCGTTCAAGTTTTGAAATACTATGACACATATGCGCAATTTGCGTATGATAACCTTTTCGTTCTACCATCACCACCGCCTTCACCAAATGTCAAAGTTGCTCAGCTTGATCGTCAAATTGTTCTGAATTGGGGTTGGGATCAAAATAGTGTAAATGCAATTGAAAACTTTAATTCTGCTGGTTTCGTTTTTGAAGGTTATAATGTTTATCAACTTCCATCACCAACATCAAGTTTAAGTGAAGCTGTTAAGATAGCAACATATGATGTTGTAAATGATGTTACCGTAATACTTGATAGAACAATTGATCCCAAAACAGGGGCTCTGCTTATGGTTCCGGTTCAAACCGGAAGTAATTCAGGGATACGACATTTTATCAGCTTAACGACAGATTATATAAGGCAGCGTCCGCTTGTTAATGGACAAACATATTACTATGCTGTAACTGCTTATGCCTACAATCCGGATCCGTTGTCTCCATTTAGAGCTTTGGAAAGCACACCTGTTGTAATAGCTACGGTTCCGCAATCGCCACCTCCTGGAACGAGATATTTTGGCGCAGTTGGTGATACTTTACAGGTAACGCATAAAGGTAAAAGCGACGGTGAGGTCGTTGCGATACTAGTTGATCCATCCGCTACAACAGGACATACTTATGAAGTTAGATTTGATAATTCAGGAAACTGGTTTATCGTTGATGTTAATCAAAACAGAGTAAAAGCAACCGGATCAAATCAGTCAGGGGATGAAGCATATCCTGTTGTTGATGGTATTTTTGTAAAAGTTATGGGTCCTCCACTTGCTGGTAAAGAATGGCTTGTGACCCAGGGAGCAGCTGATAGATGGTTCACTGCAGCACCGAGTGCACATGGCGAATTGTTATTTGGTGGTGCATATCTTGGACCAAACTTTACCGGAAGCAGTGTCTTACCAGGTGATTTCAAATCAGTTGAGATAAGATTTACAAGGAAAACAAGTTATGAGGACGCGAATAACAATGGCAAATATGACCTTGGTGAAAAGTATTATTTTGATATCACCAAAGGACAAAAGGCATTCTTCTACCAAACTTGGAGGAACGCTACTTATGAAGGATTTCTTGATGTTCCGTTCCAAGTTTACGATATTGAAAATCCAAACTCACCAAGACAGCTAAATGTAGTTGTCCGTGATAGGAATGCAAATCGGCAATGGGATATATCCGATCCTGCGGAAGAAGTTACACCATACGAATATGTATGGATACTTGATGATACGTATGACCCAACTGGAAAAGCTTGGGATCCAACTCAGGGAAGAGGATTTATGACAAATGGTTCAAATCATAGTGCTTATCCTGTTCTTTGGGCATTATGGCTTGGTCAGAGAGGAACGAGAGAACCGTATGGCGCCGATGTAACAATTCAGCTTATTCCAAATAGAGTTAACACACCTGCTGATACATTTAGATTTACAAGCCAGGCGCCGACTGTTGGAGATGTTCAATTAGCAGCTCAAGATGTTGAAAAGATAAATGCATTCCCGAACCCGTATTATGGATTTAATTTGATGGAGTCAAGCAGATTAAACAAATACATAACCTTTAATCATCTGCCAAAGAAGGCAACTATAAGGATATTTAACCTTGCTGGTGTGCTTGTTAAGACAATTTATAAAGATGACGATACTCAATTTGCGAGATGGAATTTGAGAAACGAACGTAATATGCCTGTTGCAAGCGGTATTTACATTGTTCATATTGATATGCCCGAGATCGGGAAGACAAAGATTTTGAAGTTATTGATTGTCCAAGAAGAAGAAATTATACCAACTTATTAAAAAATTAACACCGCCCTTCGGGGCGGTTTATTTAAAAAATAAAAATTGGAGTTTGAAACCATGAGGAAAATTTATTTAATATCGGCTTTGTTAATTTTCTTCGGTGGGTTGGCATTTTCGCAAACGAAAGCTGGAACATCAGCAGCGCCCGAGCTTACAATACCAGTTGGTGCAAAATATACTGCAATGGCTGGTGCATCTGGAGTTCTTGCCGATGGTGTTGAAGCTATAACCTGGAACCCAAGCGGTGTTGATTGGCTCGTTGGAAATGGACAAGCAATGTTTTCGTATCGTAAGTATATAGCAGATATAGGAATAAATTATCTGGCAATCGTCGGGAAATTTGGATTTGGTTCAGTTGGTTTGTCTTTGAGAACTTTTAACTTTGGAGATATTCCCGTTACAACTGAATTTCAACCCGATGGAACAGGTGAAATTATAAGTCCGAACTTTTTTGTCGCTGGATTGACATATTCAAAGAGATTATCTGATCGCGTTTCAGTTGGGGTTAATTTTAATCTTGTGAGCGAGAGCTTTGGCAGAGTAAGTGCAGTTGGATTTGCTTTTGATGCAGGTGTGCAATATAGAAATATGCTTAATGTCCCGGGACTTTCGCTTGGAATTGTCGTCAAAAATGTGGGTCCTTCAATGAAATACGGTGGTTCAGGGCTTTGGGTTCAGGCGGTTGTCCCGGGCTCGGAAAGAGGTTTGACATTTTATAAAATTGAACCAGCTTCATTCCAAATGCCAGCTTCTTTTGAGATTGGTTTAGGTTATAACTATTCCATCGGCGAATTCAATAACTTCTCTCTCGTTGGAACTTATCAGGCAAATAATTTATATGCCCTTGATGCTTATAAGTTTGGTTTTGAATATTCGTTCAAAAATATCTTTGCAATAAGAGCTGGATACAATTACAGCAAAGCTGGCGATGTTTCTTCAATCTGGCATCATTACACGCTTGGTGCGGGGATAAATACAGAAAGTTTGATAGGTCTTAAAGTGACATTTGATTATGCTTATGTCCCTGTGACTTATTTCAGTGCAAATCATTTGTTTAACTTTAAAGTTGGATTCTAACTGTGAAAGGGGTGGGCGAAAGCTCACCCCTTTTTTATTTTTCGCATAAACTTTACCCGCCTTATTTTGATTTTTCTATCCTGCCTTTTTAAATTTTTGTAAATTTCAAAACAAAAAATTTCATCTTTATGCCACAAAAATTTGACGTCGCAATCATTGGCGGTGGTCCCGGAGGTTATGTCGCTGCAATTCGTGCTTCACAACTTGGCTTTAAAGCTGTTTTAATTGAGAAAGATCGCGTTGGCGGAATTTGTCTTAACTGGGGTTGTATCCCGACGAAAGCACTTTTGAAATCAGCTGAACTTTATAACCTTATTAAGAGAGCCGATGAATTTGGTTTAAAAGTTGGCAATTTTAGTTTTGACTTCAAGAAAATAATTCAAAGAAGCAGACAAGTTGCGGAAAGATTAACACGCGGAGTTGAGTTTCTATTGAAGAAAAATAATGTTACAAAAATTTCAGGGCATGGTTTTATTTTAAAACCTGGTTTGGTAGGGGTTAAAACGAACACCGATGAAATTGAAATAGAAACAAATCATATAATCATCGCAACGGGT
>NZ_CZVW01000023.1 GCF_001536065.1 Candidatus Chryseopegocella kryptomonas
AGCTTTTGCTCTTCCTTCTTTCGTCATAAATTCTTCTGACCTTGCGGTTTTGAGAATTGTCCCACCACGTTGAAGTATGTTTGAAACAGAACGTGCTTGTAAAGGTATAAATTCTCCGTTTATCATTCCTTGATAGCCGTGACCTATGCCTATGACTTCAAGACCGTAGTAAATTCCGGCTCTTACGACTGCTCTTATACAGGCATTCATTCCGGGCGCATCTCCACCGCTTGTGAATACACCAATTCTTTTCATTTCCTTTTGCTTTGGATTTTGTTTTAAAAATCAAATCTAAATTTAACCAAGCAAGTGTTAAAAACAAAATAAAATAAGCAAGGTTTGGGCGATGATGAATTTTTGAAGTTTATTGAGTTTTAATTAATTTTTCTCAAGCAAAAATAAACTAGGCAAGAGATGAGAAATTTTCTTTTCATTTTTCTTTTGTTTGCTCAATTTGTTTTAGGGCAGAGCAATTTTAAAATAAGAAATGATACACTCGAAGCATTAGTTGCCATCGGTGGAGATGGGACATTTCGTGGTGCGGTTGCTTTATATGAAGAACACGGAATTCCATCTGTTGGAATTCCAGCCACGATTGACAACGATCTTTATGGCACGGATTACACAATTGGTTATGACACAGCTGTTAACACAGCGCTTGAATCAATTGACAAAATAAGAGATACAGCAGACGCTCACGACCGATTGTTTTATGTTGAAGTTATGGGTCGGACATCTGGATTCATAGCGGTTGAAGCTGGAATTGGTGGAGGTGCTGAATATATCGCAATCCCAGAGGAACAAACAGATTATGAAGAGATAAGAAATGTTTTGAAAGGATTTAGGAAAGATAAAACAAGCAGTATCATAATCGTCGCAGAAGGAGATGAGGAAGGCGGAGCGTTTAAAATTGCGAAAAAAGTGAAAGAACTTTATGGATTTGATTATCGTGTTGTAGTTCTCGGACATATTCAAAGAGGCGGAGCACCAAGCGCAAGAGATAGAATTCTCGCAAGCAAACTCGGTGTTGCTGCTGTTGAAGCTCTGATAAATGGAAAATTCAATGTGATGGTTGGAGAAGTAAAAGGAGAAATCAAATTAACACCGCTTAAAGAAACATTTGGACGAAAAAAAGAGCTTGATCCATACCTTTTGAAAATTGCAAAAATTCTTTCAATATGAAATTTTGATCTCGCTCCGCCTTCTTTTCTCAAAAATTGATATTTTACCATCCCCGTATCTTTCTATCAAAGCCAGAGCAATATCAAAATCTCTGCCGACATCATCAGGAGTATGAGCATCCGAGCCGAGTGTTAGCGGAATTTTATAATCGTGAATCATTTTTAGAATTTTCTCCGATGGATAAATCTCGTTGATTTTCTGCCTCAATCCAGAAGTGTTAATTTCAATGCATAAATCATTTTTTTTGATGAGTTTCAAAATTTCACTGATCAACTCATCAAAATTTTTATTTGCACGATGTCCAAATTTTTTTATCAAGTCAAAATGCCCAACAATATCAAAAAGCCCCGACTTAACAAGTTCTTTCATAGTGTGGTAATAATTTTCATACACAACATCAACATCTTTCCCATTCCATCTCCATTCCTCTTTATGACTTGCGATGTTCCAGTACTCCAAAATATAATCGGTTCCGTAGGGTTCTCCAAGATTTTCAACCCAGTCATTCAAAAAATGGACTGAACCGATCACATAATCAAAATCCCCACGCTTGATGAAATCCTTTACAAAGTCAATTTCATCCTCAATAAATTCTGCTTCTATTCCAAACCTCAACTTTATTTTCCCACCAAATTTCTCAACCGCTGATTCAAACCAATCTTTGTAAATTTTAAATTCATTCAATTCCATCCTATGTTCAGGGTCAAATTTATATGGAAGTGGCATATGGTCCGAGATACCAATTTCTGTTAAATTTTTTTCAATTGCCTTTTTCACATAATCTTCAATTTCACCTTTTGCATGCTTGCACAATTTTGTATGGGTGTGATAATCAACCATAATGCAACCTCAATTTATTCTTTAATTTATTTTTTTCCAATGTAAGAACTAACAAGATCAAGCATTTGAGATGCAAGATTCATAGATATGCTTTTCTTTTTAAAGGCAATGCGGATTGTTTCAATTGCAAGCGATGAATAAACAGGTAAAATTTCGGGGAATTTATTTTGGAGTTCTTCAAGGTGAAGTTTTATCGTTTCAAGATCGCCTCGTTCAATTGGACCTGTCAAAGCATTAACAGAACCAAGTTCGCTTGCATTTTTAAGCGAAATCTCAATCAAAGGATGCAAAAATTTATGATCAAAATTTAAATTTGCCCTCTTGAAAATTTCATCAACTGTGTTCAATAGTGAAACAAGGTAATTTGAAGCGAATACACAAGCAATGTGATAAAGAATTTTTTGCGATTTATCAATTGAAATTATGTTCTCGTCAAAGTTATAAAAAATCCACTTCGTAATATCATAAATCTTCGGGCTTCCCTCAAGCGTGAATTTAATTTTCCTTATTTCATCAACAGAATAATCAAAGTGAGAGACGGAATAAACAGGATGTATAGAACCAACCTCAGCCCCACGAGATTGAACTTCCGACAAAACATCACTTGTCAAAACCCCAGATGCATGATAAACAACAAGATTTTTAAAATTCAAATTTTCAATTTGTGAAATCTCCCAAGCAATGTCCTTAATTGCTGAATCGGGGGTGGTTATGAAAATTACTTCAACATCAGATGGAAGGTCAGTGATTGACTTTGATGCAGTGTTAACTTTAAATTTTTGCACAAATCTTTTTATTGATTCATCACTTCTGCTGATAACCGCAACAATTTTATGACCGATGATTTCGCTTAAAAATTTTGCAAACAAAGTCCCAACTCTTCCAGCCCCAACGATGGCTATGTTGAAAATTTTAAACGCCAACTTTATCCGACCTGCTTAAATAGGACAGCCGAAAGATAACCTACAACTCCTGTTTTATCTCCTGTGACATCGCCTGAATTGCAATAGTAAAGAACCTCTGATTTATCTGCGCCAAGTTTTTTCGCAGCGTGCATAACTGCAACAGTTGGACCCCCACCACATGCTTCACATCTTTGCTGTTCAAGGTCATCCATCAATTTCACTTCATCAAAATTTGCAACATCGTCAATTACGATTTTGTCAAGTTTAACAGCGACATCATAGGTATAATAATGCGATAAATCTGTGCTTGCAACAAGAAGGGCATTTCTCCCTGCTAAGACATCCCCTAAAATATCTCCAAGCCGAAAACAATAATCCGCTTTTTGATCTCCCATAACAATTGGAACAAGTTTAAAATGATTCAACGCTTTCTGCAAGAAAGGAAGATGAACTTCAACTGCGTGTTCAAGCTTATGACCGTAAGATGAAATCTCAATTAAACCTTTGCCTTTTTCGTAAATTTTTTCTGCAAGTTCAATGTCAATTTCAATTTCTCCAAGTGGTGTTTTATACGCTTTGCCATCGTAGATTGAAATAGCGTCAAAATATTCACGATGGCTTGGTGAGACAACAACAACAGTGTCATAATCTTTACCACGAATTAAAGAATAAGCAACGGCTGCTGTTTGACCTGAATACATATAACCTGCGTGAGGTGCGATTATGGCTTTTATTTCTCCGTTAATTTTTTTATCACCTATTATATCTTTTGCATTCTCAAACATCCTTTCAATATCAGCGTTTAAAATTGATGGGACATCTGGGTAAAAAAGTCCAGCAACTGCTGGTTGTCTGATTTTCTCTTTTATCATAATCCTTCCTCTATTTTTTGTTTGAAATCGCTTTCTTTAAATACAATTGCGGTGAAGACATAAATTTCAACATCTTTATCTTTCCAGCAATCTGGGTGCAATCCAGCTTTCAAACAAGTATGTTCAAGAAATTCCTCTTTTGTTAAGTTATGTTCAACCGCAACTTGCGGAAGCAAAAGCCCTCTTCTCCATCCCTTCCTTATCATTATCCCGTGCTCACCTACTTTGATTTCATCAACCGACTTAACAAGTTTCAACGGCGAAAGAACAGATATTTCAATTTCAATTTTATCAAGTTCATAAGGTTCAACTGGCGGGAATCTTGGATCTTCAAGAGCTGATTTAGCTGCTACCTCGTTGACTGTTTCAGCAAGCGACTTAACAGCTTCAACATAGCCGATGCATCCTCTCAATGTGTCATTAATTGTGATTGTGACGAAAGCTCCACAAGGAGTTCGCAAATTTTCTGTTAATGGTTCAACCTCAGGAAGTTCTTTCCCGTTTACAGCATTTGTTATGGAATTGCGGGCTATTCTAAGAAGCTCAACTTTTTCTTCATCGGTGAGGTTCATTGCTATCTCAAATTTTAAATTCAAAATCATTCAACCATAAACTAAAAAAAATTGCTCAAATTTTCAAATCTTGAAAAAATCTCTGCAACAATTGCAAATTTTTTAATGATGGTTTCGCATTGTGTAAATTTGAAATTTTGCTTTTGATTTATTATATTTATATCCGCAAAAACACCGCGGGGTGGAGCAGCTGGTAGCTCGTCGGGCTCATAACCCGAAGGTCGCGGGTTCAAATCCCGCCCCCGCAACTAAAATTTAACTGAATATCAAACAAAAATAAATCAGCAAATGCCGAATCTTAAATCAGCTGAAAGGAGATTGCGCAAGTCCGAAAGAAGACGCAAACGCAACAGGCATTACAAATCAATGATGAAAACTTTTATCAAAAAAGTCAAAAACGCAACGACAAAGGAAGAAGCGGAAGCAGCTCTTAAAAAAGTTTATTCCATTCTTGATAAACTGGTCGTAAAAGGAATCATTCACAAAAACAGAGCTTCAAGCTACAAATCAAAACTTGCTCAATTTGTAAACAATTTCCCCACCACGCAACAAGCCCAAGCGTAAAAAGTTTCAAATAAAATTTTTCAGGACAGGCATTTTTGCCTGTCCTTTTTATTTCCAACCTTAAAATCTACATACCTAAATTCACTCTTGCTTATCTCAATCCAACTATTTAAATTTTACCAAAAAATTAACCTCGCCGATTGAAAATGAAAATTGCTTACTTTGATGCTTTCTCAGGGATAAGTGGAGATATGACGATAGGCGCTTTCATTGACGCTGGACTTGATTTTGAGGAGTTTAAAAACGAGATTCAAAAATTGAACTTAACAAACTATGAACTTAAAACGAGAAAAATCACAAGAAACGGTATAACTGCGACAAAATTTGATGTCATTGTAAAAAATCAAGAACACGAGCACAGAAATCTTTCAGAAATTTTTGAGATAATTGACACAAGTAAACTTTCAGAATTTGTCAAGGAGACATCAAAGAAAATTTTCACCACACTTGCTCAGGCGGAAGCGAAAATACATAACACAACGATAGACAAAATCCATTTTCACGAAGTTGGTGCGATTGATTCAATAATTGATATAGTTGGTTGTGCAATTTGCATTGAAAAGTTTGAAATTGAAAAAATTTATGCTTCAAAAATCCCGCTTGGCTCAGGGACATTTGTTAACTCACAACACGGCAAAATTCCAATTCCTTCACCAGCAACAATTGAAATGTTAAGAAATTTTCCAACGATCTTAACTGATATACCCTTTGAACTCACAACCCCAACAGGTGGAGCAATAATAGCAACACTTGCTGAATATGGGCTTGAAAAGGAAACAATAAAAATTCAATCAATTGGCTACGGCGCAGGTGATTTTGAAATCCCGCAACAACCAAACCTTTTGAGAATTATAATCGGCGAAATACCACAAAAATATGATGTAGAGAAACTCCTTCTTATTGAAACAAACATTGACAATATGAATCCTGAAATTTACCCTTATGTAATTGAAAAACTTCTCTCCTCGGGAGCAAACGATGCTTACCTTGTGCCTGTAATTATGAAAAAAGGTCGTCCAGGAATTATCTTATCAACGCTTGCTCCCGAATCAAAACTTGATGAAATTTTAAATATAATTTTCTCTCAAACAACAACGCTTGGCGTAAAAATTTTTGAAGTCAGAAGAAAAAAACTAAAAAGAGAGCAAAAAGAAATTGACACTCCATTCGGCAAAGTCAAATTTAAACTCGTTCAATTAAACAACACTCAACGACTTGTCCCAGAGTTTGAAGAATGCAAAAGAATCGCAGAAGAAAAAAATTTGCCACTTATTCAAGTTTACAAAATTCTTGAATCGCTCGTGAATCAGTAAAATAAAAATTTGAAAGTGGGTTTATGAAAAATCTCTATGTCAATGTCGCACTTCCTGTGCCAGTAAATAAACTTTTCACTTACATCGTCCCCGATGAATTAAAAGACGATGTCCAAATTGGGAAAAGAGTTATAGTTCCTTTTGGAAAACAGGAATTGACAGGAATAATCGTTGACTTGACAAATCAAAGCGGATGGCACAAATTAAAAGAGATAAAAGATGTCCTTGACCCAAAGCCAATTATATCTGATGAAATGTTAAAACTTACAAAATGGATTGCTGATTACTATCTTGCAAGTTGGGGTGAAGTTTTAAAAACCGCTTTGCCATCTGGAACTGTCGTTGAAAGCAAAAGAATTGTAAAACTTATCCGAAAACCAGATGAAGAAACATTATCAAGAATTGAAAAATCCTCTCCTAAAAGAGCACAAATTTTGAAATTTCTGCTGACTGGAAATTCCGAGGTTTCAATAAGAATGCTCAAAAGCAAATTTAAATTTAAAAACATCTACTCCATCATCAACTCGCTTGAATCGCTTGGATTTGTTGAGGTGGAAAAATATCTTCCAGAACAAAGAGCAAAAGCAAAATTTGAAAAATACATCAGGATTTCAAAATCACACGCAGAAGATTTAAAGAAGTTAACATTTGAGATTTCACAACTTGAAAAATCATCTCCAAAACAAGCGGAGGTGCTTGTCTATTTAATCAACAAGTTTAAAAAAGGAGAAACCGAACTTCCATTATCCGATGTCCTCAAAACAACCGAAAGCAGTGCACAAACAATAAAAAAACTTTCCGAAAAAGGTCTTGTTGAAATTTTTCAAAAAGAAGTCGTTAGAAAATTTGAATATGAATTTGAAGAACCTGATAAAAAAATTGAACTCAACGAACATCAGAAAAAAGCACTCGCAGAGATAAAAAAATCAATTGAAAGCGGAAAATTTAAAACATTCCTTCTTTACGGAGTAACAGGAAGCGGAAAAACACAAGTTTATATTGAAGCAATAAAAGAAGTCATTAACCTCGGAAAAACCGCCATTGTCCTCGTTCCAGAGATTTCTCTTACGCCTCAAATTGTGAATCGTTTTAAAAAGAATTTTGGCGAAATCGTCGGAGTTATTCACAGCAAAATGTCCGTAGGTGAGAGATACGATTCGTGGAGAATGATAAAGGATGGAATTTACAAAATTGTCATAGGTCCGAGGTCGGCAGTTTTTGCCCCGCTTGAAAAAATTGGTTTAATCGTTGTTGATGAGGAACAGGAAAGTTCATATAAACAATTTGACACTCCACCAAGATACAACGCTCGTGATGTAGCAATAATGAGGGCAAATTTAAACAATGCAGTTGTAATTCTCGGCTCTGCAACACCATCGCTTGAATCCTATTACAACGCAAAAACAGGAAAATATCATCTTCTCGTTTTGCCTGAAAGAGTTGATAAAGCAAAAATGCCAAAAATTGAAATCGTTGATATGATAAAGGAAAGAAAAGAAAACAATAAGACATCCATATCAAAACTTTTGAATCAAAAAATTAAGGAGCGGATTGACAGAAAAGAAGGCATAATAATTTTTCAGAACAGACGTGGATATTCAACATACATTGAGTGTCAAGATTGTGGTTATGTTGAGATATGCGATAATTGTAGCGTGACTTTGATTTTCCATATGGCGCAAAATCATTTGAGATGTCATTACTGTGGATTTGTTAAAAATGTCCCCGATTCTTGCAGAAGATGTGGCGGGATAAAACTTAAATTAAAAGGAGTTGGCACACAAAAAGTTGAAGATGAAATATCCCACATTTTTCCCGATGCAAAAGTTATAAGAATGGACCTTGATACAACCGCAGGGAAAAAATCATACGACAAAATAATGCAAAAATTTGCAAATGGAGAAGCAGATATTTTGCTCGGGACTCAAATGGTTGCAAAAGGTCTTGATTTTTCAAGGGTTACGCTTGTTGGCGTAATCTCGGCTGACATCCCGATGTTAATCCCAGATTTTAGATCAAGTGAAAGAACTTTTCAACTTCTCACACAGGTTGCGGGGCGTTCTGGAAGAAGTGAAAAGGAAGGCGAAGTTATAATCCAAACATTTCAACCCGAGCATTACATTTTTGATTACATCGTAAATCATAAAACACTTGAATTTTACGAGCGAGAATTAAAGATAAGACAGGACTTAAATTATCCCCCATTTACAAGATTAATTTTGATTGAGTTCAAAGGGGAAAACGAGAAAGATGTTGATTTAGCATCAAATGAATTTGCGAAGGAATTGAAATCAAAAATTCACAATCCAATTCAAATTTTGGGTCCAGCGCCAGCAGCAATTCCAAAAATCAAGCGAAATTACAGATACCATATAATAATGAAAATTCCGAAGCAAATTGACAGAAGCGGTAAACAAGTAGCACAGATGATCTGGCAATTGAAGGAAAAATTTGAAACAAGGTTAAACTCAAAGGGGGTTAAATTGATAATTGATGTTGACCCGCAAAATACAATTTAAAATTTTTGCTTTGTTCTGGCTTGTGTTTTTAACACAAATTTTTGCTCAAACAAATTTTAAAAAAATTGAAATTTACGGCAACAAAAATATAACTGTATCAGAAATAAACTCAACAATTGCAGAGTTAATAAAATCTGAAAGTGCGAACACAAACGAGCAAATTGAAAAAATAAAAGAGCAAATTTTAAATCTTTATATTGAAAACGGATTTTATTTCGCAAGGATTGATTCAATCAAAATTGAAGATAGAAAATTAAAAATTTTCATCACAGAAGGGAAAAGGATAAGAATTGGTTCGGTTGAAATCCGTGGAAATGAAATTTTATCAGACGATGAAATAAAATCAATCATCAATTTAAAATCTGGGGAATTTTTCTCCCCAAAAATTTTGAGCGAAAGAATAAATAAACTACTTGACAGATACGCAAACATAGGGTATCCACTCGCAAAGGTTGAAATTGAGAATTTAGAATTTGCAAATGATGATTTCGTAAATTTTACGCTTAACATAAGCGAGGGGAAACTTATAAAGATTGACAGAATTGAAATTCAGGGAAACAACACAACGAAAGAGAATTTGATTTTGCGTGAGATTCGGATAAAGCGTGGAGAAATTTACAGAGATGAAAAGTTCAAGCAAATAAGAAAAAGGTTGATTAAAATCGGTTTATTTGAGTTTGTTGATGAGCCACAAATTTTTTTCAATGATACGACAAGTGGAATTTTGATAAAAGTAAAAGAAGGAAGGATGAACTCGTTTGATGGAATAATTGGCTATGTTCCAGAAGTCAATTCTTCTCGTGGATATTTGACTGGGTATATCAACATAAATTTGAAAAATCTTTTTGGAACTGGACGAAGGTTTGATGTCAGATGGCATTCCGAAACAAAAGAAACGCAAGAGTTTGAACTGCGATATTTTGAACCTTACATTTTTAATTTCCCTGCTGGTGCTGAACTTTCATTCTATCAAAGAAAACAGGATTCAATTTATGTTTTGAGAAGACCAAAAATAAATCTTGAAATAGAATTAACTGGCTCTGAAAAAGTTTCTGAAATTTTTAAAATCATTTTTCATCTATCTCAAACTTCAATTATCCCGACCGCAACAGAGGTTATCAATTATCAAATTTTTGAAAGTAAAACACTAAACATTGGCGCTGGAATTCTATACGATTCAAGAGATGAGATTACATTTCCGAAATCTGGAGTTTATTTTTCAAGTTCATACGAAATTGGAAACAAGAAAATTACCGGACCAGCAAAATTGATAACCGAGCAGATGAAAACAAACATACAGGTAACAAAATTTCAATTTTCACTTGATTTTTATCATCATTTTGAGAAAATTTTAAACAGTGTGTTTGTCTCAAAATTTAACGCAATAATTGTTGCAGGCGATGGAATTGATGAAAGCGACGCATTTAGATTCGGCGGGACAAGGACTTTGCGCGGTTACAGAGAAAAAGAATTTCTTGCAACACGTGCATTGTGGGCAAATTTTGAAAGTAGATTTAAATTTAGCGAAGACCTTGCAATTTTCGGATTTGCCGATGTCGGTTATATATATCACCCTATAATTCCGCCGAGAATTGTGAATTCATTTTCAGCAATAAGGGCTGGCTATGGATTGGGATTTATCATCTGGGCGAGGATCGGAAGATTGAACTTAACATACGCTCTTGGAAAAGGAGATAATTTCAAAACAGGTAAAATACATATCGGGATTGAAAGTGAGTTTTAAAAAGTTGTATGCGGTTGCCAAAATTATGCGACCGTCAAATGTTTTGATAACTGGGTTGACAATTTTTGCTGGCGTTTTGATTTTTGGAGATGGAAATTCCAACATTTTAAAACTTGCACTTATAGCTGGGATAGCTGGCGCTTTAATTGATGCTGGTGGAAATATAATAAATGATTTTTTTGATGTTGAAATTGACAGAATAAACAAACCCGAGCGTCCAATTCCGTCCGGATTGATAACGAGAAAATCTTCTCTCTTAATTTATTTTTTGACCACGATCTCTGGACTTGCTCTAACTTTGTTTTTAAACAAACTTGCTCGTGGAATTGCTCTTATCTCAACGATGATAATTTTTCTTTACAGTTTCAAACTCAAACGAACTCCCCTTTTTGGAAACTTTACAGTTGCATTTATGACAGGGCTCGCTTTTATTTTCGCTGGAAGCGTTGTAAATAATTTTAAAGACACAATTTTCCCCTTTTTATTCGCATTCTTGATAAATTTCCCTCGTGAAATCATAAAAGACATTGAAGACATTGAAGGAGATTTGAAAGTCGGGATAAAAACTTTCCCAATAGTTGCTGGGATCAAAGCATCCGTTGCTGTGTCGGTTGTCGTTCTTTTGCTTTTGCTATTCTTGACATTTGTCCCATATCTCATTAAACTTTACAACCATATTTTCCTGATTTTAATTTTTTTGGTTGACATTGGATTGATTTATGTTATAGTTTCACTTTTGAAAGATACGAGTAAATTAAACTTGAACAAGTTGAGCAATCTGCTTAAATTTGAAATGTTAGTTGGTCTCTTTGCAATTTACTTTGGCAGTTTAAAATGATACAAACAAGCGAAGAAGAGATGAAGAAAATAGAAAGTGAGTTTTATTCACAGGGTTATTCGCTTATTGCGGGGGTTGATGAAGCAGGTTGCGGACCTCTTGCAGGTCCAGTTGTCGCATGTGCAGTTATACTTCCGAAGGATTATTTCAATCCGCTAATTTACGATTCAAAGAAATTAACACCAAAGTTAAGAGAAGAACTTTGCGATGTAATTTTAAAAATTGCAATTGATGTCGGAATAGGCGAAGCATCAAACGAGGAGATTGATAAATACAACATCAGAAATGCAACAAAACTTGCTATGATACGGGCTTTACAAAACCTTGAGACAATTCCAGATGTGGTTTTAATTGATGGAAATTTATTTGATGTTAATTTCACTGGCTTAAACTTTGACGGCAAAAAAGTTTTATACAAAAACATAATCAAAGGCGATAGAAAGTCAATATCAATTGCATCTGCTTCAATAATTGCAAAGGTGACAAGAGATAAAATAATGGAGCAATATGCGAAGGAATTCCCACAATATAACTTTTTAAAGCACAAAGGTTATCCTACCCGAGAGCACCTGCAAGAGATTGAAAAATTTGGAATTACAAAGATTCATCGCAAATCATACCGACCTATTCAAAAAATTTTGAACCCAGCAATTCAGGAAAAACTTTTTCAAGATGAAAGATAAAGGAAAAATAGGAGAAGAAATCGCTGTTAAGTTTTTGTCTGAAAAAGGTTATAAAATTTTGAGGCGAAATTACAGATTTGGTCACGGTGAAATTGATATAATTGCTATGGATGGGGACATACTCGTATTTGTTGAAGTTAAGACAAGGTTTTCGGATAAATTCGGACTCCCTGAAGATTCTGTTACGATTAAAAAGCGGAAACAACTTAAAAAGATTGCAGGCGCATTTTTACAGTTTAACGATGTTAAGTTTTCAGAATGCAGATTTGATGTTGTCTCAATTATATTGCAAGGTAGAAATGTGCAGATAAATCACATTGAGAACGCTTTTCAATAAAACAAAATTCAAGGAGGAAATATGAACATAGCAATTGCTATGTTAATTTCCATAACTATCCTGATTATTGGATTTTTCACATGGGGACGATATGTGGCGAAAAAATCTGGCGTAAATCCCGAAATTCCAACCCCTGCTGTCAGAATAAATGACGGCGTTGATTATGTCCCAACCAAGCCAATAGTTTTACTTGGTCATCATTATGCTTCAATTGCAGCAGCAGGTCCAATTGTAGGACCAACGCTGGCTTTAATTTATGGATTTGTCCCAGCGTGGCTGTGGCTTCTTCTCGGTGTGATATTTATCGGTGCAGTGCATGACTTTTCAGCTCTTTTTGTAAGCGTGAGAGAAAATGGTCGTTCAATTGCACATATAGCAAGAAAAACGCTCGGAAATACAGGTTTTGCCTTCTTTCTCTCATTCGCAATTCTCTTGATAATGCTTGTAAACGCTGCTTTCCTTCAACTTACAGCAATAGCCCTTACCTCATATTATCCAATTTCAAAGCTTGGACTTTCTCCTGATCAAACTCTTTTAAAAACGACGGTGATAAATGGAGAAATTTACGGAAAAATTGGGGGAATTGCGTCAACATCGGTTATAGTCATCACAGCATTTGCTCCGCTCATCGGTTATCTGCTTTACAAAAAGCATATCAAAACCTTCATTGCAAGTGTTTTAGCACTTTCAATTGCTCTCGTCTCCGTTATAATCGGATTTGAATTCCCCGTTACGCTTGAACCTAAATTCTGGATGGTTGCTATTTTGATTTACTCCTTTGTTGCTTCTTGGATTCCTGTTTGGATAATTCTACAACCACGTGATTTTGTGAATGTTCATCTTCTATATCTTGGGCTTATCGGTATGTTTCTGGGTATAATTGGAAGTGGTTTTGCAGGTGTGAAAATTCAAGCTCCATCATTTAACATAAATTCCGAATCAATGGAAGCATTGGGGTTAGTCTGGCCATTTCTGTTTGTGACAATTGCCTGCGGAGCTGTATCAGGCGCTCATTCTTTGATAGCAACGGGGACAACATCAAAACAGCTTTCAAATGAAAAATACGCCCATTTGATTGGTTATGGAGCAATGCTTCTTGAATCATTTTTGGGGCTTTGTGTTGTTTTTGTGATTCTGGGTGCGGTTGATTTTGAGCATTACAAAGAACTTGTCTGGCCAATGCAAAATGGTCATATAAAACAGGGAAATGCCCCACTTGCTTTTGCAGTGAGCGTTGGTAAAACACTTAACAACGGACTTGGTATCCCCATTTCATATGGAACTATATTCGGAATTTTAATGCTTGAGGGATTTTTGATCACGACAATTGATACACTTTTTAGATTGATGAGATATTTCTTTGAAGAACTCTGGAATGTTTTATTTGTAAAAAAGCCACGAATTTTAGAATCAAGAATCTTTAATTCAATTCTCGGAATATCACTTACTGCTTTACTTGCATTCACAAATGGTTATCAAAAAATCTGGCCAATTTTTGGCTCGGCAAATCAACTTTTAGCAGCACTTACGCTCGTTGCAGTCACTGCATGGTTTGCCCAAAAATCAATAAAGGCATACTTTGCTGCTATCCCCGCTGGTTTTATGATCCTAACAACGATTACCTCACTTTCAATTCTGTTGAAAAGATACATTGAGTCAAAAAACTTGACACTTACTATAACCGATTTACTTCTCCTATTCCTTGCTTTTGGGGTTGTCTTTTTAACATTTAAATACTTCTTCAAGTTAAGGACAGAACTTTCAAAAGAAAAAATTCCTGAAATGGTGAAATAAATTTCAATCAGACAAATTCGGTATGTAGATTACAAATTCGCTTCCTTTCCCGATCTGGCTCTTTACTTCAATTCTGCCTGAAACTATTTCAATCATTGATTTCGTAAGCGAAAGTCCCAAACCTGTGCCAGATGGATTTAATTCAAACGCATTTTTCCCACGATAAAATCTATCAAAAATATACGGCAATTCATCTTCACTTATCCCTATTCCAGTATCTGAAACAGAAATTTTAGCCCATTCATTTTGTTTTTCACAGGTTATTGTAACTTTCCCGCCAGCGTTTGTGTATTCAACAGCGTTGTCAATTATATTTTTCAACGCTTCAAAAAGAATTTTTTCATCCGTGTTTATGATTAAGTCGCTATCGCAGTAAAAATTTATCTTGACATCTTTTTGCTTCGCTTTAAAATTAAATGTCAAAATCAATTCACGGATTAATTCTGAAACATTAACTTTCTCAACATTTGCTCTGACGATCCCTGCTTCGGCTTTTGCAAGGTAAAGCATTGATTTTATTATCGCAATTGATCTATCCGTCTGCTTTTGAAGTAAGTTTAATGTCCGAACATATTCATTTGCCCTTCGCTTTTTCATAAGTGTTATCTCAATTTCATCTTTTATAACTGTGAGCGGAGTTAAAAGTTCATGTGCGACATCAGAAGTAAATTGTGAGATTTGTTTAAATGATTTTTCCAATCTATCAAGAAGACGATTGAGAGTTGAAACAAGTTTGATAATTTCTTCTGGTGGATTTTTTTGAGTTATCTCAATTCTTTCAGTTAAATTTTCTGCTGTTATTTTATCTGCTTTTGAAATTATTTGTTCAAGTGGTGTTATCAATTTTGAAATTATCAAATTTCCGCCGTAGTATGCCACAAAAAAGGCAAGCAAGATAGCAAGGGCAAGCGATGTCCTCAAAAGCCCCATTGCAGTTTGAACTGTCCCCTCAAATTTTGATGTTTCAACAAGCCCAGCAAATTTGCCGTTAAAATAAATCGGATGATAAAAAATTCTCAACCTTTTGCCAGCAATTTCAACTTCATTTGCGTTGCCAAACTTGTCTCTCTCTGGTTCAGGGATCAACAAGCCAGATTTTTTAAGATTATGCGAGACCTCAACAAGTGTTAATTTATCATCAAAGACCCTGAAAAACACAGATGCTTCATTCAAATAAAAATGTTCCGCTTCATAAAACTCTGTTGAATCAATGAAGGTTATTTTACCTTCAACAAGTTTAATTTTCCCTACAAGTTCTTCCGCCTCTTTCTCTAAAATTATGTCAAGTTCTTTATGAAGAGATCGGTCAATGTAGGTGTAAATTCCAAATTCAGCAAATATAAAAGCAATGAGAAAGATAAGCGAATACCAGAAGATAAGTTGAAATTTTAAGGATTTCATTTTCATCATTATTTTCTCATTCAACTTTGAAAACATACCCAACTCCACGAACAGTATGGATCAATTTTTTACTGAAATCTTTATCAATTTTCCGCCTCAAATAGTTT
Organism: Candidatus Chryseopegocella kryptomonas; assembly: GCF_001536065.1. Lineage (GTDB taxonomy): Bacteria > Bacteroidota > Ignavibacteria > Kryptoniales > Kryptoniaceae > Kryptonium > Kryptonium kryptomonas. The sequence goes on from NZ_CZVW01000023.1 coordinate 15,672, forward strand.
ATATAAACATCAATGTAATTTGTCCCAGTGTCAAAATTAATTCCCCAGACATTTTCCCCAATTTCGGTTCTTGTGAGAACTTTGCCTTGATTTGAAGCGAGATAATAAAGAAGGTCAAATTCTTTCGGAGAAAGATAAATTTTTCTCCCGCCTCTTATTACGGTTCTGCTCAATGGGTTAATAGTTAGGTCTGCAACTTGAATTTGTGTTGGCACACTTTTGGCTCTGCGTGTGAGAGCACGAATTCGGGCAAGAAGTTCGGAAAATGAAAATGGTTTTGTAAGGTAATCATCAGCCCCAGCATCAAGACATTTAACCTTCATATCAACTGAATCAACAACCGTTAGCATCAATATAGGTGTTGTTATCTTGTTTCGCCTTATTTCCCTGCACACATCAAGACCATTCATTTTCGGAAGTTTAAAATCAAGAATTATGCAATCGTAATTTCCAGAGGTAGCAAGCGAAACCCCTGATTCGCCATCATAAGCGACATCAACATTAAAACCAGCTTCTTTTAATCCCTTCTTCAATGTTTTAGTCAAATCTTTTTCATCTTCAATCAGAAGTATCTTCACGACTTTAAAAAATTTTTGTTTTCACTGATACAAAATTAAGTCCGAAAGAAATTATATTCAAGTTTCGCCCGATTATATTAACGAACTCTAATCAAATTTTAATGGCTTTATAATCTTGAATTTTGCAAATTTAAAATAAAAAAGGTAAACGCTATGCCAGTTCATCCAATGCTGGTTCATTTTCCGATTGCACTCTTCACAACTTTCATTCTTCTTGAAATACTCTGGATGATATTCAAAAAAGAATGGATAAAAAATTCCTCTCTCTTGACGCTTTTTCTCGGTCTGTTATTTGTCGTCCCGACGATTATATCTGGCGAGGCATCAGCTGAAAATTTTGAGAAAGTGTCACAGCTTGAGGAATTGATAGAATCACACGAAACATTTGCAAAGTTAACTGGGATAACTTTTTTAATCGTTTTAATTGTCAAAGTTATACTTGCAAAAACTGGGAAACTTAACACCAAGACAAATTTAATTGCGTTTTTAATCTCATTGATTGGCTTGTATTTTTTAATTCAAACTGGGTTAAAGGGTGGAGAATTAGTTTATAAACACGGCGTCGGAATACTTTATTAAAAAATAAAGAGTGAAAAAAATGAAGAGAAAATTTCTTTTGCTAATTTTTTTAAACTTTGGCTTAATTTTCGCACAGCAGGACACAACCGAGCAGGTTATTGATTTTGAAACCATAAAAACTATGAACGGAAAGCAAATTTATGAGACATTTTGTGCCAAATGCCACGGAATTGATGGGACTGGAAATATACCCGAGGAAATAAAACAAAGCTGGGATGTCCCACCACCAGATTTCACAGACCCGTATTTCAATACAAGAGAAGCAAGAAAAGATTGGTATGCGGTGATAAAATATGGTGGACGGGTTAGGGGACTTTCACAAACGATGCCAGCGTTTGGTGATGTTTTTAGCGATGAACAAATTTATGATGTCATTGAACATATTAAATCTTTCGTTGATCAAAAGAGGTATCCACAAGGAGAATTAAATTTCATACGAGCGCACTATGTGACAAAAGCATATGTTGAACAAGAATTTCTTTTAATTCCGACTTACACATACAGAGTTGAAAACGGGCATAATGTGAATGACACGAAAGTAGTTTTATACTACGCAAACAGATTCTCAAACAGATTTCAATACGAGGTGAAACTCCCCGTTCAAAATTTAAAATCATGTGTTCAAAATACAACTGGAATAGGTGATCTTGAACTTGGCTTAAAATATGCGTTTTATGATAATTACAAAAATTTGTCAATTTTAACAGCTGGTTTTGAATTTTCACTTCCGACTGGAAGCGAAGCGAAGGGATTTGGCAAAGGGACTGTTGTTTTAGTGCCATATCTTGCTGGCGCAAAAGGTTTGGGTGAAAAAATTGAATTGCAAGGAAGTGTTAAGATTGAAGCACCTGTTAATAAAAGCAAAGGTAATCCAGAATTAATCTATGCTCTTTCAACAACATTTATTCTTCCGGAGGGAAGACGTGGAATATTCCCGGGGATTGAACTTGTCGGAACTAAAACACTTGGCGCAGAAGAGCACACAATTTCAATTGTCCCCAAAATTTACATTGCTCTGACAAGGCGAGGTCATCTTGCAATTTCCATTGGAAGAGAATTTCCAATTTATGGTGGTTCGCCGTTTAAATATCGTTATGTTGGTTTTGTTTTGTGGGATTATGTTGATGGTGGAATTTTCAGCGGATGGTAAAATTTAGCCCCCAAACCTCGGGTTTGGGGGTTCTGCCCATCAATTCTGATGTTGCTTGAATTGGGTTCTTTCCGTTAAAAAGAACATCGTAAACAGCATTTGTAATTGGCATTTCAACTTCAAATTTTTTCGCAAGTTCAACAGCTGAAATTGTCGTCCAAATTCCTTCAGCAACCATAACCATATTTTTTAAAATCTCCTCAAGTTTCTTCCCCTTTCCAATTTGCTCACCGACAAATCTATTTCTGCTATATTTACTTGTGCAGGTTACGATCAAATCACCTATACCCGAAAGCCCTGCGAAAGTTTCAATCCTTGCTCCCATAGCAACACCCAATCTCACAATCTCAGCAATTCCACGAGTCATAATAGCAGCTCTTGTATTATCGCCAAAACCAATCCCATCTGCAATTCCCGTGGCAATTGCAATTATATTTTTCAATGCTCCACCAAGTTCAACTCCTACAACATCATCACTTGTGTAAACTCTGAAATAGTTATTCATAAAAACATTTTGAGTCAAGCTCGCTACACTCTTATTAAAAGATGATACAACAACAGCTGTTGGCATTTTTCTACTTACTTCCTCAGCGTGGCTTGGTCCAGAAAGAACGCAATAATTTTCATACACACCAAGCAAATCTTTAAGAATTTCTGAAACTCTCATCAATGTTTTATTTTCAATTCCCTTTGCAACATTGACAAAAATTTTATCCTTAACACTTTTAAATTCGTCCCTTGAAATTATTGCTCTCAAATGTTGGGTTGGAACGGCAAGGACAATAATTTCTACATCGTCAAGTGCTTCTTCTAAATCAGATGTTAAAAAAATTTCACTTGGAATTTTCACACCGGGGAGATAAATATGGTTTTCCCCCGTTGTTTTAACTTCCTCAAGATGTTCCTTCCTTCTAAACCATAACTTAACACTATGTCGGTTATCATAAAGCAAAATTGCAAGCGTCGTCCCCCAGCTACCTGAACCTATTATGCTTATCCTCATTTTTTACCGAAGCTCAACTTATTTTCATTACCAGCGATCAAACGCTTGATGTTGCTTCTATGCCGATAAACGATTAAAAACGCAATTATGCTTCCGAAGATCAAAAGAGTTTTAAAATCACGATGTTGTATTTTCAAGAAATTTTCGCTGAAAATAATTATAAACGGAAATAAAATCGCAGATACAATTGAGCCAAGCGAGACATATCTTGTGATTGAAACTATCAAAGCAAAAATCAAAAATGCAATTAACAGATCAAGAGGTGCGATACCAAGAAGCATCCCCGCAGAAGTGCTAACTCCTTTACCACCTTTGAATCCCGCAAAAACAGTCCACATATGCCCAACAACAGCGAAACACCCCGCGATGATTTGAACCGTTGTTAAGTTTAACATTGAAGCAAGAAATTGATTATAAAACCATTTCGCAATAAATGCCGTTGCAAAATAACCTTTAAAAGCATCAAACAAGATCACAAAAATTCCCCATCCAAGCCCAACAACACGAATCACATTCGTCCCGCCAGGATTTCCACTTCCGTAATTTCTTATGTCAATCCCTTTGACAAGTTTTCCAACTATAATGCTTGTTGGTATTGAACCCACAAGGTAACTTAACAAAACGATCAAAACTAAATTAAACATCGCAGAACCCAAATTTTTTTAAACTTTGATAAAACCATCTTCAAAAATTCTAACCCAATCTTGAACGATTCTCTCTGCTTCAGCCCAGTTTTCAAGTTCCTGACTTCCGATTCCGCCCTTTCTTTCCCAGACAAAATACGCAACTTTCGCAACGGTTTCTCTTCTCATCTCATTGTTAGGACGACCAAAAACCTTAACAACATATTTTACTTTGTCGGATTTAATTGCCACCTGCTCAATTTCCACATCTTTCAAATATGAAACATCTTTAATGTTATCAAGTTCAAAAACTATTTCACCGATGAACTGATAATTTTTTGTCGCCTTAAAAAGAAAAATTTTATCGCCACTTCCAACTTCGGTTTTACAATAAAAACCAAGAAAATAAACATCTTCTGCAACTCTTTCCTTCTTCCGAGCGATTACTTTCTCAACAACCATCGGTTTAAATTGATTGTGTCTTGAGAACTCGGTTAAAAAATTAACTACCTCTGTCTTTTTTATTTTTTTCTCCATACGAACGATCAAAATTCTGTTATTAATTCCCGTTTAAATCTATGCGCAGAAATTGAAAACTTATAAATTGCAAAGTTTGGCGAATCAACGATGAGTTTTAATATATGCTCACCGAAATCGGGATTTTTGACAACATTATAAAATCTCGGTCTATCAACAACAATAAAACTTTCGCCATCTTCAAACTTAACATCATCACCACAATTATACTCGTTCAAGAATTCTTCATCTTGAATAACGATAACTTTTAAATTTTCACCATTCAAAGATTCCGCCACAACACCGACATTTACCCCAGCGTAAGGTAAAATCACCGTTCCAAATGATTGTGAAATTGGATTATGTTTGAAATAATACTTTCCGTTATACCATTCTCCATCAAGATAAAATTTCCCATTGACATAAATTTTCGGGTCTTCATATTTTAGGACAGATTCTGGGGCAAATCCTTCCGCATTTCCAAGCGCACCACCAGAATAACAGGTCAAAATTTCTGGCGTAACTTTGTAAAAAGCGAATTCATCAATCTCGTATCTTGAACCAATCGGCAAAGGAAAATCACCGTAATATCCTGCCTTTATCAAAAGTGATTGAATATAAAATTCAATCTCCCATAATCTTCCAACTCCAAAGTAAGAGTAAGAGATCAAACCATCACGATTTACAAGAAATATACAAGGGACATCAAATGTAAAGTTTTTTGCGATAAGCGAAGCATATCTTTTAAGATTTCTCCAGTCGTTGTCTATCGCAACGGGAAATGTTATTTTGAGATGTTTGATCTCACTTTCAACATTTTCAATTTTCGTCTCAAAGGGAAATTTCGGGACATGGACACCAAGGATGAACAGACCTTTATCTTTATATCTTCTTTCCCATTCTCTGACATATTTGTAAAGTTCTATCCATTCCGCACTCGCATAGTTAAAAAACAAAAGAAGGACGACACTTCCACGAAGATTTTCAAAAAACACTGGTTCAGAATTTAACCAATAATCTGCGATTATATCTATTGCTCTGTTGTTTTCTTCAAGTGTTTGTCTTTTATATTGTTGCATCTGCCAGTCAGATTTTTTGTTTCAAAGTCAATCTAATGAACTAATTTTTAAGTTGCAAATTTCAAATCGTCAAATCAAGGCAATTTTTGTTTTAAAGCGTTTTCCTGTTTAATTTATATAAAAAATAAAAATCAAATTCCAATGAAACCAGATTTAAAAGCCCTGTTCAAACAAATTGAGAAAGTTCAGGAAGAGCTTGAGCGAATTCAGGCGGAGCTTGAAAACAAGACAGTGACGGAAGAAGCAGGCGGTGGAATGGTGAAGGTGACCATAAACGGCAAAAAAGAAGTCGTCAAAATTGAAATTGATAAAGAAGTCGTAAATCCAGATGATATAGAGATGCTTGAAGATTTGCTTGTTGCTGCTGTAAACAAAGCACTTCAAAGTGCGGACAAAATGATAAGTGAAGAAATCGCCAAGGCAACATCTGGATTGATAACAGGAATTCCAGGATTCCCATTTAACTTCCCCGGATTTAAAGCGTGAAATTAAACTTTATGAGAAACTATGCTTTACACTTCTGAAAGTTTGGAAATTTTAATTGATGAATTGACAAAATTCCCTGGCATTGGGAGAAAAACAGCGCAACGACTCGCATTGCATATCTTAAAACAGCCGAAAGAAGAAATTGATAAACTTGTTCGGGCGATAATTGATGTGAAAGAAAAAATAAGATATTGCTCAATTTGTTTTAACATAACCGAGTCAGATCCGTGTCCGATTTGTTCAAGCCCGAAAAGAGACAAAGGAACAATTTGCGTCGTTGAAGAGCCAATGGATGTTCTTGCAATTGAAAAGACAAATGAATATAACGGAGTTTATCATGTTCTTGGTGGAGTGATGAACCCGCTTGAAGGAATTGGACCTGATGATTTGAAGATAAAAGAACTCGTGCAAAGAATTTCAGCAGGTGGTGTGAATGAGGTTATCATTGCATTAAATCCAAGCGTTGAAGGTGAGACAACTTCAATTTACATTGCCAATTTGATAAAGCCATTTGGAGTGAAAGTCACACGCATTGCCAGAGGACTCCCAATCGGAACGGCACTTGAATATGCAGATACCGCAACAATTGTGAGAGCAATTGAAAATAGAACAACGATGTAAGTGAAGAAAAATCTGCTTATCACATCGCCACCTGGTATGGGAAAAACAACTGCGATTAAAAAATTCATTGAACTTGTAAAAGATAAATTCAAAGTTTCTGGCTTTATAACCGAAGAAATTAGAAACGATCGGGGTGAAAGAACGGGTTTTAAAATTATAACTCTTGATGGGAAAATCGGGATACTTGCGGATGTTAATTTGAGAACAGATATAAAAGTTGGAAAATATAGTGTGAATTTGAAAGACATAGAAGAAATCGCAGTTCCGTCAATAGATTTAAACTCTGATATAATCATCATAGATGAGATCGGGAAGATGGAATGCTTTTCAAAAAATTTCGTGGATAAAGTTTTAAGTGCGCTTGATTCTCCGAAAACAGTCGTTGGGACGATAAAGGAAAAAGGCGATGCGATTACAAACTTGATTAAATCACGCAACGATGTTGAAATTATTAAACTAACAATTGGAAACAGAGACAAAATCCCAGCGATAATTTATGATGAAATCATAAAGAGATTCAAGTAATTTCAACTCACCCCCCTCCCCCCTCTCTACTTCGTAGAGAGGGGGTGTCCGTAAGGACGGGGGTGAGTTCTCTTACTCACCCCCTTTCCCCTCCGAAGGAGTCCTTCGGACCTCTCTATGAAATAGAGAGTTGATAAGTTAATTTTTTTACTCACCCCCCTCCCCCCTCTCTATGAAATAGAGAGGGGGTGCTCGTTAGAGCGGGGGTGAGTTCTCTTACTCACCCCCTTTCCCCATCTCTACGGAATAGAAAGTTGGTAAGTTAATTTTTTTACTCACCCCCCCTTTCCCCCTCTCTACTTCGTAGAGAGGGGTGTCCGAAAGGACGGGGGTGAGTTGTTCTACTCACCCCCTTTAATTCCCCCTCTCTATCACATAGAGAGGGGGTTAGGGGGTG
>NZ_CZVW01000024.1:0-20714 GCF_001536065.1 Candidatus Chryseopegocella kryptomonas
ATCCGGATACATTCCAACGGTTATATATCCTTCGTGACCAGCGACGCTGAATTTGTGAGTGATTGATTTTCTTTCATCTGGGAGACGACGGCGAACGGGTTTAAATTCAACTTTCTTTGTTTCTTCTTTTTTATCTTCTATGCTCGTTGAAAGTGGTTGTGTTCCTTTGCTACCATCACGATATATGGCGATCGCTTTAAGCCCCATTTTCCACGCATCAATATAAAGTTGCATAACATCATCAATGGTGACATCATTTGGCATGTTAACAGTTTTTGAAATCGCACCAGAAATAAACGGCTGAACTGCTGCCATCATCTTAACATGTCCCATATAGTGAATAAATCTTTTACCTTTTGCTGGTTTAAAGGCACAATCAAAAACCGGAAGATGTTCGGGTTTCAAATGAGGCGCACCTTCAATTGTATCATTTTTGTCAATGTAATCAACTATTTCCTTGATCTGTTTTTCGTTATATCCAAGTTTTTTAAGCGCAAGCGGAACCGTGTTATTAACTATTTTCAAAAATCCACCGCCAACAAGTTTTTTATACTTAACAAGTGCAATATCCGGCTCAATTCCCGTCGTATCACAATCCATCATAAATCCAATCGTTCCTGTCGGAGCAAGCACGGTAACTTGTGAATTTCTATATCCATATTTTTGCCCCAGATCATATGCTTCTTTCCAGACCTTTTTCGCTTCTTCAAACAATTCCTCTGGAATTAAACTTTTGTCAATTTTATCAACATAAGACATATGCTTTCTTATGACCCCAAGCATTGGTTCACGGTTAAGCTCAAACCCTCTAAAAGGACCAATTTCCTTCGCAATCAACGCAGATTGTCTATATGCTTCGCCAGTCATAATTGCAGTTATAGCGCCAGCGTAAGCTCTTGCTTCATCGCTATCATAAGGCAAGCCAAGTGACATAAGCAAAGCCCCAAGATTTGCATATCCAAGACCAAGCGGTCTATAATCATGGCTGTTTCTTTCAATCGCTTTCGTCGGATAACTTGCATTGTCAACTATTATCTCCTGTGCGGTGATGAAAACATCAACTGCGTGCCGAAATGCTTCTGTGTTAAATGTCCCATCTTCATTTCTAAATTTCATTAAGTTCAAAGAAGCAAGATTGCAAGCAGTATCATCAAGGAACATAAATTCTGAACATGGATTGCTTGCATTTATCCTTCCTGTGTTTGGACATGTATGCCAGCTGTTTATAGTTGTGTCAAATTGCATCCCGGGATCTCCGCAAAGCCACGCTGCCTCAGCAATCATTCTCATAATATCTCTTGCCCTGTATGTATCGCATATTTCACCAGTTGTGACATATCTTGTATGCCATTCTCTATCTTCAAGAACTGCTCTCATAAACTCATCAGTAACTCTTACAGAGTGATTTGCGTTTTGGAATTGAACAGAGTCATAAGCACCTCCTGGGACATTAAACCCGGGATCATAACCTGCTTTTATCAAAATATGCGCTTTCTTTTCTTCTTCAGCTTTTGACTTTATGAAATCAATTATGTCAGGATGATCAACATTTAAAATCACCATTTTAGCAGCTCTTCTTGTCTTTCCACCGCTTTTAATTACACCAGCAAAGGCATCAAATCCACGCATAAATGAGACAGGACCGCTTGCGACTCCGCCACCAGAAAGTTTTTCTTTAGATGAGCGAAGCGTTGAAAAATTCGTTCCTGTCCCAGAGCCATATTTAAAAAGCATCCCCTCAGTCTTCGCAAGTTCAAGAATTGATTCCATCGTATCTTGCACTGAATTTATAAAGCAAGCAGATGCTTGTGGTCTTTCTTCAACCCCAACATTAAACCAGACGGGAGAATTGAACGAACCATATTGATTTACGAGAAGATAAACAAGCTCGTTATAAAAAATCTCCGCATCTTCATCGCTTGCAAAATAACCATCTTTTATTCCCCAATTTGTTATCGTCCTTGCTACCCTTTCAATCAATTGCTTCACGCTGTATTCTCTTTCCGGAGTCCCGATTTGACCGTGAAAATATTTTGACACAACTATATTCGTTGCAAGCATTGACCACGATGCCGGAACTTCAACATCTTTTTGCTCAAAGACAACCTCCCCCTTTTCATTCGTTATAACTGCATTTCTTCTCTCCCAGATTATTTCATCAAACGGATGAATCCCCGGCTTGGTGAAGAATCGGCGAAATTTTAACCCCCTTTTTAAAGATTTATCTGCGATTAATTTATCGCTTTGCGTAATTTCAACTGCGGTGTCTTTTGAGACACCTGCGGATCTTTTCTTAACTTCTTCCATAAAACCTCCACTTTTTTAGTTTTGAAATTCACTCCAAGGTGCGGGCGCAACAAACTCTTGCTTCAAATATAAAAACTTATAATCCAAATGTCAAGAGGGACAATTATAATTAACCCCCACCGTTAAAGTAAAAAGGTGGGGGCTATCAAAAAAATTTTTGTAAAAATTATGCACAAAAATTAACACTTGCTCAAAACACAAAATTTAATCCTTCATTTCATTCAAGGATTTTCTAATTATCTCAATTCCCTCATCAACTTCTTCTTTCGTGATGGTAAGCGGTGGTCTAAATCTTATCGTCCTTTCTCCGCAACCTATCATAACTGCACCATTTTCATAAACCTTTCTCAAAAACTTCTTTCTAAACTCCGCATCTGGCAAATCAAACGCACACATCAACCCACGACCGCGTGCATTTGAAATAAACTCTGGAAACTCACTCTGCAACTCAATCAATCCATTAAGCAAATGTTCGCCAACCACACGTGCATTTTCAAGCAAATTCTCCTCGTGTATGACTTCAAGAATTTTCCCAAACCTGACCATATCTGTTAAATTTCCACCAAATGTTGAATTTATCCTGCTTGAAACATGGAAAACATTATCTTTAACTTCATCAACTCTTTCACCAACGAGAATTCCACAAACTTGAGTTTTCTTCCCAAATGCAATTATATCGGGTTTAACAAAATGTTCATGTGCCCACATCTTTCCTGTTAATCCAACGCCTGTCTGCACCTCATCCATTATATACATAATCTCATTTTCATCGCAAATCTCACGCAAAGCAACGAGAAATTCTTTCCTGAAATGGTTATCTCCACCTTCAGCCTGAATTGGCTCAATTATAAGTGCTGCTATATTATGACCGTATTCCTTTATCGCATCTTTAATTTGATTCAAAGCAAGTTGTTCCTCCTCCTGAACCTTCTTCAAGTTCTCCTCATTCAACGGAAACTTTATCGCTGGATTGTGAATCCTTGGCCATTTGAATTTCGGAAAGTATTTATGCTTGATCGGGTCTGTATTCGTCAATGAAAGCGTATAACCGAGGCGTCCATGAAATGCCTGACGAAAATGTATGACAACCATCTTTGACTCATCTTCAACGGATTTATAAAATCCACGCTCAAGATTTTTTTGCATCTTCCAATCAAACGCAACTTTTAAAGCATTCTCAACCGCAGGAGCACCACCTTCAATGAAAAACGCATACTTGAAATAATCTGGAACAGCAAGATTGAAAAATGTCTCAACGAATTCCGCATATTCAACAGGATAAATATCTGAAAGAGTTGGCTTGTTAATTGCAACGAGTGTTAATTTTTCAAGAAAATCTTTTTCAAGAAGTTTTGGATGGTTCATTCCAAGAGCCGAAGATGCAAAGAAAGAAAATAAATCAAGATATGATTTTCCAGTTTTTGCATCAACAAGACGCCTGCCTTGACTATTTTTTAGATCAAGAACCATCTCAAATCCGTCAACGAGTATGTGCTTTGAAAGTGTGCTATGAACTTCGGTGGGATTAACTCTAACAGCCATTCCTATTTTTCTCCATTTTTGTTGTTAACTTCACAAAAAATTTAAAAACTTCATCCCAAAAATCAAAAACTTAAAACTGGAAAAAGCAAGATTGATTCAAATCACTTTAAAAAAGCGAAAAATTTTGTTAAATTTATGCAAAAAAATCAAACACAAGAAACTTATGAGCGAGCCAAGATACAGGTCTGAATATCTTGACGACTTCATCGCCGAAGAAGAAATAAAGCCGAAAACAAATGGAAAGATAAATTGGAAATATCTTTTAATCCTTCTTTTGCCGTTTGGAACTTTGATTTTGATAGGGCTTCTCATTTTTAAAAAACTTAATAAACGCAAGAACTCAAATCATTCAATCAAAAAACTTAAAACCTAAACCTTGCATAAGCCCTGAAGAATCTGTAATGATAGACCGTTGAACCGTATTTCTCATATAGCCCGTAAATTTCAACTCTTCCAAGTGTAAATTTCCCGTAAAACCTGTAATTTGTTGATGCTGGATACTTCGGATTTTTTGCGATCGCACCCGCAACCCCAAGCGTTATGAACTTGAAAATCCCCTGTTCAGCATTTAACTCAATCCAATAAGTGGAAAGATTATTTGGAGTCCAGTATGGAATTGAATTCGCATAGATTGAATCAAAGTCCTCAAACGCATAAAACCCAACGAATAAAATTCTCGGATTCTCTCTTCGCAAAAACAGATTAAGATAACTTCCAAAGGTCTTCTTTGCATTTCCGTCGGAATAAATTCCATAATCAAATAGGAAACTTAAACCGAGATTGTTGAAAATTTGGTTATAAATCGTGAGCGTGAAATTGTCAATTTCAATTTTGTTTTCAATCGCCTTAACACCTTCTCTGTTCTCGGTTCTTTTATAAGAGAACTGCGGATAAATTCTGTCAAATAAATTCAAACCGAGTGTAAATTTCCAAACAGGATAAAAATTTGCTCCATATTTAAATGCGCCAGAGCCAAGTTCAAAATAATTTCCTCTTGAAAAATTATATTTAAACAAGACGACACCACCATATCCAAAAATTCTCCCTCCAACTCTATCATCCACAAGTTCAACCCTTTGAAAATTGAGATTTGCCTCAAAAAATCTGTTGAAATAAAACTTAAATTCAACGGGATAAACAATTCTCGTCAATTTGTTTGTGTCCCTGAACCATTGCGCTTCTGCGAAGGCGAAATCAGAATACTGTGATTTTATCTCATCAAGGATTTTTCTTGCATTTTGATTTTGCGGTTCAATCTCAAGAAGTTTTTTCGCATTTTCTCTGGCTTCATCCCACTCGCCCAAGTAATAATTCAACTGCATTGAAAGTTCAAGCGCCCGTGCATGCGTTGGGAATTTGAGCAAAAACCTTCGCAATTCTTTTTTCGCTTCGTCTGTCATATTGTTCCAGACAAGAAGTTGACACAACATCCAATGATAATTCAAACTGTCGGGAAACAGAAAAACAATTTTTTTGTAAAGCGGTATCGCTTTCAACTGTTGATCGTTCCACACATATTGCTGTGCAAGTTCAACAAGCGTTTCTTTGTCAGATGGATCAAGTTCAAGAATTTTTTCATAAACAGGGATTGCCTTTTGAGATTGATTGTTCCAGATGTAAAGTTTTGCGAGCGTTTTATAAAAGTTAACACTATCGGGATAGATTTGGAGGAGTTTTTCATAAACCGCAATTGCATCGCTTTGTCTTCCGTCCCACAGATACCATTGCCCAAGTTTTGTCAAGACATCATAATCAGAGACGCCATTACTTAAAAGAGTTTCATAAACAGAGATCGCACCGTGCAAGTTTTCAGTCCACAAATAAAGTTGAGCAAGGCGATTTGCGATTTTATAATCTGTCGGCTCTTGATGGAAAATTTCAGAGTAAATTTTAATTGCTTTTTCAAGTTCGCCATTTGCAATGTAAAATTCTGCTTGACCGATTTTCTCAATCTTTTGATTTTGAGACAGAAGAATTAACGGTATGATTAAAAGAGCGAAAACTTTCTTTGCCATGTTTAAAATGTTAAGTTTTTTAATTGTTTCAACACATAATTTCTTATCTCCGATGGTTCAGGTGTAGGCTTAATTATTTTCCCATTTTCAATCACGGTTTCAAGAAGCGGTTTAAAACCTTCCTTCTCAAATTTTTCCTTTGCTGGATAAATAATCCTTTCACCAGTTGTTTCATTCACATAAACTTGTTTTTTCGCCAGAAAGTTTCCCACGCTTTGCTATCGGCTTACCCTCAATTTCAACTATATCCATAGCAAAATCAAGAACTGGCGCACTGCTAATCGTCGTCCCAACTCCATAAGCATCAACCACCTCATTCAATTGCTTTATAACTTCCTCATCAACTCCACCGCTGACAAATATCTTAACATTCTTAAAACCTCTCAAATCAAGTTCCCATCTTACTTCCTTCAAAATTGCGAGAAAATTTCCACGCCTTGAGCTTGGCGTATCAAGCCGAACACCATAAAGTTTATCCCCAAGCGCTTCAGCAATTCGTATCGCTTCAAATTTTTCATCAGCGAATGTATCAATCAAAGCAATTCTTGGAACTTTCGGATCAATGACTTCATCAAATGCTTTCACAGCTTCAAGCGTGTCTCCAAACAAAAGTATCATCGCATGTGGCATCGTCCCGCTTGCTGGAATCCCAAGAAGTTTAGCTCCAATTGGAGTTGCAACTCCATCACATCCACCAATATAAGAACTTCGGTCAATCATAGGAGTTATCGCTGGATGCATTCTCCTTGCCCCAAAATGAACCACAATTTTATCTCCGGCTGCAAGTTTGCATCTTGCGGATTTTGTTGCTATTCCCGACGCTTGACATATAAGTCCAAGAATTGCGGTTTCATAAACTGCAAAATCAAGATACATTCCTTCAATTGTCATAACCGGCTCATTCGTTCTGAAAATCGTTCCCTCTGGCATCGCCTTAAGAGTTACAGGCAAATCTTCAAGAAGTTTCAAAACTTCATCAAGACCAGCGAAAACTCCCCATTGATAATTTGACGGAAATTTCTTAACAACAAACTCTGCTTTGACATATTTATTCACTCCCTTTTCTTTCAAAACATTTATCGCCCTTTCAAAATAGACATCTGTAACTTTGCCCGCCTTTATATCTTCAGGACTTGCTATGTTGAACATCTCTTGCCTCCGTTTGTTTTGACTTTAAAAGTTCAAGATAAAGATTTTCAACGGAATTAACATACTTTTCAAAACTAAATTTTTCTCGTGCGGTCTCACTTGCTTTTTCGCCAAGCCGTTTCGCAAGTGTTTTATCCTTTATCAACATTTCTATCTTCTCAGCAAGGTCAATGTGATTTCCTCTCTCAAAAAATAAACCATTTACGCCATCATCAATTATATCAAGAAATCCAGCATTTTTCGTTGCAACTACAGGCAAACCAACCGCCATCGCTTCAACAAGTGAAAGCCCAAACGCTTCTGCATGCGAAGGAGCAACAAATATATCAATTGCCGACAAAATATCTGGCACATCTTTTCTAAATCCAGTCCATATCGTGCTTTCCCCAATTCCAAGTTCTTTCTCAAGATTTTTCAAATTACTGAAATAATCAATCTCTCCGACCGTCGGCTCACCGACAATCAACAGCTTCAAATTTTTAAACTCTTGATTTAAAATTTTAAAAGCTCTGAACAATTCCTCGTGACCTTTCCCGGGGCTGAAGCGACTCACAACGCCAAGAACAATATCATCACCGAGATTAAATTCACCTCTTATTCTTTCCCTTCCATCCTTCCTAAACTTGAACTTTTCAACATCAACACCCAGATGAATAACTCGCACCTTTTCCATCTTAACAGGCAAATTTCTTATAAATCCATCTGCAACATCTTTTGATATCGCAATCACTGCGTCAAGTTTTTGATAGATGAATTTATGAAATGGGTCTTTCTTTTTAACGCCGACGCCAATTTGAGGATCAAATATCAAAACAGATTTATGATAATTCCCAAATAGAGACAGAATCATCTTATTTACATCACCAGACCTGAAAATATGAATCACATCAAATTTATCTCGCTTCAAAATTTTTCGCACCGATTTAAAATCGTTTTTAAACTCACTTCCGAATTCAACAACATCAAAACTTTCCTTCGCCTGTTGAAATAATCTTCCTTCTGGGTTACAGGCGATTATTATCGTGTGTCCTTTCTCTCTGAGCTTGCACGCAAGTTTTAAAATGTTCATCTCAAGTCCACCCCAGCTTATGGAAGACATCACGAAAAATATCTTAAGCTGGGACATTTTGATTTTTGAGAATTTTATTTACAGAATAAACAAGTCCGCAGATAAACCAAAAAAGCGTCATAATTTCCGCATCGCCAAAACTCCATTCAAAAAACCCACTCACATTAAAAGCAAAGAAAACACCAATTCCAGCAAGAACAATATCACGAACGATTGGAATTGAATTAACATTTTTGAAAAGAACGAAGAAATCAATTAAAATTCTCACAAAAAGTCCGCTCAAAATTAAAAACCCAGCGATGCCAAATAAAACAAGCCACATTATGAAATTATTGTGCAGATGTCCGTGTCTTTCGTCAGGAGCAGGATTCGGTCGGAACTTAACATAAATTTTATAAAGGTCAATATCTCCATATCCAAGCAAAGGTCTTTGTGAAAACATTTTTAGTCCCGTCTTCCACATCATATATCTTGCAACCGTTGTCTCAGATCTTGTAACCTCCGAAAGATGCTCATATTTATACTTTAACGGAAAGAAAAGATAAAAAACCGCCACAAGAAAAACCCATCCTGGGAAAAAATATCTGTATCTTAAAAGCACAATCACAAGCAAACCAATTGAAAAACCAAACCATGCACTTCTTACGAAAGTTAAAAGAAATGTTAGATAAGTTGGCGACATCAAAATAAGAATTAAAGCACGCCTTTTAAACGAAATATCTCTGTCAAGATAAAGCGGAAACAAAAGAAGAAGTGTTATCATCTTCAACTCGCCAGCGGTCATTGAAATCTGAAACACACCAAGCCAGACGATGTCAATTCTCAAATAATAAACAATAAGTTCAATAACCGAAACTATCGCTGAAACTATCCCAATTGCGAGCAAAATGTTTTGAATTCGCTTAAAATCTTTAAAAACTGAAATAGCCATATAAAAAACCAAAATCAGAAAAATTCGTCTTGCGTGATAAAATGCTTCGGATTTATAATCCGAAAGAAGAGCGCTTAAAATTTCAACAGCGATGAAACCAAGAAAAAACAAGTCAAGCGTCGTTTTCAAATTTTTAATCTCATCACGATTTGAAAAAATTTTCAAAAGAAAAAATAAACCAGCAAAAGCAAAAGCAATTGAAGAAACCGCAATTGAAAAGAAAACGCTCACAATTTGTAGCGCAAGAAATATGTAAATCAGCAAATCATAGTTTTTGACGCTTATTTTCAATCTACATCATCCGTTAATTTTTGAAGGTTAAACTGCATCTCGTAAAGTTTTCTGTAAAGCCCGTCCTGTTTTATCAATTCTTCGTGCTTTCCTTCCTGAACTATTCTGCCATTTTCAAGGACGATTATTCTATCAGCATTCCGTATCGTTGAAAGACGATGTGCGATCACAAAGACAGTTCTATTTTTCATTAATCTTTCAATTGCCTCTTGAACAAGTATTTCAGATTCAGCGTCAAGATTGCTCGTTGCTTCGTCAAGGATTAAAATTGGTGGATTTTTCAAAAGCGCTCTTGCAATGGATATTCTCTGTCTCTGTCCGCCAGATAACTTCGTCCCCCTTTCACCAATTACAGTATCGTATCCGTCAGGAAGTTGCATTATGAAATCGTGCGCATTAGCTGCAATCGCTGCTTCAATTATTTTCTCCATCGGACAATCTTCAAGTCCATAAGCAATGTTATTCCTTACGGTATCGTTAAATAAAATCGTCTCTTGCGTCACAATTCCAATTTTATCACGAAGCGATTTGATCTTCAACATTTTCAAGTCAATTCCATCAATTAAAATTCTTCCTTTCGTCGGGTCGTAAAATCTTGGTATTAAATCAACGAGTGTTGATTTCCCCGCTCCGCTTGGTCCAACGATTGCGAGTATTTCCCCTTTCTTGACGATAAGATTTATATCTTTCAGGACAAAATCACCATTCTTCTGTCCGTTGTATGCAAACCAGACATTTTCAAAAACTATCTCGTTTTTAAATTCTTTCAATTCAACTGCATTTTCTGCTTCTTTGATTTCGGGCTCAATGTCAAGTATTTCAAAAACACGCTTGGCTGCTGCTGTTGACTCCTGAATTCGGTTATTTACATTTGTCAGCTCTTTCACTGGTGGCATGATTTGAAATATCGCTATTAGAAAAGTCAAAAACTCACTTGCCCTCATCGTCCCAAGATCAAGAACTTGCATTCCGCCATACCAGATTATAACAACACCAGCTATAACACTTAAAAACTCCGTTATCGGACTTGCGAGATTTCTTATCCTTGTGATTTTAAGAAGCGATTTAAAATATCTCCATGTCTCTCTTTGAAATTTTTTATTCTCAAACTCCTCCATTCCGAACGCCTTAACAACCTTTGCCCCCGTAATTGTCTCCTGTAAAACAGAGGTTATATCAGCCATTCTCTCTTGTGAAACTCTGCTTTCCTTGTGCAATCTTATCCCGAGCTTGCTTATAAAGTAAAGCGCAAACGGAAAAACAAGAAGAGAGATCAAAGTAAGTTTCCAGCTCAAAGAAATCGCAATTCCAAGAAAAACAATTATCAAAAGCGGTTCTCTCACAAGATTCAAAAATGTTGCGGATATTCCAGTGTTAATTATCATAACATCATTTGTTATCCTTGAGATCAAATTCCCCGTCCTTTCGGAAGAAAAATAACCAAGCGAAAGCGTGTGAAGATGTTTGTAAAGTTCATTTCTTATATCCTTCACAAGTCCCTGCTCAACATAAGCCATGAAATATGCTTGAAGATAACCTGATAAATTTTTCAAGAAGAAAGCAATGATTATAACGATGCAAATTTTTATAAGCGCCTCTGAATGTGTCCCTGAGAAAACATAGCGAAATAGAAAACCGAAAAATTCCTGTTTCAAATTTCCGAGAAATCCACCTGAACCCCCCAACCTGTTCAATGCTGAAATATAATCTTGGGAAAAAAGCGTCTCAAGTAAAGGAATTGCAAGATAAATTGAGACACCGCTAAAAATTGAGAACAAAATCGTAAAAAAAACGGATAAACTAAGCTGTCTCCAATAAGGTTTCACATACTTCAAAACCCTTATGAAAACTTTCAAATTACTTTCCGAATTTTTCTTCGTCTTTTCCGACATTTTGAATCTCCCAAATTTTCATATAAGTTTGCATATTCGTCATAGCGTGGATAAGCGAAACCATCAAACCATAAACTCCATCCTTAAAGCCTCTTTTGATAATGTAATGGCTCAAAAAAGCTGCAAGCGGATGAAGGATTAAATCATAAGATTTTACTTTCTTTCTATGTGCTTTTTCTTCTGCGCTTAAACTTGAATATTCATTTATCTTTGCAAGCGTTTCTTTCAAAGTCGGATGTGTGAAATGAATTATATCTCCTTTCAAATAGCCAACTTTTCCATCAACCACAAAACCTTCGTGAACTTTTCTCTGCGTAACCCTTGCCTTGCCTCTTTTAAAAAGACGAAGTTGATAATTTGGATACCAGCCACACGACTTTATCCATTTCCCAAGGAAAAAATTTCTCCTCGGAATATAAAAACCATCATATTCAGTTTCATTTTCAAGAATTTTTTCAATTTCTTCCCTTAATTCAGGCGAAACTCTTTCATCCGCATCCAAACTCAAAATCCAATCACAGCTTGCTTGTTCAATTGCAAACTGTTTTTGTGGTGCGTATCCTTCCCATTTTCTTATGAAAACTTTATCGGTATATCTTCGTGCTATCTCAACTGTTTTATCCTTGCTTTCGGAATCAACAACAATTATTTCATCAGCCCATTTAACACTTTCAAGACAATCTCCGATGTTCTTCTCCTCATTCCCAGCAATTATCGCAACGGACAATGTCTTTCTTGTCTTTTCCATAATCAAGCTTCAAACCCCAGAATTTTTGGAATCACGGACACACCATCAGGATAATCATTATCGGTAATTCGCTTTATCTTTTGCTCATAAAGATCGTAGAGATAAATTTCCGAGTCATTTTCAAATCCTTTGTCAAAAATTATCTGCGTGTCGTTTATAAATCTGAAATTGAAAAATCCACTGCCAGAACTTATTTTGTAGAGATTTCTTTTCGCAACATTGAAATAGTAAAGTTCACCCGTTTTAACATTTCTTTCCTCAACCGCTTCAGGAGTTATATTCACAACATTGAAAACTAAATACACACCATCTGAACTCCACTCCAAATGTTCAATTTTCCATCTCGTCTCAAAAATTTCAAACCTATTCAACTCGTCAACGAGATAAATTCTTTTCACACCAATAAGAGAGTCATCTTTTATCTCAACTCTAAATTTTCCATCTGGCGAATTTAATTTTAAATCAGGTACATTTTCCGGCGGGAATTCGCCTTTCCTCCAATCGTATTCTTCTTTTTTAGCGTAAAGCAAATTACCATCTGGATCAAATCCATAAATTTCAAATTTGAAATTTTCATTCGTTTGATAACCTCCGCTTATTCTGTAAACTTCAACCGTATCGTTGTTGAGCCATCTTATCTTAACACCCCACGAGTCATCAAATGTTTTGAGAAGCGCAACTTCACCACTTGCGACATCAAAAAGATAAATTTTCGGATTTTTTATGAGATGAAATCCAGCACCAACTGTTCCTTCAAAGTCAGCGGTTTTAAAAAGAGCGACATTCCCAGATGGAGAAAATTTTATTTCCCACACCGCACCAAATGTATCAGGCAAAACTTTTTCAACTTTGTAATCAGAAAGATTAACAGCATAAATTGACGGAAGCGAATCTTTCTGTGAAATAAAATAAGCGTAAGAGACGGATGATATACCGTGAGTTATTAGGATTTTTTTCACTTTTGATTTACATCCAAGTGAAAAGAACAACAGAGCGATAAAGAAGAAAATTTTAATCCTCACAAGCAATGCTCACAAGTTTATTTTTCACGACGACAATTTTTGATATTTTCTTCCCGCTCAAATACTTTTGAACACTCGCATCGCTTAAAACGATATTTTTCAATGTTTCATCATCAAGGTCAACGGGGACTTTAATCCTTGCTCTGACTTTGCCATTCACCTGTGCCACGATCGTAACTTCTTCTTCTGTCAATGCTTCTTCATCTGGCTCAACCCATTTACTGCCGATGAATAAACTCTCACTTTCTCCCGAAATTTCCCACAACTCCTCCGCAAGATGCGGTGCAAGTGGTCCAAGCATTATGATAAATCTCTTAACACAATGAGCGAAAACTTCCTTCGTCAGATCATCATAAAGATTTTGATCAAATTCAGACAAAAGATTGAAAAGTTCCATAAGTGAAGCGATTGCGGTGTTGAAGTTAAAAGTATCAATGTCATTTGTGACCTTCTTTATCGTCCTGTGCGTTTTTCTGTAAATTGACTTTGCATAATCCCCAAGTTCCTCAATTTTATATCTATCTTTCGGCTTTACACTTCTTAACAAATCTTTATTTTCAAGGACGAAGTTATAAACTCTATTAACAAACCTCCACATTCCGTTTATACCTTCATCGCTCCAATCCCCACCCTCATCGTATCTTCCCATAAACATAAGATACAATCTAAAAACATCAGAACCGTATCTACTTACGAAGTCATCGGGGTTTACGACATTTCCCTTGCTCTTTGACATTTTAGCGCCTTTATTTGTAATCGTCCCTTGATGATACAAACTCAAAAATGGCTCGTCAAATTCAAGATGCCCCGCATCCCTTAATGCTTTTGTTATAAATCTTGCATAAAGAAGATGCATTGTTGCGTGTTCAGCTCCTCCGACATATTTATCAACGGGACACCATATTTTCACAAGTTCTTTATCAAACGGTGCGGTATCAAGTTTTGGTGAAAGATAACGAAGATAATACCAAGATGAATCAACGAATGTATCCATTGTATCGGGGTCTCTTTTTGCGGGAGCGCCACATTTTGGACAAGTTGTATTGATAAATTCCTCACATCTTGCAAGTGGCGATTCGCCCGTTGGTCTAAAATCAACATTGTATGGAAGTAAAACAGGGAGTTGCTCCTCTGGAACAGGAACTTCGCCACATTTTTCACAATAAACAATCGGAATTGGTGCACCCCAATACCTTTGTCTTGAAATCAACCAATCACGAAGACGATATTTGACAGCTCTTCTTGCGATTCCCTCTTTTTCAAGATCATCAACAATTTTATCCCACGCTTCTTGCGAATTCATACCATCGTATTTTCCCGAATTTATCATTATGCCCGGCTCAATATAAGCGCTTTCAAGTTCATCTTCGGGATTTGTCCCTGGTTGAAGAATGACTTTCCTTATCGGAAGGTTGAATTTTTTCGCAAATTCAAAGTCCCTCTCATCGTGAGCCGGAACTCCCATAACTGCACCCGTTCCGTAATGAATTAAAACATAATCAGCAATCCATATCGGGATTTTTTCTTTCGTTGCAGGATTAATTGCATAAGCGCCGGTAAATACGCCTGTTTTCTCTTTTTCCGTTGATGTCCTTTCAATTTCCGTCTCATGTGCGACGAAGTCAAGATATTCCTGAACCTGATGTCTATATTCAGGACGTGTTATCTTTTCAACAAGCGGATGTTCCGGAGCAAGGACAACATAAGTTGCTCCAAAAATTGTATCTGGTCTTGTGGTAAAAACAGAAAATTTATCTCCTGTATCAGCAACTATAAAATCAATTTCAGCTCCAATGCTTTTACCAATCCAGTTTCTTTGCATTATCTTCGTCTTTTCAGGCCAGTCAAGTTTATCAAGGTCATTGAGAAGTTCTTCTGCATATTGAGTTATTTTGAAGAACCATTGTGTTAAGAATTTTCTCACGACAGGAGTTCCACACCTCTCACAAGCGCCGTCAATGACTTGCTCATTTGCAAGGACTGTGTTACAGCTCGGACACCAGTTCACAGGTCCAGGGGCTTTATAAGCAAGACCCATCTTGTAAAGTTGAAGGAAAACCCACTGCGTCCATTTGTAATACTCCGGCTTTGAAGTATCTATTTCATAATCCCAATCATACATAGCGCCAATTTGCTTTAACTGCTGACGAATTACATTTATATTCTGCTGTGTGCTATCGTGCGGATGAATTCCCGTTTTTATCGCATAATTTTCCGCTGGCAAGCCAAAAGCATCATAACCAATTGGCTCAAAAACATCATAACCCTGCATCTTTTTCAATCTCGCCCATGTGTCCGTTGGTCCGTAATTATACCAATGTCCGATGTGAAGTTTATCAGCCGAAGGATAAAGAAACATAACAAGACAGTAAAGTTTTCTCTTCGGATTTCTCAAATCAACCTTATAAACTTTTTTCTCCTCCCAATATCTTCTCCATTTCTCCTCAATTTCTTGAAACGGATATTTAACCTGCATTTTTTGATTACGCCTCAAATTTTGTTTTTAAAGCAAAGACAATTGAATTGAATCTTGTTTCTGCGGTGGCTTCCCAAGCTTTCCCTTCTGTCTGAAATAAATCATCGCTGTCTCAATGCTACCAAGCCGTAATCTTTTCTTGAGCTCCTCAGGTGTTGCGCCATTTTCAACCATTATCATCGCTGCTGTATGCTTCAAAGAATAAGGTGTTAATTTTCTGTTTCTCCCTTTTTTAACACCCGACTTCTTTAAATACTCACTTATGATTATCCTTATACCTTTATTCGTCAATCTCTCTCCCATACTCTTCGGACCCAAACTTACAAACATCGGTTGATCTGGTTCAACCGGCTGACGCTTGCTTCTTATGGTAAAATAATCATGAAGTGCCTTAACAACATCATCTGGAACCGGCACCGCTTCGTCCTTTACATCTTTACCTTTTCCCTGAACATAAATTATATACTGGTTATTTACAACTTTCAAATCCCCAACATCTGCGTTTGAAAGTTCAAGTTCGCTCATCGCACAACCAAGCATCATCTTTATCATAGCATAATCACGGTATCCAGCTTCGTCTTTTCTTTCAACGCTTGAAAGAAGCATGTCTATTTCTTCCCAAGTTAAAAATTCTCTGCTGTGAGAAGTAGGTCTTTTGTTTCCCGGAATTCGTTTTGCTGGATTTTTCTCAATTACACCTATCGTCTTCAAATACTCGCAGAAACGACGAAGTGCGGTAAGATAAGTTGAAACTGAAACAGGGGAAAGCTTCTTTATGTGCGTGAGATAATCCCTGTATCTTTGAACATCTTCAACAAGGAAGCGAAATTTCTTATCAACCGCAAACCATTTCAAAAATTCGCGTAATGCCCTCGTGTAAGTTCCTTTTGTATCTTCTCTTTTGCTTGAAAGTTCGTTTGCGAAATTTTCAAAATGCTGATTCAACTCTTCAAAGCTCATCACAACAGGCTTGAACTCATCCCGAATCATAGCCAATGCAAAATCAAATTATTTTTTTAAAATTTACAAATTGAAGCAAAGATTTGCAAGTTGAAATTAGAAATGAAACCCCCAACGGGAAATGCAACTTAAAGAAAGATCATAAATGAAAAAGGCGGGGCTTAAAATCCCCGCCTTAAATTTTTACTTAATAAGCATCATCTTACGGGTCTTTTCAAAACTTCCAAATTTCAACTTATAAAAGTAAGTTCCACTTGCAACAGGTTTGCCATATTTATCTTTCCCATCCCAAATTATCGTATGTTTCCCTTTTGGAAATTCCTGATCATCAATCAATCTCACAACTTCACGACCCGAAGCATCGTAAATTATCAAACTAATCTTTTTATCAACAGGCAAATAGAAAGATATGTTTGTTGTCGGATTGAATGGATTTGGATAATTTTGATAAAGCTCGTAATCATCGGGAGTTATAACAGTCCACTCCTTAACACCAGTGACTGTTTTTTCATAAATTCTCAAAACCTTATTTTCGCTATATTTATTCAAACTATCCGAGATACCCTGAAGGAAAAGAATAATCTCCGGCTTCCCATCCCCATCAAGGTCATTTCTTGCACCTGTCCTCCATATCCCACCACTCCATCCAGCTCCAGCTGCTGAATCAACAGGATTATAATCAATTAACTTTGTAAAAGTCCAACTATTTGGATCAAGTGGCGAACCAACACCTCTGTATTCCGCCTCATATACAACATAATATCCACCAAGCAAAAGATATTTATTCCCAACATTTTGCAAGTTATACAAATACAGCATCTTGTCGGTTGTATCTGAGAAAATCACCTTTATCTTCGTTGAGTCAAAATCATCAACATTGTTGAGATTTCCAATTACATAAATCGTGTTCGGAATATTTTCATCAACTGTTTTTGCTCTGAAAAACGGGAAATAAACTTCGTCTTTTCCATCATTATCAAAATCACCCCTTGCAATTGCCTTCAAAGGATAGCTATTTGCAGATTGTAAAATAACTACCTTATTTGTATCTGCAACATATGTATTTGGTCCTTTTACCTTGATAAACCAAAGTGGCGTCTCATTTCCAGTAATGTTATTCCCCATAAACCATATTTCTTTTTTCCCATCCCCATCAACATCTGCAACTATTCCACTTGATACAGCCATATTTCTTGGACCCGTCTTAAAAACGCCCTCAACATTTACAGTTGCAAAACCACTCTCAAAATCCCCTTCAATTGAAATTATATAAACCCCATCGTCAGTCCCGTTGAATGCAAATTCAAAATGGACAAGCTCCTGCTTCCCATCACCATCAACATCATCAATAACAAAATTTTCAGGTCTAAATCTTGCCATATTTGTATCTGGTATTATAACATAAGGTCCATCAAACCTATTTGTTGATGGATTCCATTCCCAAACCTGATAACCCCTTTATTTACATGATTTGTAAAGTCCGCCTTCGTCCTCCCAACAGGATAAATTATCTCAAGTTTCCCATCCCCATCAAGATCTCCAACTTCAACATCTCTTGGCTCAATGTAAAAAGCCGAGGGTTGATCAGGGAAAATGTAAGTCAACTCAACACTATCATTCCCAGCAACCGTGAATTGAATAACTTTATGCCCAACATAAGCTGTTGTGTAAATTTCCTTTACACCATCTTTGTTAACATCCGCAACGAGAACTGATCTACCAACCCCAAGCTGTGCTAAAACAGTATCCTTCGTCCCAACTCCTTTGTTTTTGTAAACAAGTTGCCATGTTTGAGTGTAAACAAAATTAACCGCAATTAAAAGAAAAGCGATGAAAATGATTAACCTTCTCATCTTGCACCTCCATAAATTTGTTTGAATCTGAGAATTTCATTTTGATTTGAAGTTAATAAATAAAATGTTATGTGTCAAGAGAAAAGTTGCGACTTTGAGACAGGATTAAAAAATCATAATTTCAGCCCCAAAAATAGATCGCCCCGATGAAGGGTGGAAAATGTTTTGATTAGACAAAAAATCCCCCTCTCTCTTAAAGAGAGGGGGTTAGAGGAGTGAGTTTATTTTATGAGCAACATCTTTCTTGATGTTTCAAATTTGCCTGCTTTTATCTTATAAATGTAAGCACCGCTTGCAACTTTATTTCCTGAATTATCCGTCCCATCCCAACTTATTTTATGCTTGCCAGCTGGATAAGATTGATTCTCAACCAATGTTTTAATCTCTCTACCATCCAGCGAATAAATTTTAACCGTCACAAGTTCATCTCTTGGCAAAGCAAATTCAATCCATGTGATTGGGTTAAATGGATTTGGATAATTCTGATACAAATAATAACCCGCTGGGATTTCATTTTCTGCCTGAACTTTTACTGCGACATCGCTTTCAAAAACGATAAAGAAAGCCCTTGTTGAATCGGGTCTTTGCAATGAACCGATTACAACCTCTCGCTTCCCATCACCATCCATATCATTTTTCGGAATGCTAACATAATAATATCTTGGTGTTCCAAGTGTATCGTTTAAAAATTCACTCCATTCCCAACTTGTTGAATCAGCAAATGAACCCGAACCTTTATATTCAACATGATAAACATTTCTATAATTTCCAGCAACGATCACATCAAGATTACCATCACCATCAAGGTCTCCCCAATCAGCTCCTCGTGTGTAATCCCAACCACCAACTCTGTGGAAATAAGTTGAATCAATTTCGCTCACATCATTTGGTTTTTTATTCTCAATGAAAACAAGCTGACCATTTGTTGCAAATGCAAAACCTTCTGGATAACCATCTCCATCCATATCCATAAATTTAAGACTTCTAAGTGTGCCCACTAAAGTTCCTGAACCAACCTGCGAGTTCGTAACGACTTTCTTAATCACATAATTATCCGAACCCTCTGCCTCAACAATTACCCATGTAAAGTTAGTCCATGTCCCAAACCATATTTCCTTTTTTCTATCTTTATCAAAATCGGTCACCGCAATATCAAAAGCCCATGTCGCTGTAAGCGAACTATCTCTAAATTCAACCTTAAAATTTGAAAATGGATCAAGTTCCGGTGTCTCAAGCGAAATTATCCACATTTGAATGCGAGAAGTTCTATCAATGAGTGCGATTTCCTGCTTGCCATCGCCATCAAAATCATCAGCAAGCAAATATGTCAATCTAAATCCCGCATTACCATCGGCTGGATAATCAAGATTCCACTGAAATGTTGGTTCATTCGGAAATGTTTTGGATGTAGGGTCATACTCATAAAAGAAAATTTTGTCAGGATTTGTAATTCCAGCATTTGGATCAGCATTGGATGGATTGACAAAACATATCTCATAATTTCCATCTCCATCAACATCTGTTATATTCACACCGGGGAAACTATAACCAGTTGTTACCGAAGTCAATGGCAAAGGCACGCTCCACAAAAGTTTGTAATTATCATTTCCATCGTTTTCAAACCAGAAAATCCATTTAGTCGTATCCCCAGACGAAGGACTTGAAACAGTTGGATCGTTAACTGCAAGAATTTTCAAGTTTCCCATTTTTGTTCAAATCAAGCCCTGCAATGACATCGTCGCATCCGTCAATTTTCGGAATTGTTGGGTAATTTGCAACATAAGAGATGTGGAATCCACTTTTAAGATAATAAAGCGGATATTGAACCTGCGCATAAGAAACAAAGCAGAATGCAATGATTAAAGCCGAAATAAAGATGGCATTTCTCATGATTTTGCCTCCATTTTTGTTTTTTGAAAATTTACCCGAATAAAAAATTACCCACCTGCGCATGTGCTTTTTAGAGTAGCAATAGAAATTTTAAAATCCTAAAAAAATGTGCTTTTGCTTTAAATTTAAAAAATTAAGATGTGCCTGTCAATATAAATCACGGGAAATTTATCTCTGCATCAAAAGATACATCCAATCTTGATTTTTCACCTCTCCAACAAGCGTTGAATGCAAAAGTTCATACGAACCAAATCCTGTTCTATCACCGAAAACAAATATCACCCCGCCCTGCAAATTGTAATAATGCCATATCTCATACGGTTTCATATTTTCTGTGTATGGATATCTTTCAACATCATCAGGTGGACCATAGATTATATAAACTCTTCCTCTGTCGGTTTTCCAGCCAGGTGCAAATCTCGTTGTGAATTTTTCATTCGCCTGTTGAACTCTGTCAAGATATTTTCTTCTAAATTCAACCCCTCCTCTTTTTGCCCAGAAAAGTCCAAGAAATCTTCGCTTTGCATCAACCCCTTTCAATTTTGAATACATCGTCTTTTCTTCTTGAC
>NZ_CZVW01000024.1:20754-21052 GCF_001536065.1 Candidatus Chryseopegocella kryptomonas
TTGAAATATAACCAGCTTTTTGAAATTCATCGTCAAGTTCTTCTTCTGAAATACCAAGCAATTCAGATACAATCACTGTCGTATCAATTTTTGGCGCAATTTCGGGATTGTAGATGAAAAATTTTCTCCTGTTTTCAGCAAGAAGTGAACCATCTGCCTCTGTGATTGAGACATCAAGATAATAAATTCCGGTTGGTAGCATATTTACATTTATCGTTCCAACTTCAACAGCTGAGTTGTAAACTTTATTACGCAAAAATTTTCTCTCCCTTATCTCTGGAACTTTCCTTTGATTATT
>NZ_CZVW01000025.1:0-19466 GCF_001536065.1 Candidatus Chryseopegocella kryptomonas
ATAAGACATTTGCAGAGGGTTGAATCAATCGGGACATTTACAATGGGGATGGCGCACGATTTTAATAACATTTTGCAGATAATTGTTGCTTCTGCGCAGATGATTGATCTTAAGTTTCAGCGTGGGGAATTGAAAAAAGAGGATTTGAAAAAATACATTGACAACATAATTTCAATTTCAAATCGTGGTGCGGAGTTAATTAAGCGTTTGAAAATTTTCACAAGGAAGGAAATTCCAAATGCGGAGATACTTGATTTTGAACAAGTGGTTTTAAACACTGTTGATCTTTTGAGGTCGCTTTTCCCAAAGTTTATAGATATTGAAGTGAGGTCAAATTGTGCTGGTGTGAAAGTTTATGGTTCAAGGATAGAGATACAGCAGGCGTTTTTAAATATCGCTATAAATGCAAAAGATGCGATCGTTGAGAAAAAAGAGAAAGGAATGTTAAATGAAAACGGTAAGATATTGATTGAGACATGTGTTAAGGACATTACGCTTGAGGATGCTGATATTTTCAAGGTGAACCCAGGGAAATATGTTTGCGTAAGTGTCAGTGATAATGGTATAGGTATGGACGAGAAGACGAAGTCAAGAATTTTTGAGCCGTTTTTCACGACGAAAAGACCTGAAATTGGAACAGGGCTCGGGATGGCGACTGTTTTCGGGATTGTGACTTCACATGGTGGATTTATAACTGTTGATTCAAAACTTGGCGAAGGGACAAAGGTCGCATTTTATCTTCCTGTCGTATCTATTGATGAAATTCCAAAAGTTGGACAAAAAGTTAAAGAGGTTGAAAAAGGAACTGGTGCAACTGTGATGATTATATGTGAAAATCAAAATTTGAAGTCAAAGTTAAAGTCATTTTTTGAGTCAAAAGGTGTTGAAATTTTGTTTGCGGATGATAAAGTTATAGCGGTTAAAGTTTTAAATGAAAACAGCGAAAAGATCGGAACAATTCTGATTGATTCAAAGACGCCGAGATTGAAATTGAAAGATACAATTGCGGAGTTGAAAATTTTGAAACCATCGGTTAAAATTATTCTGCTTTATTCAACGCAGGAGACATCCGAAATTGAAGGTGTTGAAGTTATTGAAAATCCAGAAAGCGAGATGGAGAAACTTATTGAGTTAGCAAGATTATGAAAGTTTTTGATTTTGAAATTCCCGAATGCAAGAACTTCACAGGTTATAAACCGTGTTATTCTTATGCCAAGTGTCACGAAACTGGGTGCGTTGATCCAAGACCTTTTGGTGTTAAAATTTTGATCATAAATCTTGATGCGATGGGAAATGTTTTGCTTACGAGTTCAATTTTGCCTGCAATAAAGAGAAAATATCCCGAGAGTTCAATTTATTGGCTTACGCTTAAAAACACGCATCGTCTTCTTGATAATAATCCTTACCTTGATGAGGTCTTTGTATGGGATCCCGAGACATGGCTTGTGCTTGAGAATATGAAATTTGACATTGTGATGAATGTTGATAAATCAAGAAGATCAGCAAGTTTGACGATGAAGTTGAAGGCGGATAAAAAACTTGGCTATGGGATGAATGAACACGGTCAGATAATACCTTTGAATGTTTCCGCAAGTTATGATTATCGTCTTGGTCTTGATGATGAGTTAAAGTTTCGTAAAAATCAGAAGACACGGCAGGAGATTTTATGCGAAATGTTTGAACTTGAATATAAGCGTGATGAGTATGTTTTAGTTTTGAGTGATGAGGAGAAGAAATTTTCAGAAGAATACAAGCGAAGCGTTGGAATAAAGGAAGGCGAGCTTGTTGTTGGATTTAACACGGGTTGTTCCCCTTTGTATCCGAATAAAAAAATGACGATTGAACAGCATGTTGAGTTGATAAAAAGATTATCAAAATATGACGGGATAAAGCTTGTTTTACTTGGTGGACCTGAGGACACAGAAAGAAACGAAGAAATTTACAGACGAGCAATTGAAATTGATGGTGTCGCTGGGAAATTAATTAACACTCCAACAACAGAGGGTATAAGGCGTGGAATATGTTATGAAAACATTTGCGATGTTGTTATAACCGGAGATTCGTATGGGATGCATCTTGCGATTGCATTGAGAAAATTTGTGATAGCGTGGTTTGGTTTAAGCTCGTGGGTTGAGATTGATCTGTATGATAGAGGTGTTAAGTTAATTCCAGAAGGTCTAGAATGTGCTCCTTGTTGGAAGAGAGTTTGTCCTTATAATCTTGAATGCATTCAGATGATTGATCTTGAGAGAATTGAGAAGATCGTGGTTGAGTATAAGGAGAAAGTTTTTCCAGCAGTTTCAAAGGTTTGATAAGTTTTGGAAATTTTAGTAAATTTTATTTGGTGATTTTTCGTTCTTTGAGAGGAGGATTCGGGACGTAGCGCAGCCTGGTAGCGTCCCTAAGGGAGTCCTTAGGACCACTACCTTGGGGTGGTAGGGGTTGCGGGTTCTCCCGAAGGGACTCCTTGGGAGAAATCCCGCCGTCCCGACTGAGGTTTTAAAAGTTCTTTAAATTCGGGACGTAGCGCAGCCTGGTAGCGCACTACCTTGGGGTGGTAGGGGTCGCGGGTTCAAATCCCGCCGTCCCGACTAAACAATTTAGAAAGCGATATGCCTTACTTTGTTTATATTCTCAAAAGTTTAAAAGATAGCGGTTATTATATTGGGCATACGAAAAATGTTGAGAGGAGATTACGTGAGCATAATTTAGGGCGTGTTAAGTCAACAAAGTGTAGAAGACCGTTTAAGCTAATTTACACTGAAAAATTTGAGACAAAAAAAGAAGCATTTGCAAAGGAAATGTATTTGAAAAGTCCAGAAGGTTATTTTGAAAAGTTGGAAATCGTAAAGAAATTCGGGGCGTAGCGCGGTTTGGTAGCGTCCCGAAGGGACTCCTTGGGAGAAATCCCGCCGTCCCGACGAAAAATTCACAATACATTGTGAAAAAATTTAAAATTATCTTTCCTCAAAAGCACCTGCTGAAAAATCGGGGTAAAGTAATGATTGAATCAAATGAACATAGTTATTGGCTCGCTTAAAAATATATTTGATGATGCTTTGATCGCTGCTTCAACGGATGAGCCCGTCCTGATACTCGGTGAAACTGGGACAGGCAAAGAAGTTCTTGCAAGATACATTCATCAAAATTCAAATAGAAAGGATAAAATTTTTATTCCGATAAATTGTGCTGCTATTCCGCCGAATCTTCTTGAAAGCGAACTTTTTGGATATAAAAAAGGAGCTTTTACCGGCGCAGACAGAGATAAAAAAGGAATACTTGAAGAAGCTAATGGGGGGACTGTTTTTCTTGATGAAATCGGAGAACTTCCGATTGAATCGCAGGTTAAAATTTTAAGAGCAATTGAAGAGAAAGAAATTATTTCAGTTGGTGATACAAAGCCAAAGCAAATTGATGTTCGCTTCATTGCGTCAACGAATGTTGATTTGAAGGCAAAAGTTGAAAAAGGTGAATTCAGAAAAGACCTTTATTATCGGCTTTCGGTTTTTGTGTATAAACTCCCACCACTTCGTGATAGAATTTATGACCTTCCAGAATTTGTTAAGTATTTTATTCAGTCATCGGGGAAAGATGTTAAAATTGATTCAGCGGTTATGGAACTTTTCTTTTGTTATCCTTGGCCTGGGAATATAAGAGAGTTAAGAAGCGTTCTTGTTTATGCCATTGCAAAGTCAAGTGGGGATAAAATTCAGGTTGAACATTTGCCGGATTATTTAATTCATTTTTGCAAACATCCAGAAATTTTAAGGGGGAACAATGCGCGTGAGAAGCTTGAATGTTTTGAAGCGTATTTAATTTCTGAAACTTTGAAAGAACATCCAGAGCCAAAGGAAGCAGCTCGTTTTCTTGGAATAAGTTTGCGGACATTTTATCGCAAGTTGAAAAAATATAGAATCCTTCCCAAGTAACCCGTCTTTGCCAATTCTGTCAAAATCAGATTTTAAGAGTTTGTCATTTTTGGCAAATTCAAAATTCATTCCTGTGTGATTTGCAAAATTTTTTTATTTCTTTCTGGCACGGTTGTTGAAATTTTTTTCTTATAGTAAAACTTAAAATCAGGAGTTAGAGAAATGAAAAAAGTTTTCATTGACCCATCCAGATGCACAGGTTGTAAGAGTTGCGAAATTGCTTGCGCTGTTGAACATTCAATTTCAAAAGACATTTACAAAGCAATTTTTGAAGAACCGACTCCACCAAGGTTTAACACTGTGTTAAAGTTTGATGGCTTCATCGCCTCTTTAAGGTGCACTCACTGTGAAGATGCTCCTTGCGTTGCGATCTGCCCAACTTCGGCAATTTACAGAGATCCAGAAACAAACCTTGTGGTTTACAACGATTCAAAATGCATAGGTTGCTGGCAGTGCGCAATGTCCTGCCCGTTTGGCGCAATTTATCCTGATTTAACAAGGAAAGTTTCAAGAAAATGCGATGGATGCAATGAGAGAGTTAAATCTGGAAGAATTCCAGCGTGCGTTGAAGCATGTCCGACTAATGCATTGATATATACTGATGTTGAGACACTTGAACAGTTTAAACGTCAATCAACAATTGCGTCCCTTTCAAAATCAACAAAAACTTATATGGAGGTAGTCTAAAATGGCGGACATTTTAAAGGACAAAGAGAGAGTTTGGGATAACAGGACAAATAATTTTGGGCTTCTCCCAGAATCAAATGTTGAACTTTTGAAAAAAGAATTTAAAGAAGTCAAGACAACATCTTTACAGAGGTTGGCTTTGCAGGAACCGCAATGTGGATTTGGGGAGCTCGGGGTATGTTGCAGAATGTGTTATATGGGACCGTGTAGAATTGATGTTTTTGATGGAGGTCCAAAGGTTGGAGTTTGTGGTGCTACAGCTGATACAATAGTTGCAAGGAATCTTTTAAGAGAAACAGTTGGCGGTGCAGCTTCCCACACTGAGCATGCAATGGATATTGCAGAGGTTTTAAAAGAAGTCGCTGAAGGGAAAATTTCAACTTATATGATTAAAGATGAAGAAAAACTTCGCAGAGTCGCCCAAAATCTCGGGATTAAAACGGATGGAAAGGATATAAAAGAGATCGCAAAAGAAGTCGCTGAAATTTCGCTTGAAGATTTTAAACGTCTTGAGAAAGAACCCGCTGTTTGGATTAAAGCATATACTCCAAAGTCAAGTTATGAGCAACTTGAAAAACTTGGCGTTATACCGCATAATGTATGGCGTCCGATAATGAATGCGATGCATAGAACAAGTATGGGAAATGATGCTGACCCTGTGAATATAATGCTTGCTGATTTGCAAATGGGTTTGGTTGATGGACTTGGCTTAACAATGGCGACGGAACTTTCGGATGTCCTTTTTGGAACCCCGAAACCAATCAGAAGCTGGGCAAATCTTGCTGTTATCAAAGAAGATTATGTGAATATCGCTGTTCACGGGCATAATCCACTTCTTTCGGAAAAAATAGTTGAGTGGGCTGAAAAATTAAATGATAAAGCCAAAGCTCTTGGGGCGAAGGGAATAAACATAGTTGGGGTTTGTTGCACTGGAAATGAAGTTTTAATGAGACACGGTGTTCCACTTGCTGCGAATGAGTTTCAAGCGGAACTTGCAATTGTAACAGGTGCGCTTGAAGCGATGGTGGTTGATTATCAATGCGTTTGGCCAATTTTAAGCGATGTTGCATCCTGTTATCATACGAAGCTTATAACGACGATGCCTTTTGTTAAAATTCCGGGCGCAACTCACATTGAGTATTCCCCTGAAAAAGCAGATGATGTCGCAAAGCAAGTAATTGAGATAGCGCTTGAAGCATACAAGCAAAGAGAACCAAGCAGAGTTCACATCCCAGATTCAATGGAAGAGATAATAGCAGGATTTTCAGTTGAGGCGTTGGTTGAGGTTTTGAGCAAATTAAGTCCCGAAGATCCTCTTAAACCATTGATTGATAACATTGTGAATGGAAATATCTTCGGTGTGGTTGCAATTGTTGGGTGTCCAAACCCGAAGACGAGACGCTTGGCGTTTACGGAAAGAATGATAAAAGGTTTGATAAAGAACAATGTTCTTGTCATCGTCACCGGTTGCATTGCACATATCGCAGGTCAAACGGGATTTTTGAATCCAAATAAAGTTGACTCGTTTGAAGTTGGGGATGGATTAAAACAGGTTTTGAAGGCGCTTGGAAATGCAGCTGGGCTTAACAGTTTGCCTGTTGCGATTCATATGGGTTCATGTGTTGATAATTCAAGAATTGGTGTTCTGTTAAAAGCGTTGTCCGAAAAACTTGGCTTAAAAGTTTCTGATTTGCCTGTCGTTGCATCGGCTCCGGAGTTAATTTCTGAGAAAGCAATTTCAATTGGGACATGGGCTCTTGCGCTTGGAGTAACTGTTCATGTTTGCCCACCGCCGAGAATCCTTGGAGGTCCAAAGGTCAGAGAAATTCTCACAAAAGATTTAAAGACATTGACAGGTGGAGAAGCTTATGTTGAATGTGATCCCGAGCTTGCGGTTAAGGGAATACTTGACAGGATAAGGCAAAAGAGAATTGCTTTGAATTTGCCTGTTCCCGAAATGGTCCAAATTTGAGAAATAAAAAGATACTGAAAAATGCCATTTACAACAGCAAGCGAGAAAGAAAGAGATAGGATAATAGAGCAGATTTTATCTGAAATTCCCGAAGTTGAAAGAAAAATTGAAGAAGGAAGGCGAATCATTGTCACTGGAAAAGGTGGAGTTGGTAAAACCGTTGTTTCTTCTGTTCTTGCGTATCTTTTTTCAAATGCTGGTTTTAATGTGCTTGCGGTTGATGAAGACCCACAAATGAATCTTCCATTTGCGCTTGGCATTCCAATTGACAAAGCAAACGAAATCACACCCTTGAACAAGCAGATTGATTATATTGAGGAGAAGACGGGAGCAAGACCTGGAACCGGCTGGGGGCTGTTCTTCCGTTTAAATCCAGATGTAAGCGATGTTGTTGAAAGATTTGGGATAAAGATTAACGAAAAATTGAATCTTCTTGTCATGGGAACAGTTTCCCAGCCGGCTGTTGGTTGTGCGTGTCCTGAAAATGATTTGCTTCAAGCGGTTGTGAATTACATAAATCTTCGCAAAAATGAAGTCATAATAATGGATACGGAAGCAGGACTTGAACATTTTGGAAGAGCCATTGCAAAAGGATTTCATCACGCGATTATTGTTTCTGAGCCAACCTTTAATTCAATTTATGTTATGACTCAGGCGGTTAAACTCGCACAAGGTCTCGGGATCCCGAAAATCCACATCGTCTTTAACAAAGTCAGGAATGAAAAAGACAAAATTGTTAAGTTGTTATCTCAACTTGATAGCAAAGTTTCAGATCTACCCGTTTACTTTTTACCTTATGATGAAGATATTTACAATTCCGAACCTTGCGTCATCCCTGCGATTGAAAGTTCAAATTCGCAATTTTTTAAAGCGATGCTTGAATTTTTCAAAAATTTAGTCAATGATCTATAAATGCAAATTGTGATAATCGGAAATAGCATCGGCGCTGTGTCAGCAATCAGAGAGATAAGAAAGTGGGATCAGCAAAGTTCAATAACTGTAATTTCAAGAGAAGTTCTTGACCAGAAGACACCGTATTACTCACCTGTTGTTTTGCCTTACTATATTGAGGGTGTTCTCTCCAAGGAAAATTTGTTCTCAATTCGGTATGAATTTTATAAATCAATGAATGTTGATTTGAAACTTGGTGAAAGGGTTATCGCCGTTGAACCAGATGAGAAAGTTGTTGTAACTGAAAAAAGCCGATACAGATATGATAAACTTTTAATTGCAAGTGGAGCATCGCCAAGAATTCTTGACATTCCCGGGGCAAGGAATAAAAGAGTTTATGTTTTGAGAACATACGAAGATGCTGAAAAGATAAAAAGTGATGAATCGGATGAAGTTGTTATAATTGGGGGCGGACCTGTTGGAGTTGAGTCGGCTATAGCGCTTTTGAAAAGCAAAAAGAAATTAACAATAATTGAAATCGCACCCTACATATTAAGCACAGTTTTCAGCCGTAGAGTATCTGAGATGATTGAATCTCAACTTGTGGAGAAAGGGATTGAAATTTTAAAAGATGAAGAGCCGATTGAAATAACCGGAAACCCTGTTAAGTCGGTCAAAACTAACAAAAGAAAGATAAAGTGTTCATCAGTGATAATGGGCGTTGGGGTTGTGCCAAATACGGATTTTGTTAAAGATGTCTTAAAACTTGGTCCAAGAAATGGGATCATCGTTGACGAAAAGATGCAAACTTCTGAACCAGATATTTACGCATGCGGTGATTGCGTTGAATTGAAAAGTGCAATTGATGGTTCAATAAGACCGTTTCCAGTTTGGCCAAACGCACAAGAGACAGGCAAAGTCGCAGGGGCTAATATCGTCGGTCAAGAAATGATTTATGAAGGTGGAATAAGAGTTAACGCTTTGAATGTCTTTGAAAAAGTTTATTTCTCAATTGGAAATGTTCACGATGAAAGCAAACTTGGAAAGATGATAGAAAGAGATGGCATTTTGGAGTTTTATTATTTTGAGGGCGAAAAATTGATTGGTGCGGAAATTATCGGCGATGTCAAGTATGTTGGTCTTATCAAGCATCTTATCAGAAGAAACATTCGGATTGATTTAGATAGATTTAAAGGTTTAAGTGATTTCTTTCCTTTTACAGCACCTCTTTCAATCCCACACAAGGCTCAGGAACGGGTTCATTTATGGAGTTAAAGATGCGTCTTTTTGAAAAAATTGAGACAAAAGATTTTAGCGAATGCGATATTGATGTTGTTTTGAAAATTCAGAATGAATTGAAAAGTAAAGGAAGTTACAGCTTTGTTTGTGAAAAGATGTTTATTGATCTTTTACAAGAGATCAAAACATCTGGGACTTTGTTCGGTAGGATTGCTTATTTGGGCAAAGAGCCGGTTGGTTTCATCTTTGGAGATACGCAACCGAAGTGGTATCAGGCGCCCGAGTGTGCTTGGTTGATTGCGATTGTAGTTCACCCGGATTACAGGCGTCAGGGAATTGGAAGGCGTCTTCTTGTTGAGTTCCTTGATAAAGTAAGGGAGCTTGGATTAAAAAGAATTTGCACGATTGCAGAATTTACAGATGAAGCGACACTTGAATTTTTGAGAAGGATGGGATTTAAACGTGGCAGGTTTGTTCATCTTGAAAAACAAATTTAAAAATAATGGGAGGTTTAAATTATGCAGGTTCAGGAAACATTTTATGAGGAAGTGCGAAGAAAAGGAATTTCAAGGAGAGATTTTTTAAGATTTTGTCTTTTGACAACCGCATATCTTGGTCTTGAAAGCACAATGTTTTCAAAGGTTGTTCGTGCGCTTGAATCAAAACCACGACCCCCAATCTATTGGCTTAACTTTGCAGCTTGTACCTGTTGCACGGAGTCACTGATAAGGTCTTCACATCCGTTAATTTCGGATGTGATTTTGAGCATGATTTCGCTTGACTATATGGAGACGATTCAAGTTGCAGCAGGTCATCAGGCGGAGGAGATTGTCTGGGAAGGGATGAAGAAAAATTTTGGGAATTACATTCTTGCAGTTGAAGGTTCTGTTCCGACAAAGGATAATGGAGTTTATTGCACTGTTGGAGGGATGACAGCACTTGAATACATAAAGAAAGCATCTCGCGGGGCAAAGGCGATAATCTCGGTTGGTTCATGTTCTTCTTTCGGTTGTGTCACAACAGCTCATCCAAATCCAACGGGT
This sequence comes from Candidatus Chryseopegocella kryptomonas, assembly GCF_001536065.1. GTDB lineage: Bacteria > Bacteroidota > Ignavibacteria > Kryptoniales > Kryptoniaceae > Kryptonium > Kryptonium kryptomonas. The sequence goes on from NZ_CZVW01000025.1 coordinate 9,762, forward strand.
TGCAAACCAATTTACAAAATCATAACTGATAAACCGGTTGTCAATATCCCCGGATGTCCACCAATTGCTGAGGTTATCGTTGGGACCATTGTTCATCTTATAACCTTTGATACTTTGCCCGAGCTTGATGCATTGAAGAGACCCAAAGTTTTTTATGGTCAGAGAATTCACGACAAATGTTATCGGCGTGCATTTTTTGACGCAGGTATGTTTGTTGAAAAATTTGATGATGAGGGAGCAAGAAAAGGATGGTGTCTGTATAAAGTTGGTTGTAGGGGACCGGTTACATACAACGCTTGTTCAGTTGTAAAGTGGAACGAGGGAACAAGTTTCCCGATACAATCGGGACATCCTTGCCTTGGTTGTTCTGAGCCCGATTACTGGGATAATAGACCACTTTATCAGCATGTTGCTGATGTTCCATTGCCGGGATTTGCCACTGCTGATGAGATCGGCAAGGGATTTGCCATAGGAGTTGCGGTTGCAACAGGAGCTCATCTTGTTGCATCAATTGTTAAGAAGGCAACACAGAAAGTAAAAGAGGAAAAGAAAGAACAAAAGGAGGAATAAAAAATGGCGCAAAGAGTTGTCGTAGACCCAATGACCCGAATTGAGGGTCATCTCAGAGTCCAAGCAATAGTTGATGGCAATGTTATAAAAGATGCATCTTGCACAAGCGCTCTTTTCAGAGGGATTGAGATAATTTTGCGCGATAGAGACCCGCGCGAGGCATGGGCGCTTGCTGAAAGAATTTGTGGTGTCTGCACTCTCGTTCACGCTGTAACTTCGGTCAGAGCTGTTGAAGATGCTCTCAAAATTAAAATACCCAAAAACGCAAATCTTATAAGAAACATAATGATTGCAACCCTTTTCGTCCACGACCATGTTGTTCATTTTTATCATCTTCATGCTCTTGATTGGGTTGATGTTGTATCAGCATTAAAAGCAGATCCCAAAGCGACATCTGAACTTGCTCAGAAAATTTCAAATTGGTCAAAATCTTCCGTTGGATATTTCACAGACATACAGAATCGTTTGAAAAAATTTGTTGAATCGGGTCAGCTTGGAATTTTCGCAAATGCATATTGGGGACATCCTGGATATAAGCTTCCGCCCGAGGCAAATTTGCTTGCGGTTGCTCATTATATTGAAGCTTTAAACTGGCAAAAGGAAATTGTTAAGATTCACGCAGTATTTGGTGGTAAGAACCCGCATCCGAATCTTCTCGTCGGTGGAATGCCTTGCGCAATCAATTTAAATCATCCAGATGCGATAAACATTGATAAACTTGCTCTTGTTAAGTCAAAAATAGAAGAAGCCGAGCAAATCGTTGAGCAACTCTATTGGCCTGATCTCGTTGCGATAATGTCATTTTATAAAGAATGGGCAAAGTGGGGCGGTGGTGTGAGCAAGAAAGGCGTCCTTGATTACGGAGAATTTCCAGAGGACACAGGCGATATAAAGACAATTTTGAGAACGAACAGATGGAAAGGTGGAGCTGTGCTTGATGGAAACTTGAACGAAGTCCATGAGGTTGACCCAACCGACCCGGAGCAAATTCAAGAATATGTTGCTTATTCTTGGTATGAGTATTCAAAAGGTGATAAAATTGCATTCCATCCATGGGATGGAGAAACAAATCCAAAATATACTGGACCAACCCCACCGTGGGAATTTCTTGACATGGATAAAAAATACTCTTGGATGAAGGCGCCACGCTGGCGCGGGAGACCGATGGAAGGCGGACCTCTGGCAAGGACGATCATTGCTCTTGCTCATAAAGATGAAGAAGTTAAATCCTATGTTGATGAAGCTTTGAAAAAACTTGGTTTGCCATTTGATGCAATGTATTCAACGCTTGGAAGAACGATTGCAAGAGGCATTGAGACAAGAAGAGCGATGACAATGCTTAAAAAATTATACGATGAATTAATTACAAACATAAAAGCGGGTGATTATCAAACTGCGAATATGGAAAAATGGGAACCGGAAAAGTGGGGTAAGGGTGAGTTGAAAGGTGTTGGAACTTATGCAGCACCGCGTGGGGCACTTGCACATTGGGTGAAAATCAAAGATGGAAAGATCGCAAACTACCAAGCTGTTGTCGCAACAACTTGGAACGGCTCACCAAGAGATGCGCTCGGACAGCGTGGTCCTATGGAAGAATCGTTAATTGGAGTCCCAATCCATGATCCACAAAAACCACTTGAAATTTTGCGAGTGATTCACTCATTTGACCCGTGCCTTGCTTGTTCAACACATGTCCTTGATGTTAATGGTAATGAGATAACGAAAATTGAAATTTTATAAAAACAAAAATCAAGGTGAAAAACATGCAGGCAAATCAAATATATCGTGTTGAATCTGAATGCGTCACAAGATATTATGTTTGGGATTCTGTCGTAAGGGTAAGCCATTGGATTAATGTCATTGCTGTTGGTGTGCTGATTTTTACTGGATTTTATATAAGCACACCATTTTACAGACCAACTGCAGATGAACCATTTGGGGCAACTGTTATGGCGACGATGAAAAATTTACACTTTCTCTTTGCTGTAATTTTCACATTGAATGGGCTCTTCCGTGCTTACTGGTTCTTTGCTGGAAATACATATCGTCAGTGGTTTAGATTTCACATCTGGAAAGCTGATTTCTGGAAGGAAGCATGGTGGAAGTTAAAAGATTATATAACTTTGAGATACACCGACTACGAACTTCACACACTTGGACATAACACGCTTGCTACATTGACTTATGTGATTGTTTTTCTTGCAGCGTCTGTTCAGGGATTAACAGGTTTCGCTATGGCTGGGAAAATAAATCCGGGCGGTTTCTTTGACACACTTTTCGGATGGGTAATTCCGCTCTTTGGCGGTGAAGCAAATGTCAGAATGATTCACAAGATGATAATGTGGGGAATCATTGGTTTTATGATCCACCACATAAGCTTTGTAATTTATCTTGAAGTTTTCAGAGAAAAAGGAATGCTTTCCTCAATGATAACTGGGCTTAAAACAAGACCACTTGGATGGGAACCGGTTGAAAAGCCATGGGAGAAAAAAGAGAAATGAAAATTGCGGTTCTTGGCATAGGAAATCCATTGCTTGGTGATGATGGTTTTGGTGTTGAAGTTGTTAAGAAACTTTCGCAAACGCTGGGGGAATCGCCAGATGTTGAAATCATTGATGGCGGTTCCCTCGGCATCTATCTTCTTCCCTATCTTGAAGATAAAACGCATCTTATTGTCGTTGATGTTATAAACTTCGGCGGAAAACCGGGCGAAATTGTAAAATTTAAACTTGAAGATATCCCAGCATATATTTCACTAAAAGTTTCAGAGCATCAGATAACTTTCCACGAAGTCATTGCATTGATGAATCTTTTGGGTATAAAGCCAGTTGAAAATTTAGTCATAGGTGTCCAACCAAAAAGCAACAAATGGGGAGATAATATAAGTGACGAGATTCGCAGGGCGATAGATAAAGTTATTGATGAAGTAAAAAAGCAAATTGAAATATGGAGGTCAAATGCAAACTGATCTAACAAATGCAATTTTTCTTTTGAATGAAATAAAGCATGCTCTGGTTGAGCTTAAAGAGAAAGGCGTGAAGAAAACCATAAATTTGAGCAATTTTCCCCTCTCTTACGATGAGGCAAAATTTCTTGATGAAGTTCTTGGAAGGGGGAACATTAAAATAATTTATGAAAGCGCTGAGTTAACCGTCTGGCAGGAAACGAAAATCTCCGGGGTTTGGTGGGGTGAATATAGGAATTCTGCTGGGAAAATAATTTTGAGGACAGTTGAAATAACTTTCTTCCCTGAGCTTGCGATGTCGCAGGTTGAAGATATAGAAGATGGGATAAAGACACTTGATGAAGTTTTGGAAAATTTAAAGGCGAAGGTTTAGTTTTGTGTGAAGAAATTTTGAATTTTGATTTTTTGAGCCGAAGTTTTATATTTATAACTGAAAAAGGCGACGTACCCAAGTGGCTAAGGGGGCGGTCTGCAAAACCGCTATTCCTGGGTTCGAATCCCAGCGTCGCCTCAAAAATTTTTTAAATAAAAAAGAAAGAGACAAATGGCAAATATCTGCGCTATTTGTGGTAAGCGACCGATAACAGGACACAGAATAAGCCACGCTCACAATCTTTCAAAAAGAAGATGGTTGCCAAATCTTCAAAAGGTAAGAGCAGTAATTGATGGGGAAGTCAGAAGAATCAAAGTATGCGCCACTTGTATTAAACTCGGGCGCGTTCAAAAACCAGCTTAAAAATTAATCCCGACCCCTGCGTCGGGATTTTTCATTTTTAATTATGAGTAAAATTTTCATAATTCTGCTTTCAACATTTGGATTTTACATTTCGCTTTACTTTACGCTTGTAAATTTTAACCTAATCCACCCTTTAAAGTTTCCAATTCCATCCGTATGCAAACTTTCCGAGAACGCCTGTCAACTTATTATCAAAACGAAATACGCAAGATTGTTCGGGCTTCCAAATTTTGTTTATGGTTTGATATATTATCTGGGTTTAATTGTTTTTGTTATTTCGGGGGCAAGTGGTTATATTAAAATACTAGTTCAAATTGTTTCTGCGCTTGTTGTGGTTCTTGGTATTTATTTGTCTTATGTTCTTGTTCGGATTTTGAAGGTTAGTTGCGTTTTGTGCTTTTTGAGCCATTTTGTTAACTTGTTGATAGCAATTTTAATTTTTTAAATGAAATTTTTTCAGGTCAAATGAAAAAGCTGGGCTTAATTTATCACGAAGATTATCTAAAACACGACACAGGGGCTTGGCATCCGGAAAGAAAGGAAAGGTTGACCGCAATTGTTGAACATTTGAAAAAATCGGATTTAAATGATGAAATTGAATGGATCACTCCACAATTGAAAAGCGATGTTGAAAAATGGATCTTAAAAGTTCATACTCCAAGACATTTTGAATTTGTCAAGAGCTCAATTTTAAGCGGAGTAAGATTGCTTGATTTTGGGGATACTTATGTGAGTAGAGATTCTTTTGATGTCGCTTTGCTTGCTGTTTCTGGTGTGATTGAAGGTGTTGATAAAATTTTCAAAGAGGATATGAGAAAGGTTTTTTTTGCGCTGTAAGACCACCCGGGCATCACGCAGAAAGCGATAAAGTTATGGGATTTTGTTTGTTTAACAATGTTGCAATTGCAGCAAGATATGCACAGGAAAATTACAAAGTTGGAAAGGTTGCGATAATTGACTGGGATGTTCATCACGGGAATGGAACGCAAGAGATATTTTATGAAGATCCGACAGTTCTTTACATAAGTTTACATCAATATCCATTTTATCCGGGAACAGGTTCAAGAGAGGAAAAGGGAACAGGCAAAGGTTATGGCTTTACATTAAACTTTCCAATGCCAGCTGGCTCAAACGATGATGATTATCTTAAAATTTTCGGCAATGAGATAGTTCCAGCACTTGAGAAATTTAAACCCGAGCTTATTATCATATCTGCAGGATTTGATGCACACCGTGATGATCCACTTGCTGGAATGGCATTAACTGAAAATGCTTTCTCAAAAATGACAGACTTAACGAAATCCGTTGCTGAACAATTTTCCGATAGCAGAATTTTGTCAGTTCTTGAAGGAGGATACAATCTTCAAGCGCTTTCTCGCTCGGTTGAAGCACACATGAGATCGCTTAAATAATGTCAGAGATGTGATTTAAAACACACTTTTAGGTTGCTTGCTTTTTTAAATTTAGAACAAAAACAAAAATTAAAACTCAAGGGCAAATTTAAAATGCGAAAAATTTTTCTTATCACCTCAATCTTGCTCATCATTTTTTTATATGGCTGTTTTGAAAAACCATCGGAGCCAGTTTTACCAACTTGGGATGTTGATTTGACAGTCCCAATTTTTAACAGAACATTTACACTTGGTGAATTTGTTGAGAAAGATACGACATATCTAAAAGTTGGCTCGGGAAATCAAATTTATTATTCCACTTCACAGGAACTTGAAGCGACCCAAATCGGAGATAACCTGAAAATTTCTGATATCTCAGCCTCTGCATCAACTCAACTTGGGAATTTTGAGGTTAAAGATCCAGGGACGATAAGTGCGAAAATTTCGGTGGGGCAGATTTTCCCGGGGTTATCTAATGTTCCACCGGGTAATTACATTGTCCCGTCAAATTCACCAGGACAAACAATTTCAACTAATTTTACGGCATTTGATAATTTTCAATCAATTACATTTGATGGTGGGGTTTTAAAAATAACTGTTGCAAATGGATTGCCCGTGCCTTTACAATTTCCAGATGGCTTAAAAATTTATGCTCAATCCAATCCTTCAACACCGATAGTTACGCTATTTGTAAATGAAACGGTTAATGCAAACTCTCAAAAAACCGCAGAAGTAGATCTTTCCGGAATAACTTTACCTGCAAATCTTGGACTTACAGTTACTGTTCTTTCCCCCGGAAGTGGTGGAAGCCCCGTTTATCTTGATGTCAATCAAATGTTTTTGACTGTATCAGCTGAACTTCAAAATTTGAGCATTGCCTCGGCTACCGCAAAAATTCCAAGCCAGACAGAACCAGTCGCGATTGATGACTCATTTATACTTGAACCGAATGAACCACAGCCAGATTTAATTAATGAAGCTACATTCAAAAGTGGACAATTAAACATAAGAATTGTTAACAACATTGATCTTGGACTTAACGGAACGTTGAAGCTTTATAACTTTGTGAATAAGTTTGACAATTCGCCATTGCAAATTTCAATTAACATAGGAAGAAAAAATTCAACTTCAAACACTGTAACTCAAAGCATAAATCTTGCTAATTATAAACTTGTCGGCAATAACTTAAACCAAATTTCATATCGTGTTGAAGTTCGCACCGAAGACACCGGCGATGAATTTAGGACGATAAATAAAAACGATGGTTTATCTGCTCAAATAAATTTGACAAATCTTGTAATTGAGTCAATCTCCGGAAAAGTTAAACCGAGGGAAATTAGTTTTGACGAGCAAAAGATTGATCTTTCGGAGTTGAAAGATTATAGGGAAAAGTTCAGTGGTAGATTAAGGTTTGATGATATTCGGGTTGAGATAAACCTTTATAAGACCGCACAGTTTACTTTTGATTTGAATTTGAAGATAAAAGCTTTTAACACAAGAACTGGCAGAGTTGATTCGCTTGAAATTCCAGTTGCTCAGAGAAGATTTTCTGGCACATCGCACCGAATTGTTTTAGACAAGAGCAATAGCACAATTGTTGACTTCATAAATTCATTTGCTGAAACCGAACTTCCGGAGTATCTGACCATTTCTGGTTATGTTTTTGTAAATCCGAACTATGAGACGGGGCGTGTTTCTTCAAGTGATTCGGTTTATGGAAGTGTGTTAGTGAATTTTCCAGCAAGCTTCGGGATTTCAAATGCGGAATTTAAAGACACAAGCGAAGTTGAAGAACTTTCAAGTGAAACAAAGAAACAAATTGACAAGGCAAATTATGGGAAATTATTTGTTGAAATTGATAATGGAGTTGGAGTTGAATTGAAGTTTAGAGCGGTTTTATTCGGCTTTGTTATGGATTCACTTATTTCAATTCCAAAATCAAATGATTTCATTATAAGTTCAGCCCCCGTTGATAACAACGGATTTTCAATCGGAGCGACAAAGTCAGTTAATGTTATAGAACTCAACAGAGATGAAATTCAAAAGTTCAAGGATATGAAATTTATTCGTTCGTTTTTATCGCTTGCCACAGCGGACAATGGGAAAATTGTCAAGTTCCGGACAACGGATTCAATCAAAGTGAAAATTTACGGAAGATTAAATTACAAAGTTGAAATCACAAACAAATAAAAAGGTCAATAAAATGAAGTTTAAAGCGCTCGTTTTATTTTTACTGGTTTCATTTACGGTTGCACTTGGTGGGGATGACAGAGCAAATGTTCGTGGGCTTGGAATGGCAGGTGCAACAACAGTTACAAGCAGAACAATTGACGCAATAGGTGTTAATCCAGCATTGCTTGGTTATATGGGAATTGCGAGCGATTCGGAATTGAAAGGAAAAATTGTTGATTCCCAAACTCGTCAACCAATTCCCGGGGCTCGCGTTGAGATCAAAAATTTAAATTTAAATGCAAGAGCAAATTTCAGTGGTGAGTTTTCTCTCAAAAATGTTCCGCCCGGAACCTACACAGTTGTTGTAACGCAAAAAGGATATGAAACACTTGTGATAAGAAATTTCAGAGTAAGCCCGAATTCAAAAATTAGCGGAACAATTCAAATTTCAAGAGAAGAAACAGGAAAAGAAACAGTTGTTGATTTTAAAAATCTTGATTTTGAAGTAAAAGAGCAAAAGCCAATTATCTACAACGATAACAGTGACTTCACGATGAGTTTGATTCCGCAAATGGGTGCTGGAATTGGTATGAATTTTTTGAGTTATAATCTTTACCTTGACTATTTCACGGGTGTTGACAGCGCTGGTCAAAAGGTTGCAAGACACTTGAGCGATGCTGATAAACAGAAAATTCTTGATTCATTTGATGAAAATCTTGGAACATTGATCGGGCAGGTTGATGCAAAGTTAATCAATTTGGCTTTCCATATCAAAGGCGTCGGAATTGCAATCGGTGCAAGGGAAAGAGTTTTTTCACGATTTGATATTTCAAAGGATTTTATGAGGTTTATTCTCTATGGAAATACACCAGGTTCTGTTTTTTCATACGATGTTGGCGTAGGTGGAGCGTGGTTGAGAGAATATTCTGTTTCTATTGGGACAAAAATTCCATTTGATTTAATTGCCGTTAAAAATATCAATGTTGGTCTTGGTGTTAAGTTCATTCAAGGTTTTGGATATGCTGAAACAGATGGATTAAATTTAACGATTGAAACCGCAGATTCCACACGAGGATATGAGATGACCGCAAGTATGAAGGGCGTTGTCAGAAGAGCAGGGGTTGATTTTCTTGATCCGAATAAACAAGATAATGTTAAGTTCTCACCTTTCCCAACGCCAGCCGGAACAGGACTTGGCTTTGACATCGGAGCAAGCGCTGAAGTTTTGGGATTGTTCGTTGCTGGAATAAGTATAACGGACATTGGCTCGGTTAACTGGACGAAAAATGCAATAATCGTTTCCGGCGATACAAGTTTTAAATTCTCGGGATATTCAACACAGGAAAAACTTGACAGTTTAAGACAAAGTTTTGAGGATTACATCAATAGTTCGGATAGGAAAAAATATGAAAGTTTTTCCGCAGGGCTTCCGACTGCGTTGAGATTTGGAGTTGCAACTGACTTGAAAAATTTCCTTCCTTTCTTCCCCGGGCGTATGTTAATTTCTGCTGATTATTTCCAGCCGATTGGAAACAAGAGCATAATGTTTAAAAAGCCAAAACTTGCCCTTGGGGTTGAATGGATATTGATTGGATTTTTGCCTTTGAGAGCAGGAATTTCGCTTGGTGGATTTGAAGGATTTGCACTTTCGGCTGGGACTGGAATTAATCTTCCATTCCTTGAATTGAATCTCGCCACGGGACATCTCAATCAATTAATGTCGGGTGGGGATTTGAGGCATTTCTCAATCGCAACGGAGTTGCGATTGAAGTTTTAAACACAAAAGGCGAGCCAACTGGCTCGCCTTTTTTATTTATCTTCTAATCCTGTCAAATGGAATTTGAATCATAAAACGTCTGAATAAGAACTGT
>NZ_CZVW01000025.1:19506-20088 GCF_001536065.1 Candidatus Chryseopegocella kryptomonas
CGCTGGGAAACAAGCGTATGAAATCTCAGAATATGTTAATTCATCTCTTTCTGGATTGTGGTATGTTTCAAAAGATGGCGAAAAATACTACATTTATTTCCCTCAGGTATCACTTTTTGATTCGCTCTCTGGTAGATGGCTTCTGTGGGTTGATCCAGCAAGTCAGAGTTGGACTCTATTCAATCAACAAGTTAAATTTGTCATTGACTCTGTAAACAACATCACAGCAAGCGGAACTTTAAACATCACATCAAATAAAGGAGCTGGTGAAAATCTCACAATAAAAAATCAAACTGTTCAAGCACAGCAATACTACTGGGATGTTAACTTTAACGGTAAAATTGATCAAATTCCTGGTTCAACATTTACGATTTCAGCAAAAATTCGCTGGTATTTTACACCTGGAATTGGGTTGGTTAAAAATCAAACAGATCCTTCAACATTTAGAATTGTTGTCCCGTTGGTAATGGATACAACATTTAAGGGAATGGGAAGTAAGATCACGCTTGTTGATTATAAACTCAACCCAAGCCAGACAGCGAAGTTTGCACAGACATTTAATGCAGAAGAGCAAATAAATTC
>NZ_CZVW01000026.1 GCF_001536065.1 Candidatus Chryseopegocella kryptomonas
AACACATAGTTTTGCGTCACCCGGATTATGTTAAGTATTACAGACCAAACAATGAATGGTGGCTTGACATGGGAAAACCTGAAGTTAGAGAATACCTGATAAATGTCGTTATGGAACTTGTCCGAAATTATGACATTGATGGAATTCATTTTGATTTCATAAGATATCCAAACCCTGATTTCCCTGATAGCGACACATACGCACTTTATGCCCGGGAATATCCAAACAAAGATGAGTGGAGAAGAGAAAACATAAATAAATTTGTAAGAGCAGTTTATGATAGCATAAAGAAAGTAAAGCCGTGGGTGAAAGTTGGTTCAGCTCCGATTGGAATTTACAAAAATATCTGCGATTCGTCGGGAGTTTATATTTACAGCACAAATTGTGGTTCATGTCCGGGTGGAACAACCCCCGTTGCAACTGGATGGCAGGCATATTGCTCAATTTATCAGGATTCAAGAAGATGGCTTATGGAGGGGAAACACGATTATCATTCACCACAAATTTACTGGGACATAGAAAGCAATCCCAAATTTAATGTTCTTGTGCGCGATTGGAAAAACAACAGTTATGGAAGACACATTTACGCAGGTTCAGCTGCTTATAGAATGGCAAGCGGTTCTGGTGATTGGAGTGCTTCGGAAATTCTTGCACAAATTGACACAACAAGAGATGTTGGCGCGGAAGGAAATACATTTTTCAGATATAAATCTTTACTTCTGAAAGGTTTAATTGACAGCTTGAAAAATTCAAGATACAGATATTACGCTTTCATACATCCGATGCCTTGGCTTGATAACATAAATCCAAATCCACCTGTTAATTTGACACTGCGAAAAATTTCTGATAAAAATTTTGAACTTGTCTGGGGTGTTCCTGAAACGCCAGCAGATGCCGACACGGTGAGGTATTACGCAATTTACAGGTCTGAAACTTCGCCAGTTGATATAAACGATATAAAAAATCTTGTCGCAGTTGTTGAAGGAACGAGAATAAGTTTTACAGATCAAATCCCAGATGCAAGCAAAATTTATTATTATGTTGTAACTGCATTTGACAAACTTCACAACGAAAGCGCACCCTCAAATCAGGTCTCAACAATCGTGGTATTTGCTGGAAAGACAGAAGAAATCCCGAAAAAGTTTGAACTTTATCAAAATTATCCAAATCCATTTAATCTTGAAACAACAATTGAATATGAACTGCCGTATGATTCGTGGGTGAGTTTAAAAATTTACAATGTTCTCGGTCAGGAAATTAAAACACTTGTTGAAGGATTTAAGGAGGCGGGAAAACATAAAATCATCTGGGACGGCAGAAACGATACAGGTCAAGTTGTGACATCGGGAGTTTATCTTTGCAGAATGGTTTCTGGAACATTTAGCAAAACTGTTAAGATGATCCTTGCGAAGTAGATAAATACAAAGTCAAAATTGCGTTCGCTTTTATCGTTAATTCAACTTCGCTTTTTGAACTTGCTATTTTTTTAATTTTTTCCTCTTTTAAATTTGAGATGAAAATGTTGAATTTTCGGTAAAGTTTGAGATTAAACTTTTCTTCGGAACTTGAAATGTTGTAAAATCTAACAATGATGCCTTTGCCATCTTCGGCGATTTTAATTGCGCTTAAAACAATTTTTTCTGAATCAATTTTCAAAAAACTCAAACTCTCATCAAGAATTTTTTGATGTGGATAATTATCTGATTTTTGAAGTGCGAGAGGTTCAAAGGCAAATGAATATGCTTTGGGTATTGATTTTTTAAAATCGCCGTTGATTGGAATAATTGAGTATTCAAATACATGTTTCCCAAGGCATTGTGCATCTGGAGTTTGAATTTGTGGTCCTGCCTGTTGAACCCTGTGCAAACTTTTTCTTGAAAGATAACCCACGCTTCTTAAAAGCGTCAATGCTATGACATCGCCACTTTCTGAACTTAAAATTTCATATTCTGGCAATCCACGATTTGCTATCATAAGTCCAATTGAACCATCTGTCAAGCAAACAAAAGCATTTTGATGGCGTGTCGTATATGGTTTTTCATTTGGATTTAAAACTTCTGCGTCAAGATAAGGATTTAATCTTTTAAGAATTTCAAAATGAGCATCAACAAAGTGCGACTTCGTCCTGATTCCTGTTGGAAATAAAACCCTTAATCTATGATCTTTGACATTGTTTTCAAATTCGGTCTTTACATCAACTCTATCAATTCCAGCGTATAAAGTTACAAATGTTCTCAATTTGCAGACAACTCTTTCCTCTTCTCTTCTTTTGAAATCGCTCGTGAGAGATTTCGGGAGTTTAAATTCATATTCAATTTTTATCGTGTTTTTAAAAGAAGTTTTTTCAAAAATTGAAATTTTTGGCTTAAAATCGGTGCTGTAAATTTTCTGGCAATTTTCTGCGTGTGAGTAGGTGTATTCATCGCCAGCGTCTTCATCATCTTCAAATAAATTCAAATTTTTATAAACCGCTCCATTTCTTTTGTCTTCAATCTCAAATGTTCCATCTTCTGATACTTTAACCTTGAAAAATTCGTTTTCAATAACTGCATGTTTTACTCTTTGACTTTGCGATTGTATTGTGAAGTTTTTTTCCGATTTTTCTGGAACGATGTAAAAAATTTTATAACCAAATGCTGGCAAATCCGAGATAAATTCAATCTCAAAAACATTTTTGAAATCACCTTTTAAAATTCCCATTACAAACTCACGCTCTCGTGATGTAATTTTGAACTCTATCTCATTGCCATTGGTGTCAAGAAGTTTAAATCCATTTTTGAATTTTTGCTCATCAAGATAAAGTTTTGCTTTGACAATTTCTTTTATTTCAAAGTTAAGCGGGTTAAAAACGAAAAGTATTTCAGCGTCTTTTTGAGTTTTCACCATTGAAGAAATTCTATCGCTTGCTTGCCAAATTATAAATTTTGCCAGTTCCTCAACTTGCTTGAACCTGTTTTCCATATCTTTGTGGATTTCATCAACACCGCAACCGCAGATGTCATCGTGCGGATGATTTTTGAGCAAAGTTTTCCACGCAGTCAATATCAAAGGTGCAAAGTTTTCCCCTGTTTCAACAAAAAGAATTGCTGATAAAGGTTCGGCATATTTTTCAAGCAAAGATTGACACAAAAAGTTTTTTTGCTTGAGATAAATTCTCGTTGAATAAACACTTTGAACGATGAGATGGTGATAATTTTTGTTAAGTTCCCCTTTAAATGTTTTTAAATTTGATTTTGAACTTAACACACAATCAACGAAGTCGGAAAAACTTCCGTGAATTAATTTTAATTCGTTCAAGTTTTTGTTTATGAATTTTAAAATCTCGGGTATCTCTGGCTGGATTGGTGCGTGGTCTGTTCCATTGTTGAAAAGTATAAATTTTGTTTTCGCACCTTGCTTTAATTTTTCAAACGATCTTTTAATTTTTTCAAGCGCAGTTTTAAAATCTGGTTTTTCAAATCTGTAATCTCCCCATCCATAGTCAAAACCTAAACAACCAGCGTTCCAATATCCATCTCTCTGATAAATTGCTAAAACTTTGCTTCCATCAGATGCTTCCCACCAGAATTCATTTCCAAGTTCTTCATATTCCTTCCCCATTCCTCTTGTGAAAATGACCGAACGAATTCCGAATCCAACTAAAATTTTCGGCAAACTCACAATATGACCAAAAGAGTCGGGAATATAACCTTCTTTCATCGTTGTTCCAAGTTCATCGCAAACTCTTTTCCCAAGCAAAAGATTTCTTATCATCGCCTCTGGACTTTCAAGAAATTCATCCATCAAAACATACCACGGACCGATTACAAGTTTTTTCTTGCTTACAAGCCTTTTTATCCTTTCTCTGTTTTCTGGTTTAACTTCAAGATAATCTTCAATTATGGCAGTTTGACCGTCAAGAACAAAACATTTGAAATTTTTATCGGATTCAAGGACATCAAGGATTTGATCAATCACTTCAACCAATCTTGCTCTCATCAATTGAAAAGACCAATACCATGCTCTATCCCAATGAGTGTGGCTTACAAGAATCCCGGTATATTTGTGCATCAATCTTCTCGTTTTATCTGAATGTGAAGTTCTTCAAGTTGTTTCGGGTCAACTTCGGATGGGGCTTCGTCCATAAGTGAAATTGCACTGCTTGTCTTCGGGAATGCAATGACATCACGAATTGATTTCATCCCTGTAAAGATCATCACAAGACGATCAAATCCAAAAGCAATTCCACCGTGCGGTGGCGGTCCGTATTTAAAAGCTTCAAGCAAAAAACCAAATTTCTTCCTTGCTTCCTCATCTGAAATTCCAAGTAATCTGAAAATTTTCTCCTGAAGCTGCGCATCGTGTATTCTTATACTTCCACCCGCGATTTCATTTCCGTTTAAAACAAGATCGTATGCCCTTGCTCTAACTTTCCCAGGATCTGTGTCAAGAAGTTGTATATCCTCAAGCTTTGGAGATGTGAAAGGATGATGAACCGAAACCCAGCGATTTTCTTCCCCATCCCATTCAAGAAGTGGAAAATCAACAATCCAAGCAAGTTTAAATTCATCTTCATCAATCAAATTTAATTTCCTCCCCAATTCAATTCGCATATTCCCAAGTATTGAATAAACTTTTTGAGGTTCGTCGGAAACGAGAATCATCAAGTCGCCATCGTTTGCATCCATTTTCTCTTTCAACTTTTGAAGTGAAAGTTTTGAAAAGTATTTTGCAACGGGTGAATCAATCTCGCCATTTTCAACTTTAAAATGAACGAGCCCACCAGCACCGTAATTTTTTGCAAGCGTCGTCAATTCGTCAATTTGTTTCCTTGAATAATTAGCACAACCTTTAAGATTTAATCCACAGATTATTCCGCCTTTCTCTATCGTCTCTCTGAAAATTTTAAATTCAGTCGTTTTAAAAATTTCAGTCACATTTACGATCTTCAAATCAAATCTCAAATCTGGTTTATCAGTCCCGTATGTCTCAATCGCTTCTTTATATGTTATCCTCGGGAATGGCGTTGGAATTTCAATGCCTTTTATCTCCTTGAACAATCGTGCCATCAAACCTTCAACGATGTTAAAAACATCTTCTTCCGTGACGAATGACATTTCAATATCAATTTGCGTAAATTCGGGTTGTCTATCTGCTCTTAAATCTTCATCTCTGAAACACTTAACGATTTGGAAGTATCTATCAAATCCAGCAACCATTAAAATTTGTTTGTAAAGTTGTGGGGATTGTGGAAGTGCATAAAATTTTCCTGGGTGAATTCTGCTTGGGACGAGAAAATCTCTTGCTCCTTCGGGTGTGCTTTTGACAAGAAATGATGTCTCTATTTCAAGAAAATTATTTTCGTCAAAATATCTTCTAACAATTTGTGCCATCTTGTGTCGTGTTATAAGATTTGCTTGCATAATAGGTCTTCGTAAATCAAGGTATCTATATTTCAAGCGAAGTTCTTCGGAAACATTTATGTCATCTTCAATCAAAAAAGGTGGTGTTTCTGACTTGCTTAAAATTTGAACTTCATCAGCAAGGACATCAATTTCCCCCGTTGGAATTGATGGATTTTCTGCGCCTTTTGGTCTTCGTTCAACTTTGCCCGTGACGGAAATTACATATTCGGATTTTAACTCCTTTGCAATTTGAAACGCTTCATAATTATGTTGTGGTGAAAAAACGATTTGCGTTTTTCCGTATCTGTCTCTCAAATCAATAAAAATTAATCCCCCAAGGTCTCTTCTTCTATCAACCCATCCATTTAAAGTTACAATTTTCCCTATATCACTTGCTCTTAATTCACCGCAAGTGTGGGTTCGCTTTTTGAAAATCATTTATCTTTTGTTTTTGTTTTTCCAAAAATATATCAAATCTGCAACTTATTATCAAATGTTTTAACTTGGGGAATTCCTAAGGAAGGAAGGCGGGAAAAATCCCGCCCAAAATTTTTATAGGAAGAGATACGGCTTCCAATGTTCGTCAATTTCACCGACGAAATTTTTGATAAAAAGTATCGGATTCGGTCGCATCGGCTTACGCAATAGTTTCATCCCGGCTTCCTCAGGTGTCCTATCACCTTTCTTGTTATTACACTGAATACAAGCGCAAACGAGGTTTTCCCAAGTATCCTCTCCACCTCTTGACTTTGGAATAACATGGTCAACCGTAAGAGGAACTCCCGTGCGTCCACAATATTGACATCTGTAATTGTCACGCTTGAGAATATTTTTTCTCGTCAAAATTACTCTGCGATAAGGCATATGGATATAATACGATAATCTCACAACACTTGGAAATGGAATTGAATACGAAACAGACCTTATATACTGCCCTTCTCTTGCTGCAACAAGTTCTGCTTTTCCCAAATAAAGCAAAGCAATTGCTTTTTTAACAGGGCAGATGCTCATTGGCTCATAATTTTGATTCAATACGAGGACTTTCTTGTGTAGTGGATTTGATGAAGATTGCTTTTCCTTTTCCTCGTAAAACCGAAATTTGAACGGTGCTTCGTTTCTGAATTTAATTCACCTCCGTATTAAAATTTTAAATTTGCTCTTTTTAACTTATAAAACTCTTCTTGCACCGACAAAAGTTCTCACAAGTCGCTCGCTAAACAGGTTGCTTTTTCTATCAAAACTATTTATTCTGACAAACCCAGATGAATGAATTATCTCCTTATCTTTTCCAGTGTAAATTCCAACATGCGTTATCCTTTTACCATCTGAACTGAAAAACAAAAGATCACCCTTTTGAAATTTATCAAAATTTTTCCCAACATACTTTCCAATTTTCCACTGCATATCCGAATCCCGTGGAAGATAAATTCCATTTATTCTGAAAACAGTTTGAACAAAACCAGAACAATCAAATCCTTTTGGCGTCTTTCCACCCCATAGATAAGACACGCCGAGGAATCTTTTCGCTGTTTCTATTATTTTATCAGGTAAATTTCTTCTTGGTTTATTCTTTGGGAATACGACGATAAAGTTTATATCAACCCAGCCAATTGTCCCATCTGGAAGTTCTACCCTGCTCCATCCATCTTTTATACCCAGATATCCTAAAACAGAGCAAGCGACGATATCCCTTAAAGTTAGCGAATCTTTGTTCGGTTTTGAATAAACAAATCCAGAATTACCTACGAATTCAACTTTTGGTCTTTGCCTATACTCCTCAAACTTTTTCTCATCTATCAAAACAACATATGGTTTATAAACCCAGCCAATGTATCCATCAAAATGCAATCTCAATCTTATCCATTCATCTCGGAAAATTTCAAGCACATCAAATGTCTCTCCAAGTATAATTTGCGTGGTTTGTTCGCTTTTCATTGATGGTTCTTTAAAGACAGGCGCTGTTCCGACATTACAAATTCCATATCTCAAGGTTAAATTTTTGTCGGGGAGAAGTTTTATCCGAATCTTTGATTTGAAATGCTTTGCAAATTCTCGGGCTGGTTCAATTAAACTTTCGTCGGAGATTTTCAAAACGCTTTTGGAAATTTCAAAAACGCTGGTTCGTGTGTCAATTTCAAACTTTTTGCGAAATTTTTCAATACTTAGATTCGCCTCGTCCATCTCTTAAACACATTTTGTCTTTGCTTAAAATATAATTCAGGATAAAATAATTGTCAAGTTAAAAAGATAGGCTCAGAACTTATGCTATGACTCTTTGACTGTCAAACTATCAGTGAGTAACTCCTCAGCCATCTTTCTTATTGTCTTTCTTTTGTTTTCATTACGCTCATCGTTTAGAATTATTTCAATTTCATCGTTAGAATTTTTCCTCAATTTAATCGTATTATATTCAAATCCTGCGTGCGCAAAGAAATTTCTTTTGTCAATCTCCTTTGTGTAAAGTTTTTTATCACTTCTCTGCTCGCCTGATTTTGATTCTATCAGATTAGCATAAACCTGATATTCATTGGATAACAAACTTTTAATTTCTTCTATTTTTTGAATTTCTTTTTCAATCCGGTAGTTTTCAATCGGAAATTTTTTTTCATCGTAAATTTTATCTGTAAATTCTTTAACCTGATTGAGCATCGCATAATTTGATTTTTTGAAGCCGAGATTATCTAATATCCACCCGAATAAATATGCTTTTAGAAGGTTTTCAAACCCAACTTGAAAACTCAATCTTCTTTTAATTTCAGTTTTACTCGCTTGCGATATGGTTATAAATTCCTCAAACTTACTGCAAATCTCATCAATTTTCTTTCGCAACTCGCTATGATCTGGGAGATAGTTGAAAGTGAAAATTGGTGTTGCAAAGATCAAGGAAGAAAGAAAAACTAAAATTTCATCGCCCAATTTGAAATTTTCAATTTCTCGGTAATGTTGCTGTGCGTCTTTCCCGTCAAGAAATTCAACTGCTCTTTTTTGAGTTTTATACGCTGTTAATCCGGGCAGAATTTGTGAATACTCAATGATATTTATGTTTAATTCAATATCTGGGGAGTCTTTTCGTGGGCATTTTATAACTAATTTTGCAATTCTACCGATGTTTAATTCAGGATCTGGTGGATTTTTCCTGCCAATAAATGGATCTGAGTTTAGAATTTTCAATTTAACATCAAAAGCATAAGAGAGAATCTTTAAAATTTCTCTTAAAGCGTTCAACGACAGCACTATTGTAAAGTTTATGCCATGTGACACATCAAAAACTACTTCAATTTCTTTGCGTTCAAAACTTATGTATTCTTGAAAAGAGTAAAGGAGTTCTTTGAAGATCTGGTAATAAAAGTCGGTTGGGTTCCCAAAAAATTTTGTTTTGTTAAATTCGCCAAAGCCATATCCGACAATAATTTTATCTGGTTTCCATCCAAAATTTTCTGCGCAAAATTCTGAAATAATTTTTTCTGCAGTTGATTTTAAATCTTTGTAATTGAGAGAATTTGTTTTATCAATCTTGTCATCGCTCAAGGTATCCACGCAGATGATGATAATTTTGTCTGGATTTTCAACATCTTTTATCAAAGGTAGAGGACTTTTTGCAATATGCTCTTTGTTTGAATACTTATACTTTACTTCTTTCCATCCTGTGGGATTACCCCAAACTGCTATTAAAATTTTGTTCATATTTGTTCATATTAATTTAATTTTTATTGAATTTCTTGAAATAATCCATAGCCAAGTCTTGTTTTTGAACCAACACCGAATTCCGAAATGGCTTGTTTTAAAATATATTCCATCTCATTCTTTAAGTTAGAATTAAGCAAATTAGAAGTGAGCTCTTTGATTTTTTCTGGGAGTCCATTCTTTTTCAACTCCTCATCGGTCATTTTTAAAATTTCTTCTGCCCTAAACTTATCAAACAAAACATTAAATTGAAATTCAACTCCTTCTTTTACCACTAAAAAGAAAATAGGTCTTGGATTCTCCCAATCACCAGGAGTACCACTTCCTTCATAATAACTTGGATAATGAACATTCATTACATCAAGGTCAAAAATTTGAGAATTATTTTCTGTTGGATATGGATAGGCATCAAGGAATAACAATAATCCTTTGAAGTTTTGAGCTCCAAAAAGAATTTGGTATTTTAAAATTTCTTCATCATCTTTGGCGAGTTCTCCGTAAAATTTTTTCTGAAATTCTTCTAACTCATTTTGATTATTTTGAATTCTCTTATCTTCTGCCAACTTCCAAAATACAACCGCTCTACAAACACCTTTTAAAGCACTTCCTGGAATATAAGGCACGCCAAAAATATGATGTAATGTTATTGAAGTTTCAAGGACATGCTGTGAGCCAAGTCCAATAATTAAACAAGATTGGGTTTTTAAAGGTTGAACGGGTATTTTCTCATAGTGTTGATTTTCAAGAATTTGGATTTTTACTTCAATTCTTTTTTTGAGAGATTCTAAACTTTGTTTAAAATAAAACGAATTATTAAAAGTTTCAATTAAGACATCTAAAAATACTTTTTTGCTTTCTTCTCCAACAGCGTAATTTAGCCATATAGAGTCTTCGCCTTGATTCTTTTTATTTGAAACGCGAGCATAAACAATAGGAACATATTTGTTCAGAATTAAAATTAAATTTGACCAACAAACGAATTTCTCTTCATTTTTCTGTTGATTTAATAATTTTTCACAAAAACTTTCTTTAAAGACTTCTTTAATCTTATCTATGAACTTTTCCTTTGCTTCCCTTTCTTTTCGCTCTTGGACACTTATATCCCGCTTAAAATTCTTAGCTCCGCCGAACCAAACTTCACCTTCTATTTTAAACCTTTCTTCTTTCATCTTTCAACCTCCTTTTTAACTTTTTTTAAACCTTTCTATAAGGTTTTCTTGCGACAATTTTTCAAACGCCGATTTTCTGACAATCCATTTTTCAAAATTTTGAAGAAGTTTTTTATTTTTAATCATTTCAATCCTCAACTTTTAATTCTATTTCTGCCATTCTTTTAAGCCATGTTGCTATGTTTAAAATTTCATTTGTAGTAAGTCTTAATTTTTGAGGGTCAGTTTCAAATAGAAATTCAAGTAGGTCTTTGTTTTGATTTTGAGAATTGTTTTTCCAATCTAAATATGGTTTAAATTCTAATTTTTCTAAAATTTCAGAAACATCTTGAAAAATCTGCCCCCTTTCTCCTCCTTTTGATTTATAAAATGCCAACGCCGGAATTAAGCCGTTATTAACAATTGTAGAGGGTAGTCGCTTGATATAAGAAGAATAATTTTTTATATAATTTTTGTCATTGGTTTCTTTTATCCTCCTTACACATTCCAAAGAAAGTTCTGCTACTTCTTGATGTTTTGTTTTTATAACACCACTCATAGTTTAACCTCCTTTACATTTCAGAAAATCTTTTCAAATAATTTGAAAGTTTTAGCGCTTCAAGTGTTGCTTTTCTTAAAGTTTGTGAATCGGCGTTAAGAAGTTCATCCAAATTTTCATTTTGTATTAATTTCTTTTCTTCTTTTATCCATTTCAAAATTGTTCTATAAACTTCCATCTTATAAGGCTTTTTATCATCTTTATAATAAGCAAGTGTCGGAATAAGTCCATTTGTCATTATAAGATTTGGAAGTTTTTTAAATTCTCTCTTTTCACTTTCACCTGAATTTTTCACAATTTCATAAGCAAATTTTGCTATTTCTTGTTCAAGGGTTTTGACTGCCATAGCTTTGACCTCATTGATTAGTGTTAATACGTTCAAACTTTACTTTTACAAATCCTTTTCCAAGCGTTTCATCACCACCAAGTTGAAGGATTTGAGATTTCTGATTAAACAATTTCTCAATCTTTCCCATTACTTCACTATCTGTAAAGTAGTTTTTATTCCAAGCATCTTGAAGTCTTTTCTCTTTATCTTTTAAATCCTTCAAATTCTTTGCAAAATCTTTATCATTAGGATTTTGAGAATTTTCCCAATTGGGAATTTTATTTTTAATATCTTGATCCCAATTGTAATTGGGTTGACTTTGTTGCTTTAAACTTTCTCTCTCATTTTTTAACCTTTCATATAACTCCCCATCAATTCCGAAATGTGGCTCACTTATAAAAACCAAACTATAAAAAACACTTTCAGAAGGAATTAACTCCTCAGTAAATAAAGCACCTTTCTCAACAGTTCCTGTTGTTTGGTCAATTCTAATCCTTGTCCTAATTTCAACAGCATAATTTACAAAATCCTTAAAAACATCATCTGAAACAATTGCAAAATGATTTTTGAAGAAGTCTTCATCAAATTCGGTTTTTGGCAGTAAATTGTCATAAATATATTTTGCTATTTTCTCAATGTCTTCCTCTTCTTTTGCATTAAAAACAAATTCTTCAAAAGCAACTTGTTCGCTTTTTATTTTCAATTCGCTATCTTTTTTTATCAAAACTTGTATTTCCTTATCGTTCTGCTTTATAGGTAGTGAAGTAATCTCAATTTCAGAATTATTTTTCTTTGGCCAATCAATCTTCCCAATACTCTTTAAATCCTCTTTTAATCTCTTTAAAACAAATGGACAAGTAATCCAAGCAAATGTTCCTTTTACAGAACGGACAGGAAATAGAAGAATTCTTGCATCAGTTATACTTATACAGCTTGCATATTGGTTTGAACCATCTTCTGGACCAAAAACGGTATTCACTTTATCTTTATCATTCCAAACTCTATAAGCAAACTCTCTTACAACACCCTTTATACCACTTGACCATAGCGTAGGATAAGATGTGTGCCTTTCTCTTTGAACAACATTATCAACAAATGATACACTTTGACCTGAACCCATATGTATTGGTGTTAGCGCATAAAATGTAAGGTATCCTTTTTGCTTATACATAGTTTAACCTCCTTTTGTTTAAAATTTTAAAACTTCCCATATATCACCAAATTTGAACCTATAAAGTTTTTATCTCTTTCTAAAAATTTAAGCCAAAATGAATTATGAGAGAAATTATTATCAACCTCTGCATAAATAACACTTCCTGCTTTTAGTCCCTTTTTTACAAATTTATTTAATCCGAGTCCTTTTGAATCTATTGCTAAATTTACAAAACCATTTGAAACGAGTGATTTAATTTTTATTCCACTTATTGAAGGCAAAATATTATTTCCTGAATTTGAAAATGTAGCAGGTGTTAAGAAAAGGATTTTTATTATATCTCCTTGATTTACTTTTAATGCTTGCCCAAGTAGATTTTTTATATCAGAAATTTCAACTTCATAATAAGCACTTCTCATTTCACCGCCAAGTTTTAATGCTTTTGGTTCTTTATTAAAGAGATCAAGAATTTTATTTTCATCAAGACCAACTTTTTTAGCTCATTATCATCAAAATCAACCCAAAAAACAAAGCTCCAATTATCCTTCAATCTCAAAAAATCAATTCTATAAAGTCCATCCTCCTGAACGACTGTGTGATAACTCATTTCTTGCTTTATCCCAACTCTATTTTCATGCTCAAAAACATCGCCGAATTTTAGAATTTCATTTTTATCTGGAATTTTTCCATTTAACCATTCTTTAAGACCATCTTGACTTATAAATCCCTCAAAACCTTCAACCTCTTTATCTCCAAAATAAACAGCAAAATTTTCAATTGGATTTGGTTTGTTTGTATTCTTTGGATTAAAAAGTTTATGATTTTCATTTTTAAATTTCAGAAGATAAATTTTATCATCTTTTTCTTTTTTTTCTGTGTAAATATCAGCAGGTTTAGGAAAGTAGATTTTTTTATCCTTTTCATTATAGAGAAATGGACCATAAACATCTTTGAGAATTTTCGTAATGTCTATTTTATATTTCCAATAAATTTTTGAGCATATAGCACCTGCGAAAGTGTGAGGAAAAGGAGGAAAAATAGACCTTGCAGTATCTCCAAGATTAAAAGGCTTCCCACTTCCAAAGAATAGAACATCATAAGGTTTTATTTTGAATTTGAGCATATCTTAACCTCCTTTATGATGTTATACTCTTCTAGTAGAGCTTTAATAAACTCATCTAAAGCTTTCCATTTATTTGAAGGAAGATTAACATCCACACCACTAAAAACAAGTTTTGACTCACCTGGCATAAACTTTGACTTTGCGACTATAAAAAATCCTTCATAATTATTACCAAATTTTAAAATTTTAAACATCAACGGAGAGGCACGGCGAAGGTTTTCATTTCCTTGTTTTAAATTAATTAAATTAACTTGACCTTTTTTGTTTATACTTGAATAAAAGAAATTCAAAGGCAATCCAAAAATTGGGCGTTCAAATAAATTGTTTGTTCTATTTCCCTGTAATATATTTTTAGCATTCTGGTAATCAGGATTTCTATAACTTCTAAAAGCCATAAGCAAAAATCCCATAAAGTCGAGAATTTCTTGCCAATTAATTATTTGTTTCAAGCCCCAAGAGTTTTTAAGGTATCTTCCACTTCTACCGCTCTGAACTTTTTCAACCCAATCTCCCCATTTCTTGAAGTTTTCTTTTTCAACCTTATAAATTTTGAAATTTTCAGAAAATACAAAGGGGATATCGTTCCTTGCCTGCCAAAATCCTAAACTCTTTATATAATTCAATTGTTCTTTCAACCATTTCTCAATGTTATCTTCGGGTTTAAATTTAAGATTAAAATTATTTGGAAAATCTCCTTTAATTTCTTCAATCATTACTGACCCCAAACCTCTTCTACTTCTACTTCCGAAATTTCCAAGATTAAAAGCAAGCCACAAAGCACAGAAGAATTTTTTAATATCTTCATCGGTTGATTTGGGATGGAAGCGAATGGTTAAGGTAAAGGTTGTATCTTCTGGAATCAATTCTCTCTGATTAGCCTTTAATGAAAATCCTAAATAAGAGTATCCTTCTAATTTGAGATAAATGGGATAATAAATAAAATAGAAGTATTTCACTATCTCTTTAATCCGTTCATTTTCTGATTTGGATAAAAACTCCTCAATTTTATTTTTTATTTGAGTAAGCTGATCTAATCTTTCCTTTAAACTATTTAACTTTTTTTGTAATTCTTGTTTTTCTTCATGATTTTTTTCTTCTTTCAGTTTTTCTTCTGTTTCTTCCATTTCTTTTTCTGTTCTTTCTATCTCTTTTTCCAAAAAAGCTTTATTGAATTCTTCTTTACCTAAACTCATCCTCACCAATCCCTGATTTGCCCCTTCTCCACCCCATCCAAAAATCCTTCTTTCATCTTCAATAGAACCACCGGCAATTCTGAACCACCATCTTAAAATTCCATTTATGCTTTGAGTTCTCAACTCTGCCTGTTGTTTTGCTCCACCAAGAAACAAAGGTGTTATGATTTTACATTTTAGATTAAAAGTTCTCATCATATTCTCACCTCCCTTGATAAAAATTTTGAAATTAAAAAGAGATTGACAAAGTATTTAACATCAAAGTTGTAGTTTTCAAACTGCTCTATGATTTTGTTGATGTAATCTTTATCTTCAACCCTCTTTCTAAAATAAATCCGTTTAAGTTCAACTTTCAAAAGTTCTTTATTTTCTATTTTTTCACTTTCATAAACTTCTGAAAATTCTTTTGCAAAAGTAGATGGAATTTGCTCATTTCTGAACTTACAAATTAAATCTTCTATAAATTTAATCAACTCCCACTTTCCGCCCGCATCTCTAATTTCACCTGAATGAGAGATAACTCTTATACAAAAGGCATCTTTTTGGAATGTTTTCTTTGCCATTTTTTCAGCATCTCTTACTTCCTTTAAGGCAAGGTATAATGGATATTTATGATGAACTATAACTATTCCAGCACTCATACTTGCCTTTGGACTTAACACTTTTTTAAAATTTATTTGTAAATCATAAGCACAACTTAAAACTTCTTCAATTGGCAAGAATGCCAAAATATCATCACCACCTGCATAAATAAGTTTTCCATAATGCTCATCTTCAACAATTTTTCTAACTTCTTCAATAGCAAATTGTGAAAGTCGTCTTGAAAATGCTTGGTGAATTGATGGGGAATTTGGATGTTTAGAGAAGAGAAGTCTTTTAAGTTCTTTATCTTCGCTATACGATATTAAAGCATCGACTACTTTTGGATGAATTGTATCTTTTATTTTTGGATTAAATTCGCCTTTTAACCATTTACCCATATTATCTCCATCCATTTGTAAAATGGCGTAGTATTTGGATGGGTTAATGTTATACTTTCTCAAAGTTTCCAAAATATCCTTAAAATCATTTTCACTTACTTTAACTCCATATTCCTTTTCAAAATAATCAGCTCTATAAGTTTCTTCCATTAAAAATTGCCCGTCTATGTTGTAAAGTGGGTCGTTTTTTAATTTTGGAACGGAGATAGTTTTTGGTATGGCAGGGTATTTATTAAGGAAAGGCTCAATTTTGTTTTTCAGATCATTCTTTAAACTATCGTTTAATCTTCTTTTTCCTCCAATACTTGCCATTTCAGAAGTTGAGGGAAATTTAACAGGATCCGATAAGATAAATTTTTCTTTTATAATTTCAGGGAATAATCTTTTTGTTATGCAAACACCGCAGAGTCTTTCGCCTTCTTTCACTAATTCTGGTTTATTTTTCCTCAAATTATTCCAATCTATATCCAAAACCTCAAATTCGCCACATAAATGACATTTTTCACCTCTACTTTCATAATAATTTTCTTTTAAAACATTTCTTATTGATTTTCTTGCTCCGAGGAGTTTTTCGGTAAGTTCTAATAATAAAGAATAAGCAGAACCAACATTTGCAGGTTTATAATAAGGATGGTTTATGATAGTTTGAACCGTCTGATAAAGCTCGTTGTTATTTGAAATCAATTTACCATAATCTTCAAGAGCTTCATTTGGACTATAATTTTGAGTATCATTTGTCCAAGGCAAAACTACCCAATATGCTTGGAAATAGTTAAAAAGATGATTTTTGATTTGCGATAAAATTTGGTTTTTTAATACTTGATTTTGATTTGCCGAATTTTGTTTTTCATCTTTAAGAGATTTTAAAATTTCATCACAAACTTTTTCAGAAATTTCTTCTAATTCATTTCTAAAAGCTTCTTCAACTTCTTTTGCTAAACTATTATCATAAGGAATAATTGCTAAAAATCTATTTGGAAAGTTTGCGATTGTGAGTTTTTCATCAGAAAAAGCATTATCTATGAATTTTCTAAAATAATTTTCATTAGAGAAACTTTGAGTTATAGGAGAACCTTTAAACTTCTCATAAAGCCATCTATCAACCGTTGGTTGTCCTAAAAGATTTGGGAATATAACATTATCAGGTCCAAGTTTTTCCATCACTACTTCAATACATTTATATATGAAATACGAAAGCATATAACTACCTGCCCACAAATCGGAAGTTTTTCTTGCTTTTGAGATAAATTCTTGAACGGGAGAAATTGTAAATAGTAAGAATGCTGGTTTTGGTAAAGCAGAAACAATAGCAGAAGTTTGAACTAAATGGTCGTAAATTGAATGATTTGGAGCTCTTGTGTCTGCTGGATGTTTATCTATCCAAGGAAAAATTTCAGGTAAAAAACGCCAAAAGAAAAGAAAAATAAATTTAGCTCTTTCTTGTTGGTCTTGAAAAGTTAATTTCCCAAGATTTTCAAATAAGTTTTTAACTTCTTCGTGGCTTTGTGGAGACTCAATACTTGATTTTTGCTCGGAGAAAATATCTATAAATTCAGCCTCCTTTAAATCAATCACCTGAGATACTTTTTCAAATTCGTTTCTTTTATTTTCGTCGTCAAAATTTGGAGCGACAATGATTCTACTTAAAGCGGAGGCAAGTCTATCTGCCAAGATAGCTTCATTAACATGGGGTGTTTCGGTAAACAGGTTTTTAAACAATTCATCTGCTATTTTTTCATGTGATTTTAGATGAAGAAACTTATCTGGTGGGTCATGCAGTAAAGCTTTCAGTTTGAGCTTATAATCCGCCATAGTTTTTAAATTGCTTTATTTTTAGAGCGAGGTTTTAAACTTATTTCATTGATCCCGCTTTTCCCACTTAGTTCCGCTCTTTACACTGTCCATCAAAGGCGATAAATAAGCAAAATTTCAAAACTTAACATTTTACAACGAAAATATAAATAGGATTTTGTATAAAGTCAAGAGGGGTTGAGAAGTTTCAAAATTTGTGGCTTTTTTATAATTTTTCAGAAGAGAGAAATTAAATTTTGTTTGAAAATGCGGAAAAAAGATTTTCGTCTGTTAAGGGATGAGGAAATTGTCAAACTTTTAAAGATAGCAGAGGAATCCAAAGAGGAAAATTTAACTCTTTATCGTAAAGCGAGAGTAGTTCTATTGAGGAATCAGGGGAAAACAATTAATGAGATAGCTGGTGAGGTTGGGATTACAAAACAAAATGTTCTTTATATTTTGAAGCAGTTTGAGAAAGATGGTGTTGATGGTTTGATTGTGAAAAGAAGGGGAAGGAAAAAGAAGTTTATGGGGGAGGATAGAGATAAAATTATTGACCTTGTTAAGAATTTTGCGCCGTTTGAATTCGGGATTGAGAAAAATTATTGGACTTTAAGCACGATTGTGAGGGCTTTGAGAAAAATTTACAATGTAAAAATTTCTCAAAATACAATTCGTAAAATTTTGATTGAAAGTGGTATTGATTTAAAAAGTCAGCGCAACAAATTTAAAAAGCAAAGGCTAATTGATCATCTCAGGGCGTAATTCCCCAAAGATTTCTGTCCAAACTTCTATATTGAATTGCTTCGCTTAGATGTTCTGGTTTTATGTTTTCGCTTCCTGCGAGATCTGCTATTGTTCGGGCAACTTTTAAAATTTTATCATATGCTCTTGCAGATAAGCCGAGTTTTGTGATCGCATTTTTGAGAATGTTTTCACCTTCAGCATCAATTCGGCAAAATTCACGAATTTCACGGGTTTGCATATCTGCATTTTTAAAGAGATTTTTTCTGCCTTTAAATCTTCTCAATTGAATTTCCCTTGCTCTTACAACTCTTTCTCTTATTTGAGCGGAGGTTTCGCCTGTCGTTTTGCTTGCAAGTTCTGAATACTTCACAGTTGGGACTTCAATGTGTATATCAATTCTATCAAGGAGTGGTCCGGAGATTTTGCCCATATATTTTTGAATTTGAGATGGTGTGCAGGTGCATTGCTGGTATGGGTTGCCAAGATTTCCACACGGGCATGGGTTCATGGCGCAGACGAGCATAAAGTTTGCGGGATATTCAACGGTCATTTTCGTTCTGCTTATTGTGACTTTTTTATCTTCAAGAGGTTGCCTTAAAACTTCAAGAACGTTTCTGTTAAACTCTGGGAGCTCATCAAGAAACAAAACTCCGTGATGAGCCAGAGATATTTCACCAGGTCTTGGGATTGTGCCACCACCAACGAGGGCGGAGTCTGAAATCGTATGATGAGGAGCTCTAAATGGACGAGTTGCAACAAGGGCTGTATCTGGTGGTAAAAGTCCAGCAACGGAGTGAATTTTTGTCGTCTCAAGGGCTTCATCAAGCGTCATCGGTGGTAAAATTGTTGGAAGTCGTTTTGCAAGCATTGTTTTTCCACTTCCGGGAGGTCCTATCATTATGACATTGTGTCCGCCAGCAGCAGCTATTTCAAGAGCACGCTTAACATTTTCCTGCCCTTTTACATCTGAAAAGTCAACAGTGTATTTACTTTCTTGATTGAAAATTTCGTTTAAGTCAATTTTGAAAGGATTCAAAAGTTGATGTTCGCCGTTTAAGAAATTAACAACTTCGGAAAGTGAGCTCATTGGATAAACTTCAATTTCCGAGACGATCGCTGCTTCCTTTGCATTTTCTTTTGGTAAAATTATGCCTTTCAAGCCGGAGTTTTTAGCGGAAATTGCAATTGGAAGTGCACCGTGTATTGGTCTTAGTGTCCCGTCAAGCGCAAGCTCACCAAGAATTATGAATTGATCAAGGATGTCAGATTGAATTTGTTCAGTTGCGGAGAGAATTCCGATGGCAATTGGGAGGTCAAATTGTGAACCTTCCTTTTTTATGTCTGCTGGCGCTAAATTTACAGTTATTTTTTTGTTTGGAAATTTGAAGCCTGAATTTTTTATAGCAGCGTTTACTCTTTCACGGCTTTCTTTTACTGAGCTATCGGGCAAGCCAACAATTGTAAATGCAAATAACGCTTGTTCAATGTGAGTTTCAACTTTAACGATGAATGCCTCTATCCCGAAAGTTGAAGCGCTCAAAACCTGTGAAAGCATTTAATTGCCCAGTTTAATTTTTAAAACGGTGATTCAGGTGGATTAACCGAGTATTTCTCAAGTTCTGGTTCTTGTCTTGAAAGTTCAAGTCGTGCAAATTTTGCGGAATGTTTAAGGAAGCTTAAACGAATTGCTCCAAGAGGTCCATTCCTTTGT
>NZ_CZVW01000027.1 GCF_001536065.1 Candidatus Chryseopegocella kryptomonas
GTGAGTTATTCTAATCAAATAGAAAGGGGGTGTCCGTAAGGACAGGGGTGAGTTAGTTATTTCCTTCCCTACGGAGTAGAAAGTAGAGAGAAGGTTAGAAGGAGAATCTGTTAAGAACTCACCCCCCTTCCCCCCTCTCTATGAAATAGAGAGGGGGTGCTCGTTAGAGCGGGGGTGAGTTATTCTAATCAAATAGAAAGGGGGTGTCCGTAAGGACAGGGGTGAGTTATATCAATGGTGTTTGCAAAAGAAAAGGTGCTAAGAACTCACCCCCTTTGAATTCCCCCTCTCTACGAAATAGAGAGGGGGGTTTAGGGGGTGAGTTATCGTTAATGTTAGGGGATAAGGAAAAATACTTGACAAAAAAATCAATCCTTTTTATATTTCCTCAAAAAGCGATAGCTCACGAAAAATGGGCATAAATTTACACGAGAGAGAGAGAGAGAGAGAGAGAGAGAGAGAGAGAGAGAGAGAGAGAGAGAGAAAGAAACGAAAACAAATAAACATATTTTTATCCGTTGCGGTTGTCATCTTTTTAATTTTTATTGCTGTGCTTGTTTTCTATCTGAATAAGGGCAGTGAGGGGGAAATCATTGCTCTTGCAGAAAAACAGCAAATTTTAACAGCGAAACAAATCACAACATCAATTGAATCATATTTACAGTTAAGAGCACAGGGGTTAAAAGTTCTTTCCTCATTTGAATCAATAAAACGAAAAAATCTTGAACAAATAGCAGACGATGTTAATTCATATTACAAGTATGTCAAATCTTACTTCGTCAATTCCATCTCTGTTTTTGATGAAAACGGTATGGTCATTTATTCAACATCAAAAGAATTGAACGGGAGAAACTTCTCGGGTTTTGACTTCTGGAAAAAATTAACTTCACAACGCTCCGAAAATCTGCTTTACACTCCAATTGTCGTGCTTGATACATCTGGAAATACGCTTTTCAGAAAACCGCTTTCATTTCTCGTCTCACCCGTTTATGAGAAAGATAAATTTCTTGGCGCTGTTGGATATACAATAGAGATTGATTCACTGATAAATTCGTTTCTCAAAACTTTTGAACCAGAAATAAAACTTTACGACACATGGATACTCACATCGGACAAAATTCTTATCTTTCATTCCGCTCATCCAGAAATGCTTTTGAGAAAAGCTCAGATAATGGATAAAAACTGTTTGAATTGTCACATCAATTTCAATTACATTGACACGATGCTTTCAAATGAAACTGGCGTTGTAAGATATAGATTAAAAAACTATCCTGAAAAACTTGCTGGCTTTTCACGATTTAAAATTTTTGATGGAGAGTTTATTTTTGCGGTAACCACACCGTTTGAAAATTTAAGAAAAATTGCAACTGCAAATTTGCATTTCACTTATCTAATCATCTCAATAACTGTTCTCGTGCTTTTAATCTACGGATACATATTTTTCAGAAATTTGCGTGAGACAATACGAACCGAGGAAGAGAGAAAGCAAAGGGAAGCAAGGGAAAGGATTCAAAAACTTTACACACTTCTTTTGCAAAATTCAAATGACGGAATTTACATACTTGACCTTGCAGAGAGAAAATTTATTGAAGTGAACAAGAAATTTCAAGAGATGTTTGGTTATACACTGGAGGAATTGAACAACACTGACTTTATGATGCTTGTTGCTCCTGAATCAAGACCGATGATTGAGGAAAGAATGCAAAAGATAGCACGTGGCGTTCCTGTTCCGCAAAGATATACATTTACTGCACTTGCGAAAGATGGAAGAAGAATTGAAGTTGAAACAAGCGTAAGCTATGTAAGATTTGGAGAAAAGCTTTATGTCCTTGGGATATACAGAGATATAAGCGAAATTTTAAGGCAGAGAGAACTTTACATGAACTTGTTTGAAAACCTGCCCGTTGGAGTTGTGATTCATCAAGATGGTAAAATTGTTAAGTGCAATAGGAAAGCAATTGAAATAGGTGGCGGGAAAACGGAAGAAGATATAATTGGAAAGCCAGTCCTTGATTTTGTCCATCCAGATTACAGAGAAATTGTCAAGGAGAGAATAAAAAATATAATTGAACAAGGTGAATATGCCTCACCAATTGAAGAAAAATTTGTAAAACTTGATGGGAGTATAATTGATGTTGAGGTGAGAGCATCAAGAATTATCTGGGAAGGAAGACCTGCGGTTCAGGTGGTAATTGAAGATATAAGCGAAAGGAAAAGGTTGTATAGAGAGCTATCGCAAATGTATAAAAATGAAGAAGAGTTGAGATTAAAATTTGAGACGATTTTTAAAAATCTTGGGGAAGGAATTTATTTCCAAAATGATAAAGGGATAATTGAACTTGTAAATGATGAATTTTGCAAAATTTGGGGATATAAATCGCCAGATGAACTCATTGGAAAACCGTTTAGTCAGTTTCTTGAAGAATTAAAAGAGCTCGTTGAAGATCCAGAGGAAATTGAGAGGATAAGAGAAGCGGTTGAAAAGAGAAAACCTGTAAAATATCCGGAGTTAAAATTGAAAAATGGAAAAGTAATTGATGGGTTCATCATTCCAATTTATGACTTGGGTGGCAAATATATTGGTTGCACCATACACGATAAAGATATAACCGAAAAGAAGCAAAGGGAGAGAGAGGTTCTTGAGCTTCAAAGATTTGAATTGCTTGGTCAAATAGCAAGCGGAATTGCGCATGACTTCAACAATGTGCTTGGAATAATAATGGGGATGCTTGAGATTGTTAAGTTTAAAACACAGGATCAAAACATCTTAAACTACATTGAATCAGCTCTTTCAGCAACTCAGCGAGGTTCGGAGATAGCGAAACGACTTTTGCAATTTTCAAAGAAGAAAATAGAGGAGTTTAAACCGATTTCGGTAAAAGAGCTTGTTCTTGACAGCGCTAAAATAATTGAGCATACGATCCCGAAAAATATATCGCTTGATGTAAAAGCAGAACTTGATTTTGTCATTTTTGGTTCATATGGTGATTTACAGCAGGTTATATTAAATCTTGCTTTGAACGCAAGAGACGCAATGCCCGATGGGGGGAAATTGTTAATTGAAGTTTTATCAGCTGATAAAAATTTTGTTGAGAGAAAATTCGGGAAAGCTACTTCAGATGTTTATGCGGTTATCTCAGTTTCAGATACAGGTGTCGGGATAAAAGATGAGTTGAAAGAAAAAATTTTTGAGCCGTTTTTCACAACCAAAGAACCGGGCAAAGGAACGGGACTGGGTCTTCCAATTGTTAAGAATATCGTGACATTGCACAACGGATTTGTTGATTTTGAGACAGCCATTGGAAAGGGAACAACTTTTTATGTTTATCTACCGGTTCATATTGCGGAGGAAAAGGAAGTTAAAATAAATCGGGGAGGTAAAGAGATGAAGAAAATAGGCAATGGATTTAAGGCGCTTGTGGTTGAAGATGAAGAGAGCTTGAGGATCGTGATGCGAGATTATCTTGAAATGCTTGGCTTCAAGGTTATTGAAGCGGAAGATGGAGAAGAGGGGCTTAAAAAATTCAAAGAAAACCCCGACATAAAAATTGCGTTTATTGATTACGGTCTTCCGAAAATGCTTGGAGATGAATTGATAAATAGAATTTACGAAATTTCAAAAGATGTTAAATTTGTTCTCATCACGGGGTTTGTTGATTTGAAAATCAGACAATCACTTCCAGAAGGGACCCGCTTTATGAAGAAGCCTTACAATCTTTCGTCTGTTGAAGAAATTGTCAATGAATTGATTGGGGGTAAATAACTCATCAGGAGTCCTTCGGACCTCTCTATCGCATAGAGAGGGGGTGCTTGTAAGAGCGGGGGTAAATTTTCTTATAGAGAGGGGATGTCCGTAAATAAGTCCATTGATTATTTTTTCAACTTTTGCTAAATTAAAGCGAAAATAAATTTGACCTTAAAAATTTATGCGTTCAAGAATTTTAAATTCGGAACAAAAGCACCTTTCAAATTTCACATTCAAAACTTTAAAACAAACATTTCAAGGGAGGACCTACCATGGCAGTCAAAATTCGTCGCGAAGAAGCCCTTGAATATCACAGCAAAGGGCGAAAAGGAAAACTTGAAATTATTCCATCAAAACCTTGTTTGACTCAAAGAGACCTCTCACTTGCTTACACTCCCGGGGTAGCTGAGCCATGTAGAGAGATACACAAAAATCCTGACCTTGCTTATGAATACACGATGAAAGGAAATTTTGTTGCTGTGATTTCAAATGGAACTGCTGTTCTCGGGCTTGGAGATATTGGGGCGCTTGCAGGAAAACCAGTTATGGAAGGAAAAGCAGTTTTATTCAAAAGGTTTGCCGATATTGACGCAATTGACATTGAAATTAACGAGAAAGACCCGGACAAATTGATTGAAATAATTTCAGCTCTTGAACCGACTTTTGGAGGTATAAATCTTGAAGACATAAAAGCTCCAGAATGTTTCTACATTGAAGAGGAACTTAAAAAGAGAATGAGCATACCCGTCTTCCACGATGATCAGCACGGGACGGCGATAATAAGTGGAGCTGCGCTTCTTAATGCGCTTGAACTTGCGGGCAAAAAAATTGACGAGGTCAAAGTTGTCTTCAATGGAGCTGGTGCATCTGCGATCGCCTGCGCAAGATTTTATGTTTTGCTCGGTGTTAAGAAAGAAAACATCATAATGTGTGATAGGAAAGGGGTTATTTACAAAGGAAGAAAGGAAGATATGAATCCGTATAAAGAGGAATTTGCGACGGATAAATTTAGCGATGGGGCAACTTTAAAAGATGCTCTCGTTGGAGCAGATGTATTCGTCGGTTTATCTGTTGGAAATGTCGTCACGAAAGAAATGTTAAAAACGATGGCTGACAATCCAATTGTTTTCGCAATGGCTAATCCAGACCCTGAGATAAGTTATGAAGACGCCATTGAAGCAAGAGATGATGTTATAATGGCAACTGGAAGATCAGATTATCCGAACCAAGTCAATAATGTTCTTGGATTTCCATTTATTTTTAGAGGTGCACTTGATGTGAGAGCAAAGGCAATTAATGAAGAAATGAAACTTGCAGCTGCACGAGCGCTTGCTCAACTTGCGAAACAGGATGTTCCGGATTCAGTTATAAGAGCATACGGTGGGGAAAAGCTTGAGTTTGGGAGAAATTACATAATTCCGAAGCCGTTTGACCCGCGCGTTTTGACTTGGGTTGCACCTGCGGTCGCAAAAGCTGCAATTGAAAGCGGCGTCGCAAGAGTTCAAATAACTGATTGGGAAGAATATAAACATCAACTTGAAGTTCGTCTTGGGATATCAAGAGAAATAATGCGTCCAATTTTCGCAATAGCAAAGAAAAACCCGAAACGAATCGTCTTCCCGGAGGGTGAAGAAGTTAAAATTTTGAAAGCAAGCCAGATTTTAATTGATGAAGGAATTGCAAAACCAATTCTAATTGGCTCGGAAAATGTGATAAGGCAAAGGATTGAAGAGAATAAATTAAGTTTGAAAGATGTTAAAATCGTTGAGCCGTTGAAATATCCAAGGTTTGATGAATATGTTGAAGAATACTATCGTCTGCGCCAGCGTAAGGGAGTAACATTGAAAGAAGCAAGGAAAATTATGACACTTCCAAATTATTTCGGCTCAATGATGGTGCGAATGGGAGATGCGGATGGTTTGATTTCTGGTTTGACTTCGCACTACCCTGATACAATTCGCCCAGCGCTTCAGATAATAAGAATGGATGAGAGATTCACTCGCGTTTCAGGGCTTTACATTATGATAACAAAGAAGGGAACTTTCTTCTTTGCTGATACAACTGTTAACATTGACCCGACGCCTGAGGAACTTGCTGAGATTGCAATTGCTTCTGCTGAAACTGCTCGTAGATTTAACATTGAGCCGGTGGTTGCGCTTCTTTCGTTCAGCAACTTCGGAAGCACTGAAAATCCATACTCTTTGAAAGTTAAAAAAGCAGTTGAAATAATCCGTCAAAAAGCGCCAGATTTAATCGTTGATGGTGAAATGCAAGCCGATACAGCTGTTGTTCCAGAGATAATTGAAGAAATGTATCCATTCTCAACATTGCGCGGTAAAGGTCCAGCAAATGTTTTGATATTCCCGGATCTTAACTCCGCAAACATCGCTTATAAACTTGTTTACAGAATTGGTGGAGCTGATGTGATTGGACCGATACTTATGGGGATGAAAAAACCCGTCCATGTCCTGCAAACGGGAGCTGAGGTTAATGAGATTGTAAATATGGCAGCTATTGCAGTTGCAGAAGCAATTGAAAAAGAAAGAGTTGATGGAAGATAATTTTAACTCGTGAACATTCCCACCTCCATACTTTCGCATTGTGTGGGGGTGGGAAATTTGCTTTTAAGTTATCGGCGATTTAAATCAAGAAATTTACAACAAAATTACTTCAAATTGTGAAAAAGATATTTCTTGTTTCTTTGCTTTTACTCCTGCTCATTGTTTCTGCTTTATCAGAACTTAAAGTCCCCAAATTAACACAGCGTGTGACAGATCTTGCCGGAATTTTGACGCCACAGCAGATAAACATACTTGAAAATAAACTTGCAAAATTTGAAGAAGAAACATCAAATCAAATCGCCGTCTTAATCATTCCATCGCTTGAGGGTGAAGACCTTGAAGATTTTTCAATTAGAGTTGTTGAAAAAAACAAACTTGGACAAGCGGGAAAAAACAACGGCGTTCTTTTTCTCATAGCAGTTCAAGATAGAAAAATGCGTCTTGAGGTTGGTTATGGTCTTGAAGGTGCATTGCCCGACGCATTGTGCGATCAAATTTTAAGAAACATCGTTCGCCCAAAATTTAGACAGGGTGATTACTTTGGCGGGATAAATGATGGAATTGATGCTATAATATCTGCGACAAAAGGCGAATTCAAAGCTGACCCAAGAAAAAGACCTGAAACAAACATAGGGACAATTGTTGCTCTTATAATCATTGGCTTTATCTTCTTGACATTTTTGATTTCACTCATAAGCGGAGTAAGACATTATTCAATTCGTTCAGGTGGGCACGATTCAACACTTTTCTGGTTATGGCTGTTAAGTTCAATGAGCGAAAGAAGAGGACGAGGTGGTGGATTTGGCGGATGGTCAAGCGGTGGTTTCAGCAGTGGTGGATGGTCTGGGGGTGGAGGAAGCTTCGGTGGTGGTGGAGCAAGCAGTAGCTGGTAATTAACAATAAAAATTTCACCCGAAACTATGCTAAAAGTAAAAGACATCTTCAGCAAGGAAGATTTGAAAAAAATTTCCGATAAAATCGCAGAAATAGAAAAATCAACAAGCGGTGAAATCCGTGTTTCAATCAGAGAGAAAAGAAGTTTGATTGAAAGGAAATTAACGCTCTTTGATATGGCTTTGCGTGAATTTTACCGCCTCGGGATGGATAAAACACGAGATCAAACTGGGGTTCTCGTCTATGTGTTGCTTTCCGAGAGAAAACTTCAAATTGTTGCGGATAAAGGAATAAATGAAAAAGTTAACAACGAAACATGGCAAAAAATAGCCGACATGATGGCTGAACATTTTAAATCAGGAAAATATCTTGATGGCATAATAAATGGGCTTGATGAAATTGGCAAAATACTTTACACGCATTTCCCAATAAAACCAGATGACAAAAACGAACTCTCAAACGAAGTTGAGATAAGATGAAAAACAAAAGTAAAAAGCTGCAAATAGTTAACGAATACAACACATTTTACTTCCACGACGAGACATTTGAGGAAGAGTGGGAATCTTATGTTTCATCTATGCTTCAATCTTTGCTTCTACTGAAAAACGATGTTGAAACTTATGGATTAAGCGAAAAATTGCTCGCCAAATACCTTCAAACCGAAAACGGTCTTGATTGTATTCTTGCTTTACTTGGAATTTCACAGGAAGGATTTACAAGGTTGATAACCTTTTTACTGACAATAAACGACAAAGAAGCTAATAAGCTGATAAATAGAAGCAGTTGGAAAAATTTAGAAAAGAGCGAAGGAGAAATTGGCTTTAAATTACTAAAATTAGAAATTCAAAAGAATTCTAAATTATCCATAGGTGTTGCAAATTTACTTATGAGAGGTGCTACATTATCTGTCATAAGAAACGCTTTGCCTTTGTTTGAAATTAAAAAGTTCGATATATCAAAGTTAAATTTTAAAACAGAGGCACTTTTGGATACAATTATAAGATACAAAACAAAGGGACAATATACTGCTTCAGCCAAAAACAACCCAGAAAATTTGATTCGGAAATTGTTGGAAAGAAACGGAATAAATTTCACAAGTGGAAAGATAAAAGGTGTAAGAAGAAACCTTGATTTTATTATCCCAAGTAAGGAAAACCCGATGGTAATTATAGAATCATCCTACGAAGTGACGACAAGTTCAGCTATGGGAGACAAAGCCAAAACTGAAATTGAAGTTAGAAATGATATTAAAAAAATTTATCCTGAAACCTATTTTATTGGTTTTGTAGATGGCATTGGGTGGTATGTGCGTAAAAGTGACCTTGAAAAAATAGTTCAAGCTTTTGACGATGTTTTTACATTTCACAAAATACAACTCCAAAGATTTGAAAAGTTCATAAAGGAGGTTGTTCGCAATGAGACCAATTGATAACTTTATAGACCAAATAATTCAAGGTGATGCTCTTGAGGTTTTAAAGGAAATCCCATCAGATAGCGTGGATATGGTCTTCGCAGACCCCCCTTTTAATCTCGGGAAAAAATATAATTCTTATGATGACAAAAAGAAAGAGATTGAATACTTAGATTGGGCAAGAAAGTGGCTACGTGAAATTGTAAGAATTACCAAGCCAACGGGTTCAATTTTCGTCCATAATATACCAAAATGGCTAATTCACTTTGGAAGTATTCTTAATGAATTTGCGATATTTAGGCACTGGATCTCGTGGGATGCCATGGGTGCACCGCTTGGTAAAACGCTTCTTCCCAATCACTATGGCATTCTCTATTATGTAAAGACGAAGAACTTCAAATTTTACGATATTAGAATTCCACATATGAGATGCAGAAATTGCAATATAATTTTGAAGGACTATGGGGGCAAAAAGCATCTTATACATCCTTTTGGACCACTTGCATCTGATGTATGGACTGATATTCACAGGATAAGACATAAGAAAAGAAGGGATGAACATCCTTGCCAACTTCCGGAACCATTGTTAGAAAGATTAATTTTAATGGCAACTGATGAAGGTGATATTGTCCTTGATCCTTTTATTGGAACTGGAACAACAGCTATTGCTGCAAAGAAACTTGGAAGGCATTTTATAGGAATTGACATTGACCCGTATTATGTTAAACTTTCACGAGAAAAATTAAGCAATGTAAAAGAAAGTAAGATTGGCAATTTTTATGTCAGCGTTTTCCTGGATAAAATTTTAACGATAAGAGATAAGGACTGGGAAAAGTTGAAAAATTATTTCATTTTTGAAAATATAGAATTAAAAGCACCAAAATTAAAGAAACTGGCTGAAATGCAATTAGCTTTATTTACTGAAAAACAAAAGTAAAACTTAACAATGCCACTTTATGGATACATCGGAATTCTGATAATTATAGTCGCCGAGATTTTACTTTTCTCAGGAGTTAAAATTGTCGGCATATATTTTACGCCACTTGTTTGGACTGGATACATCCTGTTTGTTGATGCTTTGAATTTTAAACTTTATAAAAATTCTCTCATAAAAACCCGCTCGTCTGAATTTTTGCTCATGTTACCGTGGTCGGTTATCTGCTGGTTGATTTTTGAAGCGTATAATTTTCATCTCAAAAACTGGTATTACATTGGATTACCTGAAAGCGCAATTGCAAGAACGATTGGCTATGTCTGGTCATTTGCAACAATTTTCCCAGCAATACTTGAGACAACTCAACTTGTTTCTCCACTATTTGAAAAGGTAAAGAAGAAACCATCATCAACAACCGATAAAAAATTATCAACTTATTTCGTCTTTGGTGTAATTTTTCTCGTCGTCCCATTGCTTCTGCCATCTGAAATTGCATCGTATCTTTTTGCTCTTGTCTGGGTTGGATTTGCCTTTCTTCTTGAACCTGTAAATTATAAACTTGGTGGACAAAGTTTGTTCAGAGAATTTGAAAACGGGAAATTGACAACTCTTTTATCTCTTTTCCTTGCTGGTTTGATATGCGGTATTCTGTGGGAATTCTGGAATTATTGGGCTATTGGAAAATGGATTTATACTGTTCCAATTCCATTTGCAGGTCCAAAAATTTTTGAAATGCCACTTCTTGGATTTCTCGGTTTTCCAGCTTTTGCAGTTGAGGTTTATTCAATGCAAAACTTTTTAATTACAATTTTGCGAAAGACTCAAAAACTTGCGGAATTGTTCGGCGTGGTGTAAGAAGTTTTTGATTCATCAAGTGGAATTATCTTAACAATTGCAGTGTCAAGCGTTTTTTCATTCAAAACGAAAATTTCATCAAATCCTTCTGTCGGTATTGATTTTTTTGCTTCAAGAAAATTAACATATTGATTTCTTATCACCTGCTCCCCCACTTTCCTCGGTCTTTTCTGATCTCGTTCTATGCACAATTCAACGGGAATATCAAAAATTATTATGACAACTCTAAAACCGTATTTTCTCGCTATCTCAATAAGTTGTCTTCTCGTTTCCTTTGAAAGCGATGTCGCATCTGCAACCGTTAATCTTCCAACGAGCAATCTTTTTTCAATTATGAAATAAAAAAGTTCAAAAGCATGCTTTGAAACTGCTTGATTTGCTGGGTTGTCGGAAATCATCGCTCTGCAATGATCTGAGGAGACAATTTGTGTTCGTTTAAAAAATTTTTTCGCAAATGTTGATTTACCACTTCCAGCAACACCGCATAATACAACAAGCGTTCTCGGCGTGATTTTTATCTCAACTGTTTCGTCTTTTGCACTTGTTTGCTTTTTAAATATGCTTAAAAACTTTTTTATCATTTCCAAAAGTGAAGTTTTTTCGCAAGTTAATCAAAAATTATGCCAAAATGGCTTAATTTGCAAGCGACAACTTTTTTCAGCTTTGCGAACATTTGACTTTAATTTCGCCGGTTCATAAATTACGAAAAAATAAAAAAGAGGAAAATTATGAGCGAATACATTGGAAAATCAACAATGATACCTGATTATCTTTATCCACGCAAAGGTTCGGCTGTGATCTTTAAAAATAGATTTCTTGAATCATTAACAAAGACACATCCCATAGCTCCACTTGTTGTTTATCTTCCTATTGTCACATACTTTGTTTATCATTCTGCTTACAAACTTGATTTAAAAACTTATAACATCGCTTTGCTTTTTATCGCTGGTGCTTTTTCGTGGACGCTTGCGGAATATCTTTTGCATAGATTTGTATTTCACTTTGAACCAAAATCGTCAATTGGCTACAAAATTCAGTTTATGATTCACGGTGTCCATCATCAATATCCTCAGGATCCGAAGCGACTTGTTATGCCACCAGCAGTGAGTTTAATTATTGCGATTTTGTTCTGGTATGTTTTTAAGTTTTCGCTTGGGATTTATGCTTTTGCGTTTTTCCCGGGATTCGTGGTTGGCTATATAATTTACGATATGACACACTACGCAATTCATCATTTCAAACCGCCGAAGAACAAGCTTCGCTATCTTTGGAGGCACCATCTCCAGCATCACTATAAAGACCCCAACAAAGCTTTCGGCGTCTCAAGTCCACTGTGGGACTATGTTTTCGGGACTACGATTTGAAAAAAGCGGGGTGATTGCTAAATCACCCCGTGTTCTTATTTCGTTATCTCAAGAATTTTGAACCTCAAAATTCCAATCGGAACTTTAACTTCAACCACTTCCCCAACACGTTTCCCAAGCAAGCTCTTTCCTATGGGCGATTGAAGTGAAATTTTTTTCTCCGCAGAATTTGCCTCCTGACTTGAAACAATGGTATATTCAACTTCTTGATTTGTGTCAAGGTTTAAAAGCTTAACCTTTGAATAGAGATAAACCTTGTCCGTTGGTGTATTTTTTACATCTATTATCCTTGCTTTCGCAAGCGTCTCTTCAAGTTTTTGAATTTTGAGCTCAAGCAATTCCTGCTCCTGTTTTGCGGTTTCGTATTCAGAATTTTCTGAAATATCACCGTGAGCCCTCGCCTCAGCTATTTTTCTTGCTACCTCTGCTCTGCCCTTTGTTTTGAGCTCTCTTAACTCCTTCTGGAGTTCCTCATATTTTTCCCGTGTTAAGTAAATGACTTCTTCTTTTACATTTGCCATTTTATAACCCTCAATTTTTGTTTTTACTTAAAACTGTTTGAATAAGCCAGTACCTTTTTATCGTTTCAATTGCTGGTTTCCCATATGGAGAAAAACCGATCTTCAAAGAATCACGCATC
Source organism: Candidatus Chryseopegocella kryptomonas (assembly GCF_001536065.1). Classification (GTDB taxonomy): domain Bacteria; phylum Bacteroidota; class Ignavibacteria; order Kryptoniales; family Kryptoniaceae; genus Kryptonium; species Kryptonium kryptomonas. The sequence goes on from NZ_CZVW01000027.1 coordinate 12,405, forward strand.
AAATCAGCATCCCAATTCCAGATGAAAATCCCATCAACAAATTCAAGATTTGAAATTATATCAAGCGCAACTTGATAACATAAATTTTGCTCTTCAAGATCAATTTTGTCTCCAACTTTCCACGGCTTCACACTTGCTCCATCCGTGCTTGGGTATCCAATCTCGGTGAAAATTAATTTTTTATTTGTGTGATTTTCATTGAACCAACTCATCAAATCGTTTAAATATGGTTGCCATCCAAGAACTATCTCATCATACACAGGATCAACTTTGTTTGAAACGGGGGCAAAAAAATCAATCCCAACATAATCAACATTACTCCAAAAAGAGACATTTCGGTACTCATCAAAATTTGACGCATAAATTATTTTTCCAGAGTAAATTTTTCTCACGCTATCAATCAAATTAACCCATAAATCTTTTTCCGAACTTAAACCAGCAAGCTCCGTCCCAATGCAAAACATCTCAATTCCCATCATCTCGCAAAGATTAGCATAGTTTAAAACATACCTTGAATAATTTCTGAACCACGCTTCTTTATCAAATGGCTTTATCTTTGTCCGTGAAATATCATCATAAGTGTCAATGTGAATTTTTAGCATAACCCCGAGATTTTTTGAATGTGCGTATTGAACTATTTGAGCGATTGAATAAACACTTGGAGTTTTGTTTATATCTTCAAACATCGTCGTATCTTCTGCGTTTTTTTGATAAAGCGTCACAACTATTGAAACCCAATTTGCTCCTGTTGTAAGCATTGTATCAAGCGAACTTTTCGCATAATCGGTTGAATACTCACCTCTTTTCCATGAGACGAAGTTAAAACCTTTTTTATATGTCTGAATTCGTTTTTTCATTTCTTCATCTTTTACATTGACAATGAAACTACAGCCAAGCAAAGCCAAAAAATTTAAAACAAGAAGAAATTTAATCAACCCCGTTTTCATCAAACCTGCGTCCCGCCAATTGTTATCTCGCTTATTAAAATCGTCGGCTGTCCAACTCCAACTGGGACATGCTGTCCATCTTTCCCACAAGTTCCCGTTCTTTTCTCAATTTCAAGGTCGTTCCCAACTCCAACAACCTTTTTCATAACTTCAGGACCGTTTCCAATAAGATTTGCACCACGAATTTGATAAGTTATCTCGCCATTTTCTATCAAATAACCTTCGTTTATTTCAAAGACGAAATTTCCACTCACTATATCAACCTGCCCACCGCCGAGAGATTTTGCATAAATCCCGAACTTAACACTTTTTATCAAATCTTCTGGGTTGTCTTTTCCTGCGTCAATAAATGTGTTTCTCATCCTTGGCAATGGATAATGTCGGTATGATTCTCTGCGCCCGTTCCCCGTTGATTCAAGATTCATAAGTTTTGCGTTCAATTTATCAAGCATATAACCTCTTAAAATTCCGTTTTCAATTAAAACTGTCCTTTGCATCGGGGTTCCTTCATCATCAATGGAGAGCGAACCTCTTGAATTTGGAATAGTTCCATCGTCAATTATCGTGACAAGTTCTGAGCAAACTTTTTGACCTATTTTTCCTGAATAAACAGAGATTCCTTTTCTGTTGAAATCACCTTCAAGACCGTGTCCGACTGCCTCATGCACAAGGACACCACCCCAGCCAGATTTTATGACGACTGGAAAATTTCCCGCAGGTGATGGCTTCGCTTGAAGTTTTGAAATCGCTTGCTTTGCTGATTCTATCCCAAGTTCTTCTGGTGAATTTGAAAGAAGATGCTCATAACCATATCTTCCACCAAGATAACTTACTCCCATCTCGCGCAAACCATCATCAATTGCAACAGAAACGACAAAAATTCTAAACAACGAATCATCACTTTCAACATAAAGTCCCTCGGAATTTGCAATCCAGAAATAGCGTGTGCTTTCGTGGTAGTTTATATCAACCTGCTTTATTCGCCCGTCATAACTTCTCGCTGAATCATTAACACGCTTCAACCATTCAATTTTTTTGTCAATTTCAAGAAGATAAATTGGCTTTTCAATTGGATAAATTTGTTTGATTTTTCTTTTCTCTTCAAGATTTACAGATTTAATTTTTGAATTACTATCCGCAATGTATGAAGCAACTTCAGCGACATTGAGAATTTTTGCAAAGTCAAAATCATCCGTATATGCGTAACCAGTTCTTGCACCTGATATTACTCTCACGCCAAGCCCCGGAGAAATGCCGTAGTTTAAAGTTTTAATTTTGTTTTCGGAAATGTTTATCGTTGTTTCAACTCTATATTCAAAATAAATCTCTGCGAATTCTCCACCTTTTGCAAGCGCCTTCTCAAGAACTTTCTTTATCTGCGCTATGTCAAGTATTTGATGATAAGCAAAGTTCATTTGCCTTCGTTTTCATTTTTTTCATTCATCAAAATCAAATGTCCAAGTTTATCTCTTTTTGTGCGAAGATAATTTATATTGATTTCATTTGGCTGCACTTCAATTGGGACTCTCTCAACAACTTCAAGCCCATATCCAGCAAGTCCGACGATTTTCTTCGGATTGTTCGTCAAAAGACGCATCTTTCTAACTCCAAGATCAACAAGTATCTGCGCACCAATTCCATAATCTCTTAAATCAGGTTTAAAACCAAGCATTTCGTTTGCCTCAACTGTGTCCTTTCCTTCATCTTGCAATCTGTAAGCTTTAATTTTATTCACAAGCCCGATCCCGCGACCTTCCTGTCTCATATAAAGCAAAACACCTCTTCCTTCTTTTTCTATCATCTTCATAGCGGAGTGAAGTTGGTCACCGCAATCGCACCTGTATGAGCCGAAGACATCACCTGTTAAACATTCGGAATGCACACGAACAAGGACAGGTTGCCCATCGTCAATTTTTCCTTTCACAAGGGCAACATGAACTTTTCCATCTGTCAAGCTTTCATAAAGATGAAGTTCAAAGAATCCGTATTTAGTTGGAAGTTTTGTGGTTGTGATTTTTCTTACAAGTTTTTCTCGTTGAAGGCGGTAGCTTATCAGGTCTTTTATGGTTATGATTTTGAGTCCGAATTTTTTCGCAATTTTGAAAAGTTCTGGGACACGAGCCATCGTTCCATCGTCGTTCATAATTTCACACAGGACACCGGCTGGATAAAGTCCCGCAAGTCGCGCAAGGTCAACCGCTGCTTCTGTATGTCCTGCCCTTCTTAAGACACCACCTTCAACAGCTTGAAGCGGGAAGACATGCCCAGGTTTTGCAAAATCCCCAGGCTTTGAATTTGGATCAACAATTGCTTGAATCGTTTTTGCTCTATCAAAAGCAGAAATTCCTGTCGTCGTCCCCTTACGATAATCAACGCTGACAAGAAAAGCGGTTCCGTGTTTTGCAGTGTTAAATTCAACCATCGGTTCAAATTCAAGCTCACGAGCTCTTTGTTCGGTTATAGCAACGCAAATCAAACCACGACCATATTTTGCCATAAAATTAACTGCCTCAGGAGTAACTTTTTCAGCTGCAATTATGAAATCACCTTCGTTTTCCCTGTCTTCATCATCAACAACGATTAACATCTTGCCCTGTTTTATGTCCTCTATCGCTTCTTCTATTGTGTTAAACTTCTCCACCGGCATCATAAATCACCTCCGAAAAATTGTTATTAAAAAAATTTGGGACAGAATGCTCTGTCCCACATAAATTTCCAAAATTTTTGGTCAGATGTTTTAACTTTGACCTTCACGATTTACAACAGCAATTGCTGCTTTTTCAAATTTAATTTTGACTCCATCATCAACTTCAAGCAGAATCGTTCTATCATCAAGACCAACGACTTTGCCGTGGATTCCGCTTGAAGTTATAACTTTGTCTCCCTTTTTGAGGGACTCAATAAGTTTCTGATGTTCCCGTGCCCTTTTTTGCTGTGGTCTTATGATTAAAAAGTAAAAAATCAAAAAAATCGCAACAAACATTATTATCGTGCTTATCAAACTGCTTGTGGCGTCCGGCTGTTGAAACAAAAGAAGATACATATCTCTTTACCTCCGTATGATTTTGCTTCTGAATTTTGGTTTAAGATAAGCAAAGAAATCCTCATTTCAAAATTTCGCTCAAAACATCTGAACTATCTCATTCTCATACTCTGGGAAATAATGCATAATTTCACGAAGATCAAAGCGACGCAAAATTGATGTATTTTGCTCACACTTATTTTTCTTGCAAGATATATTTTCATCGCTTTAAAATAAAATTTGAACTTAAGCGATGGCTTACAGCATTGAAGTTAAACAGCTGAAGCCGTTTCCAGTTGCAGAATTTGAAGTTAAAGTTTCAGGCAAAACTGAGAAAGGGCATATTGTCTCTGTTGATGAAAATTATTTTTAGAAAGTGAGAGAAGGAACAATGACGGCTGGATTTCTTGT
>NZ_CZVW01000028.1 GCF_001536065.1 Candidatus Chryseopegocella kryptomonas
GAGGGAGGAGGGGGGGAAAAAAGGGGAAGGAGGGAGGAGGGAGGAAGAGGGGGGGGGGAAAAGGGAGTGGGAAAGGGGGGAGGGGGGGAAAAGAAAAAGCCCGACAGGCGCAGCGGGATAGGGAAAGGGCGGTGGAGGAGCTTGGGGAGTGGATAAACGAAAAGAAAATTGAGTGTGATTACGAAAGACCAGGATTTTTCAGGGTTGCGACATCAAAAGCTTATGTTAAGAGAATCCAAAAGGAGATAAACTTGATGCGTTCTCTTGGGATTGAGGGGATAGAATGGATTTCATCTGAAGAAGTTAGGAAAGAAATTAACAGTCCTCTTTATCTCGGGGCGTGGTGGGAGCCAAGATGTGTTCTTCTCAATCCCGCGAAACTCGCGTGGGGAATTAGAAAATTAAATCTTGAGCTTGGTGTTAAAATTTTTGAGTTTTCACCAGTTTTTGAGGTTAAAAGAGCGAATTCTGGTTTTACGATAAAAACTGAAAAAGGAGAATTAACTTCTGAGAAAATTCTATTTGCGACAAACGCATTTTCTCATCTTTTCCCGCAATTGAGAAGAAAACAAGTTCCAGCTTTTACTTACATAGTTTTGACGGAGCCACTTGGTGATGAATTCTTTAAAGAAGTTGGTTGGAGAAATAGACAGGGCGTTGAAGATGCAAGAAATCTCGTTCATTATTACAGATTAGCGAAAGATAATCGTCTTCTTATGGGAGGTGGTGATGTTGGAGTTGGCTTTGGGAAAAATATGGATTATGATGAAAACGAGAAAATTTTCAACGAATTGAAAAATTATGCTAAAAAAGTTTTTCCGATTTTGAAAAATGTTAAGTTCACTCATCAATGGGGTGGACCTGTTTCAGTGCCACTTGATATGGCTCCAGCAATTGGCAAAATTGGGGATGAAAGAGCTTATTACAGTTTGGGCTGTGTCGGGCACGGCGTCTCACTCACAAATTTAAATGGCAAACTTCTTTCTGATTTATTGCTTGGAAGAAAATCTGAGCTAACGGAAATGTTCTTTGTTAATCGCAGAACAATACCTTGGCCACCTGAGCCAGTTCGTTTTGCTTTAAGTCACATAATCCGTGGGTATATGAGAATTGAAGATAAAATTCTTGACAGGTAATTTTAGTTTAATTCTCTTCTATTGGCGTAAAAATTCAGAAGAAGTCCGATCATTGCCATATTGACCCACATTGCAGAGCCACCATAACTTAAAAACGGAAGCCATATCCCGATAACCGGTGAAAGTCCGAGCGTCATTCCAATGTTTACTGCGATGTGAAAAATCCACATTGAGAAAATGCCAATTGCAACCAAACTTGCAAATTTTTGCTTTAACATTGAAGCAAGATTTATAACCCGCCACAATAAAATCAAATAAAGTGTTAAGATCACAACAGAACCGATAAAACCAAATTCTTCACTTGGAACGCAAAATATAAAATCAGTCCATTGTGCTGGGACAAATCTCAATTGTGTTTGTGTCCCTTTCATAAACCCTTTTCCAGTTAAACCGCCTGAGCCAATAGCAATTTTTGACTGTATAACATTATAACCTGCTCCAAGTGGATCGCTTGATGGATTCAGAAAAGTTGAAATTCTTTTCTGCTGATGTGGTTTCAAAACTTTGTGGTAGATATGTTCGCTTGTTAATCCAATTGTGAGGTTCAAAGCAATTATAAAAATTGTCAAAATTAAAGGTTTCCTCATAAGCAGAAATGATAGTCCAACAAGAATTGAGGTGAGGATAAAAATTTTAATGCTCAAAAACGAAGCAATTATCAAAATTATTGGAGCAATCAAGAGCATAATCCAGAAAACGGGAACGCCCGCCCAGAATATAATTCCAATGAAAATTGCACCAAAAACAATAGCTGTGCCAAAGTCCGGTTGAAGTATAGTTAGAAAAACAGGGATTGCGATGAGAATTCCGGCAATGAATAAAGTCAATGGATTTTCCGGCTCAACATTTCTCCTTGATAGAAAATATGCAAGGATCAAAATGCTTGTGAATTTTGCAAGTTCAGAGGGTTGAAATTGAAATTTCCCGATTTGAATCCACGATTCTGAGCCCGAGATTTTCTTTCCGACGAAAAGAACAACAATGAGAAAGACGATTGAAATTAAATAGAGCCAGACGGTTAAATCTGTTAATCTTTGAACTGGGAAGAAATAGAAAAAAACCGCTATGATTAAACCGCTAAAGATCCAGAGCAAGTGTTTGATGAAAATTGATGTTTGTCCGGGAAGTTTTGTTGCGCTGTAAATTGAAATTATGCTGATTATTATCAAACAAAGAAACGGGGCAAGGATTTTAAAGTCAATTTTGTCGCTTATTCCTCTTACCATTTTGCAAGTTTAAATTCGGTTTTTTGGTTTTTGATTTCAAAATATTTTTTGACTATTTCTCTTGCCATTGGAGCAGCTACAGCACCGCCAAAACCAGCGTTTTCAACTATTATAGCGAATGCTATTTCAGGGTTTTCATACGGAGCGAAGCCAATGAACCAAGCGTGGTCATTGCCGTGTGGATTTTGTGCAGTTCCAGTTTTCCCTGCTACATTTATACCTTCAACTTTTGCTGCTTTGCCCGTTCCAGATGGACTATTGACAACCAGATACATTGCTTCTCTGACTATTTCAAAAGTTTTTTCAGAGACGGGAATTTCTCTTGTGTAGTATGAGAGTTCTTCAACTTTTCCGGTTTTTTTGTTGATTATTTTTTTAACAAGGTGTGGCTGGTGATATTTTCCGGAGTTTGCCAGAGCCATCGCATAGCATGCCATCTGAAGTGGGGTTGCACTTATTTCACCTTGACCAATTGCTAAACTTATCAAATACCCCTTTGTCCATTTATTAACACCATAAATTTTGTTGAAGTATTCTGTTGACGGCAGAATTCCGCCAAGTTCTTCGGGCAAATCAATTCCCGTTTTCCTTCCGAAGCCAAATAGCCACCCATATTTTGACCAGTCATCAAAGTTAACTTTGAGCATTAAATTGTAAAAATAGACATTGCAAGAGACCTCAATTGCTTTTGTTAAGTTGACCCAGCCGTGTCCGTGACTTGTGTGACATTTAAAAATTTTGTTCCCGTAGACAAAATATCCCGGACAATAAACTTTCCAATTTAAATCAACAGCTCCTGTTTCAAGCGCTGTGATGGCAAGTATCATTTTGAAAGTTGAACCAGGAGAATAAAGCCCTGATATAGCTCTATTAAGCAATGGTTTTTTAGGGTCGGAATTAAGCAAGTTCCATAACTCAATCGGCGTGTAGCCACTTAACATAGTTAAATCGTAATTTGGCTTGCTCACCATCGCAAGTATTTCCCCATTTCTCGGGTCAATCACAACGGCAGAACCAGTTTTATCACCAAAGAGTTGTTCTATGAAAGATTGTAATTCAATGTCAATTGTCAAAACCAAGTCAGAACCTTCAGATGGAGATATATCGTTTTGTCCATCGTTATATTTCCCGACAAATCTTCCAAGCGCATCAACCATTATGAAGCTATAACCTTTTTCGCCCTTTATCAGTGGCTCATAACTTTTCTCAAGTCCAGAGTGACCAATTTGATCGCCAGGTTTATATAAACCTTTGTAGATTGAAAGTTGATTTGGTGTAATTTCCTTAACATAGCCGAGGATGTGAGATGCAAAACCCGGATTTCTGTAATTTCTTTTATGTTCAACAATATAATCAACGCCTTTCAATTCATCTCTATGCTCTTCAATATAAGCAATTGCTCTCATCGGTGCATCACGACGGATTTTAACCTGTGAAAATTGCGATGGCGCACTTGAAAGTTTGTCAATTATGTATTTCTTATCAACTTTTAAAATTTTTGCAAGGGCATCAAGATTTTTAGTATCAAACTCGTTTGGTGTGATGGTAACTGTGTATGATGGGACATTATCAACAATGATTCTACCGTTTCTGTCAAATATCAATCCTCTTATCGGGTCGTGCTGTATGGTTCTTACACTATTGCCCTCCGCCTGTTTTTTATATTCAATGTCACGATGAAGTTGAAGGTCATATAAGCGAACGATGAAAAGCAGAAAAATTACCGAAAGAAAAACTTTTAAAAATTTTGCTCTTGAACCGTTCATACCATCCTCATTCTTTTTGATATTGTGAAGAGCGGAATTAATGATAAAATCGTTGTGTAAAGTGCACGGGCTAAAATTGTTTTTAGAATTTCAAATTCGCCAAATTCCTGTGCGAGTATCTCCGGGGAAAAATAAATCAAATTATTGATAAGTGAACAAAGCAAAACAATCCCTGGGAAACGGATTGTTTCAGTGTTAATTTCAATTTTCGTTTCGTTATAAAAATATCCAGCCACAAAGCCGGAAATTGTTTTTGCAAGAGCGGAAATCCCGGGCGTGAAATCAACAAAAAAATCAATCAACAAACCAGAAACGAAGCCAGCAATACTTCCGGCGATTTGACCGTTTTTCAAAGCGATGTAAACGATAAGAATTAACATCAAATCAGGTGGAACTTTTTCAATCGCTATCAAAGGGACGATAATCATATGCAGAAAAAGGATGATTATTCCAGCGACAAAATACCTGATGTATGCCATCACAAGCAAATTTTATTTTCCCATCATAGTTTGCTCAATTTCTTCCCTTTCAAAATCGTATTTGTATTTGACAATGAAAACTTCTTCAAGTTTCGTGAAATCAACGCTTGGCTTGATTTTTATCAATTTAAACAGACCCTGAACCGAATTATCTATTTCAGTTACAACCCCAATCTCAAACCCCGGCGGAAAGATTGTGCTGTATTCAGAAGTTACCACGACATCTCCAATTTCAACATCCATTGTTTTTGGGACATTTAGCATTGTTAGATATTCACCGCCATTCCATCCAAGTATTCCATCAACTCTGCTTCTTTGAATTTTTACGCTTGTTCTGAAATCTTTATGAAACAGGATCATTCCGATAGAATATTTTTTCCCAACTTTCATTATTTTTCCGACGACGCCGGATTCACATATAATTGGCATATTGACTTCAACTCCATCATCTAAGCCAGCATTTAGAACTATGTAATTATATGGATTGATTAGGGTTTTTCCGACGACATCTGCTGGGATAAATTCAAAATTGTTGTTTTTTTCTTTGAAGCCAAGAAGTTTACGCAATCGTATGTTTTCAAGTTTCTCCTCACGAAGTTGATTCAGTTCGTTCAAAAGAATTATGTTTGTTTTTCTCAATTCTTTGTTTTCCGCTCTCAAATTGTAAAGGTTTGGGATTACGCCAGTTATTGATTTTGAAATTCCAGCGACTTCAACAGCAATTTTGCTTATGAGGTGAGATTTATGCGATGTGTTTGAGAAAATTAGAAGCAGTGAAATAAGAACAAGAGCCGAAAGGATGAGGTATTCTTTTAGATGCTGTGTTATTTGCGAGAAAATTTTGAGCATCAATATCTCTGGCTTTTAATGAGAACTTTTGAATACGCTTCAAGATTTTCAAGAACTTTTCCAGCGCCACGGACTACTGCTGTCAATGGGTCTTCTGCTACATGGACGGGTAAGCCGGTTTCCATTCTTATTCTTTCATCAAGTCCTTTCAAAAGTGAACCACCACCTGTGAGCATTATCCCTCGGTCAAGTATGTCAGCAGCAAGTTCTGGTGGAGTTCTTTCAAGAGCAAGTTTTATCGCATCAATTATTGCAATTATCGGCTCGTTTAGGGCTTCGCGAATTTCAACGGAACTTACTTCAACAATTTTTGGAATTCCCGTAACGAGGTCGCGACCCTTAACTTGAATTGTTACTTCTTCTTCAAGTGGCATTGCTGAACCAACCTCGCATTTTATGTCTTCGGCGGTCCTTTCCCCGATTAAAATGTTGTATGATTTTTTGAAAAGTTGAATTATAGCGTTTGTCATTTCATCTCCAGCAATTCTAATTGATTCCTGCGTTACAATTCCTGATAAAGCAATCACCGCAATTTCCGTTGTTCCACCACCGATGTCAATTATCATATTTCCATAAGGTTCAGTTACATCAATGCCAATTCCAATTGCAGCAGCCATTGGTTCAGGGATTAAATGAACCTCTTTTGCTCCTGCATGTTCGGCGGAATCACGCACTGCTCTTTTTTCTACTTCTGTAACTCCACTTGGAACACTTATCACAACTCTTCTACTTGGAAACCAGTTAACATGGATTTTCTTTATGAACTCTCTTAGCATCCCTTCTGCCATTTCAAAATCAGCGATAACTCCATCTTTTAGCGGTCTTATCGTTTGAAGGTCTTTGTGCGTTCTCCCGAGCATTTCTTTTGCTTCACGACCTATGGCGACAATTTTTCGCGTGCTTCTATCATATGTCACGATTGACGGTTCATTTAAAACAATTCCTTTACCTTTCATCCAGATTAATGTGTTTGCCGTTCCAAGATCAATTGCTATGTCTGCTGTGAAAAGATTAAAGATTCCCATTTTCCTCACTTATTTTAGTGTTTAAAATGCCTTATTCCTGTGAAAACCATTGCTATGTTGTATTCATCTGCGGTTTTTATAACTTCTTCATCTCTAATTGAACCGCCGGGTTGAATTACTGCGGTTGCTCCGGCTTTTATTGCTTCAATTAATCCATCTGGAAACGGGAAGAAAGCATCTGATGCAACAACGCTTCCTCTTAAATCGTGTCCCATTTCTTTTGCTTTCATCAATGCGACTTTTGAAGCATCAACTCTTGACATCTGCCCCGCTCCAATGCCAAGCGTTCTGTCTTTTTTAGCATATACAATTGCGTTTGACTTAACATGCTTTACAACTTTCCAAGCAAATATCATCGCTTCCATCTCATCAACTGTTGGCTTTCTTTTAGTCACAACTCTCAAATTTAACGGCTCAAGATCAATGTTGTCAACTTCCTGAACCAAAACTCCGCCGATAATTTTTTTAAATTCTAAATCGGATTTTTTCAAGTCAATGTTTTTGTATCTTATCAATCTTCTGTTTTTCTTTCGCATTAAAAAACTTAACACATCCGATGGGAAATCGGGTGCGATTATAACTTCGGTGAAAATTTCATCAATTGCTATTGCTGTCTTTAAATCAATAGGTCTATTAAAAGCAATTATCCCGCCAAATGGGGAAACGGTGTCGGTTGCGAATGCTTTTTTGAAAGCTTCAAGCGTTGACTTTTCATCAATCCCAACTCCACATGGATTTGTATGTTTAACGATTGCACAAGCGGGCTTTTCAAATTCAAGAACAATTTCCGTTGCAGAACTTATGTCAAGTATGTTGTTGTAAGAAAGTTCTTTGCCGTGCAATTGTTCAAAGTAATTAAAAAAGTCACCGTATAGAGCTGACCTTTGATGTGGATTTTCGCCGTAGCGTAGGTTTTTAACCTTGTTTAAATTCAGATAAAAAATCTCGGGCAAAATATCTTCCGTATATTGTGAAGAGAAGAAGTTAGCAATTGTTGCATCATAATTTGATGTATGTTGAAATATCTCAATCGCAAGAGAAAGACGGGTTCTTTCGGATAGTTCGCAGTTGTTTGATTTTAACTCGGAAATTATTTGCTCGTATCTTCTCGGATTTACAATCCCAGCGACATATTTGTAATTTTTCGCAGACGCACGAAGCAAAGTCACACCACCGATGTCAATCTGCTCAATTGCATCTTCAATTGTTATACCGCTTTTTGAAATCGTTTGTGCGAAAGGATAAAGATTTACAACGACAAGATCTATCGGCTTGATGTTAAGTTTTTTAAGCTGTTCAATGTGTTCAGGATTGCTTCTATCTGCAAGGATTCCAGCCAAAATTTTCGGATGAAGAGTTTTAACTCTTCCGTTTAAAATTTCCGGGAACCCAGTTATCTCTTCAACTTTTTTGGCTTTTATTCCGTTTTGAACGAGAAAATTGTAAGTCCCACCTGTTGAAATTATATCTATGCCAAGATTTTGAAGTTCTTTTGCAAATTCAACGATTCCAGTTTTATCAAAAACGCTTATAAGTGCGGTTTCAATTTTCATCTTTAATTATCACCTTTCTTCCAGATACTTTGATTTTACCTTCAACGAATAATTTTATCGCTTGTGGATAAATTTCGTGTTCAACTTTTAAAACTCTTTCTGCAAGTGTCTCCGGCGTATCATCGTCTCTTACTTCAACTGCCCTTTGCATAACTATTGGACCGTGATCATATTCTTCATCAACGATGTGAACTGTGACACCGGTAATTTTAACTCCTGATTCAATCACCGCTTTATGAACATTTAATCCATACATTCCCTGCCCACCGAAAGCTGGAAGAAGCGCTGGGTGTATGTTCAAAATTTTGTTCGGATACTCTTTTATTATTTCGCTCGGGATTTTTTTCATATATCCAGCGAGGACGATAAGTTCAACATTTCTTGATTTGAGTTCGTTTAAAATTTTCTGGACATATTCTTCATCGCTTGAAAATTGTTTTCTGCTGATGTGTAGTGCGTCTATTCCGTTCGCTCTTGCGATTTCAAGTGCGCCTGCGTTTGAGTTATTGCTTATCACGAGCGAAATTTTTGCGTTCAATTTGCCTTCTTTTATGGCATTAAGGATTGCCATAAGATTTGAGCCACGACCAGAGGCGAAGACAGCTATATTCATTATTTGATTAAGCGAAATTTCGTTTTTCCGTTTAAATTTAATACTTGCTTGACAAATTGTCAAATTGACAAGATGTTTAAACTTAATTGTGCGACGAAGCCCGAAAATTGCAAAATTTTTATTTTCTTTTTAATTTTGCTTTTGAAAAGCACATCATTGCAAAAAAACAATGGATTTAAAAATGCCATCAAAGTTAATTTTTGAACTAAGTCGCCCCGGAAGAAAAGGTTACTCCCTCCCCAAAGTTGATGTCCCTGAAAAACACATTGAAGATTTAATCCCTCAAAAATTTCTACGCTCATCTCCTCCCGCTCTCCCAGAGCTAAGTGAAAATGAAGTTGTAAGGCATTACATACGACTTTCAACTTTGAATTATCATGTTGACAAGGGTTTTTATCCACTTGGTTCCTGCACTATGAAATATAATCCGAAAATAAATGAGGTCACTGCATCTCTTCCGGGATTCAGAGATATTCATCCGCATATGGATGATGAACTTGTGCAAGGCGCACTTCAAGTTATGTATGAACTTTCTGAGATGCTTGCGGAGATAACCGGAATGAAAGCGGTTTCTTTACAGCCAGCAGCTGGTGCTCACGGGGAATTAACGGGAATACTTATGATAAGAGCATATCACGAGAAGCGTGGAAATCCAAGGAAGAAAATTCTCGTTCCGGATTCAGCTCACGGGACAAATCCAGCAAGCGTGACGATCTCAGGATACACTGCTGTAAGTGTTAAGTCAAACGAATATGGGACGATTGATCTTGAAGATTTGAAATCTAAGCTTGATGAAGATGTTGCTGGAATAATGTTGACGAATCCAAATACGCTTGGAATTTTTGAAAAAGACATACTCAAAATTGAAAAGCTCATTCACGATGCTGGGGCTTTGATGTATATGGATGGTGCAAATCTTAACGCTTTGGTCGGTATAACAAGACCCGGGGATATGGGATTTGATGTTGTTCATTTGAATTTACACAAAACATTTTCAACACCGCACGGTGGAGGTGGACCTGGCTCTGGACCTGTTGCTGTAAGTGAAAAACTTATTCCATTTCTCCCTGTTCCAAGAATTGAGAAGAAAGATGGCAAATTCGTTTTAAATTATGACTATCCTGATTCAATCGGTAAAATTCACACTTTCTTTGGAAATTTCGGGATGATGGTTCGTGCTTACACATATATTCGCATGCTCGGAAGCAAAGGTTTAAGAGAAGTGAGCGAAAATGCCATTATCAACGCAAATTATCTTTTGAGCAGAATAAAGGATTACTTTGACAGACCTTATCTTGGGAAGCCACTTCACGAGTTTGTGGTTTCTGGAAGCAGATATAAATTTGAATACAATGTTCGCACGCTTGACATTGCTAAAAGAATTCTTGATTATGGTTTCCACGCTCCGACGATTTACTTCCCGTTGATTGTTTCAGAAGCATTGATGATTGAGCCGACGGAGACGGAGACGAAAGAAACACTTGATGCATTTGCTGATGCGTTGATTAAAATCATTGAAGAGATAAAAACTAATCCTGAAATTGTCTTAACAGCCCCACATACAACGCCCGTCAAGCGACTTGATGATGCCTACGCTTCAAAGAATGTAAATGTTTGTTTCAAAGAATAAACTTTCGCCCCCGGCTCGTTCGGGGGCTTTTTAAAACAATGATGCAATTGTTGAACTCCTTCCTGTTAATTTTTTTAAATTCGCTTCGCTTTGATTTTTCCCCTCCTCTTACTACATTTAATTGCAAAATTAAAAACTCTTTTAAAATGAATCCAAACGGTCAATTTCCAAGAAAATTAACCGAGCGAGAAATAGATTGGATTTTGTGGATGTTGCCCGAAGACAAACCCGGCTACAGAATTTATCATGAAATGATAAAAGAAATGGTAGTGATTGGCTACGGTAAATTTGAGCCAGACAATTTAATCCTCGGCTATCCCGGGGATAAGCCAGATGAAGAAGGATTTTATATGCCTGTAATTTCGCTTGGACAGATTGAGACGAAAGAGGCGAGAGTTCAAATTTCAATTCATAAGCCACATAAAAATCAAATTCAAGTTGACATAGTCAATTTAAACGCTGATTTCATTCCTGAAAAATTTACAGAGTTAAGAAGATGGAGTTATGCTCGCTGGACTCCGGGAGATGTTTCGCCAGCAACTGGGGAAAAAGTTCGTGAGGTAAAAATTTTTTCAAAGAGGGAGCAAAATTTAATTCTTGTTATAAGTCCATCTGATAAAAAAATCTGGTTGCACGAAATTGATTCCGGAATAAATTACATCATTCCTGTCACGAATTTTTTAAATGAACTCTTGAAGCGAAAGAAGGAAATCGTTGATAGAATTGGTGGTTTGAATGTTAATTTCATATTTGAAAACATTGGACGATTTTCGGATGCGGACATAAACAACGCTTTCATTTCGTATAGCAAGTTTTTCGCAAAAGTTGATGTCGGGAGTTATGAAGAAATTAAAGAGAAAAAAGGATTGTTTTCGCTTTTGAAGAGGAAGTTTAGAAAATAAATTTTTTGAAGCAAATGGAGAAAGAGCAAGTTTCAGTTGAGAAAGATGTGATTGAGATTGGGAAAAGGGTTATAAGAATTGAAGCCTCAGCTGTTGCGGAACTTGAGAAAAGAATTGATGAAAACTTTGTCAAAGTTGTTGACTTGATTTTGAAGTCAAGTGGAAGGGTGATAATAACCGGGGTTGGCAAATCGGGGATAATCGCAAGGAAAATTGTTGCAACGATGAATTCAACAGGAACCCCAGCGCTTTATCTTCATCCAGCAGATGCAATTCATGGTGATCTTGGGGTTGTGAGAAAAGAAGATGTTGTCATCTGCATCTCAAAAAGTGGAGATACGGTTGAGGTTTTAAGATTGATTCCAATTTTCAAAAGGATTGGCGTGCCGATAATTTCAATGGTTGGGAATTTAAATTCACAGCTTGCACGACTTTCGGATTATGTTTTAAATGTTGCAGTAAAAGAAGAAGCGTGTCCTTACAATCTTGCTCCAACTGCTTCAACAACTGCGACGCTTGCTATGGGAGATGCGCTTGCTATTGCTTTACTTGAAAAGAGAAACTTTACAAAGGAGAATTTTGCTTTATTTCATCCAGGTGGGAATCTGGGCAAAAGATTGCTTTTGAAGGTTGAAGAACTTATGGTCTCTGGAAAGGAAGTTCCAATTGTTCATACATCAACGCCTATGAAGGAAACAATTATTGAAATGACCTCAAAACGGCTTGGGGCTACGTGCGTCGTTGATGATGACGGCAAACTTGTTGGCATAATCACAGATGGAGATTTGAGAAGATTGCTTCAACGAACAGAAAATGTTTTTGCTTTAAAAGCTGGCGAAGTTATGACGAAAAATCCCAAGACGATCAAAAAAGATGCTCTCGCTGTAACCGCACTTCAACAAATGGAGACATACAATATCACACAGCTTGTGGTCATTGATGACGAGAGAATTCCAATTGGTATGATCCACATTCACGATCTTGTGAAAGCGGGTTTAAGTTCATCGGAAATAGATAACGAAGTTGAGCAATGAGATTGAAGTTTTTGATTTTTTCTTTTTTCATTTTTCTCTTTTTATCGTGTGAAGAAAGATTAAAGCCATCCATAGTTCAATTACCGCAAACGCAGATTCCATCGCAGGAATCGTGGAATGCGACAATTATTTTCAGCGATTCTGGTAAAGTTAGAGCAATTTTGAAAGCAAATCATATAATGGTTTTTCAGGATCAGGATATCACAATTTTAAATGAAGGTTTCAGAGTTGATTTTTACGATGAAAATGGCAAACATACATCTTATTTAATCGCTGATAGTGGAAGGGTCAATGAAAAGACGAAAAATCTTGAAGCATATGGGAATATCATTGCTGTTTCAGATGAAGGGACAAAAGTTGAAACAAGCAGATTGTTCTGGGATAATGAGAGAAATAAAGTCAGGTCAGATGCATTTGTGAGGGTGACATCGCCAAATGAGGTTCTTCAAGGTTATGGATTTGAAGCGGATCAGGATTTAAAAAATTATGTAGTTTACAGAGTAAGCGGACAGGCACGTGTTGAGGAAAAATGAAGCCGAATAATTCCATTCAAGGGGGATTAATCCAGCGTTGAACAATATTGTTCAGCAGTTGTTTAATATTCTTCATTTAAAGTTCGGGGCAATCTCATTTATGCTTTAAAATTTGCGATTTTGGAGTGGCATTTAATTTGCAATATGTTTTTTGTGAGTGATTTAAGAAAAAAATTTTGTTTGGCGCTATGAAAAATTTGATTTTAACTCTTGGCATTCTTGGAGTTTTGATTTCAATTTTTATGATTTTGGGGCGCAGAAAAAGCGAAGATTATTTTGAAGATGATGAGATTCATTTTGAATTATATGCACAATAAAAATAGGGCGTAAAATGTTGAAGGTTTTCCTTTTTAACAAAACAAAAATTCCACTTCTTGAAAAAGCCCTTGATGCGTATTCAATGCGACAAAAGGCGATCGCTTCCAACATTGCAAATATAGCGACGGTTGGTTATAAAAGAGTTGATGTTAAGTTTGAAGATGAGTTAAGAAAGAGTTTAAGCGCAGAGATGATAAAGGGAGTGAGAACGAATGAGAAGCATATTTCAATTGGGGCAAAAAATTTAAATGAGATTGAGCCAGAGATTGTGCGTGAGAATTCTTCTTATAATCCCGATCCACTTGCGAGCGGAGTGAATGATGTTGATATTGATTATGAGATGGTTGAACTTGCGAAGAATCAGATAAGATATAAACTTGTTGCACGTTTGATGGCTGAGTCGTTCAGGGGAATTCAAAAAAGTATAAAAGGAGGTAGCGTATGAAGATTGAAAAACTTTTCACTGCTTTTAACATAAGTGCGATGGGATTGAGCGCACAAAGAAAGAAAATGACCGCAATCGCTGAAAATATCGCCAATGTTGAAACAACGAGAACGGAAAATGGGACGCCATACAAAAGAAAAGTTGTGTTGATGAGGGCATCGCCAGAGAAAAATTTTGCGCTTGTCTTGAAGCGGGAGACAATAGGACTTGAGACGACAAATGAAAAACATTTTTATTCAAACGGCGCTGAATTTATTGAAGATGAAAATACTGTAAGAGGCGTGAAAACGGAGATAGTTGAGGACAATTCCCCTGAACGGCTCGTTTATAATCCCGAACATCCCGACGCAGATGAAAACGGTTATGTCCATATGCCAAATGTTAATATCATTGTTGAAATGGTTGATATGATTTCCGCAACCCGTGCTTATGAGGCGAATGTGACTGCTTTTAACGCTTCAAAAAACATAGCAAAAGATGCTTTGGAGATTTGATATGAGAGTTGAAGGAATAAATAATTTTTTAAGTGTGAATTTTGAAAATTTGAAAGTGGTTCGCCCTGTTGAAGTTTTAAGTAAGGAAGAGGTGGAATTTTTTGAGAAACTTTTCCCAGAAAATGTTGAGGAGATAAGAAAATACTGCTATTACAATTCGCAGGGGAGACAGGTTTACGAAACGGGAAAAATAATTAACAAAAAGATTTGAGCCATGCTTAAACCGGTTGAAATTCTCAATTCGGGTGAAATTATCGGTTCTGAGGTAAGACAGCGTGCAAAGGAGAGCGTGCAGAGTTTTCAAAGTGTTTTGAAGGAATTTATAAAAGATGTTAATGAACTTCAAAATCAAGCGGGTGAGGCGATTGAGAAAGCCGTAACAGGTGAGATAAGTGATATCCACGATGTTATGATTGCTGTTGAAAAAGCGAAGACAAGTTTTGAACTTTTGATGGAGGTCAGAAATAAGATGCTTGAAGCATATAAAGAGTTGATGCGTTTGCAGGTTTAAACAAAAATTTTAAGGTTTGATGAATTCACTTGCTCAGGTAAAAGAATTCTGGAACAAGTTATCAAGTGCTAAGAAAATTTTGCTCATTTCAACGGTTGTTGCATCAATCGTTGGGTTTGTCTTTTTAATCTCGTGGGTTCGGGAACCTGAGTATGCGGTTTTATTTTCAAATCTTGAAGCACAAGATGCGAGCAAAATAGTTGAGAAGTTAAAGGAGAGGAAAATTGATTATAAATTGAGCGATAACGGTCGCACGATACTTGTCCCAAAGCAAAATGTTTATGAGCTGCGACTTCAATTTGCTGGTGAAGGTTTGCCTAATTCAAGCATAGTAGGTTATGAGATTTTTGATAAAAGCAATATCGGGGTTTCGGATTTCGTTCAAAAGATAAATTATAAACGAGCTCTTGAAGGAGAACTTGCAAGGACAATTTTGCAAATTGAAGGCGTTGAAGCAGTAAGAGTTCATATCGTAATCCCAGAACGAACCCTTTTCAAAGAAGATCAAAAAGAGCCAACCGCTTCGGTTATTTTGAAACTCAAACAAGGCGCTCGTCTATCAAAAGAAAATGTTCAGAGCATCGCATATCTTGTCGCAAATAGTGTTGAAGGTCTTGAACCAAAAAATGTTACGATACTTGATTCGCGCGGGCGACTTCTTTCGGATGATTCAGGTTATGAACCGCTTGCAAAAATTAGCAGTAAGCAGTATGAGTTGAAGAAAAATGTTGAACAATATCTTGCTGATAAAGTTCAAAGCTTGCTTGATGGCGTCCTTGGTCCTGGAAATTCAATTGTAAGAGTTGATGTTGAACTTAACTTCACACAAGTTGAGAAAACAATTGAAGAATATGACCCGGACAAAACAGTTGTAAGAAGTGAGCAGACAACGCAGGAAAGGAGTAGCTCCGTTGATTCAACTTTTGCGAGCTCAAATTCACAAAGGACAAATACGATAACGAATTACGAAGTTAATAGAACAATGCAGAGAATAGTTGAAAGCGTCGGCAATATAAAACGCCTCTCCGTTGCAGTTCTCGTGAATGGAACATATAAAGTTAATGAGTCGGGCGGGGTTAGAAAAGTTGAATATATCCCAAGAGATGAAGAGCAAATTCAAAAGCTTACAGAGATTGTCAAAAATGCTGTTGGATTTAATCCCGATAGAAACGATCAAATTTCCGTTGTGAGCATTCCATTTGAGCCGGCGGGTGAAGAAATGGAATTCGTTTCAAAGGAAACTCAAAAGAAAGAATCGTGGCGTGATCTTGTTGAAAAGATAATCATCGGTTTTGCAATACTTGCTTCTGTTGTGTTAATCTTTTCACTTCTCGGAAGGTTAAAGGTAAAGAAAGAAATTCCAACGATAGAGGTCAAAGAGTTTCCACCGACGCAACCTCAGGTGACTTTGAAAGAACCCGAGCCGGTTATGGTTGAAGAGATTGAACCAGTTTCAGAAGAGGAAGTTGAACTTGAAAGATTGAAGAAGGATCAAATGAAGGAATAAGTAGCAGAATACTTTCGTGAAAACTCCGAGCAAGCAACAAGATTGATAAAAGTTTGTCTACTTGAAGAGGAGAAACCGAAAGGGCAAAGGCGTTAAATTTGAAATATGAAAATG
>NZ_CZVW01000029.1 GCF_001536065.1 Candidatus Chryseopegocella kryptomonas
GAATTTACACATGTGAGAGTTTTCAGGATATTGTTGAGGCGGTTAACAAATTTTTCTTTGTTGAAAAAAGGTTTCAGAGGAAATTCGGAAAATTATTATGAGCCGGATAATTTGTTTATAAATCGTGTTATTGATAGGCGTTTGGGAATTCCGATAACGCTTTCGTTGGTTTATATACTCGTCGGAAGGAAAGCGAATCTACCAATTTATGGTGTTGGAATTCCTGGGCATTTTGTTGTAAGATATGAGTCAAATGGATATGAAATTTATGTTGATCCTTTTAATGGTGGCAGGTTGATGACGAGATCTGATTGTGAAAAATTAATTTCTCAACTTGGTTATTCTCAAAGTGAAGAATATTTTGCGAGAGCAGAGCCAGAATTTATTGTTAAGAGAATGTTCGGAAATCTTGCTCTTGCTTATAAAAACAGCGGTTATCTTGATAAAGCGAATAAAATAGTTGAAATAATAAAATTGATAGAGGCAACAGATGAAAATTTATACAAGAACTGGTGATGATGGCACAACTTCGCTTTTCGCTGGTGGAAGGGTTAAAAAAGATGACGCAAGAGTTGAAGCATATGGAACAGTTGATGAGCTCAATTCAATTCTTGGCATCGTAAGAGCAATTTCAAAAAATGCTGAGATAAACGAGATAATTCAAGAGATACAAAATTATCTTTTTCATCTTGGAGCTGACCTTGCAACACCGTTTGAGGTGGAGAATTTGAAGATAAAAAGAATTGCAAAGGAGGATGTGGAAAAAATTGAAAGATGGATTGATGAAATTGATTTACGACTTGAACCGCTAAAAAATTTTATTCTTCCGGGTGGGACTTTGCTTGCTTCATTTTTACATCTTGCCCGAACGGTTTGCAGACGTGCGGAAAGAAGGATAGTTTATCTTTCGGAGAGAGAAAAAATTAACACTCAAATAATTCCATTCGTCAATCGCCTTTCTGATCTTTTATTTGTCCTTGCAAGATATGCGAATAAAATAGAAAATGTCCCAGATGTGAAATGGACAGGTTGAAACTTCTTTCGCCAGCAAAAATTAACATTGGTTTGAGAATTTTAAGAAAACGAAGTGATGGTTATCATGATATAGAGACGATTTTTCACGAAGTTAAACTTTTTGATGAAATTGAATTTGAAATTTCTGATTCTGTTGAGTTTGAAACAGATTCTGACGAGATCCCGAAAGATGCTGAAAATCTTTGTTTGAAGGCGTTGAGAATTTTTTATGAAAGTTTTGGCATTCATTCGGGTGTTAAAATTTTTTTGAGAAAAAGAATTCCAATTGGGGCGGGGCTTGGTGGAGGAAGCAGTAATTCGGCTACTGTTTTAAAAGGGTTAAACATCCTATTCAATGTCGGTGCAGACGAAAGTTTGCTTTGCGAGCTTGGGAGTTTAATTGGCTCTGATGTCCCGTTTTTTATAATTGGCGGAACAGCTTACGCAACAGGGCGGGGCGAGGTAATTGAACCGTTCAAAGTTGAATTACCTTTCAAAATTGTGATCGTTTATCCAAATATAAAAATCTCAACCGCATGGGCTTATACTAATGTTAAGTTGAAGAATCACAGGCACAAGCAAAGTTTAAAGGAAGTTTTCCTTGAAAATTTAAATCATCCTGAAAAATTTCGTGAAATGATTGAAAATGATTTTGAAGATGTTGTCTTTGAGCATTATCCAAAGGTTGGGGAAGTGAAAAAGAAATTATATGAACTTGGTTCTGATTTTGCGTTGATGTCTGGGAGTGGCTCGTCGGTTTTTGCTTTTTTCAAGAAGATAGATGATGAAAAAGAACAAGAAATTTATGATGCGTTTCGTGATTGTAAAGTTTTCGTCTTGAGATAGATTTTAATTTTTTTTACTTCTTTACTTGTGTTTTAAAGGTTAACATTTTATCTTTAAGCAGAGAACTTAAAAACAAAAGCAAAACTCCAATGATAAGAAGAGAATTTTTAAAAAGTTCACTCCTTGCTGGATTGGGGGCGATGGTTGCAAGAAAATTTAAACTTTTCCCTTTCACAGATGAATTATTTGCAACCTCAAAAGGGTCGGAAAGATCACAATTCATCCGTTATTTCCCAGAATTTCACCGGCTTCGGAAAAATTGCAGCATTATTCACAAGCACATCTATTTGCCCGAATTTTTCCATCGCTTTCTCAACCATCCTTTTAACTTGAGCGCTTTTCGTTATATCTGCTTTTACAGCAATTGCATCCCTTCCCAACTCTTTTATTCTCTGTAAAGTTTTTATCGCTTCATTTTTTGATTGATTGTAATTCACAACGATGTCAAAGCCAGCTTCAGCAAGGGCAATTGCTATCTGCCTGCCCAATCTTCTGCCCGAACCTGTAACGAGCGCAACTTTTTTATCCATCACTCTTGAATTTTTGTTTAAAATTTTTCAAGGAGTAATTCAACAATTTTCTCAAGATAAAATCTGTCAATCTCATCAAAATTGTTCAACTCATAACTATCAACATCAAGCACACCAAGAACTTCGCCATTTTTAATTATTGGAACAACAATTTCAGATTTTGAATCCGGATCGCAATAGATATGTCCCGGAAATTTCTCAACATCGGGGACAATTATCGTTTCTTTCCTCAAAGCAGAAGTCCCGCACACACCGCTTCCAATCTTTATCCTCGTGCAGGCAAGTTTTCCTTGAAATGGTCCAAGCACAAGCTCACCACTCTTCATAAGATAAAAACCAACCCACGAAAAAGACGGAAATGCTTGTTTTAGAGCAGATGTCACATTTGCAAGATTTGCAATTAGATCTGGCTCATCCTCAATTAGCGACTTTATCTGCGGTAAAAGTTCAGAATATATTTCTTCCTTTGTCTCTCCTTTTATGATTATTTGCTCCATATCAAATTGATTTTTGTTTTAGATTGAAAATGGCGGGATGACGATAATTGCTTGAAATTTATCATCTCCAGAGCAAATTTCAACTCTTTCCCCCTGAATTGCGTATTTTATTTTAACATAGCCAAGAGCTATAACTTTCTGAAAACCATATGAAAAATCAACGCTCGTTAACTTTCCAATCTCCTCATCTCCAGAGCAAACAATTGAACCTTCTTCAACTCTTGATTTAGTTTTTCCCTTTTCAATAACAAAGCCAACAAGTTTTCTCTGCAATTTATTATATGAGTCAATCCTCGCTAAAACCTCTTGACCTATATAACAACCTTTTGAAAAACTCACAAATTTACCAAGATTTGCTTCCAATGGATTATATTCCTGCGTTATCTCCTTGCCATAAGCTGGAAAACCTGATTCAATTCTCAAAACCTCAAAAACATCATTTCCAATCGGCACAAACCCACGATTAAGTAACAACTTCCATATTTCAACGCCAAAATCATTTTTAAATATCAAATTATAACCCGAAATCATAAATTCATTTGCTCTTGCAAGAATAACTTCAGCATCACCAATAAAACCACGAATGAAATTATAAGCAGGCATTTTTGAAATGTCAAGAAAATGCTTGTGATCAACTTTAAAATCTTGTTTAATCAAATCACTTGCCCCAGCCCCATAGATAGAAAGGACAACAAATTCATCGCTTACATCTTCAAACTTAACATCATCCATAATTATCAACTTATTGAGCCAACCTTTAACTTTATCCATTGCTTCATAACTTAACAAAGCAAGAATCTCTTGATAATTTTCCTCCGCTTTTAAAACATAAATTGTCAAAAAATCAATCATCTTCCCTTTTTCATCTGTAAGCACAGTCCCTGCACCCATGCCAGGAGAAAGTCCCCGCAGGTCGTTAGTTGAAATTCTGTTAAGAAAATCCAAAGCATCACTACCCCATAACCTTAACTTCCCAAAATATGTCCTATCAATTATCACATTTGATTTTTTTGCAGAAACATACTCTTCCACTGCACTCACATAATATCTTGGGAGTTCCCATCCGTGAACATTTCCAAATTCCGCTCCAAGATCAAGATGTATTTCATATAGCGGAGTTCGTTTCACAAGCCATTTTGTTTGTTTTTCTTGTTTGAAAAATAATAATTTTTCGGGTTCCAATCAAGTCCCTGCCATTACTTACTTTTGAAGATAAGTGAAACGCAGGAATGAAGTGAATTTTCTTCATTTTATTAGAACCATTTTTCCAGTGCCAGAAAATTTTCCTGCTTTTACTCTATAGATATAAACTCCACTTGGCAAATTGTCTGCTTTAAACTTAACACTTCTTGTCCCTGCCTCAAACCGTTGTTCCTTTATTACATCTTTTATCTTTCTCCCCGAAAGATCAAAAATTTCAATGCTTACATTGGCTGGTTCAGGCAGATCAAATTTTATCGTTGTTTCTGAATTGAATGGATTGGGATAATTTTGATAAAGTACAAATTTTTCGGGTATAACTCCCTGCGAACCTGTATCGGTTATGATTAAATTCCATCTTTCCTTCGCTTTTGCAACTGCATTTCTCAAAATCTTTAAACTATCTCCGCAAACAATTGCAAATCCAATTTTCAAAGTATCACCATTTCTCAATATAGGTGTCCCACCAGAAATTACAACTGAAATATCGCCAGCCCCTGCACTTGTTCTTTTAACTCCTTTATAACTTAACGCTTCCCATTTTTCTGACTTTGTAAAGCCATCATAAATCCCCCAGAGTTCATCGCCAGCATTGTTTATAAACCAAACGCCAAGGTCATTATCACTTACAAGGGAAATTCCTGTTAATGTTTTTTCACCATTTGGGTCTGTGTCATAAACATAAACCAATTTTCCCGCAGGGTCATATACTATGACATTCTCATAAGCAGAACCGAGATCAAAATCAAGAAAAAGTCCAGCCCTGAAATTATTATAATCAACACCAGATCTGTTGATAACCAAGTATTTCAACAAAACAAAATTCATATCATCAAAAGTTTGATCAAACGAGAAACTATTTAAGATGACATCAATTCCAACTTTATTTTGAGTTGGGGCAAGTGAATCAGTAAAGATGGAGAAACCATCCTGCGCAGATATATTTCCAGGTGTTATAAGGTAAAAAGATGTTTTTGATGAGAAATCACTTTTTTGTTCTTGACCTGTTTCATCTCTTGCAACATCAACGATTAGAGATGAGCTTGTGCCAGCCATAAAAGCACCTTCAAAAAGCAAATTTTCACCACCACGGTATCTTAACCCTTTCCCTTGTGTATTTGCAGGATAATCGTTAAAAGCAAGATTACCTTTACTTGTAATTGTCAAAGTTATAAAGTTTGCATTATGTTCTCTGTAAGTTGGTCTGACAAAAACTTTGAAATAAACGAAATCATTATAAGATCCGGACGAAATTTTCAGGACAAACTTAACAGTGTAATTCTCTGGTGTATTTGGAAGAATTTTAAATTTAAAGGGTTCATCAAAATTGTTCGTGGATCGCAAGGTGCCAAGCGAGCCAATTGTAAAGTTTGCATTTAAAATTTGAACATATGGATCGTTTGTTTCAAGCGTCGCAATTAAATTTTGAGCTGGGGCAAGATAGTTTTTAAAAATACCTTTAACTTGAATAACTTCGCCCGGGTCAATTGCGCCATCTCTATTTCCGAGCGAATCATCAATCACAAAATCAATAAAACGAACTGCGGGAGAATTAACAGTCAAAGCACGATAAGCATTTACACGACCGTAACCAAGTTGGTATCTATAACTTGGGTTTTTATCATCTATCGGTTCAGATGTGACTCTTATTTTTTCAGCAACTTGTTCAGGCGTTAACTCTGGAAATTTTGCTCTCACCAAAGCAGCTATTCCCGCAACAAGAGGGCTTGCCATTGATGTCCCGGTCAAAGTTTCGAAAGTATCGTTATACCAAGTATTAAATATCCCACCATCAACTAAAAAAACGCCACCAGGGGCAGTGACATCAACCGTTTCCCCATAATTTGAATATCCTGCCTTTACATCATTTGAATCAACCGAGGCAACGCTTAAAACATATCTATAACCCGAGGGCGAGTGAAATTCATCGCTACGGTCATTTCCAGCTGCAGCAACAACAAGAGCACCCTTTGAATTAGCATAGTTTATAATCTCCTGCTCAAATCTTGACCCTCCACCACTTCCCCAACTGCAATTTATCACCTTCGCTCCATTATCAACAGCATAAACAATTCCTTCATAACCGTAATAAATCAAATCATTTGGATCATCATCAATTGAAACTTTAACTGCCATAATTTTGCACTTAAAACCAGCTCCAGCAACGCCAATTCCATTATTTGTCACAGCTGAAGCAATGCCCGCAACATGAGTTCCGTGAACTGGTTTCTTTTCACTCGGATCATTATCCTGCTTTGATCTGTCGTTATTGAAATTGTTTTTACCTCCAAAATCCCAACCAACAAAATCATCAACATATCCATTTCCATCATCGTCAATTCCATTGTTTGGAATCTCTCTCCAGTTGCGCCAGATATTTCCAGCAAGGTCTGGATGATCAAGGTCAACCCCTGTATCAACTATTCCAATGACGATATTTGTGTCGCCTTGAGTTACATCCCAAGCAAGCGGTAATTCAACCTTTCTCAAATACCACTGCCTTGTCGGAAAATATGGATCATTTGGGATAAACTGTGGTTTATGTATGTAATGCGGTTCTGCATATTCAACACTGCTAAGTCGTGAAAGTTTTGAAACAACATAATTAACATCCATCATCTCAGAAAATCTTACAATATAAAACAACGACAAATCTGGCTCACCTTTCTGCAAATTATTCCCCCTATGGTTTGGAAACATTTTCTCCACAGATTTTATCCCAAGCGATGCACTTGCCTTGTTAAATTCATCTATCTCAACACGATTAAGAGATAGCAAATTTTTATAAACTGGTTTAAATTTAACAATCGCAATTCCAGGTATAAACATCCTTTCGCCTTCACCAGGTCTTGAAAATCTGCTATTTATCGTTAGTCCCGAAAGTTCAAAACTTTTATCTTCAGAATTGAAAACTGGCGAAATCAAAATCGTGAGCAAAAACGAAAACAGGAAGATCAAAAATCTCATCGTTAAATTGATTTATTTTTAAAACGAAAAACCAAAACCAGCGGATAAAACATTGACATTTCCAACTGAATAATCAACATTCAAATCAAAAATTGCCAAACCAAGTTTAAATCCAGCGGTCGCCCTGAAATTATTCTTACCTTTCAAACTCAAACTTATATCCTGTTGAGCTCCGACAGGTGGTTTATATGTGTAATTTATGTCTGCCGAGAAACTTTCATATCCAACACCACCATAGATTGTAAAGAAGATAAAACTCTTGCTTGCGTGAACATTTACATTCAAAGCGGTTGCTTTAAGATAAGAGCCAACCTTAAGCTGTTGATACACACCTTGAACTGCAACATTTATTGGAAACATTGGGATATATTGGCTTATGCTATGCCCCAAACCAACGCCGAAAAGATTAACACTTCCAACATCATCGTTTATTTTTATTGATGGGACAAATCTAACAAGAAGTTCCGAATTCATCGTTGAAAAGCTCACCTGCGGAACAGCAAGCGGGACAATTTTCAAACCCGTTCCACCAGGCAAGTTGACATCTACAACATTTTGGTATCTGGTTTTTGCTCCGCCATCTTTATCGCCAAATACAGTTGCTGTGTTGACAGACGACGGATTATAATCTGAACCAAGTTCAGCGGTGAAATTTTTCATAGACGATGGGACAAAAACAGCCATACCTTTTACCCCGATGTAAAATCCAAACAATTTACTCATTGATGCAGTGTGATATAATCCAGAATTTAGATTCGCTCCCATAACATCAACAAGTGGTTTAATGTAACCTTCAACAGCTGATTTGGGAAAACTTCCGAGATTCTTATCAACCTGTGAAAATGCAATGCTTGAAAAAATTAAAAATATGCCCAGAAACGAAAATAACTTCTTCATTTTTTCCTCCTTGTTTTAGTTTTTTGAAATTTAACTTACTCTTTCAAGAACGAAATCTGTTAACTTCAAAAGAGATTCCTTAGCTGGCGATTCCGCAAAGTCAATTATAAATTGTTTCGCTTTATCAAGATACTCCTCAGCAATTTTCAAAGTGTAATCAATTCCACCATAATTTTTCACAAAGTCAATCACATAGTAAATATCTTTATTTGTCGGGTTATTTTTTATGATTTTCATCACATGTCTTGATTCCTTTCGCGGTGAATTTTTAAGCGCATAAATTAATGGCAATGTTATTTTTCCCTCTTTTATATCCGCTCCCGTTGGCTTCCCTGTTATAGCGCTATCACCAAGATAATCAAGCAAATCATCACGCAATTGAAAAGCAATACCGAGATTTTCTCCAAAAAACTTTAACTTTTCAATGATAAAGTCATCCTCACTTGCGCTTGCTGCTCCAAGCTCGCAACACGCAGAAATTAAAGAAGCGGTCTTATCAGAAATGATTCTAAAATATGTTTCTTCATCAAAATCATTTCCCCTTGAACTTTGAATCTCAAGCAATTCGCCCTCGCTCATTCTTTTAACAGCTTCGCTTGTTATATGCAAAAATTTATATTCTTTATGTTTCAAAGAAAGAAGAAGACCCTGCGCAAGAAAGAAATCCCCAATCAAAACAGCAACTTTATTTCCCCATATCGCATTTATTGACGGAAAACCGCGTCTCATATTTGATTCATCAACAACATCATCGTGAATAAGTGTCGCAGTGTGAAGAAGTTCAACAAGAGCAGCTGCGTGATAAGTTGTCTCGTTTATATCTCCAACAAGTTTAGCGGAGAGAAGAACAAGCGTGGGTCTTATTCGCTTTCCCTTTTGCTTTAAAATATAGTGTGCAATAATGTTAAGAAGTTTAACTTTTGAAAGCATTTCCTTTTTAAAGGTTTTCTCAAATTCAAGAAGTTCTTTTTTTATCGGCTGTATAATTTCACTTAAGTTCACAATTCAACCATTTTTGTTTTAAATTTTCGGTTTCTTTCCTGTCAATTGCACAACAAATATACTCAACTCGTAAAGAAGATATAATGGTATTGCAAGCGTTGCTTGGCTTGCTATGTCTGGTCCAGGTGTTAAAACAGCTGCTATTATCAAAATAACAACAACTGCATGCTTTCTATAGTGCCTCATAAAAGCAGGTGTCAAGATCCCTATCCTTCCGAGAAAGAATGAAAGCATCGGAAGTTCAAATACAATCCCAGAGGCAAGTATAAGCCCAATGACAAAGCTCATGTATTCATTTATTGCGATGTTGTTTTGAATTTCATTGCTTCCAAATCCAGCAAAAAATTTAAGAGACACAGGAAGAAGGACAAAATATGCAAAAATAATTCCCGCAAAAAAACAAAGCGATGAAAAAGCAACAATCCATAAAACATACTTTTTCTCGCGAGGGAGAAGCCCTGGTTCAACAAACTTCCAGAATTGATAAAGTGTGAACGGCAAGCTTAAAACAAATCCAGAAATGACAACAACTTGCATATAAAGCATAAACTGTCCATAGGGTTTGAGGTTTTGAAGTGTAAACCCCGCTTTCTTTGCAGGGACAACAAGAATTCCATTTACAATCACATCACTAAAAAAAGCGCAAACGATAATTCCAACCAAAATCCCAAGCAAAGACCTTATAATTCTAGCTCTCAACTCTTCAAGATGTTCCCAAAAGGTCATCTCCTTTTCATAAACTTCGTCGCTGTTATTAACCTGCGTATTTTCAACTCTTGTTTCAGGCATTATCAGATTTTTTATAGCTGTGCAAAGTTTTTTGATAAGTTAAATAATCAAAATTTCAAAATCAATTTTAAGATAAGCAAGGTAAAAAATCCGGGATGTGTTAATTCATAATCAGGAACAAACAAATTCAGAAATTTACAAAACTCCGACGAATTGAAAATTTGAAAATAAAAATGCTTTTGCTTATATTTATAGTTGAAAAAACTGCCCCGTGGTGTAACTGGCAACACGCCTGACTCTGGATCAGGTAATCGAGGTTCGAATCCTCGCGGGGCAGCTTTCTTCATTTAACCCAAGTCAACCATCCATACGGGTCATTACCATTCTCAACTATGTCAAAGAAAACATTTTGAATTGCTCTTGTTATTTCTCCCGGGACACCACATCCAACTTTAATTTTATCAACACTTCGCACAGGGGTTATTTCCGTCGCAGTTCCTGTGAGAAAAATTTCATCCGCAATGTAAAGCATTTCACGCGGTATAAGAGTTTCAACAACTTCATATCCGAGATCCTTTGCAATTTTGATAACCGACATTCGCGTTATCCCAGGTAGGATACCTGTTGAAATAAGAGGAGTGTAAATTACACCATCTTTAACAACGAAAACATTTTCACCACTTCCCTCGCTTATAAAACCATTATAATCAAGGGCAATTCCCTCTGCATAACCATCAACAATTGCTTCCATTTTAATAAGTTGTGAATTCATATAATTTGCTCCGACTTTTGCCATCATTGGCAATGTATCAGGAGCAGGTCTTCTCCAACTTGAAACTTTTACATCAACACCATTTTTAATCGCGTCTTCCCCAAGATATTTTCCCCATTCCCACACCGCTATCACAACATCAATGGGGCAATTCATCGGGTTAACACCAAGTTCATAATATCCGCGGAAGACAATCGGTCTAATATAACACGCTTTCAAACCATTTGATTTGATGGTTTCAATGATTGCTTCTTTAAGTTCATCCATTGAATAAGGAATCTCAGCTCTGTAAATTTTAACTGAATCATAAAGTCGTTTTATATGCTCATTTAAACGAAAAATAGCGGAACCTTTTTTCGTATCATAACATCTTATCCCTTCAAACCAGCTTGTTCCATAGTGGATAACATGGGAGAGGACATGAATTTTTGCGTCGTCCCAATTGATGAATTGACCGTTCATCCAGATTTTTTGGACCTTTTGTAAAGGCATGGCGTAATTTTATTTAAGTTTTTTTGAATATATGCGATATTTTTTGTAAGGAACGGAGCCGATGTTTTCGGCTACCCTTTTCATTGGCTCGTTATCCTCAAGAACCCAGCCAAGTTCAGCTGCTGAATAACCCTTTGCAATTCCATTTTTTATCGTGTAATAATAAAACGCAGCGTCAATCCCGGATAAGCGATACTCGTGAATTAAACCCATTATCAAAACACGAATCATCGTTATTCTCTTCATTTCTCGCATCAATTTGAAAATTCCAAATGGGAGCAGTCTCCCGTTCAAATGTTTTAATGCCTGATTTATATCAGGAATTGAAAGAGAAAATCCAATTGGCTTTCCATCAACTTCTGCGAAAAGTGTAATTTCTGGGACAACTATTTGCTTCAATGACTTTGCGATGTGATTTATCTCGTCATCCGTTAAGGGCACAAAGCCCCAATTTTTGCTCAACGCGTTGTTGTAAATTTCTTTAACTTTTTTGACCTCTTCATCAAACTTTTTCAAATCAACCTGTCTTATAGTTGCGTTTCGCCTTTTTAAGACAAGTTCAACCCCACGCTCAAGTTTTTTCCATAACTTTCGGAGTCAGCATTTCCTGCGAAATATAATACGAAAACAAATCTTTCGCCTTTTCAAAGCCATAACTTTCGCACAACTCTGGATAATACTCGTAATTATAAGGCATCATAACGCACGGCGGTTTATCAAATCCTTCAATCAAAATTCCACAAGAATCATTCGTTGACGGATTAACTGGACCTCTAATTTCATCAAGTCCCTTTTCTTTCGCCCATTTCTCAACGGTTTCAAAAAGTTTAAAGGCAACATCTTTATCATTTACAGATTCAAAAAAACCAAAAAATCCGATATTCTCGTTATGAAATTGATTGTGATTGTGGTTCAAAATTGCAGAAATTCTTCCGACGACTTCTCCATTCTTATACGCAAGATAAAATTCCGCTTCACTATGCTTGTAGAATGGATTTCTTTTTACATCAACAAGATCTTTCTGCTCAATTAAAAGAGGCGGGACCCAGTAGGGATGATTTTTGTAAAGTTGATATGGGAATTTGATAAAAATGGACATATCCTTCCGGGACAAAGCCCGGCGAATTTCAATTGACATTTTCTCACCTTTTATTTTTTAATCAATCAAAGCAAGCTCCTTACCGACCTTTTCAAATGTTTCAATTACAAAATCAAGGTGCTTATCCTCGTGCGTTGCCATAAAACTTAATCTCAAAAGCTGCATCCCTTGTGGAACTGCCGGGCTTATCACCGCATTTACAAAGACGCCATTGTCAAACAACATCCGCCAGAATTTAAATGTTAACAAATCATCACCGATTACAACAGGGACAATTGGCGTTTGTCCGTCAAGGACATTGAAACCAAGGTTCTTTAATCCCTGCCTTACTTTATTTGCGTTGTAATGAAGTCGTTCTATTCTCTCAGGTTCTGCTTTAATTATCTCAAGCGCTTTCAAAACCGCAGCAACCTGCGGTGGCGTCATACTTGCGCTGAAAATCAAAGCTGGCGAGTGATGTTTAATGTAATCAATCACAGGTTTTTCACCAGCAATGAATCCCCCTAAAGATGCAAAACTTTTGCTAAATGTTCCCATAATTATATCAACTTGATCATCAAGTCCAAAGTGATTTGCTGTCCCTCTTCCACCTTTGCCAAGGACACCAAGACCATGCGCATCGTCAAGCATTATCCTTGCATTATATTTTCTGGCAATTCTCACAAGTTCTGGCAAATTAACAATGTTTCCGCTCATACTGAAAACCCCATCTGTAACGATCAATTTTCCTGCATCAAGCGGAAGTTTTGAAATGACTTCTTCAAGATGTTGCATATCATTATGCCTATATCTTACAAGTACATCGCTCCCCCACAAACCTTTTGAAATAAGCGTTCCTTGAACTATGCTTGCGTGATTATCTTTGTCTGAAATTACATAATCATCTTTTCCAATTAACGGAACTATTGCACCTTGATTCGTCTGGAAACCTGTGCTGAAAAGAAGCGCGGACTCTTTCCCCACAAATTCCGCAAGCTGTTCTTCTAACTTAATGTGAATATCAAGCGTCCCATTTAAATATCTTGAACCCGAACATCCTGTGCCATATTTTTTGATAGCTTCAATCGCTGCTTCCTTAACACGTGGATCAGTCGTTAAGCCAAGATAATTGTTTGAACCAGCCATAACAATTTCTCGTCCATCCATCTTAACAATCGGACCGTAATTCTCATAAATTGGTTGAAAATACGGATAAAGTCCCATCGCTTTTACTTCTTCGTGCCTTTTGAAAGCGTAGCATTTGTCAAACAGATCCAATTTTTCCTCCTTATTTAAATTTTTACCTGACTAAAACTTCTTTCTTAATTTAAATCAATTAACCCAAAAAGTCAATCAAAAATCAAGCCATCTAAAAAATTCTTTAAACTCATTCCCTGCCCCCAGCTCAGCGACCCGAACCTAAATTTCTTGACATTTGCGAAATAATTTATTATAATTAAATCAGAAGCAAAACATAACAGTGGAGGTTAAAATGCCATTAGAAGAATTACGCCCAACCAACAACTATGTAACTTATGAGCAGCTTCAAAGATTTCTTGCCGAACGACTTGAATCGCTTGAGCGTGAAATTGAAGCCAAACTTCTACAACTAAAAGAATCACGATTTAACTTCCTTGAAGAAAAACTCAATCTTAAAACCGAACTTGAAGCCTTAAAAGAACAGTTTAAACTGCTAAATTCAGAATTTATAACACGCATCACGAACCTAAGTTATAAAGTCCTTGAAATAAACAATTTCTTCACTCAAAAGCTTGCGGAATTAAATCAGCAATTTACAGAACTTAACACTTCACTTGCATCAGAGTTTGAAAGATATAGAAAAGATTTTTATGAGTTTTTGACAAAAAACGACCTTCGCACATTCTTTGAAAACAACGCAGACCTCATCCCTTATTTGCTTTCTCCGATGGTAAATGAACTCAATGAGTTTAAAAACAAATTATCTGCCATTGAGACAAATCTGCTCCTGATTCAAAACTTTTACACCAACATAAGCGGTGAAATAAACAAGCAAATTGACGAAATCATAAAAACGACGATAAATAATGTTGATACAAAAATTTCTTCCATAACCGAAAATTTAAAGGAAGCACTTCAAAATAAGTTGAATTCTTTTGAAGTCAGCGAAAACATTGATCTTACTGGACTTAACGAATTCAAAAACGAAATAGCCCAACTTTTAAACAGTATAAATCAAGACATAGCAGACCTGAAAAACCTTTATCAGAATTTACCTCAAAGAGATTACAGCCAACAACAAACTGACTTCTCTCAAATTTTAAACGACATAAACACAAAACTTGACGAAATCAAAACGTCACAGCAAATTGGCAGAGAATTTACTGTAAGCGATTTGCCTGATGCGGAATTTCTAAAAACATTTTCAGAGGAAATCCAGAACAATCTCACACTTTTGAGAAAAATCTCCGAAGAAATCGCTTCAAACACCAGTGCCCTTACATTTACTCCATCCGTCAATTTTGATGAAAGTTTAAAATCAATAGACGAGCAAATAAGAGAAATTAAAAATGTCTTTGACGAGGTTGCAACATCGCAATACGAAGTCCAAAATAATATGGGAAATCTGCTTGAAAAAGTAACAGTTCTCACGGCGGAACTTCCAAACGCAACGAATATAATTAAACGAGATGTGTATCAAAACATACAGGTTTTAAAATCCGAAATCGCCAAAGAGATAAAGAACAACGCAACTCAAATAACGACCGCAATCAACGAAACCAAAGAATTGATTCAATCATTTAAAGGCATACCAGCGATAATAATTTTCTGCACCGTGCTTATAATTGGGACGATTATTTTGATGAAATTTGTCTTTTAAATTTTTGCAAGATTTCACCTACGCAATTGGGATAACAATTCTTGCACTCTGCATTGATTTGCAAGAGTCCTTCCCTTTTATTACATTTTAGAAAACGGAAAACAAAATTTTTATATAGAGATGAAAGCGAAAGATGTAAGAAAATCATTTGTCAAATTTTTTGAAGAAAGAGGACACACATTTGTCCCGAGTTCTCCAGTTATACCTTTTGATGACCCAACACTTCTTTTTACAAATGCAGGGATGAACCAATTTAAAGATGTATTTCTCGGCACGGGAACAAGACCTTATAAAAGAGCGGTAAATTACCAAAAATGTATCAGAGTGAGTGGAAAACATAATGACCTTGAAGAAGTTGGGAAAGACACATATCATCACACTTTCTTTGAGATGCTCGGAAATTGGTCATTCGAAGATTATTACAAAAAAGAAGCGATAGAATGGGCTTGGGAACTTTTGACAAAAGAATGGGGATTGCCGAAAGATAGATTGTATGCAACTGTTTTTAAAGACGATGATGAAGCAGAAGAACTCTGGAAGAAAGTAACCGACATTTCTCACGATAGAATTTTAAGATTTGATGAAAAGACAAATTTCTGGGAAATGGGAGATACTGGTCCATGTGGTCCATGCTCTGAAATTCACATTGACCTTGGCGAAGGAACTTGCACCAAAAATCATAAATGTGGTGTGAATGTTGATGGTTGTTCAAGATTTATTGAATTGTGGAATCTCGTTTTTATACAGTTCAACCGAAATGAGAAAGGAGAACTTGAACCTTTACCTGCAAAGCATGTTGATACAGGAATGGGGCTTGAAAGAATTGTCGCTGTATTGCAAGGGAAATTATCAAATTATGATACTGATTTGTTCAAGCCATTTATTGAAGAAATTGAAAAATTGACGGGCAAAGAATATACCTGCAATAAAATTCAAGTTGCTATGCGTGTCATAGCTAACCATATAAGAATGCTTACATTTGCGATAGCCGACGGGGCAATTCCATCAAATGATGGCAGAGGTTATGTGTTAAGAAGAATGTTAAGAAGAGCGTCAAGATATGCAAGAAATCTG
>NZ_CZVW01000030.1 GCF_001536065.1 Candidatus Chryseopegocella kryptomonas
AAAGAGATGTCGGTGTTAAAGATTCATCAGGTATAATCCCGGGGCATGGCGGGGTTTTTGATAGATTTGATAGTTTGATTTATGTTGCTCCACTTGTTTATCTTTATATTGCGTTTCTAAAATAAAATTTTGCTTGATGTGAAAAACGGAAAAAAGAAAATACATATTCTCACGCTCGGTTGCCCGAAAAATCTCGTTGACTCTGAAATTTTATTGAGTGGGCTTAAGAATAAATTTCAAATTGTTGATACGCCAGAAAAAGCCCAGATCGTTCTGATAAATACCTGCGGATTTATTGAGTCGGCAAAGCAAGAGTCAATTGAGAAAATTTTTGAAGCGATTGAATTAAAAGAAAAAGGGAAAGTTGAAAGCGTCTATGTTATGGGGTGTCTCTCGCAAAGATATAAAGATGAACTTGAAAAAGAAATCCCGGAAGTTGATAAATTTTTTGGTGTTGAAAAGTTTGGAGAAATTTTAAATGAGCTTGGGGTTGATTATAAGTATGAGTTGCTTGGTGAAAGGGAAATTCTCACGCCAAAACATTTTGCTTATTTAAAAATTGCCGAAGGTTGTGATAACCCTTGTTCGTTTTGTGCTATTCCGATAATTCGTGGTAAATATGTGAGCCGTCCGATTGATGATGTAGTCAAAGAAGCAAAAAAACTTGCGTGGCGTGGTGTTAAGGAGTTAATCGTAATAGCTCAAGATACAACTTATTACGGGCTTGATTTATACGGTGAGAGAAAACTTTCTGAACTTTTGATGCGTCTTTCTG
The DNA here is from genome assembly GCF_001536065.1 of Candidatus Chryseopegocella kryptomonas. Taxonomy (GTDB): domain Bacteria; phylum Bacteroidota; class Ignavibacteria; order Kryptoniales; family Kryptoniaceae; genus Kryptonium; species Kryptonium kryptomonas. The sequence continues at coordinate 776 of NZ_CZVW01000030.1, forward strand.
AAATTGATGGGATTGAATGGATTCGGCTTATGTATGCTTATCCTGCAAAATTTCCCGTTGAAGTTCTTGATGTAATTGCACAAAATCCAAAAATTTGCAAATACATTGACATCCCAATTCAACATATCTCGGACAAAATTTTAAAGTCAATGAGACGAGGTATAACAAAACGCAGGACGATTGAACTTCTTGAAATGATAAGAGATAAAGTTCCGGAAGTTGCTATTAGAACAAGTTTAATCGTTGGTTATCCAGGCGAGACGGAGAGGGAGTTTGAGGAGCTTGTTGATTTTGTCGCAAGTTTCAAATTTGATCGGCTTGGTGTTTTTACATATTCTCAGGAAGATGGGACGCCTGCGTTTGAGCTTGGAGACCCAGTCCCGCCAGAGGAGAAAGAAAGGAGAATGGCATTGTTGATGAATATTCAGCGAGATGTGATCCTTGAGAAAAACGAGAATTTGATTGGGAGAAAATTAAAAGTTTTAATTGATAGAAAAGAGAGCGATTATTTCGTTGGAAGAACGCAGTGGGACGCACCTGAAATTGATGTTGAGGTTTTGGTTTATGGTGATGATTTGAAATCTGGTGAATTTTATGAAGTTGAAATTTATGATTATTTTGAGTATGATTTGATTGGAAGAGCGATGACGAAACAAACAGAAAAAACCTTTTGTTAAAAATTTCGGAAACAAAACTAAAAACCGATTTTGAATCGGGTGGAGAAAAAATGAAAAAATTAATTTTGTTCTTATCGTTGCTTTTATTTGGTGGCGTTTTAGCTTTAGCACAGGTTGAAACAAGCGTCCCGAGAAGTTATTCAATGCCACAATTTTACTTTACAGCTTTGAACTTTGCTGGTGATTTCGCTCAAAACATGCAACAAAGCAGAGTTGATGTCTATGTCCAAGTTCCCTATGAGTTTCTCCAATTTGTCAAGGAAGAAGATCATTACTCTGCAAGTTATGAAGTAACGCTTAATGTTTCAACGGCAAAAGGTAAATATGTGACCGAAAAATCTTGGACGCAGAAAGTTTTAGCAGAAAATTTTGAGCAGACAATTTCAAAGGCTTTTTGGGATATATCGCAAGCATTTTTGAACCTTCCATTTGGAGATTATAAAATTTCGGTTCAGGTTATAGACCTTGACACGAAGCGTGGGTTTAAAAAGGAAGGATTTGTAAGTGTAAAGGATTTTTCAAAAAGTCCATTGACGATTAGTGATTTGATGATGGTTTCTTCCGTTAAAGTTGAAGATGGCGTAAAGACGATAGTTCCAAATGTTTCAAATACGATAACTTCAACTGGGAACAAAAATTTTTATCTGTTTTTTGAAGTTTATAACAACACCACATTTGAAGATTCGCTTAACATCACATACAGAATAAATCGTTTGACGAGAAAAAAGCAAGTTCAAATTTACACTGGCTCTGTTTCGGAGTTTATAAAGCCAGGTAGAAATTCAGTCATACTTGAGATTTCTCAACCTCAACTTGGTTTTGGTGATTATGTGATTTTAGTTGAGGGAAGAATGGCTTCAAATCGTGATTATTATTATGTTGTGCAGAAAAATTTTATGGTCAGATGGCATGAAATTCCAGAGTTAATTTCTGATCTTGACAAGGCAATTGAGCAACTCGTTTATATTGCAAAGCCAGAGGAGATAAACTACATAAAATCAGCCTCTGATGACGCTGAAAAAGAGCGAAGATTTCTTGAGTTCTGGCGTAAGAAAGACCCAACTCCGAACACCCTCAAAAATGAACTTATGGAGGAATACTACGGGCGAGTTAAATATGCAAATGAACATTTTGGGCACTACATTGAGGGATGGAAGACGGATATGGGAATGGTTTATATAATTTTTGGACCGCCAAGCAGTGTTGATAGACATCCATTTGACATAGACAGCAAGCCGTATGAGATATGGTATTACTACGAAATTAACAGAAGATTTATCTTTGTGGATGAAACTGGGTTTGGCGATTATCGGCTTATAACTCCGCTCTGGGATGAGTGGACGAGAAACATCTGGCGTTAATCAAAAAATGTCCATACAACACCAAATCTTAAACTTCTATCCTGCATCGGATAAAACGCAGATGTCATATATTTTGTGTTTGTTGCATTTGCAAGTGTCAAGAAGATTGCAACATTTTTTATTTTCCCGCTTACAAATAAATCAATTGTGCCAAACTTTTTAAGTTCGGAAGTATTTTCGGAGAAGATGAAAGCGTGGTTTATAAATTTAAAGCCGTAAAATCTATCGGAAAGTTTTGCTTTTACACCTGCCGTTAAGTTTAATGTTCTTGTCAATTTCCCTTCAAAGAAAAGTTCTCCGTAGAGAAAATATCGGGGATATGGTTTTGTTACTTTGTTTAGAATAATTGATGGTGAAAGTGCAAGGGTTAGTTTCCAAATTTTTAAGTTGGAATTTATTTCAATGAATGTTCGACTTGTATATGTTCTGTAAAATGATGAATCGTTGAAGACAAGATGATTTGAAATTTTTCTGTTTTGAATTTTGATATAAAATGTAAAGTTTTTATCTACAAATTCGCCTCCAATTTCATAAACCCTATGCTTTTCAAATTCCGAAGACGAAGTTATGCTTTGTTCAATAAGCGTTGGAAATCTTACGGAGTGCGAAGCGCCTGCGAAGAATCTAAATTTATCAAAGTTTAAATTCACCCCAGCACCGTAGTTTGCGACGAATTTCCCAGATAAAATTTCAATTCTAACAAAAGAAGCAGGAGCAAAAAAGCCAAGTTTTAACTCCGATTTTAGAAAAGATGAAATTGATGTAAGGGATTTTTGGGTTGGTTTTAAAAGATAGTTTTGAAGCGAATCACTTAAAAGCGAAATGTCAAGATGATTTTTTTGAAATTCTAACCCTGCGTTTATATTTGCAGTCCAGAATAAAGCGTCAAAAGATAATTTTGCTCCGAAGAAGTGAGAGTTTCTTTTGTTTGGATTTTCGGGAGATGAAAAATTGTCGGCTTGAAGTGTGTGATAGAATGTTAAGTTTATTTCTTTTAGTGAGTCAATTTTAAAATTTGAAGAAAGAGTTAAATCGTTTCGCTTTGTTGATAAATTTGATGTTTGCTCGTTTACAGGAGCAATTCTTTCGTTGTAAATTATATCTTCATCTTGAAGCGAAAGATTTGTCGTGTTGATTCCGCCATTCAAAGCATTTTCAAAGGTTGAGTAAATGTTAAGAAGTGAAATGTTTAAGTTTTTTCTCGGAATCCAAAATGAGTTTATAAAAAGAGTCCAAGCATCGTATTGTGAATTTGTAAATCTTCCGTTTGAGGTGTTTCTTCTGAACCCAAGGGTTAAATTTAAGTTTTTCCAAAAATTGTGAGAAAAACTTCCATCCGTGGCGATAAGATCATAAGCGTCTTCAATGTATCTTATTCTGGTTATGGGTCTTTGAGTTTGTATATTTTTGAAGATGAAGTTTGTGATTGACGAATTTGCGTTTTGAAAAATTGACGATGTGAAGTTTTTGTCCGTTTCAACGAGATAAATGTTGTCCATCGGAATTATGTTAAGAAATTGATATGGGTAGATGTAGCCATTTAGGGTTCTGCCGTTGATGAGAAATTGTGATGTTCTCATATCGGCGAAGTTGAAATTTAAATTTACAGGTTTTCCGTTTTCACCTAATTCATTTGTAAAGATATGATGTTTTGAGATGAGAAGATCATAGGGGGTTTTATAATCCAATGTCTCAAATTGTTCAACGGTGAGTGTATCTAATTTTTGAAATTGTGAAATTTTTCCGATAATAAATGTGTAGAAGGTTTTTGTTGTTTCTGGTTTTTGCTGGGAGAGCGACATTTGCAACAGAGCAAGAAGGAGCGTTAAAATTTGCATTTTAGCAATCTTTGTTGTTTATTATTTTTGAGAATGAATTTATGAAACGATGTTGAATTTTTCAATTGATTTAATTTGACAAATTGAGTTTGAAATGTGTATATTTGCTTAAGGGAAGTAGTTCTTGAGAAACTGGCGAGGAGTTCAAATTGTTAAGTAAAATTGAAAACACAAACAAAATCAAATAAACTTCTATGGAAGGCAATTTTTCAAATCGGGTTCAGGAAGTTATAAGATTGAGCCGTGAGGAAGCGTTACGACTTGGGCACGATTACATAGGGACAGAGCATTTGTTGCTTGGGATAATCAGAGAAGGTGAGGGGCTTGCTGTAAAAATTTTGCGTAATTTAGGTTGCGATCTTTACAAACTTAAAAAGGCGATTGAGGATACTGTCAGAACGACGGGCGGGACGCTGGTTATGGGAAGCTTGCCTTTGACGAAGCAAGCGGAGAAAGTTTTGAAGATTACTTATCTTGAGGCGAAGTTGTATAAGTCGGATGTCATTGGGACGGAGCATCTTCTTCTGTCAATTTTGAGAGATGAAGATAATCTTGCATCACAAATTTTGAAACAGTTTGGTGTTACTTATGAAGCTGTGCGTAATGAACTTGACAATATATTGAGCGGTAAGTCAAGCGTGAGCGAGAGAGCAAGGTTTTCCGAATCCACAAAGGCGCAGGAGAGGACGAAGACGCCAGTTTTGGATAATTTTAGCCGTGATCTTACGAAGCTTGCGATGGAGGGGAAACTTGATCCTGTGATCGGAAGGGATAAAGAGATAGATAGAGTTGCGCAGATTTTGAGCAGGAGAAAGAAAAATAATCCTGTTTTGATAGGTGAGCCGGGCGTTGGGAAGACCGCAATCGTTGAGGGACTTGCGTTAAGAATTGTGCAGAAAAAAGTTTCAAGGGTTTTACACAACAAGCGAATCGTTCAACTTGATCTTGCTGCACTTGTTGCAGGAACAAAATACAGGGGACAATTTGAAGAGAGGGTTAAAGCAATTTTGAATGAACTTGAAAAGGCAAAAGATGTGATTTTGTTTATTGATGAATTGCACACAATAGTTGGAGCAGGTGGAGCTTCTGGTTCACTTGATGCATCAAATATGTTTAAACCTGCATTGGCAAGAGGTGAATTGCAATGCATCGGTGCAACAACACTTGATGAATATCGCCAGTATATTGAAAAAGATGGAGCTCTTGAGAGAAGATTTCAAAAAGTTATGATTGATCCACCAAGCGTTGAAGAAACAATTTACATCCTGATGAACATCAAAGATAAATACGAAGAGCATCATAATGTCAGATACACTGATAAAGCAATTGAAGCAGCTGTAAGGTTAAGCGACAGATATATAACCGATCGTTACCTTCCGGATAAAGCAATTGATGTTATGGATGAAGCGGGGGCAAGGGTTCATCTTTCGCACATCGTTGTTCCGAAGGAAATTGTTGAACTTGAGGAGGAGATTGAAAGAATTAGGCAGATGAAAAATCAGGTTGTTAAAAATCAGGACTTTGAACAAGCGGCGAGATTGAGAGACCTTGAGAAAAAACTTTTAAGTGATCTTGAAATTGCAAAGCGTGAATGGGAGATAAAAGCTCAAAGCATGGTTTTTGAGGTTACTGAGGAAGACATCGCCGAAGTTGTTGCAATGATGACAGGTATACCTGTGAATAAAATAAGTCAATCCGAATCTGAAAAATTGATGAATATGGCTGAGGAGTTGAAAAAGCAGGTTGTCGGGCAAGATGAAGCTATTGAGAAATTAACACGTGCGATAAGAAGGGCAAGAGCTGGTTTGAAAGACCCGAGAAGACCAATTGGTTCGTTTATCTTTCTTGGACCAACAGGCGTTGGGAAAACAGAACTTGCCAAAGCACTTGCAAGATATTTGTTTGATACAGAAGATGCGCTCATAAGGATTGATATGAGCGAGTATATGGAGAAATTCAATGTCTCAAGGTTAATTGGTGCGCCTCCTGGATATGTTGGATATGAAGAGGGTGGGCAATTGACGGAAAAAGTTAGAAGAAAACCTTATTCAGTTGTTCTGTTTGATGAGATTGAAAAAGCGCATCCAGATGTTTTCAACATTTTGCTTCAAGTTCTTGACGATGGGCAACTTACGGACAGCTTGGGCAGAAGAGTTGATTTCAGAAACACAATTATAATTATGACATCAAACATTGGAACAAGAGACATAAAATTAACAGGTGGAATTGGTTTTGGAATTGGAGAAACGCCGAAAGATAGATTTGAAGCAATGAAGGCAACAATTGAGGAAGCTGTAAAACGTGTCTTCAGCCCTGAATTTTTGAATAGAATTGATGAAATAATCATATTCAAACCGCTTGAAAAAGAGCATATAATTCAAATCGTTGATATTGCTGTTCAAGACATAATGAAGAGATTGAAGACGATGAATATGACACTTGAATTGACAAGAAGTGCAAAAGAATTCCTTGCTGAGAAAGGTTATGATCCAGCGTTTGGAGCAAGACCTTTGAAACGAGCTGTGCAAAAGTATCTTGAAGAGCCATTGTCTGAGGAAATTTTGAAAGGTAAATTTGCCTCTGGAAGCGTTATAAAGGTTAAACTTTCAAAGAATCGTGATGAGCTTGTTTTTTACGATGCCAGCAAGCAAAAGAATGAACCGGAGGAGTTAACGGAAGAAGAGAAGTAGTTTAAAAGCGGATGGTTTCGCCATCCGCTTTCTTTAAAATAAAATTTTTTAGTTATGCAGTTTTCTCAAATATCAAGCGAAGAAGTTTTAAAAATTTTCAAGGAAACGGGGGCACTTCTTGAAGGTCATTTTCTTTTGACATCCGGCTTGCACAGTTCAAAATACTTTCAGTGTGCCAAGGTTCTTCAATACCCGGAATATGCAGAAATTTTATGTAGGCAAATTGCAAGACATTTTTACACAAGCGAAGTTGAACTTGTTATATCACCAGCAATTGGCGGAATCATTGTTGGTTATGAGGTCGCAAGACAGCTTGAAGCAAGAAATATCTTTGCAGAAAGGGAAGGTGGAGTTATGAAGTTAAGGCGTGGTTTTGAGATCAAACCTGGTGAGAGAGTTCTTGTTTGTGAAGATGTTGTGACGACAGGTGGAAGTGTTTTTGAGGTGATTGAGCTTGTTAAAAATGCTGGTGGAAAACTCGTAGGAGTCGGCTGTATCGTTGATAGAAGTGGAGGGAAAATTGATTTTGGTATAAGGTTTGCATCTGTGGTTCGGCTTGAAGTGCCAACTTTTAAACCAGAGGAATGTCCATTGTGTAAAGAAGGAGTTGAGATAGAAAAACCCGGAAGCAGGGGGATTTATTAAAAATTAATTTTCAGATCGCCTAAATGGGCTCGGGAAATATCAAAGGAAATATGAAATTGAAAAAGCGAAACATCATCTATCGTGGCAAAGTTTTTAACATAATTGTTGATGAACTTGAATACTTTGAATCCGGAAATCATACAATAAGAGAAGTTGTTGAACATCCCGGCGGAGCTGTTGTCCTTGGGGTTCTTCCAGATAGAAGAATTATTTTGATAAAGCAATATCGTTATCCAATTGATAAATTCATTTATGAGCTTCCGGCCGGAAAACTTGATGTCGGTGAAGATCCACAGGTTTGTGCTGTTAGAGAACTTGAAGAAGAAACAGGATACAAACCACTAAATCTTGAACTTTTAACTTATATCTACACAAGCCCTGGTTTTTGTAGTGAGAAACTTTACATTTATCTTGCGGAAGGTCTCCAAAAAGTTGAACAAAACCTTGAAGAAGGCGAAGTTTTGTCGGTTGAGTTTAAGACAATTGATGAAGCTGTTGATATGATTTTGAACGGTCAAATAGTTGATGCAAAATCAATCGCTGGAATTATGATCGGAGAAAAAATTTTGAAGAAAAGATGGAAGGAATTAGAAACGGGAACAGGCAATTCAATGTTGAAATGAAAAAGTGTATTTTCAAAGGTTGCAATGGCGAGCTTGAAGAAATAAGTTATTATGAAAGAAACAACTGGATCACCGTTGAATATCAATGTAAAAAATGCAAGCGAAAATTTACTGTTAAGATAGAAACATAATCAAAATTTACGGGGATGAAACCAACCGTCGTTATAAGTGCATGTCTTGATGGATTCGCTTACAGATATAACGGCTTTTCCGTAAATGATGAAATTGTAGATAGAATAAAATCTCTTTTTAATCTTGTGCATGTCTGCCCAGAAGTTGGCATAGGACTTGGGGTTCCGAGAAAGACGATAAAATTGCAAAAAGTTAAAAACAGTATAAGAGCAATTCAAGATGAAACGGGGATAGACTTAACAGATGAACTTGAAAAATTTGCGAAAAATTTTTTGAATGAACTTGGGCAAGTCCACGGCTTCATTTTGAAGGCAAAATCACCAAGCTGTGGAGTTGGAAGTGCGAAGGTTTATTACAAAGATAATCCATATGGGAAAAGTTATGGAATTTTTGCTGGCATCGTTAATGAGCATTTCCCCTTTATTCCAATGATAGACGAGGGAAGATTGAGAAACAAGCAAATGATGTGGGAGTTTTTGACGAAAGTTTTTATGTTTTACAGATTTACAGAAGCAAAAAAGAGCATAAATGATCTGATTGAGTTTCACAGCAAACATAAATATCTGATAATGTCGCTTTCGCAAAAACATTTGAAAATGCTCGGGAAGATAATCGCATCGCACGATGGAAAAAATTTTGAAAGCGTTGTTCAAAAATATGACGAGATTTTCAAAGATTTGATGATGAAGAATTTTAGAAAGTCAAACATTGCCAATGTTTTAATTCACATTTTCGGGCATTTTTCGGAGAATTTGTCGGGGCGTGAGAAGTCGCATTTTTTGAAGATGGTTCAAAAGTATAGAGAAGATAAACTTGAACTTTCTGGGCTTGTTGAAATTTTGAGGAGTTATGCATTAAGATTTGAGGACGAATATATTCTTGGTCAGTATTTTCTTGAGCCATTTCCTGATGCGGGATAAAAATAAAGATGTGGGCGGTAGAGGATTCGAACCTCTGACCTCTTGCATGTCAAGCAAGCGCTCTAACCAGGCTGAGCTAACCGCCCAAAGTTCATTTTTAATATAAAAATTTTCACTTACAAAGTCAAGTTTTGATCTACCTCCAAAATTTCTCATTTCTTCGTGTAAAAAATCGTCTTTTTTGCTATCTTGAAAATAAAAACTACGCTATGTGGATTTTAATTTTTCTTGCTCTAATTTTTAGCCAACTTATTTCACAAAGCATAACATTTGAAAGGGGAAAATCTGGTAAGTTTAAAGATTCACTTGCGGTGCGATGGCTTGACCCGAAGTTTGGTGAGTTTCCAGATGCTTCGCTTGTTGATTTTAGTTTTCTTCTGAAACCGCCAGCGGGAAAATTTGGCTTCGTAAAAGTTGCTGAAGATGGACATTTTTATTTTGAAAAAACGGGGGAAAGAGTAAGATTTTGGGGCGTGACAATCGCAGGTAGCCATGTTGATATTCCAAAAGAGAAAATTGAAACTGTCGTTGAAGTGCTTGCTCGTGCAGGATGCAATTTGATAAGATTACACGAACTTGACAATAGAGGTAGTGAAAAATTTGGCATTTTAAGAAGATGCGTAATTGATGAAGCGTATCCGAATGAAAATAACTCAAAAAATTTAGACAGGGAATATCTTGATAGAATTGATTATTGGATTTATCAAGCACAGAAACGGGGAATATATGTTTACCTTGTCATTCGTGCTTACAGAACTTTCAAAAGTGGTGATGGTGTTGAAGGTGCAGAAATGATGGATAGAAAAGGCAGTCCTTATTCTTTGTTTGATGAAAAGATGATTGAACTTCAAAAAGAGTTTATTGATGAGTTCCTTTTTAAACATGTTAATCCATACACAGGACTCCCAAATGGTTTAAACCCAGCAATTGCGATGATTGAACTTATAAACGAAGACAGTTTTTTCTTTCAATACGATAAACTTGACAATATGATTGAACCTTACAAAACAAAATTTCAAAAGTTGTGGATTGATTTTTTAAAGAAAAAATATCGCACAACCCATAATTTGAAAAAGGCATGGAGCACGAAAGATGGCTTCTCAATTTTGAAAGATGATGAATCGCTTGAACTTGGAAAAATTTATTTCCCGAAGATGACTTTACGAAAATTTTCAGATGTTAATTTTAACTTTAAATCAAACGAACTTGATCATCCGTTAAGACAAAAGGATGGATTGGAGTTTCTTATGTCTTTGCAAATCAAACTTTTTAAAAATTTGAAAAATTTTATCCGCTCAAAAGGTTGTCCTGTGCCGATAACTTCAAGCGTAAATAGTGAAATTATACACGACACTTACACTGTTTTTTCCGAACTTGATTTCGTCGGGCAAAATGTTTATATGGATCATCCATTTTTTGAAACCGGAAAAGAATGGATTGGAATTCCATTTTTTAGAAACGAAAATTATCTCAAACGAAAAGATAGATGGACTTTTCCTGTTTATTCTGCATTTTATGCGTGGAAAAATAAGCCGATTGTAATTCGTGAATGTTCGCAGTGTTTCCCAAATGAATTCAGAGTTTCAAGTTTCATTCATCTTGCGGTTTATTCGCTTCTTCAAGATTATGATGCGGTGATTCATTTTGCTTATTACACTTGGGCTGATGTGAATCAAATCTCGTCGTTTGGCTTTCAAGCAGATCCAACAAGATGGGGGTTATTTGGTTATGCAGGAAAAATTTTTATAAATGGAGAAATAAAACCATTCTCAAAAGAAATTGACATTTGCTTTAAGGATGATGACTTAAAAATTTGGGCTGACTGGTGGAGTGATGTTTATAAACTTTCTTTCAAGTTTAAAGTCCGAAATAAAATCGCAGGTGATAAAATTAATGATGGAGCAATGAATATCTTTTCAAAAGCAATTTTTACCGATGCGAATGTGCGAAGTTTTGTTGATTCTTTGATAAAAGAAGGTGATGAAAATGATGAGGTAAGAATTGATTTTTCAAGCGGGACTTTTTTTGTCAATTCTTCAAATTTTGTGGCGGTGGCTGGTGAAGTTGATACTTCAAAAATTTATGAACTTGGCAAAATCAAATTTAAAACTTCATCATCTATAGTTGCTTTTGTGATGGTTGGTTTAGATGGAGAGAATTTGTTTTCTTCAAAGAAATTATGTGTTAAGGTTGTAACGGTTGCGAAAAATTACGGGCAGATTTTTGAGAAGGTTGGTGAGAAAAAATTTGCTTTGAAAAATCAAGGTAGAGCGCCAGTGCAAACTCTGGGCGAGGGTTCTGAAAGTGGAACACAAATCTGGTGGAATGATGAAAAATTTTTAAAAGGGTATTTGAAGAATGGGAGTTGGGAAGTTTTAATTGATAAAGAGAAAAAATTTGTCTTTCTGTTTTGCGATACTCCGAATGTTAAGTTTGAAATTGCCGAATCGTTGATTGGAAATGGGAAGTCAAAAAAATTTTATCAAGAATTTGGAGAAGAAAAGTTTGAAGATGTTAAGAGCGGTGTGCTTGTTTATCCGGGCTATTCAAAATACGTTTTGGTTTATTGAAATTTATTCTCTTGTGAAAACTTTATAACCGAGCGAGTTTATGATTTCAATTGCTTTTTTTGCATCGCTTTCGCTCCCGAAGGAAATTCTAAATGTTCCACCAATGCCTTCTCTTACTCGTAGAAGTTCAATGTCTTTTATGTTTAAACCACCCTGATAAAGTGCAGTTGAAATTTTGCTTAAAACCCCGGGCTTGTCTTCAACAATTATAAAAACATCGTAAAGAGGATTTATGAAACCTTTGCGACTTGAAGGAATTTCGTTTCTAAATTTGAAAGCAGTTTCAAATTCTATTTTGAAATTTTCTATTTCGCCAGATTTAACAAGGTTGCGATATTTGTAAAGTCCGTTTATGAAATTATCAAGTGCTTCAGTTATTTTTTCACGGTTAAATGAGATTATATCATGCCAGATTTCAAATTGACTTGAAGCTATTCTTGTCAAATCCCTGAAACCGCCACCGGCAAGCGAAAGATAATCTGTTCCCATTGCGCCGGCTGTATTTACAAGTAAAACCGCAAGAAGTTGCGGGAGATGGCTTATGTATGCGGAAATTCTGTCGTGTATCTCTGGGTCAAGCAAAATTATGTTTGCACCCGTGAGCTTTATAAGTTCAATAAAGTTATTAACAATTTTTATCGGGACATTGAAAGAAGGGCATAAGACATAAACTGCATTTTGAAAAAGGAAAGGATCGGCTGAATATATACCCTTTCTTTCAGAACCAGCCATTGGATGACCGCCGATGAAATAGACATCATTTTTAATTTTTTCAGCTTCTTTGAGAATAATTTTTTTAACGCTTCCAACATCGGTTATAATTGTCCCTGATCTTACACTTTTTGCGATGATTTGAATTTGTTTTAAAATTTCTCCAATCGGTGTGCATAGGAAAACAACATCTGCATCTTTTACAGCGTCTTCAATTGAGTTTGCTTTTTCTGTTATTGCTCCAATTTCAAGTGCCACATTAAGAGATTTTGAATCAATGTCAAATCCAGTGATTTTGAAGTTTTGATTTTTTTGTTGTCTTAGTGCAAGTCCAAGTGAGCCACCAATTAGCCCTGTGCCGATGATGGATATTTTTTGAAACATAGGTTTATTGAATTTTTCTTCCTATTGCTTCTGCGATTTTTCTTATTTCAATCATAAGCTGTGTAAATTGTTCAAGGTAAAGAGATTGCGGACCATCCGATTTTGCTTTTTCAGGTTGGTGATGAACTTCAACTATTAAACCATCAGCTCCAGCTGCGATTGCTGCTCTTGCAACGGGTATAACCTTGTCTCTTAGTCCCGTTGCATGTGATGGATCAACTACAATGGGCAAATGACTTTTCTTGTGTATGACTGGAATTGCGTTTATGTCAAGTGTATTTCTTGTTGATGTTTCAAATGTTCTTATACCTCTTTCGCAGAGTATGACATTGTGATTACCGCCGGCGAGTATGTATTCAGCAGCCATGAGCCATTCTTCAATTGTTGCAGCCATTCCTCGTTTTAGCATAACTGGTTTATCAATTTTGCCAAGTTCTTTTAAAAGTGCAAAATTTTGCATATTTCTTGCCCCAACCTGTAAAATGTCAGCATATTTTGCAACTAATGGGATATCTTTTGTATCAAGAACTTCTGTGATCACGAGGAGATTATATTCATCAGCAGCTGCTCTTAAAAGTTTTAATCCTTCTTCACCAAGACCTTGAAAGGAGTAAGGGGATGTTCTTGGTTTAAAGGCACCGCCACGCAAAATTTTTGCTCCATTTTGAGCGACATGTTTTGCGATTGTAAAAATTTGTTCTTCGCTTTCAACCGCACAAGGTCCAGCCATTACAACTATTTCTTCAATGTTGCTTCCAATTTTTACTCCGTTTATGTTTATGACAGTTCCCTCGTGTTTGAAGGCACGATTCGCAAGTTTATATGGCTCGGTGATTCTGTAAACCTCAGCAACCCCGGGCAAAAGTTGAATGTTTCTGTGGTCAAATTCAGGTCTTACTCCTATTGCCCCAAGAACTGTTCTTGATACCCCTGTTGAACGGTGGACATCAAAGCCGTGGTCGTTTAAAACTTTTATAACATTTTGAATTTGTTCTTCGGTTGCATCAGGTTCCATAACAACGATCATTGTTTCAAACCTCCTTTTGTTTTTGTTTTTGGATAGGAAATTTTATAAAAGTGAAGAATTCGTTATGTGGGGATTTATGATTTTAAGCCCAGTGGTTGCGCCACCACTGGGCAAAATAGTGGGCGTAAAAGCAAACGCGGAAGGAAATTTGGTAAAGTACCGTTTCTAAATTGAGCGAACCTATGTGAGCGTTGCTTAAATTCATCGTTTAAGTTTTGTTTTCTACTTTGAATTAAATATAAAAAATTTGCAACGATTTCGCAAGTAATTCGGCGTCTTATGACAACTCGGTCGCTAAATCTTCAATGTTGAAACGTCTGTCAAGTTCAACATATTTTTTACCTTGTTTTACAGTGGCGCAGTCAGCATAAGGGTCGTGCTCAAAGAACAAAATCCAATTTTCTTCAACCGCTCTTTTTAAAAGTTTCTTCTTCTCATCCATCGTCACAAGCGGTTGTAAATCATAAGCCATAACATACGGAATTGGAATGTGTGAAGATGTTGGAATTAAATCACCACAATAAACAATTGTTTTTTCTCCATCTGAAATTTTCACAAGCTGCTGACCGAATGTGTGTCCGTTTGAAACAATTAGCTCAATCCCATCAAAAATTTCAAATTCCCCATCAACAATCTCAAGCTGATTAAATTCAATCAACGGGAGAAAATTCTCTGGAAGATAACTTGCTCTATCTTTTTCATTTGGATTCATTGCAAGTTCAAGATTTCGCTTCTGGACATAATAGGTTGCGTTTTTAAAGGTTGGCTTTATAACTCCATCTGTGTCAATCATTGTTGCACCGCCTGCGTGGTCAAAGTGTAAATGTGTTAAGATAACATCGGTTATATCATCAGTTGTTAAGCCAAATTTCGTGAGCGAATTTTCAAGTGTATATTTTGAATGATCAATTCCATAAATGTCAACAAATTTATTCTCCCATTTTTTTCCTATGCCCGTGTCAATTAAAATTTTTCTATCGTCGCCGATTATTAGAAGAGTTCTCAAGGCAAGTTCAATTCTATTTTTATCATCTGATGGGTTTAATTTATCCCAGATTGTTTTTGGCACGATTCCAAACATTGCTCCGCCGTCAAGTTTGAATCTTCCTGTTTCAACTGCGTGAATTTCGTATTTACCTATTCTCATTGTTTATCCACAAATTTTATTTTTGGAAGATTTGAAAAATCAAAATTTTGTTCATTTACTTTGAGAGCGTTTTCTGCTTTTTCAAGCCAGATTTTAACCTGCGTCAAAAGTTCGGAGAG
>NZ_CZVW01000031.1 GCF_001536065.1 Candidatus Chryseopegocella kryptomonas
CCAAAGGCATAATAAAAATACGCAGCAGTGAAATTATTTACAAAATGTGCTGTCATCGCAAGGAATATACTTCCAGATTTATAAACAAGATAACCGAAATAAACACCAAGAGCGATCAAAGGGATAAAACTAAATGGATTTGCATGATACATCGCAAAAATCACACCTGTTATTATAAAGCCGAGTTTGTAATTGCTTGCCTTTGAAAGATTATACTGAACAAGCCCACGAAATAAAAGTTCCTCGCAAATCGCCGGAGTTAAAGCGACAACAATGGCAACGAAAATAAATTCAAGTGGCGATTTTGCAGAAATCAAAATTGAGTAAGTTCGTTCCATCATCTTGCGCAATGTCTCAAAAATTGGTGAAAGTTTCTGAATTGGAAACAACATATCCTGAACATAAAGATAAACTTGAGCGATGCTTTGAAGCGAAAGAGTTCCAACGATAGCAAGTAAAATTTCAAATAATCTCGGCGTTTTCAATTTAAAAATTTCCCTGTAATTAACCTCTTGCCACTTCGCAAAAAATAAAGTCGGGACAAAAATAAAAAGAAATTGAGAAAGCATCGTCATAAATCTAAAACCTTGAACATTCCCTTCGCTTAATCCACCAAACAAAAGAAATGTCAAACCAGCACCAAAAAATTGATAGAGAACGAAAACAGTCCCAAGTGCTATCAAAGTCATCGCAATCGGTGATGACTTGATTGAAGATTTAACAGCAATAGATGATTCCTCAGGATTAAATTTCTCGAACTTGTCTTTAAATTCTTCGCTCATGGTTGATTTAAATTTTACTTTTAATCATTGCAACAAGAAGAGGTATCATAATTTCGTGATGTCCAGTTATCATAAAGCCCTGCCCACCGCCTTGAGTTGGTCGCTGAACAACATTAACAGTTGGTCTATAATGGCGAATCATATCAAAATTTGCTGTCGTAAATCCAAAAGCATTAAAACCAAGATTGCGAACGACTGTTAATGCTTTGAGAAAAACCTCAGGCATAATCACAGCAGAACCAACATTGACAACGACGCTTTCATCATCAAGTTTTGTCAAAACATTGCACAAAATTTTAAAATCCCTGAAACTCATTTCACCCGTGACAGAGCCATTCATCGTCGGCTGTTGATGAACTATGTCTGTGCCAATTGCTGCGTGAACTGTAACAGGTATGTTTAAATTATAAAAATTCGCAAGGACGCTGTAATCTTTATTTGGAGCATCTACATCGTTCAATTGTTTTCCGAGAGCTTCACCATAACCAAGGTCTGAATTTTTGCAGTAATGTTCAAGCGTGAGATTTATAAAATCACCTGTTTCTTTCGCCATACCAAAACTTCCATCCATTATATTTTCAGCCACATCCTCTGATGTCTGACCAAAAAGTGCGGTTTCAACATCGTGTATTGCGGTTGCACTGTTCATTGCAAGTGCTTTAAGAACTCCCATTTTGCCAAGTTCAATTAAAAGAGGTGCAAGCCCAACTTTTATAACATGAGCCCCGATGAGAAAAACAACAAGTTTATTTTTTCTGTAAGCGTTCACAATTTTATCAACGAGGATTTTTAAATCCTTCGCAACTAAAATTTCGGGAAGAGAATCAATGAACTCAATGAAGCTTTGCGTCTTCGGGTCAAAAACTTTCGCAAATTCTGCAGTGTTAACTTTGCTTTTTCTGTTTTTAATTGAAATTGTCCTTACTTTCGTTAAATCAATCTTCTCGTATTTTGACTTCATCAATCAACCTTTGATTTTATATTTTCAATTCCTTCAAACTCTCTCAATTCCCCAACGATATTTCCAATCGGGATCTCTGCTGTCATCTTCACTGGAATTTTTTTATCGTCATTCGTGATCCAGAGCAAGAATCTACCTTTTGCTTTGAAAAGCCCACCCTCAACGATCAACGGCTCAACAACGACGCACTTAAATTTTCCAGCTTTTACTTTTACCATTTGCTCACCGAGATATTTTATCTCAAGTGGATAAGTGCGATTTTTATAAAAATTTTCAAGCCTTACTCTCTCGCCAACTTTTTTATTTGAATAATCCTGAGTTCGTGCATAATAAAAAGCGGAGAAAACATCCTGAGCATATTGTGGAATTGGAAAAACACCTTCCGATGTTTTTGCTATTAAATTAACATGATCAAACTCCGCATAAAAATCAAACTTATATCCGCCCTCTCTTATATGTTGTTCAAATCTCCACGGATAAATTCCTTCAACATCAATATAACTTTCATATCTATCCTCAACTTTATAAAAAACGGAGAAAAAAGGCAACGACCAAACGCGAAAAACCGCACGATAGCACTTCCTCCCATTGTAATCAATTATCTCAGGAATTGAAATCTCCGCCTCTCCAACTTTAACAAATTGATATTTCACATCATAAACAAGACGTTCGCCAACTTTAAAAGCATTATGCTCAATTTTTCTGCTGTTAAACTGGATTATTCTTTCGTTATCCTGTTTCAAAGCAAATGAGCTTAGAAAAAGTAAAATCAAAACCAGGTTTTTATACATTAACACCAACCTTTTCTTTTATTGCCCTTAAAACATCATCAATGTTTATCCTATCCATACAGTCAAAAAATTTGCATTTTTCTCCAACGCATTTTTTACATTCAAACGGAACATTTGGAACGAAAATTGTTTTATTTTCGGTGTAAGGTCCCCATCTTCTTGGGCTCATAACTTTTATCGGCGGATAAAAGCCAACAACAGGAGTTCCAACTGCACTTGCAATGTGAATTGGTCCAGTTGAGTTTGAAACAAAAACAGAAGCAAGTTTTATCAATGCGGAAAGTTCTTTAAGGTTCAACAAGCCAGAAAAATCATAAACATTTTTTTCATTGCCAGCAACATACCTGACAAGCTCTTTTTCAGATTCGCTTCCCGTGAGAATTACCTTAAATCCTTCTTCTGAAAGTTTCTTAACAAGCTCTTTAAACCTCTCTGGCTTTAAATCTCTCGCTGAACCTTTGCTTCCGGGATGAACGATGATATAATTTCCGGGTGTAATTTCATTTATTTCAAGAATTTGATTTATCCTCTCAAACGCGGATTGCGGAATGAATATGTCAAACTTAACTTCATTAACTTCAACCCCAATCTCTCGGATCAAGTTTAAATTATACTCAACCTCGTGCTTTTGTGCATATTTTCTGTGTTCAAAAATTTTTTTATTGAAAAGAAAAGAATAAAACCTATAACCTGTGCCAACTCTTATGGGAATGCGCGCAAGCCAAAGGGCAAGCGCTATTTTAAAAACAGGAAAAACAACAATCGCAAGATCAAAATTTTTTTCCTTTATCTTTTTAAAAAGTTCAAAAACACTTTCACTCGGATTGTAGATTAAAATTTCATCAATCGCTTTATGACCATACAAAATTTCGCTTGCATATTCACTCACAAGAAAAGTTATCCTCGCATCCGGATAAAAGTCCTTTAGAGCATTTACAACAGGTAAAGTCAAAATCACATCGCCAATTTTATCTGTTCTGCAAACGAGTATGTTTGAGAATTTTTTCATTTATATTCTTTTGTGTTTTTGCTTGATAAAATATAAATCAAGTGGCTTTAAAAAACAATCAACGCAGTTTCTTATACTGAAACCACTTTGCAGGTTGAAGATCAACACACTTGAAATTGAGCTTAAAAATTTTTATTTTTTTGCAAGAAGGTGATGTTTTAAATAAATTTCAGGGGCAATAAAATTATCGCAATACCTAAAACAAAAATCGAGATGAAAAAATGGAGGAAAAGAACCTCAACTTGCCAGAAGACATATGCAAAGAGATTGAAAACTTAATCAAGACCGCAAATTTGACTTCGGAGGAAAAGATAAAATTGTGGAACGATGTTGCAGAGTTTATATCAAAATGGATTGAGATGAACATTGAACATCACGAGGGGGGTTGAAAAAGAAGGGGCTCTTAACGAGCCCCTTTAAACTTAATCTTCAGCCCTACCTTGTAAAAATTTTTCAGCAAGTTTCACATCTTCCTCGCTCCCGATGAATAACGGTGTTCTTTGGTGTAAACTCGTCGGCTTTATGTCAAGTATGTTTTGAAATCCATTGCTTGCTCTTCCACCAGCTTTCTCAACAACATAGGCAAGCGGTGCTGCTTCGTAAATCAAACGCAACTTCCCTTCGGGATTCTTTGAATCGCCCGGATACATAAAAATTCCACCATAAAGAAGCGTCCTGTGAAAATCAGCAACCAAAGTCCCGACATATCTCAACTTGTAAGGTCTTCCCGTCGCTTTGTCCTCAGCTTTGAGATAATTGATGAACTTTTTCATATTCTCGTCCCATCTCTCGTAATAACCTTCATTCACGCTGTAAATATCCCCCTTCTTTGGGATGCGTATATTTTCGTGAGATAAAAGAAATTCGCCAATGCTCGGATCAAGTGTAAAGCCATGAACACCGTTTCCAGTTGTATAAACCAAAATTGTGCTTGAACCATAAACGACATAACCAGCTGCGACGAGATTTCTCCCGGGTTGTAAAACATCTTCCTCAGTTCCCCCGCCTGACTTTGTCACTCTTCTGAAAATTCCAAAAATAGAACCAATTGAAACATTCACATCAATGTTTGAACTTCCATCAAGCGGATCAAAAACAAGAACATATTTACCTTTGGCAAGTTCTTCCGGAATTTCAATTAAACCCTTGCTTTCCTCGCTTGCCATAACGCAAAGATGTCCTCCTTTTTGCATAACATTGATGAAAATTTCATTTGCAAACTCATCAAGTTTCTGAACGACATCTCCCGAGACATTGACTTTTCCAGTTGAGCCAATGATGTCAACAAGCCCGGCTTTTGAAACTTCACGCCAGACAATTTTCGCAGCAAGCGCAATATCAGTCAAAAGTTTTGAAAACTCCCCCGTTGCGCCGGGAATCTCATGTTCCCTTTCAATAATGAAACGCTCAATTGTCACGATCCTTTGCATTTTTAACCCCTCCTTTGATTTTTAAATTTTGTTAACTTCTTCAAAGAACTTCATTCCTTTTGAGAATGACTTTAACCTTTGCTCCCCGATAAAGCCATCATCTTTTTAACCTTTTCCTTATACTGCAATTGATAAAGTCGGTAATAAATTCCTCTCTTTTCAAGCAATTCCTCGTGTGTTCCAATTTCACGAACCTCTCCTTTGTGTAAAACAATTATCTTGTCAGAGTTTTGAATCGTTGATAATCTATGTGCGATGATTATAGCAGTTCTATTTTCAAGAAGTTTTTCAATCGCATTTTGAATTATTCTCTCCGTCTCAACATCAACGCTTGAAGTTGCCTCATCAAGGACAAGAATTTTCGGCTCATAAACCAAAGCCCTTACAAAAGATATAAGTTGCTTTTGTCCAACCGAAAAATTAGCACCTCTTTCGTGAACATTTTCAAAATATCCATTTGGAAGTTTTTCAATGAACTTATCCGCACCGATTAAACGAGACGCTTCAACAACTTTTTCAAAAGGTATATTTTCATTCCCAAGCGTGATGTTTGTCAGAATATCGCCTGAAAACAACATAACATCTTGCAACACCACCGCTATGTGCTTTCTCAAATCTCTTTCATCAATGTTTTTTATATCTATCCCATCAATCAAAATTTGTCCCTTTTGAACCTCATAAAACTTGCTTATCAAGTTTATAATCGTGCTTTTTCCCGAGCCAGTTGCTCCAACAATTGCTACTTTTTCACCTGCATTAATTTTAAAAGAAACATTTTTCAAAATCCAGTCCTCATCATTAATAATTTCGCCATCGTCTCGGTATGCGAACCACACATTTTTAAACTCAATTTCACCACGTATATTTTCAAGTTTAACTGGGTTTTGTGGCTTGCTTATGAAAACTTTTGTGTCAAGAAGTTTAAAAATTCTTTCTGCTGAAGCCATCGCTGTTTGAAAAATGTTATACTTTTCCGATAAATCTCTCACTGGTCTGAAAAACATTTCGGTATATTGAATGAACGAGATTAAAACGCCAATTGTCACAGTTCCTCTTATAACTTCGCCACCACCATACCAAATTATCAATGCAACGCCAATTGCACTTATAAGTTCAACTGCAGGAAAGAAAACCGCATAGTAAAAGATTGATTTTATGTTGGCATCTCTATACTTTGCATTTATCTGATCAAATTTTTTAAACTCTTCTTCTTCCCTGTTGAAAATTTGAACCACGCTCACACCCGAGAAATGTTCTTGAAGGAAAGCGTTAATCCTTGCTATTAAAGTTCTAACTTCCCTATATGCTTCTCTTGCCTTTTTTCTGAATAGAAATGTTGCATAAAAAAGCAAAGGTAAAACGCTCAAAGTGACAAGCGAAAGTTCAAAACTTAACTTAAACATAAAATAAAGTATCCCGATAATCGTAAATATATCGCCAAAGACAAGCACAATTCCAGACGAATACATTTCGTTTAATGATTCAACATCATTTGTCACACGTGTTACAAGTCGCCCTGTTGGATTTCGGTCAAAAAATCTCAAAGCAAGCCGTTGCAAATGCTGAAAAATTTCCATCCTTAGGTCAAAAATTGTCTTCTGTCCTATCCATTCTGTCGTATAACTCAAAAGATATTGCAAAACGCCTTGAAGAAATAAAATTCCAAAAAGCAAAAATGCTAATTTCGTAAGCCCGTTGAAATTTGACTTCAAAATATAATCATCTATTGCAAATTTCGTTATGTAAGGTCGCAACGGATTTAAAACCGCAAGTATCAAAACAAGGACAACTGAAATCACAACTTGTTTCCAGTATGGCTTAACATATTTCAAAAGCCGTTTCATCAATCTTGAATCATACGCCTTGCCAAGTATTTCATCCTCTCTGAAATCGTGCTTACATAAAGATGCTAAATTGTTTTACATTCTTTCAAGTTCCTCTTCAAGTATTTGCTTCTGATAAAGATCAGCATAAATTCCACCAAGTTCAAGCAATTCATCGTGTTTCCCAACCTCAACAATTTCACCATCGTCAATTACAACTATAAAATCAGCATCTTTAACAGCGGTTATGCGATGCGATATTATTATCGTCGTCCTTCCTTTTCTGAACTCTCTCAAATTTTTTAAAATCACTTCTTCAGTATATGCATCAATTGATGAAAATGAATCATCAAGAATTAAAATTTTCGGCTCTTTTATCAATGCTCTTGCAATTCCAACTCTTTGCTTTTGTCCCCCAGACAAGGTTATGCCTCTTTCACCAACGATTGTATCAAATTTATTCGGAAAATCCATTACTTCGTCATAAATATGAGCAAGTTTCGCAACTTCAATAATTTTTTCATCGCTTACACCATCAACGCCAAATTTTATATTATTCTTCACTGTGTCGGAAAAAAGAAAAACCTCCTGCTGAACATAGCCTATACTTTCTCTCAAAACTTTAAGTGGAATTTTCTTAACATTTACTCCATCAATCAAAACTTCACCTCTATCGGGATCAAACAATCTTGGGATTAAATTCACAAGCGTCGTTTTACCGCTACCCGTATAGCCAACTATTCCAACCGTTTGTCCCTGCTTTATTTCAAGATTTATCCCTTTCAAAACATAATTTTCGGAGTCGGGATATTTAAACCAAACATCTTTGAAAACAATCTCACCTTTGATTTCTTTAATTGAATAGTCCGTTTCATCCGTATCTTTAATTTGCGGTTCAACTCTCATAACTTCAAGCAATCTATCCATTGATGCAGAAGCTCTTTGAGTTAAATTAACAATCCATCCGAAAGCGATCATTGGCCAGATTAAATAGCCAAGATAAATCAAAAAAGATGTTATCTGCCCAAGCGTCATCATTCCCTTTATAACTTGATAACCACCATACCAGACGACAAGTATGATTGAAATCCCAGTTATCAAAATCATCAACGGATATGTTAATGCTTGAACTTTTATAAGTTTTATGTTTTTAAAAAGATACTCAAGATTTAACTTTCTGAACTTTTCAATCTCATAATTTTCTCTCACATATGCCTTTATAACTCTTATGCCCGAGATGTTCTCCTGCGCTGCTGTTGTAATAACTCCGAAATGTTCCTGTATATCTTCATATCTTTCGTGGACAATCTTACCAACTTTATAGACAAGGAAAGAAATTAAAGGGAGAGGAATTAGCGTTATCAGAGTGAGTTTTAAATTCATTGAAAACATAATCGCAAGGATAACGACAAATTCAATTGCTGTTTCAACCGAATACATAATCCCAGGTCCAAGGAAATTTCTAACAGCTGGAATATCGTTTGTTGCATAAGCCATTATATCGCCGATCTTTTTATCTCTGAAATAAAGATAGTGCAACCCCTGAACATGACGATAAAAATCATTTCTCATATCATATTCAATCTTACGAGAGGCAACAATTATCGTTTGCCTTGTGAAAAATGAAGCGATACCGCTTAACAGAGTTGACCCAAGAACAAGCGACGCAAAAAATAGAAGTTTTTCCCCTGTAACTCCACTTTTCAAGCTATCAACTGCACGACCGATTAAAATTGGAATGAAAACATAAAAAACCTCGCTTATCAAAATTGCCAAAATTCCAAGCGAGATTAATTTCCTGTATTTTAAGATGTATGGTTTAAGTTCAAACAAAGATTTCATAAGCCAGAGTCAAAAAAAATTTTTTAATTTTTCGCCTCACGCAACCAATTTCAAAAATAAAAAAACAGAGCAAAACAGAAAAACAATGGAACAAAAATTTTCACTTAACATTAACTTTTATCGTCGCTTCATCTCCCGTAAATCCAATTTTTCTATGCGTTCCATCGCAAAATGGTTTATTTTGTGAGCCACCGCATCTACACAAAGCGATCGTCTTTTTATCTATTGTCTCATTTCCAGAATCCCGCTCAACTTCAAATGTCCCGCTTGAAATTTCAATTAAATATGGACCGTTCTTACTTGCTTTTATCTTAATCATTTTTCTGTGAGCTTTTTGTTAAAACTTAACAAAATAAAAAAATTTTTGCAAATTGGGTTTATAAAGTAAAAAGCCCGGGCATTGAACCCGGGCTTTGGGATTAGAACCAGAGATATCCTCCACGGGATCTACGCGTGAGAAATTCATCAGAAGTTAAGTTAAGGATTGCAAGATGTATAATTTCATCCTGATAAATAAGCCCTGCACAAGTGTAATTGTTATTTTTAAACCTCACATCATCCCCAAGTCCGACGGATTTTACAGATTCCCATTTGTAATTTTTGAAATCGTTTATCAAATCTTCAATCGTTTCATATCCTTTTCTTATTCTTTTCTCAGAAATCGCACTCAATATATAACCAGCAATTAACCCATCGTGATAAATTTTATAAGCATTTTTCAAGGAAACATAATCAACGCCAACAATTACTCCATCTATCAAAACGATTATTCCATTTTGTCCATCTTCATATCTAAAAGCATTAAAATAATCCGATCTTCTTTCCTCAATAACATTATAAGCATCATCAATTGCAAATGTGTTTGAGCTTGCGCCCGCTGAGGAAATAAAGAAGGCAACTTCTTCCCAAACCATTCCCTGATGTGCGTAAAACCTTCCGGAACTTTTGATTGATTCAGTAACTGATGCAGCTTTCTTTGCTCTTAATTTAAACGGAACCATGAATTTGTGTTTTACAAATTCTCTTGAACGATAGCTCCAACGTCCCTGCTCAACGCAACTTACGGGGATAAATGTCGTGGATTTCTCCTTGATCAAAACCGTTGTGTTAAGAGTTCGGTTTTGTTTTGCCCCCACAAGCTCCTCGCCATCAAGCATAAGAATCGGGACATCGGCAAAATTCTCAACTTTTAATTCATTAACAACGCCACTTTCACTTACCTCCGTAATTTTAACAAGCTTTTTAGACAGTGCCTCAGCAAGCGTAAGATACTTAACATTCCCATCGTTCAAAGCAAAAATCGGATACACGGTCATATTCTCGTAGCTTTTCGGCTCACCAATGCGAACCTGATTGAAGAAATCAATTTTAAGCATGGTAATTTTACCCCCTGAATTTTTTTGTTTAACTTAAAAATTTAAAAAAGCGAATTCCCCGGAATTTCAAATTTCCAACGCTTTGGCTACCTCCCGATTTTATTTTTAAAAACCCATTCGTAAAAATTTAACAAAACAAAGTTTCAAAAAAGTTTCCAAAAAATAAAAAAGGTCGCCGGGAGGCAACGGCGACCGTAGGTAAAATGATGGGTGGTGGGTCATCATGCGCCGGCTAATTCAAGAAGGCGTGTCCACCTTCGGTCAACCTCTTTTTGAATTTCATCTATCAAATGCTGATTTTCTGGCTTGAATAAATGAGAAAATCTTCCCTGAAGTTTCAACCATTCAACCACAGGTTTCTTCTCACGCGGTTTGTAATTGATTTTATATTTTCCATTTTCAACCTCATAAAGTGGCCAAACACAGGTTTCAACAGCAAGTTTTGCAATCTCAATTCCCTTCTCCGCTGGATAACGCCACCCAAGAGTGCACGGAGCAAGGATATTTATAAATTTGGGTCCCTTGATTGAAAGAGCTTTTTCAACTTTCATATTTAAATCTTTCCAGTTATGCACCGATGCTTGAGCAACGTACGGGATTCCGTGTGCAGCCATTATTTGTGTTAAATCCTTCGGAAATTGTTTTTTGCCAAACTCAACTGCACCAACAGGAGTTGTTGAAGTTTGAGCAGCAAACGGTGTCGCACTTGAACGCTGAATTCCCGTATTCATATAGGCTTCATTGTTATAGCAAATATAAAGAACATCGTGCCCGCGTTCAGCCATCCCAGAAAGTGCCTGAAATCCTATATCATAAGTTCCACCATCTCCACCAAATGCGATTATCTTTATCTCCTCATCAATTTTCCCCTTCTTTTTTAAAGCTTTATACGCAGATTCAACACCGCTCATCACAGCAGCAACATTTTCAAAAGCAACATGAATGTATGGAACTTTCCACGCAGTATATGGAAAAATTGTTGACACAACCTCCATACAGCCCGTTGCAAATCCAACAACGCAGGGATAATTAACAGAAAGTGTCACTTGCCTTAATGCAACAGCAGGAAGACACCCAGCACAAGCTCTATGACCAGCTGTGAATTTAACTTCACGCTGTGATAACTCTTTTAAATTCGCCAATTTTTACTTTTCATATGTTAATTTTTGATTTTAAATCCTTTTTTCTCTCCGACATAATCCTCTTCACCACGAACGCCAACATACCGCGGTAGATTAGGAACTTCACCAGTGATTTTAACTTTTTCAAGCTCAAAGAAAATTTTTTCAATATCCTTTGGACTTATATCCCTTCCACCAAGACCATAAATGTAATTTACGACTGGCAAATTTGCCATCTTTGTCCCTTGCAGAACTGCCTTAACATCAAGGCAAACAGGACCACAAACCGAACCGAATGCAATTGATCTATCCATCACCCCAACAACAGAAGCATTTGAGAGATATTCTTTTACTTCATCACGCGGGAAAGGTCTATAAACTCTTATCTTCAAAGCTCCAACCTTCATCCCGCGCAATCTCAATTCATCAACAACATCTTTTATCGTCCCAGCTGTTGAACCAAGTGAAATTAAAACAGTTTCAGCGTCATCAATTTCATACGGCTCAACATAGGCATATTTCCTACCGCTGATTTTGTAGTATTCTTCATCAATTTCCCTTATGAGTTTATAAGCATTTTCCATCGCCTCAGCTTGTGCCCTTTTATGCTCAAAATAATAATCTTGCAGATCAAGCGGTCCAAATGTAACGGGATTTTTAACATCAAGCAGTTTATACTTTGGGTTATATTCGCCGATAAAACTTTTTACGACTTCATCATCAAGAACTTCAACTCTTTCCATCGTATGACTTATGATGAAGCCATCCATTGTCACCATAACTGGGAGCAAAATTTCAGGATGTTCAGCAATTCTTACCGCTATGATTGTATTATCATAAGCTTCTTGAGAATTTTCAGAGAAAATTTGAATCCAACCTGAATCTCTTGCGCCCATTGTGTCGGAGTGATCTCCGTGAATGTTTATAGGTGCGCTTAAAGCTCTGTTTATAACAGCCATAACTATTGGCAATCTCAAACCAGCAGCTATGTAAAGAATTTCCCACATCAAAGCAAGTCCTTGAGAACTTGTGGCGGTCATAGCTCTGGCGCCAGCTGCACTTGCTCCCACAGTTGCACTCAATGCACTATGTTCGGACTCAACAAGTATCATTTCGGTGTCAACAAGTCCATCAGCGACGAACTCTGTAAATTTGTGCATTAATTCAGTTTGCGGTGTTATCGGGTAAGCAGCAACGACATCCGGATTAATTTGCCTCATTGCTTCTGCAACTGCCTCATTCCCTGTTAATGCCTTAACTTTCATTTTTCACGCCTCCAAAAAATTTTTGATTATTGATGTTCAAGAACCATTGTTATCGCTTTGCTTTTATCGGGGCAAACCTCAGCACATATTCCACATCCTTTACAATGATCGTAATCAAAACCAACAAGCTTGCCATCCTGAACAATAATTGAATTATCAGGACAATAAATCCAACAAATCAAACAATCATTGCATTTTGATTTGTCAAGAACAGGTTTAAAAGTTCTCCATGAGCCAGTTTTATATCTAATTGCGCTACCTGGCTCATCAATTACAGCTCCAACCGGAAGTTCAAACCACTTTTTTAATTCACTCATTCTCCCTTTACCTCCTCAAATGCTTTTTTTATTGCTTGAACATTTCCTTCAACTACTTTTTCATTAAATCTTCTGCTAAACTTCTTAACAATGTTTTTCAAAAGCGTATCAAGGTCAAGCACACCCGTAACTTTTATCAATGCCCCAAGCATAACTGTATTTGGTATTGGCTTTCCAATTGTGTCAAGAGCGATCTTCGTCGCATTTACAGTGTAAATTTTCCCTTTCTTTATCCCAAATTTCTCACGGATTTCTTTCGGGCTTAATTCGGTGTTAATTATCAAAATTCCATCGTCAGGCATTCCCTCCGTCACATCAATTGCTTCAAGAAGCGTTGGGTCAAGCACGATGACAACCTGCGGATTCTCAATTCCGCTGTGAATTCTTATAGGCTTATCATCAATTCTTGTAAATCCCTTAACAGGTGCACCCATTCTCTCGGGTCCGTATTCTGGAAAACCTTGCGCAAATTTTCCTTCTTCAATCGCCGTTTCAGCAAAAAAGCCTCGCTGCTGTTTTTTGCGCCTTGTCCTCCGCGACCATGCCATCTTATTTCAAGCATCTATCCAATAAAATTTTTTGTTTTAACTTTTCACAAAAATGCTCCTAATTCGGAGCAAATTTTCAACTTTAAAAAACATTAAAAAATCGTGCCAGAATAATCAAATTGTAAATCAATAACTTTCAAATCAAAAATGTCCCAAAATTCCCCTTAAAACAGAATTGGTGTCAAAGTGAAACACTCACTGCTGGAAGGAACGCAAAAGTTCAAAGTATCTTTTTATCAGCGCTTCATAATCCCTGTGGTAGTTCTCTCTTATTGATTTTAAAAGCTCCTGAAAAATTTTCTCTTTTTCCTCTTGAAGATTAAGCTCTGCTGGACTTTGCCTTGTTATGTTTTGTCCAGGTCTTGACTCACGCTGTTTTTCAAAATCACGCTCGTGAATTGATCTTTGAGCATCAAGAAGACGAGATAAAATTCTCTCCTGCTTTCTTATCGTTTCCTCTGTTAAGTTATTTGATTCAAGGTCAGAGACAACCTCCTTCATCTCCTCAGCTATCTTGTTTAAATCCCCAAGTATTCTGCTTCTATTCCCAGAAATCTCGGCTTCTTTCATAAGTTCTTGAAGTGATTTCCTTATCAATTCCTGCTGTGCTGCTAATCTTGCCATTTCCGCTTGTTGTTCAAGTGTAAGCTGTTGCATTAATTCCTGTGTTGCCTGATTTAGACCAAGTTGTTGCATTGCAAGTTGATTTAATTGCTGAAGCAAGAATTGTAAGCCACCACC
>NZ_CZVW01000032.1 GCF_001536065.1 Candidatus Chryseopegocella kryptomonas
CATAAATACGATCGTTGTTCGCTTTCTTGGTTTTAATAATAGAATTCTTGCAGTTCCATTGCTTGATAGAAATGTTGATTGGTTGATGTTTTTAAGGAGAAAAAATTTGCCCTTGCCTTAATTTTCCAAAATTAATTTTTTAATGTTTTATGCGGAGTTTATCTCTTATTTTGTTTTTTCTCGGTGTTTGCTTGCTTCAGGGGCAAGATAAATTTTATGTCAAAAAAATTGTCTTTGTTGGGAATGAAAAAACGAAGTCGGAAATCATCGCAAGGGAATTGACATTTTCGGCTGGCTCAGTTCTTGACACATCTTTAATCTCATACAATGAAAATAGGGTTTATGGGACGGGACTTTTTAATAAAGTCAAGATCTGGTTTGAGAAAGATTCTGATAATACTGCTATCGTTTATGTTTGGGTAAATGAGAGATGGTATATTTGGCCATTTCCAATTTTAGGATGGAAGGACAGAGATATAAAAAAATTATACTACGGGGCTGGGTTAATTCACACAAATTTCAGAGGTAGAAATGAAAAATTGATTTTTTCATTTGCTCTTGGTTATGACCCGTGGATTGAGGTTGAGTATCAAAATCCATGGGTTTTGGGAAGTAAAAATTTGTTTTATTCTTTTGAAGCATTTTATCAAAGGGTGAAAAACAGAAGTAGATTGTTCAGCGCTTCTTTTTATGAAGAACATACAGCAATTAACTTTACGCTTGGGAAAAGGCTCGGGCTTTACAAAAAATTTTGGACGACGAGCGCTTTTAGAAAAATCTCAATTGCAAATGCTGAAACATCTCAACCAATTGATTTGGGCGTTGAAAAGACAATTTCTCCATCTGGAAAAGATGAAATTTTTATGTTTGGCTTTGGTTTCAGATACGATACAAGAGATATTCCGATTTATCCAAATCAAGGATTTCTTTTCAGCATTTTTTACAGGTATAATCAACTTTTGAATTTTAATGCTTCATTTTTGCAGGGTGGAGTGGAAGTTCAAATGTTTAAAAAATTTGCTCTGGGCTTAATAGCAGGACGACTGTTTATTTTAAATTCTTTTGGGAGAAAAATTCCTGTCTATTCACATTATTATTTTGGTTATGACGAAAGAATTCGGGGTTATTTTAACGATGTTTTTGAGGGAGAAAATATATTTGCGGGGACTTTGGAATATCGCATTCCAGTTATAAAGCAAAGATTTTTCAAGTGGGAGAAAGCGCCAATTGAAGAGTTCTCAATTTTAAAATTTGGCGTTGATTTTGCAATTTTTGGGGATATTGGAAGGACATGGTTTAATGGTGAAAATGTTTTGAAAATTGATTATTTGAGAGGATATGGCGTTGAGTTGAATTTTATCCTGCCGTATGATTTGCTCTTTGGGGTGGGGTATGCGTTAAATAATGCTGGAGGTAAACAAATTTTTGTTGATTTTAGGGCGGGATTTGAATAATTTGCAAAAATTATGCCAGTAGAAATTATGATTTTTTATTTTTGAGCGTAAAATGTGCGAAAATTTGCTTTTTTAAAAAAATTTTAGAATTTTGATGTGAGTTTAAAACAAAGAAAAAGAGGTGAGGTTGAAGAAAAAACATTTGCTCTCTGGAAAACCAATTAATCGCAAACCGATTGAACCTGATATAAGGATTACAAAACTTGTTGATGAGTATTTCCAAGCATATAACGCAGGGAGATTAAGAGAAGCGTGTCAGCTGTTCGTTGAAAAAATGCTTGAGGATGATGTTGTAGTTGGTATGAGTTTAACTGGGGCATTGACGCCAGCTGGACTTGGGGGAAGTTGCATTGTTCCACTTATTAAAGCTGGTTTCGTTGATTGGATCGTTTCAACGGGTGCAAATCTTTATCACGATATTCATTTTTCAATTGGGCATGAACTACATCGCGGAACGCCGTTTGTTGATGACAGAATTTTGAGAAAAGAGGGCGTAATAAGAATTTATGACATTCTTTTTGATTATGAAGTGTTGCTTTCAACGGATAAGTTTATAAGAGAAGTTTTAAAACAGCCAGAATTTCAAAAAGAAATGGGAACGGCGGAGTTTCATTATTTGCTTGGGAAATATGTTTATGAAAGAGAAAAAGCACTTGGTGTGAAAAATATGAGCATTCTTTCAGCTGCATATAGGTATGGCGTTCCAGTTTATGTTTCATCTCCTGGTGATAGTTCAATTGGTATGAATGTAGCAGCGATGGCTTTAAACGGGTATAAAGTTAAAATTGATGTGTCAAGGGATGTTAATGAGACAGCTGGAATTGTTTACTGGGCAAAATCAAGGGGTGGGAAAAGTGCAGTTTTGATATTTGGTGGTGGTTCTCCTAAAAATTTCCTTCTTCAAACCGAGCCACAGATTCAGGAAGTCCTTGGAATTGATGAAAAAGGACACGATTATTTTCTCCAAATTACAGATGCAAGACCCGATACGGGTGGTTTATCCGGTGCAACTCCATCTGAAGCGGTAAGTTGGGGAAAAGTTGACCCCGATAAATTGCCTGATGCTGTTGTATGTTATACTGATTCAACGATCGCAATGCCAATTCTTGTATCTTATGCGCTTGCGAAAAGAAAACCAAGAAAGCACAAAAATCTTTATCATAAACGGGATGAAATGCTGGAAAATTTGAAAAATGCACATTTAAAGGCGGTTTCAAAAGGAAAAGTGAAAATATAAAGTTTCATCCGCAAAATCAACTAAATCAAAAACTCAAAATTGGAGGTAGTTATGCATCACAGATTTCAACAGCTGCAGGAATTTGTAAATTCTCTTGAAGATGATTTCAGAAAGTTTTATGAGAAGGGCGTAATGTCTGCTGGGACAAGGTTGAGGAAAAAGATGCAGGAGCTAAGGAAACTTGCTCAGGAAATTAGGGTTGAAATACAACAAATCAAGCAGGAGAAGAAGGGAGCAAAAAAGACCGAATCAGCTGGTGAATGAGAAAGTTAGGGGCACATTTTTGTGCCCCTTCTTTTTTAAAGAAGTGTTATGTGGGTTATTTCTGGCGGGCAATTAAACCTTATCGGAAGCCCTACAACTCCAACACCTCTTGTCACATAAAGATGTGAGTTACCAAGTTTATAATGTCCTGCGACGAATTTTGAAACAAGCGAAGCCGGAGCTATATAAGTGTCGTCAATCTTCGCAAAAACTATCTGTCCGCCGTGTGTATGTCCTGAAACAGTTAATTCAATTTGATTGTATGCAAACTTTTGAAATGCATATGGCTTGTGCGAGAGAAGAATTTTTAATTTATTTTTCTCAACATTTTTGAGCGCTCTGTCAAGGTCTGCACCGTAGCGAAGATCATCAATTCCAACGATAAAAATTTTTTCTCCATTTACTTCAATTTTTTCATTTTCATTTCTCAAAACCCTCATTCCATTTTCTTCAAGCAATTTGGTTATCATTTGAGGTTGTCTTGCGAAAAACTCGTGATTTCCAAGCGTTGCAAAGACGCCGTATTTTGCTTTTAAATTTTTAAATGCATTCACAAATGGATAAATTTCTTCTGGGTCAGAAGTAATAAAATCACCTGGAAGAAGAATTAAGTCGGGTTGTAAATTTTCAATTGCACGGGCATATTCTCTCATATCTTCTTCTGTCATAAAAATTCCAGAGTGTATATCGCTTATTAGAGCAATTGTGAGACCTTTAAGTTCATCTGGTAAATTTTCAATTTTTATCTTCACTCTTTCAATTTTATAATCATTTCTTGCTAATGTTCCAAGCGTTGAACCTGCAAATGCGTAAGCGGAGACGCCGAAAAATGCAGTTTTTAAAAATTTTCGTCTTGATTCGTCAAAATTTTGAATTTTGTTTCTGTTAAGTTTTTTAAATATCGGCTTTGTAAATAGAGAGACAAATTTTGTTGTCATTAGCACAAGAAAAACAAAAATAGTTGTTCCTTGCCAGATTGAGAGTGGATAAAGTATAAGCGGATGGGTTAAATCAATGAAGTTTTGAAACTTGAAGATTCTGTCAAGGATTATGAGAAGTGTTGGAAGATTGAAGATGACAAAAATTGCAGGGAGAATTTTTGAAAAATTCTTAAATCTTGTCGTTTCTATGTAAAGTGTTAATTTTCGCAGTAGATAAATTTGAACGCCTGCGATTAATGTGAGCATAAAAATTGCAAATACAGACATATTTTGCTTTGAGAATTTGTTTTGGTTGAAAAAGTTTTTTATAAAGTTAATCAATTTTGATTTTTTGCAAAAGTTTTGCGAGGATTTTGAACTTGCATTGATTTTAAAAATTTTTTATATTTAATTTGAAATCTGGGCAGGTAGCTCAGTCGGTAGAGCAACGGCCTGAAAAGCCGTGTGTCCGCGGTTCGATTCCGCGCCTGCCCACTTTTTATTTTAAATGGGGTAATTGCATAATTTGACTTTTTTGATTAAATTTTATGCGAGATTATAAAATCGTGCTTATGTTATGACAGTTAAAGTTCAAGAAATATGCTTCCGATACAGCATAGAGCCCGTTCTTAAAAATATAAGCTTTGAAATTGAGCAGGGGGAATTCGTAAGTTTAACAGGTCCAAATGGTTCGGGTAAAACAACATTACTTAAAATTTTAGCACGCCTCCTCATACCTCAAAAAGGGAAAGTGTTAATTTTTAATCGTGATATAAATTTGTATCCAAGGAAAGATCTGGCAAAAATAATTGGCTTTGTTCCACAGGATAATTCATTTGTGTTCCCATATTCAGTTATGGAAGTTGTCTTGATGGGTAGAACACCATATTTGAAGGGTATAGGGTTTGAGAGTCGCAACGATATTGAAATTGCAATTGAAGTTATGGAGCTTACAAAGATAAGTCATCTTTCGCAAAAACCTATAACAGAGCTTTCGTTCGGGGAAAGGCAAATGGTTTTGATCGCCAGAGCGCTTGCGCAACAACCGAAAATAATTTTACTTGATGAGCCAAATGCTCATCTTGACATTTCACATCAAATTGAAATTTTCTCATTGCTTAAAGCGCTTGCGGTTGAAAAAGGTATAATTGTGATTTCTGTTTCGCACGATTTAAATTTGATTTCGCATTATAGCGATAAAATCATACTTTTATCAAAAGGCGAAGTTTACAAAATAGGCAAGCCAGATGTTGTTTTAACCGAAGAAAACATCAAAAATGTTTATGAAGCAGATGTGATCGTTGATCCTAATCCCGTAACAGGTAAACCAAGGATTACTCTTTTGCCCGACAAAATCGGGCACTTTGTAAATAAACTCAAAATAAAATAAGGAGAAAAAGCCATGAATGTATTTGAACTAATCCAGAAGCATGGTCATGAGCAAGTTGTCTATTGTTATGATGATTCTACTGGGTTAAAAGCGATAATCGCAATTCATAACACGGTTCTTGGACCAGCACTTGGAGGTGTTAGGATGTGGAAATATGAAAAAGAAGAAGACGCACTTTATGATGTTCTTCGTCTTTCAAAAGCAATGACTTACAAAGCAGCTGTTGCAGGACTTAATCTTGGCGGTGGAAAAGCAGTTATAATCGGTGATCCACAAACACAAAGAAGTGAAGCACTTTTTAGAGCTTTTGGAAGATTTGTCCAAAGCTTGGGTGGAAGATACATAACTGCGGAAGATGTTGGAACAGATGAAAAAGTTATGGAGTGGATTTACGCTGAAACAAAATATGTTACTGGAATTCCTGAATCATTGGGTGGAAGCGGAAATCCAGCGCCTGTTACAGCTTACGGTGTTTATGTTGGAATTAAAGCGTGTGTTAAGCAAGTTTATGGAAATGAATCACTTGCTGGTAAAAAAGTTGCAATTCAAGGAGCAGGTCAAGTTGGAAGATTTTTGTGTCAGCATCTTGCAAAAGATGGAGCAAAAGTTTATATAACTGATATAATCCCTGAAAAAGTGAAACAATGTGTTCAAGAATATAAAGCAGAATTTGTAGAGCCAGATAAAATTTATGATGTTGATGCTGATATTTTTGCGCCATGTGCTCTTGGTGGGATAATAAACGATGAGACAATCCCGAGATTTAAATTCAAAATCATCGCAGGCGGTGCAAATAATCAACTTCTTGATGAAGATAAACACGATAAAATGCTTATGGAAAGAGGAATTCTCTACGCACCTGATTATGTGATAAATGCAGGCGGTTTGATAAATGTCGGAAGAGAAGTTGAAGGTTATAGCAAAGAACACGCGATGAGGAAAGCAGAGGGAATATACGATACTTTGATGAGGGTTTTTGAAGTTTCAAAGAAAGAAAATATCCCGACGCATGTTGCATCAAACAGGATAGCAGAGGAAAGAATCGCAAGCGCTTTGAAGATAAAGAAAATATCTGTTGATTTTTCAACGAGGCATTTTGGGATAACAAGCAGACATTCAAGTTAAGTTTTTAACCAATGGGCGGTTCATCTTTTTCAGGGTGAATCGCCCTTTGTATTTTTAAATTAAAAATCGGGAGATATTATAGAAAAAGAAATACCAAATAGCGAGCAAGAACGTGTGGCGTTTAAAAGAAGATTAATTCGTGAAAGAGTTCTTCAAATGCTTTATGCTTATGAGTTATCTGGCAATTCGCCCGAATTTATACTTTCTGATTTATTCTCCGAGTTTCAAAGCGATAAAGATGGATACGAATTTGGCAAAGCACTTTTTATGTGTGTGATTGAGCATGTTGATGAATTTGATCAAATGATAGCAAAGAAGATAAAAAATTGGGAAATTGAACGACTTGCTTTGATTGATAAAATTGTCCTTCGGATGGGGATTTGTGAATTTAAGTATTTCCCAGAGATACCGCCGAAGGTCACGATAAACGAAGCCATAGAACTTGCGAAAAAATTCAGCACAGAAAGAAGCGGTAAATTTGTGAACGGAGTTCTTGATGCAATTTATAATGAACTTAAAGAAAAAGGTGAACTTGTGAAACAAGGGCGTGGTTTGATTGATAAAAGTTTGAGAAAAGAAGGGGATTAGGATGTGGGGAATAGATTTAAAATTTTCATCTGGACACTTTTTGACTTCGCAAATACTTCTTTTTCGGTTTTAATCTTAACAACAGCATATTCGGTTTATTTCAGAGAAATTGTAACTGGAAATTCTCAAATTGGCGATTTTCTTTGGGGACTTGCTTTTAGCATTTCAATGTTTATAGTTGCCTTCATATCTCCATTTCTTGGAGCGATCGCTGATTATGGCTCAAATAAAAAAACATTTCTTCTTATTTTCACCTTGCTTTGCATTGTTTCAACTGGATTGATGTTTTTTGTTGAAAGGGGAGATGTATTGCTTGGGATGATTTTGCTTATACTTGCAAACATTGGATTTGAAGGTGGGCTTGTTTTTTACGATGCTTTTCTGCCAGAAATAACAAGCGAGAGAAGTTATGGAAGGGTTTCGGGCTATGGATTTGCTATGGGTTATGTTGGCTCTTTTATTTCTTTGCTCGTTGCATTTCCATTTTTAAAAGGGGAATTTACGCCAGAAAATATGTTCAATGTCAGATTTACATTTGTCGTCGCATCTTTGTTTTTTCTTGTCTTCTCACTTCCATTTTTTTTGATCATAAAAGAGAAAAAAAATCCATCGCAGGAAAAAGTTTCGTATTTTAAAATCGGGCTTGAGCGTGTGAAATCAACTTTCAAAAACGCAACCAGATACAAAAACATCGGAAACTTTCTTCTTTCATATTTCATCTACGCAGACGGAATAAACACTGTAATAATCTTTGCATCTATTTTTGCAAGACACACTTTAAATTTTTCACTTACCGAAATACTAACTTTCTTTCTCACGGTTCAATCAACTGCAATTCTTGGTTCTGTTGTTTTCGGAGTGATAGCAGATAGCATCGGTCAAAAGAAAACATTGAGCATTACACTTTTGATGTGGGTGATAACTGCGATTGGGGCTTATTTTTGTGTTGATAAGACAAGTTTTTACATAATTGGGTTCATTGCTGGTTCAGCAATGGGCTCGTCTCAATCAACAAGCAGAAGTTTGATGTCAAAAATAGTTCCGTTTGAAAAGAAGACGGAATTTTTCGGGTTTTATTCTTTCTTTGGTAAATCATCTGCGATACTTGGACCTCTTGTTTTCGGGTTTGTTTCTTCTTTGACGGGGAGTCAAAGAATTGCGGTAATTTCGGTTGCTTTATTTTTTATAGCGGGTCTGATTTTATTGCAAAGGGTTAGAGAAGAAAAATTTCAGGGTTGAGTCGTTTTTAATTTGAAATTTCACCAATGACGAAAGGTTTTTCGTTCAAAATTTTTAATTCTGTTAAGATTTTATCTGCATCGTTTTTATCAACGATCAAAATAAGCCCGACACCTAAATTGAAAGTTCTTCGCATATCTTCTTCTGGGACATCTCCAAGTTTCTGAATTAGTTTGAAAATTTCTGGTCTTTCCCATGCGCTCCAATCAATTTTTATCTGCAGGTTTTGTGGGACAACTCTTTTGGTGTTTCCAATGATTCCGCCTCCCGTAATATGGGACATTGCGTGGATTTCAAATTTTTCAAGAAGTTTAGAGACAGGTTTAAGATAAGAGCGATGAATTTTGAGAAGTTCTTCAGCGAGTGTTAAGTTAAGTTCGGGGATAAAGTCGTCAATTTTAAATTTTTCAAGCAAAACAGCCCTTGCGAGGGAATAACCATTTGTGTGAAGCCCGTTTGATGGCAAGGCGATCAAAATATCGCCGGATTTAACTTTATCACCTTTTATGATTTTCTCTCTTTCAACGATTCCAATAATTGTTCCCGCTATATCGTATTCACCTTCTTGATAGAATCCGGGCATTTCCGCAGTTTCACCACCGATGAGAGCGCAGTTATTTTCTTCACACGCTTTCGCAATTCCCAACATCACCTGTTCAAATGTATCTGGATTTAATTTCCCTGTTGCGAAATAATCAAGGAAAAATAAAGGTTTAGCACCACAAACGAGAATATCATTTACGCAGTGATTTACGAGGTCTTGTCCAATTGTGTCGTGTTTGTTGACAAGAAATGCGATTTTTAATTTCGTTCCAACACCATCAACACTTGAAACAATGACAGGATGCTTGTATTCTTCAAATTTTATATCGTAAAAAGCACCAAAAAGACCTATATCGGCTAAAACTCGCTGGTTAAATGTTTTCTTCGCTAAATGTTTGATTTTATCAACAAGTTTATCTGCAAGTTCAACATCAACGCCTGCCTCTTTGTATGTTTTCATTGTTGTCTTTACTTTATTTTAAATCAAAAAACCCCGACCTTTTTTGGTCGGGGTTAGAAAAATTACAGCCCAAATCTTGCGTAGTTAATCCTGATATATTGTTGCCATTTCTCCGGCACCTCTGCTTCTGGGAAGATTGCTTCAACAGGGCATTCCGGCTGGCAAGCACCACAATCAATGCATTCTTGCGGATGAATGTAAAGTTGCATTTTCTTCTCACGCATCTCTTTGAGATGCTCCTCATTAGTCACATCATAACCTTCTGGACCATAAATGCAGTTAACGGGACAGACCTGGACGCAAGCGGTGTCGCAGACACCGACGCAGGGTTCGGCAATGATGTAAGCCATTGAGGTTCTCCTTGTTTTGTTTTTAAAGTTTGCACCAAAAATTTAAAAATAAAAAGCGAACTAAAAATTGACTTTTGTCAAAATTTAAAAATTACGGGTTTCACTGCGATTTTATCTCTGTCCAAAATCTATCAAGCAACCTTGTCACTTTTCCAAGATCTTTCATTAGTTCAAAATTTTTAAGCGTTTCATCGTCAGGGTATCTTTGAGGCGTGAGATATTGTGGGTTGATGAATTTTTTCGCTGAATCATTTACCGTCGCATATCCAGAAAATTCGCTCACACGTGCACTTATTTCGGGCTTGAGAAGAAAGTTTATAAATTTGTGTGCATTCTCAACATTTTCAGCTGATTTTGGGATTGCAAGATTATCAATCCATAAAGTTCCACCTTCTTTCGGTAGGACATAAACTATATTTGTGTCTGTCTCTGAAATTTTCACAAGTTGTCCGCTCCATCCATGCGCTATCCAAACATCGCCAGATAAAATTGCCTGATCAAATCCCGAGCTGTTGTATTGCTTGACAAGTTTTTTCTGCTTCATTAAGAGGTCTTTTGCTTTCAATAAAACAGTTGTATCGGTTTCATTTATTGAATGACCGAGCAATTTCAAAGCAACCGCAAAGCATTCCCTCATATCATCAAGCATCAAAATTTTTCCAGCATATTTTTCGTCAAATAAAGTTTGCCATGAATTTGGAACTTCACCAAGTTTATCTTTTCTATACGCAAAGCCAGTTGTCCCCCAGAAAAATGGGACGGAAAAATTATTTTCTGGATCAAACTCTTGATTTAAAAATTTTTTGTTGATGTATCTTAAATTTGGAATCTTTTGCTTGTCAATTTTTTGAAGCAAATTCTGTTTTGTTAAAATTTGAACCATATAATCAGATGGAACAACGACATCATATTTGCTTACGCCCGTTTGCAATTTCTCAAGCAATGCTTCGTTTGAATCGTATGTGTCAAGATTTACACTTATACCTGTTTCCCTCTCAAATTTCTCAATCACATCTGGCGATAGATAATCAGACCAGATGTAAACATTGACTTTGTTCTTGTTTCCAGCGCAGGAGATAAGAAGAGATGCGAGAA
This sequence comes from Candidatus Chryseopegocella kryptomonas, assembly GCF_001536065.1. Taxonomy (GTDB): domain Bacteria; phylum Bacteroidota; class Ignavibacteria; order Kryptoniales; family Kryptoniaceae; genus Kryptonium; species Kryptonium kryptomonas. The sequence goes on from NZ_CZVW01000032.1 coordinate 10,666, forward strand.
ATAAAATTAACAGTTTCTTTCTCATTTCGTCATCAATAATTTTTGTGATAAAATTATGGCTGTCGTCGTTGTAAGAAGCATAATTGTTGAAATTGCGTTTATCTCTGGTGTAACGCTTGTTTTAAGCATTGAATAAATTTGAAGTGGAAGAGTGGTTGATGCAACTCCAGAGACAAAAGATGTGATGAGATAGTCATCAATTGAAAGCGTGAAGACGATCAAAGATGCCGAAATTATCGCTGGTGAAAGTAAAGGCAAAGTTATTCTTTTGAAAACCTCAAATTCATTAGCCCCAAGATCAAGTGCCGATTCCTCAATTTCTCTCTCAATGTTTTGTAATCTTGCAAGCACAATCAAAATAACATAAGAGATGCTAAATACCACATGTGCGATTATCACAGTTGTGAAGCCAAGCGTTATCTTGACGAAACCAAAAAAACTTAACAATGAACCAGCAAGCACAATTTCAGGAATTATAATTGGCAAATATACAATGAGCTTGAAGCTTTCTTTAAGTTTAAAATCAAGTTTTCTCAAAGCCATCGCCCCAATCGTTCCAAAAACTGTTGAGATAAATGTTGCAAGGAAAGCAATAATCAAACTATTTTTCAATGAGTTTAGAAGAATTTTGTTCGTTATAAGCTTTCCATACCATTGTAAAGAAAATCCTTCCCAAATTGTCGTCCATCTTGATTTGTTGAACGAAAGAATTATCAAAACAAAAATCGGCAGATATAAAAATGCGTAAACGGAAGCGATGTAAATTTTAAATAAAAGATTGCCAGCTGTCCTCATAATTCACTTTTCAACTTGCTTAACTGTTTCGTTAACCCAATTCAAGTATGAATCCGAACCTTCAATTATAGGCAAAGCGATTATTTCGGGAACTGTGTATTTGTGAAGTTCTTTAACACGCTTAACAAGTTCTGGGAAGACATCTTTTTTCGTTTTAATGATGATCAAGGATTCAAAATCATCTTCAATTTTACCTTGCCAGAAATAAATTGAGTTAACTCGCTCAATTATGTTACAGCACGCAGCGAGTTTTTCTTCAACGAGCGTTTTTGATATTTTTCTTGCCTCAATTACATTTGGAGTTGTTATGAAAACGACTATAAAATCTGTCATCATAGCTTCCGCTTTTGTTTTTGTGAAATAAAAATATGAAGTTGATTTGACAAGTTCAAGTTTTACGATGCTTGAATTTGCTTTTTAGCCGAAAATGTTTTAACTTTATTTAGATTAAATTTAAATTGCTTGAAGATATGGCGAGCGCAAAATTAATTGAAAAAGCAAAAAGAGATTTCACAAGTTATTTAAGGCGAGGAAATTTACGAGCAACCGAGCAAAGATATGAAGTTTTGGAAGCGATTCTTGGAATGGAAGGGCATTTTGGAGCAGAGGATTTGTTTGTTAAGATGAAAAGTGAAGGGAAAAAAGTTTCAAGAGCGACAGTTTATAACACGCTTGAACTACTGTTTGAACTTGGCGTTGTATCAAGACATAAAGTCGGGAATGTCTTCATATATGAGAGAGCGTTGGGAAGATCGCATCACGACCATTTAATTTGCGTTAATTGTGGGACGATAATTGAATTTACAAGTGAAGAAATTGAAAGAATTCAAGATGAGATTTGCAAGAAATACAAATTTAAACCGATAAGGCATACTCATCAAATTTTTGGTCTTTGTGCAAAATGCGCAGAAAAAGAGAAATAGATAATGAGATTATGCGATTGATAGATGCCGAACCAGGTATGGAACTTGAAATATGTGAGTTGCCATTGGGAAATTTGAAAACGCAATTTGTTCGTCTTGGCGTGACGGAAGGTTCAAAAGTTAGATGCTCCCATAGATTGCCCGGTGGAACAATTATAATTACAAAACGACATCAAGAAATAGCAGTCGGAAGTGAAATAGCAAAGAAAATACTTGTCAAAAAAATTTGAAACTTATAAATGCATACACATCAAGTAGTTGATACAAAAACGGAGAAAAAATTCAAAAAACTTGTCCTCGCTGGAAATCCGAATGTTGGGAAATCAATTTTCTTTAACTATTTAACGGGTTTATATGTAGAGGTGTCAAATTATCCGGGGACAACTGTTGAGATTTTGAAGGGAAGATATAAAGATTTCATCGTTTATGATACGCCTGGGATTTATGGGCTTTCTTCTTTTAATGACGAAGAAAGAATTGCAAAAAATATAATTGTTGATGCAGATGTTGTTTTAAACATTGTTGATGCGGTTAACCTTGAACGAGATCTTTTCCTCACTCTACAACTTATAGATTCCGGGAAACCTGTTGTCGTTGCT
>NZ_CZVW01000033.1 GCF_001536065.1 Candidatus Chryseopegocella kryptomonas
AAAGAAAAGTCAAGTATTAACTCACCCTTACTCACCCCCTTTCCCCCTCTCTATCACATAGAGAGGGGGTGCTCGTTAGAGCGGGGGTGAGTTATTCTAATCAATCGTAATATCGCTCAAGTTCCTTGCTTAAATATCGTACAACCATCGCAACTATACCTATATCATCAAGAAAACCAACTATTGGAGATATATCTGGAATTGAATCAAGCGGAAGGATAAAATAAGCAAGCGCAAACACAGCAAGCGATTTTTTAATAAACGATACTTTCGGGTCTTTCATAAATTTATAAAGTGCGAGCAAATCTCGCTTGAAATTAAACTTGCCTTTAAGTTGTGAAAGTTTTCTCCAAAAATTTCTCTCAACATACTCAACATCTTTTTCAGAAATACCTTTTGCTTTTTCCTTTATTGAATTTATCTCCTTCAAACCTTCATTTCTCTGCTGAACATAAATTGACGCATCAAGCCCGAGATTTTCTATATATTTTTCTGACATCTTCCAGAGCGTGATTTTGTTTTTAATCCGATGCAACTGTCATCTCGGAAACCAGAATAGTTGGAGATGCAATGTTTCCGAAGAAAATTAAATCATTGCCGATTAAAACTATGTTTTCAAGTATGTTTTGAAGATTGTCTGCTATTGTTATTTTATCAACTGCGAAAGCAAATTCACCATTTTTTATCCATAAACCGCTCGCACCTTTTGAAAAATTACCTGATACAATGTCAACTCCAAATCCGATAAGTTTTGTGACGAGTAACCCTTCGTTAATTTCTTTAATAATTTCTTCAGCGGTTTTATCACCGGGCTTGATGTAAAAATTCAACGGCGATGGCGAAGGAATTGTGTTATATCTTCTGTAAGCATTTCCAGTCGGAGATTGACCGAATTTTTTCGCAGTGATTGAATCAAGCAAAAACATCTTTAAAAATCCATTTTCAATTATTACTTTTTTCTTTGTTTCAATCCCTTCATCATCAAACGGCTTTGAACCAATCCCAAAATCCATACAACCATCGTCAAAAACAGTTAAAATTTCGCTCCCAATTTTTTCATTCATTTTATCAGAAAGAAAACTCATTTTCCTATACGCATTTTTTCCATTAACCGCCTGAGAAATGTAAGATAAAATTACTGCTGCGCTCATCGGGTCAAAAACAACCGGATACCTTCCTGTTTTAATTTTCTTTGGATTAAGAAGTTGTAAAGCCCTTACGCTTGCTCTTTGAGCCACGATCTCCGGAGGTTCAAGATTATCATAAAATCTATTAACAGAGTTATAAAATGCGGTTTGACTTTGTGAATTTTCCGTTGCAATTACCGAGCAATAAATTTCAAACAAAGTTCCTTCATATTCGCCCGCAAAGTCATTTGAATTTGCGATAATTCGCCTTTGAATTAAATTTCCAAATCCAGTTGATTCAACCCCGATCCTTGTGTCATAAGATTTCGCAAATTTTTCAATCTCAAACGCAATTTTTATCTTTTCATCAACACTTATTGAATTTACATTCGGGTCAAAAATTTTAACATCATTTTGTCGCTTGCCCTCAACCTGTGGTAAAATGTTATCTTCTTCAGGTGTTGAGTTATTGGCAATTAAAATTGCCTCTTCAATTGCCTTTTCAATCGCAAAGTTTGAAAAATCAGTTGTATAAGCAAAACCAATTTTTTTATTTTTGAAAACTCTTATCCCTAAACCGTGCGTCACTGCTTGTTTTAAGGATTCAACTTCTCCATCTTTGACGGTTGCGGAAAATTCCTCATCTATTGAAATGAAAACATCGCATTCATCGGCTCCTTTTTTGAGAGATTTTGAAACTATTGACTTTGCAAGTTCAATCATAAGTTCAACTTCTCGTTTGCGTTTTTCCATAATTTAGAAATTTTGCCAGAAACTTTGAAATTTTTGCGCAAAAGATTAAATTTTTATCAAATAAATGAAAACTTGCCTTGCGATTTTAAAATTTAGAAAAACAAAATCAAAAACACATGACAAAGAAAAATACCGCAACATCAAATCAACAGCAACTTATGGATAAAATTGTCTCGCTTTGCAAAAGAAGGGGTTTTATCTTTCAATCAAGCGAAATTTACGGCGGTATAAATGCTTGCTGGGACTATGGACCTCTGGGAGTGGAACTTAAAAACAACATAAAGCAGGCGTGGTGGAGAGCGATGGTTTATGAAAGAGACGATATTGAAGGTCTTGATGCAGCAATTTTAATGCATCCGAAAGTTTGGGAAGCATCCGGACATGTGGAGAACTTTACCGACCCGCTGGTTGATTGTAAATCTTGCAAACTTCGTTTCAGAGCCGATCAAATCCCAGAGGAAAATTTGAAATTGAAAAAATGTCCCGAATGCGGTGGAGAATTAACAGAGCCGAGAAAATTTAATCTTATGTTCAAAACTTTTATGGGTCCGGTTGAAGATGAGGCACATGTTGTTTATCTTCGCCCCGAAACTGCGCAGGGAATTTATGTGAATTTTGAAAATGTCTATGTCTCAATGCGAAGAAAAATCCCATTTGGAATCGCTCAAATTGGAAAAGCATTTAGAAATGAAATAACCCCGGGGAATTTCATTTTCAGAACAAGAGAGTTTGAACAGATGGAGATGCAGTATTTCGTTCGTCCCGGGACAGATATGGAATGGTTTGAAAAGTGGCGTGAGGAAAGATTTAAATGGTATTTGAGAATCGGAATAAAGCCGGAAAAACTTCGCTTTCATCAGCATGGTCCAGATGAACTTGCGCACTACGCATCCGCTGCCTACGATATTCAATTTGAATTTCCATTCGGATGGCAGGAGCTTGAAGGAATTCACAACAGAACAGATTATGACCTGTCAAGACATCAACAATATTCAGGGAAAGATTTGAGCTATTTTGATGATGAAATCGGACAAAAATATATCCCTTACATAATTGAAACATCAGCTGGGTGTGATCGGACATTGCTTGCGGTTCTTGTAAATGCCTATGATGAAGAAGATACAGGAAAGGAAATAAGAACCGTCCTTCGTCTTCATCCATTCCTTGCTCCAATAAAAGCAGCGGTTCTCCCGCTTGTCAATAGAGAAAATATGCCACAAATTGCGTGGGAAATTTACAAGTCATTGAAACCCCATTTCAAAGTTTTTTACGACGACAGCGGTTCAATCGGAAGAAGATACAGAAGACAGGATGAGATTGGAACTCCCTTCTGCTTCACTGTTGACTCTCAAACTCTTCAAGATGGCACTGTCACAGTAAGAGACAGAGACACGATGAAACAAGAAAGAATTCACAAAAGCGAAGTTCTTGACTTTTTAAAAGAAAAAATAACATTTTGAAAATGGCTAAAACAATCGCAATTGCAGGTGGAACTGGATTTCTCGGGAGTTATGTCGCTGAACTTCTTCACAACGATGGATATAAAATTTTAATTTCAACGAGAAATCCAGAAAAAATTTCGGATAAATTCAAAAAATTTGAAATTTTCGGATGGAATCCGCAAACTGAAAATTTTCCAACGGATGTAATTCAAAAGTCCGATGTTGTGATAAATTTTTTGGGTGAAACCATATCCCAAAGGTGGACGCAGAAAGTAAAAGAACGCTTGCGAAGTTCAAGGATTGATTCAACGAGAAAAATAGCGGAGGCATTTTCAAAAGTTGATTCAAATGGAAAAGTTTTCATCTCTGCGTCTGCAACCGGAATTTACGGAAGCAAGCGCGATGATGTTCTTGATGAGGACTCAAACCCTGGAGATGATTTTCTTGCGAAGTTGTGCATTGATTGGGAAAATGAAGCGAGAAAAGTTGAAGACACGGGAGCAAGGGTTGTGATTTTGAGAATTGGCATAGTGCTTGGGAAAGGAGGTGGATTCCTCGCAAGGTTAACTCCACTATTTAAACTTGGTCTTGGTGGGAAAATTTCCAACGGGAAAGCGTGGATGTCCTGGGTTCACATTGATGACCTTGCAAAAGTTGTTAAATTCGCAATTGAAAATGATGGTGTCCGTGGAGTTTACAATGTAGTTTCACCAAATCCCGTGACAAATGAGGAATTCACAAGGACATTTGCAAAAGTTTTAAAACGACCTGCAATTTTCACAGTCCCAAAGTTCGCACTTAAAATTTTATTCGGAAAAGAACTTACGGAAATTGCTTTGATATCAAGTCAAAAGGTTCAACCGAAGAGATTAACAGAAGCAGGATTTAAGTTTCAGTATGAGGACATTGAATCAGCGTTAAGAAGTTTATTTTAAAACAAAAACTTATGAAAAGTTATGTGGTGGCACAGGCACAGGGGCTTTGGCAGAAGATTTGGAGGTTTCTGGTTTGGCTTTGGATTTCCCCCTATTGAAGCTTTCTGGTCAGGGTTCAGACCCTACATAACGAAAGAAGAATACATTGAAATGCTTGAAGATTATAAGAAACAACTTGAAGAAGAGCTTGAAGAAGTTAACAAAGAAATTGAGCGATTGAAGAAAGAAGGATAAACTTGCGAGACGATAATTTATGTTTTTAATTCACAACGCAAGCCAACTCGTAACCGTTGCATCATTAGGGGAAAAATTTAAAAGAGGTAAAAAGCAGGGAGAAATTTTTGTCATTGAAAATGGAAGCGTCCTTGTGAAAGATGGAAAAATTGAGTGGGTTGGAAAAGCAAGTGAATTCAATTTCAAACTTTATGACGAAGTTAAAATAATTGATGTATCCGGGAAAGTCGTGATGCCAGGGTTCGTTGATTCACACACCCACCTTGTTTTTGCGGGGACAAGAGAAAATGAGTTTGATCTGAGAATAAAAGGTTTTACATATCAGCAAATCGCACAGATGGGGGGTGGAATTTTAAGCACAGTTGAGAAAACAAGAAAAGCAACGAAAGAAGAACTTTTCAAAATTTCACAAAAATATGCATTTAAAGCGCTTGCAAACGGAACTACAACAATTGAAATTAAAAGTGGATATGGCTTAAATTTTGAAGATGAAATTAAAATTCTTGAAGTTGCAAATAATTTAAACGATAACCCAATTCACACGATAGGAACATTTCTCGGGGCGCACGCAATACCGCAGGAATTCAAAGAGAGAAAAAATGACTATGTTAAGTTAATAACTGATAAAGTCATACCCGAGGTCTCAAAGCGAAAACTTGCGAAATTTTGCGATGTTTTCTGTGAAGATGGATATTTTACACCAGAAGATTCAGAAAAGATATTGAACACGGGAAAGAAATTTGGACTTTTGCCCAAGATCCACGCCGAACAATTTTCAAACTATGGTGGAGTTAAAGTTGGCTTAAAAGTTGGAGCGATCTCTATTGATCATCTTGAAAACATTTCTGATGAAGACATTGAAATTTTATCCAAATCAAATTCCATAGCAGTTCTTCTCCCCGGCGTCTCATTTTTCCTTAACTATCAATACCCACCAGCGAGAAAATTAATTGATTCAGGTGTTCCAGTCGCAATCGCAACAGATTTTAACCCTGGCTCATGTATGAGTTTAAATATGCAACTTATGATGACAATTGCATGCACACAGATGAGAATGACAATTGAAGAAGCAATAACTGCAGGAACTCTAAATTCCGCTTCTGCACTTGGAATTTCGGATATTTGTGGAAGCATTGAGCTGGGGAAAAGAGCAGATATTGTCGTTTTCAATGTCAGCGATTATAAAATGATTCCATATTTTTTCGGCGAAAATCATGTTGATAAAGTGTTCGTTGCAGGAAACTTGAAGGTTGGCGTGATTGAATAGATGTGACATATATCACTTTGAATTTGGTTTGGGGAAATTTATATTTAAAGTGAATTTAAAACAAAAACAAGGTGGTCATCATGCGTCGGCTAAATTTTCTCTTGCTTTTGCTTTTTCTTTTAAATTTGCCCTTATCGGCACAAAGTTTTTTATGTATCAAGTTCAACCCCACCCGATGGTGGTTCAATTTCAACAACAGGTCTTACTCCCGTCCAGATAACACTTAACTTCACACAACCACTTGACACGACAAAGTTTCTCTCATATGAACCACCTTACTTTTTGAGATTTTTGTTTACTGAACCTAAAGATTCAATCATACCATCTCCACCATTCTTTCAATTAAGCTCTGACCTTAAATCAATCACATTTTATCTCATCTTAAAACCCAACACGGATTACTGCTTTGTCCTGACAGATGCGTATTCACAACTTGGGGCACGACTTGAAAAATTTTTCGTTCTCAACTTCACAACTGCCTCTGGTGTTGAACGATGGTCTGTGAGTGGAACTTTAACTTTGCCATCTCAAAAAATTAACATTCCTGATATTTCTAATTTAAACTTAAAGATTCAAAACCCAAAAGAAATGTTTTCGGCTCTTGACTTTAATGATTCAAAATTTTCAAAGAAGAATGTAGATAATTTGAAGAAAATCTTTTCTAGCTTGAACTTACAGATGAAACCGATGAAAATTGCAAGCGTTGATCCAAATTTAGGTGTGGTTGTTCTCCTTGATAAAAACCCACTTACCGAGCCAAATGCAATTGTCAAGTATGCTGCAAATGTTGGAAGTGATTTCAGCTTCACCATAAGATTTGTGAGAAACGGGACATATTATCTTTTTGCTGGATTTGATACTCAAAGAGATGGAATCCTTGACCCAATGATGGGAGATCTAATTCTTTTCTATGATGCAAACGGCGATGGCACGCCTGACCCAATAACTGTAAATAACAGCAATGTCTCCGGGCTTAATGTAAGCGGTGCATTTCAAATTAGACCTTTTACAATCAATGAAAAACTTCCGGAGGTAAAATCATTAGCGCAGAATTATGCAAGCGATGCGAAATTAAGAGCTGTTCAAACATTTGAAGGGGCACTTGAGTTTTCAGATTCGCTTGATGGGAAAGTTTACTATGCACAATTTTATTTCTATTCTCCAACGAAAGGATGGTTTAGTGTTTATACAAGTATATTTGAAGCGGGACTTGATACGATGCCATCACCGATAGAAGATGGCGCAACCGTTGACCTTCCAAATACATTTGTTGATAGCGATGTTGTCTTTGACAGCGCAGAAGCAAATGGTGGTTATCAATTCAGAAATGAACCGAATACAATCACAAGTATCTTTTATGAACTTCGTAATTACCTCGGCGAACAAATGCAACCAGATACAGTTAATCCATACTGGAGAGTTAGCTATTACAAGAGCGATACTTCATTCAACCCGCTTGGTTCGCTTTTATTCTACATTGATCCATCAAACGGTCGTGTTGTGAGAAAATTTGTAATTTCGTTTAAACCTGTCACCGCAAAAGAGAAATTCAACGATGTTGATTTAACGGCAAAAAATTATGCAAGCGATGCTCAGTTGAAATATGCATTTGGAATTGAAGATTCAGTTTTTGACGGGAAATGCTATATCTGGAACTATGGTTACAATAGCCCGACGAAAGGGAAATTTAGCGTCTTCTTGTTCTTGGGCGTAGCCCAAGTTGATACAACATGGCTTTTACCATTTAATTTCAACACAACGATAAGCTTGTTAAATTATCTTGACAGTGATTCAATATCTGCAATTGCTGAAAGAAATGGTGGCTCTGCTTTTCGTTCATTGTATCAATATATAACTGGTGGATACCTATATGGTCAGGGAGTAGAACCGTTTGACACGACAAGAATTTACGCAGTTGGAATTTACAATGGAATTGAACCAAGCACAAGAAAAGAGAAAAACTTATTTGTTTTGATTGATCCAATCACAGGGCAGGTTCTTGGCAGTTTTACAAAAGTTGAAAAAGACGAAGCTGTTGGCATACCCACGAATTTTGCATTGTATCAGAACTATCCAAATCCATTTAACCCTGCGACGACGATAACTTACGATTTGCCCGTTAAATCAAATGTTAAACTTATTGTTTACAACATCCTTGGTCAAGAAGTTGCAACGCTTGTAAATGGTGAGCAGGAAGCTGGAAGATACAATGTTAAGTTTGATGCGTCTGGTTTGCCAAGCGGAGTTTACTTCTACAAGCTTGAAGCGGGCAAGTATGTTGAAATCAAAAAGATGATTTTGATGAAGTAAAAAATTCGGGCGGGATTTAATCCCGCCCGTTTTCGTTTTAAATTAAACCAATATCATTCAACCTTCCTTTTCTCATCCAGCAAATAGAATTTTTTACGCAACGCATAAAATTTTTAAATTTTATGTGCAAAGCATCTTGTCGCAAACACAAGTTTGAATTTAAAATCAAAAATGGTTAAACTAACTAATGAAGAAACTTTTATTTGAACTTTTAAAACTTCACAACAAAATCAAAGGTGCTAAAATGGCGGTAGCAGAAACTTACATCAAGGGTGGAAGTTTCCTCATTCAGGAAACCACACCAGAAAACATCTTCACACCCGAAGATTTCACAGAACAACATCAAATGATCGCTCAAACCACAAATGATTTTGTTGAGAAAGAGGTTATGCCGAAAATTGAGGAAATTGAGGAACAAAACTGGGAAGTCACGCTTTCACTGATGCGAAAGGCGGGGGAGATAGGTTTGCTCGCTGTTGATATTCCGGAAGAATACGGTGGGCTTGGGCTTGACAAAACAAGCTCAATGCTTGTTGCAGAAGGTCTCGGAAGAGCAAGTTCATTTGCTGTCACACACGGAGCTCACACTGGAATTGGAACTCTTCCAATAGTTTATTTTGGAACAGAAGAACAAAAAAAGAAATATCTTCCAAAGTTTGCAACGGGTGAATTAATTTCATCTTACGCTCTCACAGAGCCGAACGCTGGTTCAGATGCGCTTTCAATAAGAACAACCGCAACATTAAGCCCTGACGGAAAGCATTACATTCTCAATGGAAACAAAATTTTCATAACAAACGCCGGGATTGCAGATGTTTACATTACATTTGCGAAGATAAACGGCGAGCATTTCACCGGCTTTATACTTGAAAAAGGATTTGAAGGAATTTCTTTGGGAAGAGAGGAAAAGAAGATGGGAATTAAAGGTTCTTCAACTCGTGCTTTAAATCTTGACAATGTAAAAGTCCCGATTGAAAATGTCCTCGGAGAAATTGGAAAAGGACATAAAATTGCGTTTAACATTTTGAACATCGGAAGATTTAAACTTGGCGCTGGTGTCATAGGTGGTGCAAAAGCAGTCATAACCGAATCTGTTAAATATGCAAAGCAAAGGAAACAATTTGGGCGACCAATTTCTGACTTCGGTTTAATCAAGCATAAAATTGGAGAAATGGCTATAAGAACCTTCGTCGGTGAAAGCATGGTTTACAGAACCGCTGGATTAATTGATGGAATACTTTTGGGAATTGATAAATCAAGTCCAGATGCGAGCGAGAAAATGTTAAAGGGGATTGAAGAATATGCTGTTGAATGCTCAATCATAAAAGTTTACGCATCTGAAATACTTGATTATGTTGTTGATGAAGGAGTTCAAATTTTTGGTGGTTATGGTTATATAGAAGAATATCCAGTTGCAAGAGCGTATAGAGATTCAAGGATAAACAGAATTTTTGAAGGGACAAATGAGATAAATCGTCTTGTCATAACAGGGATGCTGTTGAGGCGTGCGATGAAGGGTGAACTTCCTTTAATTCCAGCAGCACAGAAGTTAACTGATGAGATAATGGGATTTGGCGCACCTGAGGAAGAGACAACGGGTGTTTTCGCAGAGGAGAAAAAACTCCTGAAGTCAGCAAAGAAAGCAGGTCTTTTCGTAGCAGGGCTTGCGGTTCAGAAATATATGACAAAACTTGAAGATGAAGAAGAAATAATCGGAAGGATAAGCGACATAATTATGGAAATTTATGCGATGGAAAGCGCTATATTAAGAGTTGAAAAGATGCTCATGCGTGGTGGGAAAAATAACACAGACATTTACATTGACATCGTAAAAACATTCGTTAATGATGCTGTAATTCGGGTTGAAACGTATGCAAAGGAACTTCTTTCTGCAATTGCAGAAGGTGATATGTTGAGAACTTATTTGACAGCGTTGCGCAGATTAATAAAACACACTCCCGTTAACACAATCGCAATGAGAAGAAGAATAGCTGACTATCTGATTGAATCAGAGAGATATTCTCTTTGAGGAAAATTTAAATTTTATAGAGGTTTTGTTAAAAAATGAATAAGTTTGTGCTAGGTTCGCAAACTGCTAAAGGAGGATTTGCCAACGAAAAAATAATTTGTAGCAAGTTTAACAATTGGGAAAAAGATAAAGAAGCAAAACTCTGGTTACAGATAATGGGTTACGATATAAATAGAATAGATCAGGTAAAAGCTATTCAAATTCCCACAAGAATAAAAAGAAGCGAAATTATTAAATTTGGATTTAGCGAAGAAGAATATGAAGAATTAATGCGGTTTAAGAAAACCGATGTGCAAGTTCAAATCAAACTAATTATTTTTATAGGCAAGGTCCTAAAAATTGAAAATTTATCATTGAAAAAAGCAAATTCAGATGCCAATTATAATCAGGTGGATAAAAGATCAGTAGATTCTTATAAAGAAATGTGGAATTTTGATGATGAAATTGGAATAGCTTTAAAACTGTTCACAGGCGAAGTAAATCCTAACGATCATGTTGAAATGTTGAGAACTAAAAAATTAAGAGATATGCGGAGAATATTCTTAGATGAGCTCAAAGATGAGATAGCACAAAAAATTATATCATTTTTTAATAGGAATAAAATCCTTGTTGTAAGTGACATTTTAAAAGGCAGAGGTGGTTTTTCCGCGGATTGGATGTTGGTCACAAGATACAATAAACATAGTGATACTACCACTTGGATATTAAAAGACATAAATACGGCGATGAATTTCTTTGGTCAAGGAGAAGTAAAGATTTCACCTAATGGTAATTTATACATAGGTAAAATAACCATGCAACGAAAAGGTGGAACTCCAGATCCAACCAAATTACAATTTAAGATAAGACCTTGTGAGCTTTTTAAAATAGAAAACATAGAGGAGAAATGAAGGAAATTATAGTTTTAGCTAAGTTGAAATTTGACCTGCGAAATCCAGATGAAGCTCACTTTTCCAAATACGAAATATCCTCAATTTTAGAAGCGGATGTTCAACCGGTGAAAACTATTCCAGCTCTCTTTAAAGAACACCCCTTTAATAAAATGGATGATAGGGTAATTCACATAATCACTAGAAATTTATACCTTGGAGAGATTCAGGGCTATTTAGCTAAAGTTCCTTTTGTGAATATTGAAAATTTAATTTTAAAGCCAGCATTTTTTAGAGAAATTTATCTTATCTCTGAAGGTATAATAAATAACCTAAATAACACCCATAAAAATTACGAAGGTCTCATCAAAGTTGAAGCAAGTAGTGAAGAATTAACCGTTGTCAGGGTCTTTCCTATACAATCACTGTTTGAATATATTACTGATATAAAAAAACTGCCCGATATAGCAATTACGCCAAAAAACAAAAAAAGCTGGAATGAATATTTCGGCGAGTTAGAAAAGGGAATAGATAAAGGATTAGACGAAATGAGTGAACATTTAAGAAAAGGTTATTTTCGGGCGCCTCATTTTGGATTAGGTAAGAAGCATATAGGCGATTTTATAGATTGGGCTTCCACAGATTTAAGGAAGCCATTTTTACACTATTTACACAAATATAAAGGTAAAGGTGACCCAAGAATTTCAAGGGCTTTAATAAACCTTTTAAAAGTTAAAAGAGGAGACACCATACTTGATCCATTCGTTGGATCTGGTTCATTTATTTAGATGCTCCAACTATGGGAATAAACGCAATAGGAATTGAAATTTTAGAAATAGGAAAAATTATCTCGGAAGCGAAGTGTAATCTAAACTATGACCTTAAAAAACTAAGAACAGAGGTTATAAATCTATTCTCAGGCATAAACTGTGACGAATTTGGTTTATTCTCAAGCAAAACTGATTCCGAAGTAAAAGTAATAAGAGAAAAATTATACACAAATCTTCAAGGCGCTAAAACCCTTGCCAATATTTTACCACATTTGGATAACATAATTTCTCTGAAAAAAAGAATTGAAAAAGTTCAAGACGAAGCGATAAGGAAATTTTTTACTGTCCTGTTAAGCCAAAAAATCGTTGAGTTCTCTGAGAAAAAACAATCCAATAACTTTATTTCATCTTTTCTAACTTACTTGGAAGACAGATATCTAACCTTGTATGGCACTCTAAAACTAGCTGAAAGATTAAACATTAACTTAAGTGAGGGTAAAGTTAACATAATTAAAGGGGATTGCACAGAAATGAACTTCTTAAAATCTAATTCTATTGATGGTATTTTAACCTCTCCTCCCTATTTTGATGCACTAGATTACATTGGTAACAACAAAGCTTCAATAATTATTTTAGGTTTTGATGATGATTTAGAAATTGGTTCAACTGATAAATACTTCAAAAAATTTGAGGACTATAAAGTTGATCTGCCTAAATCATCTAAAGATTTGATTAACCTATTGAAAAAATCAAGGCGTGAAACCAAATCACAAATTGTAGAAAACTATCTCAAGATGATGAAACTATCTTTTAAAGAATGCTATAGGGTCTTAAAAACTGGCGGATTTTATGCAATGGTTATTAGCAAATTTCATAGCTGGAGT
>NZ_CZVW01000034.1 GCF_001536065.1 Candidatus Chryseopegocella kryptomonas
GAGTTGTCCTACTCACCCCCCTCCCCCCTCTCTACTTCGTAGAGAGGGGGCGTCCGTAAGGACGGGGGTGAGTTTTCTTACTCACCCCCTTTCCCCCTCTCTATCACATAGAGAGGGGGTTAGGGGGTGAGTTATTCTAATCAAAAAGAGAGTAGGTGTCCGTAAGGACGGGGGTGAGTTCATATCAAACTTTCATCTCAAGCAATTCCCTTGCTATGATTATCCTTTGAATCTCTGATGTCCCCTCGTATATCTCGGTTATTTTAGAATCACGAAGATATCTTTCTACAGGAAAATCTTTAATATACCCATAACCACCGTGGATTTGAACTGCTTCAAGGGCACATTCAACAGCAACTTGTGAAGCAAGTAATTTTGCCATTGACGCTTCCTTAACATATTTTCCACCACGATCCTTTTTCCACGCTGCAAGCAAAGTTAACAATCTGGCTGCTTCAATTTTCGTCGCCATATCAGCAATTTTAAATTGAATTGCTTGATGCTCAGCCAGAAACTTACCGAAAGTTTTTCTCTCCTTTGCATATTTTATTGACGCTTCAAGCGACGCCTGTGCGATGCCAAGCGCCTGAGCTGCTATTCCAATCCTTCCACCATTTAAAGTCGTCATCGCAATTTTAAATCCCATTCCTTCTTCACCAAGCCGATTAACAACTGGAACTTTACAATCTTCAAAAACAATTTGAGCCGTGTCTGAACTTCTTATCCCGAGTTTTTTCTCCTTTTTTGTAACGATTACGCCTTGAAAATCTTTTTCAACTATAAATGCAGAAATACCTTTTGAACCCTTTTCCCTGTCGGTTTGAGCAAAAACAATCAAGATGTTTGCATACACTCCATTCGTGATAAAATTTTTCGTCCCATTCAAAATATAAAAATCACCATCTCTTACTGCGGTTGTCCTCTGATTTGATGCATCGCTTCCAGCCTCTGGCTCTGAAAGACAAAAAGCGCCAAGCAATTCACCGCGGGCAAGTCGCGGTAAATACTTTAATTTCTGTTCCTCTGTCCCATATGTCTCAATTGGCCAACAAACAAGCGAATTATTTACAGACATTATAACTCCAACAGATGCGTCAACTTTTGAAATTTCTTCCATTGCAAGAACATAGCTTATCGTGTCAAGCCCAGCACCACCATAATTTTCAGAAACCATCATTCCCATAAATCCAAGTTCAGCAAGTTTTTTAATTTCTTCGTGTGGGAATTCTTCTTTTTCATCTCTTTCTGACGCTCGTGGCGCCAGTTCTTCAACCGCAAATTTTCTTGCGGTCTCCTTAATCATTAATTGTTCTTCTGTAAACTGAAAGTTCATTGCCCTGCCTTGTTATTTTGTTGTTGAGTATAATCGTAAAAACCTTTTCCTGTTTTTCTTCCAAGGTATCCAGCTGCGACCATTTTTTTCAGCAATGGACAAGGTCTATATTTGGGATCGCCAAAACCTTCATACAAAACATTCATAATTGAAAGACACACATCAAGCCCAATTAAATCAGCCAAAGCAAGCGGACCCATCGGATGATTCATACCAAGCTTCATAACCGTATCAATGTCTTCCGCTGATGCAACTCCTTCCATTAAACAATATATCGCCTCATTTATCATTGGCATCAAAATGCGATTTGAAACAAAACCAGGATAATCTTTTACTTCAACAGTTGTTTTTCCAAGTTTTTCAGCAAGCTCTTTCGTTATCCTAAATGTTTCATCAGAAGTATCATGCCCGCGAATTATCTCAACGAGTTTCATTACTGGAACAGGATTAAAGAAATGCATTCCAATAACTTTATCTGGGCGATTTGTCGCAGATGCAATCTCTGTAATTGAAATTGAAGATGTGTTCGTTGCAAGAATTGTCTCCGGCTTGCAGACAAGATCAAGCGATTTGAAAATATCTTTTTTAATTTTCACATTTTCAGTTGCAGCTTCAATCACAAAGTCAGCATCTTTTGCGCCACTTTCAAGCGAAGTTAAAGTGTTAATTCTTGCGATCGCCTGCTCTTTCTCTTCCTCTGTCATCAATCCCTTTTTAATCTGCCTATCCATATTTTGCCTTATGACATTTATCGCTTTCTCAAGGACGCTTTTGTTAATATCAATCAAATTAACAAGATAACCATTCTGTGAAAGAACATGCGCAATTCCACTTCCCATTGTCCCTGCCCCAACGACTGTAACTTTTTTGATCTCCATAGTTATGTGCTCCCTATTTTTTGTTTTTAATTTTTTACTCAAGCATTTTTATTATCTCCTCAACACTCTTAATGCCAGCTTTTATCATATCCACGCTCACGCCACCACGATAATACGCAAAGATGTGAAGATTTTCATAAACCACGCGCAGATTAGCAAGTAATTTCCCGTTTCTTGGGATTTTTGACACCGCTTTGAAATACTCATTAATTGAAATTGGAAGTTTCTCCGGCTCAGTTCCTTTGCCAAGTAAATATCCATCTATTGCTTTAAGTGCAGCAAGATAAGCAATTCCAGCAGCTTCACGCACAATTTTCGTATCCTCGTAAATTTTTCCATATTTTACATCAGCTCGGGACAAAATTTCCTTTGCGTTCTTGAGAAATCTTTTCGCTTCTGCGATTGCTTCTTCCTTTGTCAAAGGTATTTTTCTTGTTTTTCTTCTCGTCATAAATTTTAAAGTTAAATTCTTTCAACTATAACAGCACTTGCTTCACCACCGCCGATGCATATTGCTGCGAGTCCGAACCTTGCTTCTTTCCTTTTCATAGCATAAAGAAGAGTTGTTAAGATCCTTGCACCGCTTGCTCCAATTGGATGTCCAAGTGCGACCGCTCCACCGTGTATATTCATTTTTTCAATCGGTATTCCACCAAGTTTTGATGTCGCAAGCGCAACAACTGCAAATGCTTCATTCACTTCAAAAAGATCAATATCTTCTTTTTTCATATTTGCCTTTCTCAAAACTTTTTCAATCGCATCAACAGGTGCGGTTGTAAACCATGCCGGGTCTTTCGCAGCTGAAGTATATGCGACAATTCTTGCAAGTGGCTTTATTCCGAGTTCCTCAGCCTTTTCCTTTGACATAAGAACGAGTGCGGAAGCGCCGTCATTTATTTTTGATGCGTTTGCCGGGGTAATCGTGCCATTGGGGTCAAATGCAGGTTTAAGCTTCGGAATTTTCTCAAAAATTACTTTTTTCGGCTCTTCATCTTCCGTAACTAAAATTGTCTCACCTTTGGGTTGTGGCACCGGAACTGGGACAATTTCTTCTTTGAAATAACCTTTCTCAATTGCTTCAAGTGCTCTTTTATAACTTAACACAGCAAACTCATCCTGCTCTTCTCTTGAAATTCCGCATTCCTTAGCACATAATTCTCCTGCGTTTCCCATATGAAAATCGTTATAAACATCCCACAATCCATCTTTTATCATTGAATCAATAATTTGAGCATGACCCATCCTGTATCCAGTTCTCGCTTTGTCAAGAAGATAAGGTGCATTTGACATGCTCTCCATTCCACCAGCAACGATTATATCGGCATCACCAAGTTTAATTGCCTGCGTTGCAAGCATAACTGCTTTCAAACCCGAGCCACAGACCTTGTTAATCGTCATACATTCAACCTTTGTCGGCAGACCTGCAAAAATCGCTGCTTGACGGGCTGGCGCCTGACCAACTCCCGCTGTTAAAACACAACCCATTATAACTTCATCAACAAGTTCTTTCGGAACATTGGCTCTTTTAAGAGCTTCTTCAATTACGATTGCCCCAAGTTTAGGTGCTGGTAGTGGACTTAACACTCCGTTGAATGAGCCAATTGGCGTGCGACATGCACTTGCTATTACAACTTCTCTCATAGTGCCTCCAAAGGTTAGTTTTTAAAGTGCTTAAAAATGCGAACTTCATTTGAAATATACTTAATTCAGTTTTAACATTCAACTTCATTGAGATAAAATTGCATTTTCAAATGTAAATTTTTAATTTAAAATAAAAATCACAAACACAGATGGGAAACAATCTTCTTATAATCAATCATCCGCTTATCAAAAGGGACTTAACATATCTTCGGGACAAGAATACACCAAGTTCACTTTTCAGAAGCATTTTAAAAAGATTAACTTCGCTTATGGCATTTGAAGTTACCAAAGACCTTGCAACTACAACGAAAGAAGTTGAAACACCTCTTGAAGTGACAGAAGGGCATGAGTTAAAAGATGAGATCGTTCTCGTTCCAATTTTGAGAGCAGGGCTTGGAATGGTTGACGCATTTCTTGAAATTTTGCCAGAAGCAAGAGTTGGGCACATTGGTTTATACCGAGATGAAGAAACATTAAAACCCGTTGATTACTATTTTAAATTTCCAAAAAACCTTGACAAAAGCGTCGTCATAATACTTGACCCGATGCTTGCAACCGGCGGGAGTGTATGCGCTGCTGTTTCATATCTAAAAGAAAGGGGAGCAAAGAAAATTAAAGTCGTGAGTTTAATCGCTGCACCAGAAGGAATAAACAAATTAACAAATGAACATCCCGATGTCCAAATTTACATTGCAGTCCTTGATAGACAATTAAATCAAAAAGGTTTTATTCTCCCAGGACTCGGAGACGCTGGAGATAGAATTTTCGGAACCGAAAACTAAATTGATTTTGCAAATTGAAAAAAGCAAAACTACTTCTATACATCCTCACACTTTTCCCACTTCTTATTCTTGTTTTTCTTTTCTCAATCTCAATTGGAAACTCTGAATCAGGTTTAAAATTTGACTTTGAAATTTTGCTTAACATCTTAACATCAAAAGTTGATGAAATTCAAAAAGCAATAATTTTTCAAATTCGCATCCCAAGAGCTTTAACTGCTGTTTTCGCAGGTGGCGGGCTTGCAGTTGCTGGCGCAATTTTACAGGCAATGATAAGAAATCCTCTGGCAGAGCCGTATATACTTGGAATTTCAAGTGGCTCTGCATTTGGCGCTGTAGTTTCAATTGTGTTAATTGGTTCATTCTCAATCGCAACCCCGCTATCTTCAATGCTTGGTTCAATCCTTGTAACAATTCTTGTTTATGTGCTTGGAAAAAGGAAAGGAATTCTTGATATAAATACAATGCTTTTAACTGGGATAATGATTGGGGCTTTCTTCTCTGCTTTAATTTTAATCATCATAACGCTTTCAAATGAATCAATAAAAAATTTCATTTTCTGGATGCTCGGGAACCTCTCAAATGCAAATTTAAAGCAATCAATCCTCGTTGCTGTTTCTGTTTTAATCTTAACATTGTTTTCTTTTGCCCACTCATATCGGCTTAATTTAATTGCAACTGGCGAAGAAATTGCAACACAGCTTGGGATTGATGCGGAGTTAACGAAAAAAATTTTTTATTTCATTGCTTCAATTTTAACAGCGATAATTGTTTCAATTACTGGAATAATTGGCTTTGTCGGGCTTGTCGTCCCGCATATATGTCGCAAAATTTTTGGTGTTGATTACAGAATTTTGATACCGACTTCGTTTTTCACAGGCGCTGTAATTCTTATGATTGCAGATATAGTTTCAAGAGTCGTTTTATATCCCGCAGAATTGCCCGTTGGCTCAATCACTGCTCTTTTTGGTGCACCATTTTTCATTTATCTTTTGAAAAAATAAAAATCAAAAATATGAGCGGAAAAACCATAACAATTTTCGGAAGTTCAAAACCGATTGAAGGAGAACCAGAATACGAATTTGCACGAAAACTTGGATACGAACTTGGAAAACTTGGCTTCACAATTTGTAATGGTGGCTATGGTGGAACAATGGAAGCAACAGCAAGAGGTGCAAAAGAAGCCGGCGCAAAAACCATTGGCGTAACGGTCTTGACATTTCAAAGCGTCCCGAACAAATGGATTGATGAAGAAATTAAAGCAAAAGATTTATTTGAGCGATTGAAAATTTTAATAAGCAAAGGTGATGCATATATTGTTTTGCGAGGTGGGACTGGGACGCTTGTTGAATTTTCGCTTGTGTGGGAATTGATGAATAAAGCTTTGATTGAGCCGAAACCATTTGTCGCTGTTAAGTTCTGGTCTCCAATTTTTGAAGCAATGTCAAAACAATTAAAATACGAGTTAAGAGAAAACGCCATCAGCTTCGTAAAAATAATTGATGACATAGATGAAATTGTCAACTTCGTCAAAAAGAGCTTGCAATAATTGAAAATCACAAATTGATTTTTTATATTAAAGCGGTAAATAAAACAAAAGGGTCCTTTACAATGAAGGCAGTTATACCTGTTGCAGGTGTAGGAACGAGATTGCGACCACATACTTATACTCAACCGAAAGTTTTGTTAAATGTCGCAGGAAAACCGATACTTGGACATATACTTGACAAACTTGTTGAAAATTCCATCAAAAATATCTCTTTGGTCGTCGGTTATCTTGGTGATAAAATAAAAAGTTATGCGTTGGCAAATTATCCAGATGTTAACTTTAACTTCATAAATCAAGAAGAACCACTTGGGCTTGGGCATGCAATTTACACTGCAAGAGATGAGTTTGAAAATGAAGATGAAATTTTGATAATTCTTGGCGATACAATTTTTGATTTTGATCTTTCAAAATTTTTGAAAAGTAAGTTCACAACAATTGGAGTTAAACAGGTTGAAGACCCACGAAGATTTGGGGTTGTGATCCTTGATGGAGATAATTTTGCAAAAAAACTCGTTGAGAAGCCATCTCAACCCGAAAGCAATCTCGCAATTGTAGGAATTTATCTTATAAAAAATCCAAAACTTTTGAAAGAGTCGCTTGAAGAAATTGTAAAAAGCGATATCAAAACAAAGGGCGAATATCAACTTACAGACGCATTGCAATTGATGGTCAATAAGGGAGAAAAGATAACTGTATTTGAAATTGACGGCTGGTATGATTGCGGAAAACCAGAGACACTGCTTGAAACAAACAAATTCTTGCTTGAAAGAAATGGGATGAAATTGACAAAGCTCGGCAAGTTTGAAAATGTGTTAATTATTCCACCCGTTTACATTTCTCCAACAAGTAAAATTGAAAACTCAATCATCGGTCCATATACGACGATTTCCGATGGAGCAGAAATTTCATCAT
The DNA here is from genome assembly GCF_001536065.1 of Candidatus Chryseopegocella kryptomonas. GTDB lineage: Bacteria > Bacteroidota > Ignavibacteria > Kryptoniales > Kryptoniaceae > Kryptonium > Kryptonium kryptomonas. The sequence goes on from NZ_CZVW01000034.1 coordinate 7,093, forward strand.
CAATAATACGAAATTCAATAATTGGGGATTGCGCAAAAATTTACAATGCATTGCTTGATTCGTCAATTGTTGGAACTGATGCTGTTGTTAAAGGCGATTATAAAAAAATTAACATTGGCGATTCATCCGAAATTGAATTTTACTGAAAAACTAAAACTTAAACTAAAACAGGAGGATAAATGGGAAAGCTATTCACCTCTGAATCTGTTGCCGAAGGACATCCGGATAAAATCTGCGACCAAATCTCAGATGCTGTTCTTGATGCCTTCTTGAGCTATTATCCAGAGTCAAGGGTCGCTTGTGAGGTATTCGTGACGACAGGACTTGTCGTCATAGGTGGTGAAATTAAAGCCCCGGAAGAAGTCAGAGCAAAAATTGATTTTGATACGCTTGCAAGACAAGTTATAAAAGACATCGGCTACGACAAATCAGAATATCAATTTGATTATCGGTCTTGTGGCGTGATAGTCACAGTAAAATCTCAATCTCCAGATATTGCAAAGGGGGTTGACAAAGGTGGCGCAGGTGATCAAGGGATGATGTTTGGTTATGCCTGTAAAGAAACCCCAGAGCTTATGCCAATGCCGATAATGTTTGCACACAAACTTATGAAACGGCTTGCTTATGTTAGAAAGAAAACTGATTTTATGCCATACCTCAGACCAGATGGAAAATGCCAAGTTACAATTGAATATGACAACACTGGAAAACCTGTCAGAGTTGACACGATTGTTTTTTCGGTTCAACACGACGAAAGATATAAAGGGAAGAAATTAACACCGAAAGATATTGCACAGGACTTGAAAGAATTTGTGATTAAAGAAGTTATACCCGAAGAATATCTTGATAAAAAGACAAAATATCACATTAACCCAACTGGTTCATTTGTAATCGGAGGTCCGCACGGAGACACAGGCTTAACAGGCAGAAAGATAATAGTTGATACATACGGAGGAAGAGCTCCGCACGGTGGCGGTTGTTTCTCAGGCAAAGACCCGACAAAAGTTGACAGAAGCGCAGCTTATGAGATGCGACACATAGCAAAAAATATCGTCGCAGCTGGACTTGCAGATGAATGTCTCATTCAGGTTGCGTATGCAATCGGAGTTCCTGACCCCGTTGCAATTTATGTTGATACAAAAGGAACTGGGAAAGTCCCAGACGATATAATTGCTGACTTTATCTTGAAAAATCTTGATCTTTCTCCCAAAGGGATAATAAATAGATTAAAACTCCAACGCCCAATTTACAGAAAAACCGCTGTATATGGACATTTCGGGCGAAATGAACCAGAATTCACTTGGGAAAAACTTGACTATGTTCCAATGTTTAAAGAACTTTTAAAATAAAATCAAAAACAAAAATGGAGAACATTTTTAAATGGATGAATTAAAAGGCGTTTATAAAGTTAGGGACTTAAATCTTGCTGAAGAGGGCTTTAAGCAAATTCGCTGGGCTGAAAGTAGAATGCCTGTCTTAATGGCTTTAAGAGAAAAATACAGCAAAACTAAACCTTTCAAAGGATTTAGAATTGCAGGATGCCTCCATGTGACAAAAGAAACTGCTGTATTGATAAAAACATTCGTTGAATGTGGTGCCGAGGTCAGCTGGAGCGGTTGCAATCCACTCTCAACGCAGGACACAATAGCAGCTGCACTCGCAAAACAAGGAATTTCAATTTTCGCATGGAATGGAATGAGCGTTGATGAATTCTATTGGGCAATTGAACAAACACTTCATATAAAACCAAATTTAACTCTTGACGATGGAGCTGATTTAATCTTTACAATCCACAGCAAACATCCTGAACTTATACCTGATATAATTGGTGGAACAGAAGAAACAACAACAGGTGTAAAGAGATTAAGAGCAATGGCTGAAGCTGGCGCTTTGAAATATCCGATAATTGCAGTTAATGACGCAGAGACAAAATGGGACTTTGATAATGTCTATGGAACAGGACAATCAACGCTTGACGGAATTTTAAGGGCAACAAGCGTATTGATTGCGGGTAAAACAGTCGTCGTTGCCGGCTATGGTCATTGCGGTAAAGGTGTTGCAATGAGAGCAAGAGGTCTGGGTGCTAATGTAATAGTTACGGAAGTAAGACCAATCGCTGCTTTAAAAGCTGTTCTTGATGGATTTACAGTAATGCCGATGAAAGAAGCTGCTAAAATTGGGGACATTTTTATAACCGCAACCGGCGTGAAAGATGTTATAACAGAAGAGCATTTCAAAGTTATGAAAGATGGCGCTATCGTTTGTAATACTGGACATTACGATGTTGAGATAAATCTCGTCCAATTAAAAAAGATGGCAAAAAGCATAAAAGAGATAAGAAACCATGTTGAGGAATATCTGCTGAAAGACGGAAGAAGAATCTTTGTCCTTGCGAAGGGACGACTTGTTAATTTAGTAGCAGCGGAAGGTCACCCGTCCGAGGTTATGGATATGTCATTTGCAAATCAATTTATGGCTCAATTGCGACTCGTTGAAATGTTCAAGAAAGGCAAAAAACTTGAACCGAAAGTATACGATATACCACCAGAACAGGACGAAGAAATAGCAGAACTTAAACTTAAAACAATGGGAATTAAAATTGATAAGTTAACAAAAGAGCAAAAAGCGTATATCAAAGATTATAGCGCTGGAACATAAAATCAAATTGGGGGCTTAACGCCCCCATTTTTATTTTAAAATCCTTCTCAATTCCCTCTCCACAAAATGCGGATTTTCATCTATAAAATGTCTTGAAAATTGCCTTGCTCTTTTTATCGCATTGTAATCAATTTCACCAAAAATTAAATCCTCTTCAAAAAATTTAGCCAATGCAACTACTTCCCCATCTGGATTTACTATCTCCGAGCCACCCCAAAAATTAACACCATCTTCATAACCAACACGATTGCTAAAAAGAAGATAAACGCTCAAAAGCCGTGCATATGTTCTGTGATGTTCTGAATTTACCTTGTAATTTGTTAATTCATCCGATTCACCAGCAAATCTCGTCGGACTTGCAGCAAGCCCAGCAATGACGACAGCACCATCAATAGCCAGCAAATACGGAAGTGAAATATGCCATAAATCTTCACAAATCAAAACCCCAATTCTCCCTATCTTTGTATTGAACGCACGAACTGAATCACCATTTGAAAAATATCTCATCTCTTCAAACATTCCATAAGTCGGCGGATAAATTTTTCTGTGAATGTGTTTTATATCTCCATCTTCAAAAACAAACGCTGAATTATAAATCCCGTAATTTTCTCCCTCTTCAACGCCACCTGCAATTATGATTATTTCCTTACTTAACTTTTTAAACTCATCAAAAACATTTGACTTGAAAGGATTTACAGCAACATCAATGTTTAGGTCTCGCAATGTATAACCTGTTAAACTTAATTCAGGAAACAGGATAAGTTCTGCTTTTTCTTTGATGGCTTGCTGAATGTAATTAATGTGTTTTTCAATGTTTCTTTTTAAATCCCCAAGAACGCAATCAATTTGGGCAATTGCTATTTTGTGTCTCATTTTAATTTTTTTGTTGGTTTAAAATAAAACAGGGGCATCAAACCCCCGCTTCTTTATCTCAACGCTTTTATAACTCCATCAGAATAAACTGGAAGAATCGGGATTGAATCAACTTCGCTTGCAATTTTCAAATCATCTTCAAAACCAAGCTCAATTAAAAATTTTCCATGTTCGCTTTCACGAAGCATCTTCAAAAGATTTTTCCCGTATGATTTATAAAGTTTAATCCCTGCATTAACAGAGTCACTCAAATTAAATCGCTTTCTTGATTTACCCTTTGTTAAAAGAAACGCTATCATACCACCACAAACCGCATCCTCAATACAAAAACGATTTAACTTCCCAGAGCAAAGTATCAAAACATCATCGCTATTTCCCTTTACAAAATTAACAACTTCTGAAATGTTAACAAATCCAGCTATAATTGAATGCTTTGCGTATTTAGTTTTCGTAATTGCAACCGAACCATTTGTGCTGGCATAAATTAAAGTTTTACCTTTAACTTTTTCCTCAGTGTATTCAAGTGGAGAATTTCCAAGATGAAATCCATCAATGATTTTTCCACCTCTTTCACCACACAGAAGAAACGAATCTGGTTCAAGCGTGGAAGCATATTTAACCGCATTCTCAACAGATGCAGTTGGAATGATAACCCTTGCTCCGTTTTTTAAAGCAGTTGCTATCGTCGTTGAAGCCCTCAAAACATCAACAACTATAACTGTTTTATTTTGCAAAGATAATTCGTCCTGAATTTGAAGTGGTGTAAAGTATAAATCTATATTCATCAACTCAACCAAATTTTGTTTTACCTTGCTCTATTTGGAACGAAAGGAAGGCTCACAATTGTTGCAACAAGTTCTTTACCCCTTGCATTTATGTTAATTTTTTCACCAGGATTTGAAAATCTAATATCAACATATCCAAGCCCAATTCCTTTTTCAAGGATTGGCGAGAATGTCCCGCTCGTGACATATCCAATCTTTCCACCGTTTTTGTAAATTTCATATCCGTGTCTTGGTGGAACTTTGTCATCAACTGTAAATCCAACAAGTTTTTTTTTCAAACCTTCATTTTTCACCTACAACAAACTTTCCTTTCCGATAAAATCACCTTTATCAAACTTAACAATCCAATCAAGCCCTGCTTCAAGTGGATTTGTCGTTTGATCAATGTCATTTCCGTAAAGCATATAACCCATCTCCGTCCGCAATGTGTCTCTTGCTCCAAGCCCAACTGGTGCAATCCCAAATTCTTTTCCAGCTTCCATAACCGCAGTCCAAACTTTTCTACAAAGTTCAGGTTTTGCATCAAAATAAAGTTCAAAACCAAGCTCACCTGTGTAACCAGTTCTTGATATTATCATTTCAACATCTGCCCAGTTAGCAAACTGGCCTGATACACAAATTTATATTGTTTTTATTGCGATTGTATCTTTTGTGACCTTTTTATACACATCTATCGGTGGAGTGAGGGCGGTTATATG
>NZ_CZVW01000035.1 GCF_001536065.1 Candidatus Chryseopegocella kryptomonas
CAAGCCCGAAGTCAACTTCCCCCTCAACTACTTTTGATTTACAGGTTGCGCATGTCCCGTGCGTGCAGGCGTGCGGAACCCAGATGCCATTTCTTAAACATGCATCAAGAATCGTTTGATTTTCATCGCAGACAATCTCAACCCCTATCGGCTCTATTTTAACTTTATATCTCATCAAAGTTTTTAAATTTTGTTTTACGCTGGTTTGAACTTAACAATTGATTTATGCCTGAGACCAAGTTCAGCAAGTGTTTTTTCAGCGTCGGGGTTAAATTCATTTTCAAAATGATACCATTTCCAGCTCTTAACATTTTTAAATTCTGGATCAAGCCCGTATAGCTGTCCGAAAATCAAAATTAAAATTGAAAATGATAAAATAAAATTTCTTGCCGGGCAATACATTCAGCTTGAAATTCCTGAAACAGGACAAAACAGAGCTTTTTCAATAGCATCTGGACCTGAAGCGGATGGAAACGAAGAAATTGAGTTGCACATACGGAAGGTGCCCGGCGGGCTTGCTTCCAAATATGTTTTTGAGGACTTAAAACCAAAAGATAAACTTAAATTTGCAGGTCCATTTGGAAGGTTCGTCCTAAGAAAGCATTTTGATAATCCGATACTTTTTCTTGCAGGTGGCACGGGGCTTGCACCAATTAAATCAATGATAATTGATGCTCTTAACTCTGGATTGAAGCAGGAAATTTATCTTTTCCACGGCTCACGCTCGCTAAAACATGTCTATGACTTTGAATTTTTCAAAGAAATTGAAGGTAAATTTGCAAATTTCTATTATATCCCTTCAATTGATAATCCAGAAGAAGGATGGACTGGTGAAACAGGATTTGTTCACGAAGTTGTTGGCAAAAGATTCCAGAAATTTGAAGGGTTCAAAGCTTATGTTTCTGGACCACCGCCGATGGTTGACGCTTGCATAAAGACATTGATGAAGGGTCGCTTATTTGCAGAAGATATTTACATTGAAAGATTTTTCACCGAAAAAGATAGAATCACAGGAGGTTCAAAAGTTGGCATCGTATCAAGAATTTGAAAATAAAATTGAACTTGAAATGATTGACCTTAAATCGCTTGAAGCAGGAGAATATCAAATAATCGGCGGAATTAAAACGCACTTTCATAGAGCTGGATTAGGGAAACCGCTTGTTTTCATTCACGGCTCGGGTCCGGGCGTGTCAGCGTGGGCAAATTGGAGATTGACTTTGCCATTTTTTGCTGAAAACGGATTTGAAGTTTTTGCTCCAGATGTCGTTGGCTTTGGGTATACGGAAAGACCGGAAAATTTTGAGTATAATCACAAAAGCAGGGTCAAACATATCGTTGATTTTATTAAGCATTTTGACCTTAAAGAAGTTAACATCGTTGGAAATTCCATGGGTGGGGCACTTGCTCTCGCAGTTGCTCTTGAAATCCCAGAAAGAATTAGAAAACTTGTCATAATGGGAAGCGTTGGAGTTAAATTCCCAATTACGGAGGGACTTGAATTTATCTGGGGCTATAAACCAAGCATTGAAAATATGAGGAAAGTCATCTGGTATTTGTCAAGCAATCCAGAACTTGTTGGGGAAGAGCTTGTGCGATTAAGATATGAAGCGTCAATTCAGCCGGGGTTTCAAGAGACATACGAGAAAATGTTTTATCCGCCATATCAAAAGCATCTTGATGAGATGGATGTTGAAGACAGATTGAGCGAGATAAAAATTCCGACGCTTGTAATTCACGGAAAACTTGATAAGGTGATACCGTATCAGATAAGTATAAGAATTTTTGAAAAGTTGCCAAACGCTCATCTTCACATTTTTGGAGATTGCGGACATTGGACGCAGATAGAGAAGAAAGATGAATTCAATGAGCTTGTGAAAGATTTTCTTCTTGTGGATTGATAAAAAATCAGATTTTGAGATATGAAACTTGAGCAAAAATATGTGTTAACTTCTGAAATCGCAAGAGAGATCGTAAATAAAGCGGAAGAAAGAGCCAAAGAACTTGGTGTCAAAGTTTGCATTGCTGTTGTTGATGACGGTGGGAATCTCGTTGAATTCAGAAGAATGACGGGAGCTCCAATTTTGAGCATTGAGATAGCGTTGAATAAGGCATTTACATCAATTGCTTTCGGACTTCCAACGGGTCAATGGTATGATTTGATAAAAGATGAGCCGGCTCTTTTGTATGGGATTGTTCACACGCCCCGACTTGTGATATTTGCAGGTGGATTGCCGATAAAATACGGTGGCAAAATAATCGGTGGTATAGGTGTAAGTGGCGCAACTTCCCAACAAGACGAAGAAATTGCAAAGGCTGGAATTTCAATTTTTGAAAACCAAAAAGTGTAATCGTGATGCAAAATGGCGTTTTTAAAATTCGGCTTATGCCAAATGATATAATTTTCACATGTAAACCCGGCGAGACGATACTTGATGCAGCATTAAGAAATAAAATTTCTCTCCCGCACGGTTGCACAAAAGGTGGATGTGGAATTTGTAAGATAAAAGTCGTTGGAAAAGTTGATTTCGGTCGTGTTTCAAAAAACAGATTAACAGATGAAGAAAAAGAGAAAGGATTCTGTCTTTCGTGTAGAGCTGTTCCGCTTGAAGATGTTGAAATATCTTTAATTGATGGTTCAAAGCTTGACGAAAGCTTTGATTATAAGCGATATTTTTCGCTTATCTTTGGCTCAAAAACAGTGCTTTAAATTAAAAAACTAAAAAACGGAGGTGCGCTATGCCATTTAGAATCTCTCGTCTCGGCTATGTTGAAGTCAAGGTCCTTGACCTTGACGATGCTCTTGACTTTTACACAAATGTTCTTGGTCTTCATCTTGTTGAAAGGGTCGGAAATAAAGCATATTTGAAGACATGGGATGAGCAGCTTGCTTATTCTGTTATCTTGACCGAGTCGGATTCAGCTGGTCTTGTCAGAGCCGGATTCAGGACAGTTGACCCTGAAGATGTTGATTATTTTGAAAAGAAGTTGAAACAATACGAAGTGCCGTATGAGGTTATCCCGGAGGATTACAAGCGTGGGAAGGCGATAAGATTTACAATTCCATCGGGGCATACTTTTGAAATTTATTATGACATTGAAATTCCCGGAAATTTCCTCCCGAAGGAAAGCCCCGACCCATGGCCAAGGAATTTAAAGTATGATGCTATTAACCCGCCAAAGATTGATCATATGCTTATAACCGCCCCTGACCCAACGAAAACAATAAAATTCTGTGAAGAAGTTCTTGAATTCAGAGCAACAGAATATATTGTCAATGGTGAAGGGCAACCGGTTGCAGCGTGGCTTTATCAAGCAAGGCAACAACCACACGACCTTGCTATAATCCCAGGGCGTGAAAAAGGATTGCATCATTTCGCTTTCCATATTTCAAGCGCTCAAGATATTTATCACGCAGCTGATATAATGGTAATGAACGATGTTAAAATTGATTGGGGTCCGGGTCGCCATGGTATAACGCGTGGAGCGGGAATTTATTTCTTTGATCCATTTGGAAATAGAATTGAAACTTTCGGCGGATACACTGCATATTTGTTTGATCCGGGTGCAAAGCCAATTATCTGGACAGAGGAAACAATGGGCAGAGGCGTCTTCTACTACGAGCGTAAGCTTGTTGAAACATTCCTCACCGTTTATACATAATTAAACAAAAGTGGGGCAGTCATTGCCCCGCTTTTAATTCCTTCACTTTCCAATTCTCATCTATCCATAAACCTTTAACTTCAACATCAAATCCCCATTGCTTTATTTTCTCAACCGCATTTAGAATTTGCTTAATGTGTGTGTTTTCATCAACTGGATTGCCAGCGCAATCATAATGCCCAGAAATTACAACAAGATTTGAAGCGTGGGCTTTAATTGATATTTCAACATTTCGCTTTATCAATTCAATCACATCATTTCTATTGGATGTTAAAACACCATCAACTCCGGGGAAAGTTATCAAATCAACGAAATCAACATTATAATTTTGCTTTAGAAATTCAATTACTGGAACTTGAGTTCGTCCGTCAATGCAGTTTATTGCAGTTGCAAATTTTGGCATCGTCTTTGCTTTTTTTCAAAAATTTAACACAAAAAACTTATTTTAGACAAACGATGTTTTCTATATAAAAGCCGAAAAATTGTTTATTTGAATTTTCGGGCGTAAATTTAAAAAACTTTTGAACGAAAGATTTAAAAACAAAACTTGATTTTTTATGTCTCAAAATTCTGATAAAAATTTGCCACTTAACGAGGTCAAAAATATCATAAATAGATTCCAAAATTTTCTCATAACAACGCATGTCAATCCAGATGGAGATGGACTTGGATGTGAAGTCGCACTGCTTTACTTCCTACGAAAACTCGGTAAAAATGCAGTTGTTATGAATGTAAGTGAAACACCGGGAAATTATAAATTCCTTGACCCAGAGAATGAATTTGTCATTTTGAACGAGAACGAGGCAACTCACATTGAGAAAATTTTAAATGCGGACGCAATTTTCATCTGCGATATGAATCAATCGCACAGATTAAAAACGATGGAAAAATATATTCTCCAAAGCAAGGCAATTAAAATCATAATTGATCATCATCTTGAAGCACAGGACTTTGCGGATTATTATCTGATAGATATAGATTCCCCGGCAAGTGGTGAGATATGTTATAGGTTGATAAAGTCGTTTGATGATGTTAAAATTGATAAACAAATTGCGATTGGACTTTACACTGCAATTATGACCGATACTGGTTCATTTAGATTTCCGAGAACTGACTCTGAAACCCATCGCATAGTTGCGGAACTTCTTGACGCTGGCGTTGATCCAACGGAAATTTATGATAAAGTTTATGAGCAAAGTTCTCTTGGTAGGATTAAACTTCTTGGCAGATGTCTTTCGGAACTTGAGACAAGATATGAGGGTCGGCTCGGTTATATTGTGGTGACTCAAAAAATGTTAAGTGATTATGGTGTTAAAGAATGGGAGACGGATGGATTTGTCCAATCAATTTTAAGCGTCGGTGGAATTAAAATTGCAATTTTTATTCTTGAACTTAAAGATGGTGTTAAATTAAGTTTCAGGTCAAAAGGTGAGATTCCGATCAATGAACTTGCGAAGGAATTTGGTGGAAATGGACATAAAAACGCAGCTGGAGCACGGCTTTACAATGTAGGTGTTGAGGAAATTTTAAATCAAGTGATTCAAAAGGCAGAAAAATACGCATATCTTGAAGAAAAACAAATTGAGGTTGAAAGATGAAGTTAACATTTTCAAAAGGGACATTGACGACAATAAAAGCAGATTCAATAATTGTTTTAACATTTTCAGATGAAAAACTTCTCAAAGAGACAGCTCAAAAACTTGACAAAGTTTTAAACGGGCAGGTTAGCACGATCATATCTGCTGGTGATTTCAAGGGCAAGGAAAAAGAAATTGCGGTTTTATATCCGAGCAATTCAAACTTGAAAGCAAAAAGAATTATTCTCGTTGGAATTGGGGAACGGGATAAAATAAACCTTGAGAAAATCCGTCGCTCGGTCGCAGTCGCATCAAAAAAGGCACAAAGCTTGAAGTCCGAGACAATAGCGATTGAATTTCCTGATTATTCCCTTCTCAAAGATAAAATAAATGAAACGCTTGATTACATCGCCCAGGCAATAGCTGAGGGTTCGGTTCTTGCACTTTACAAATTTGACAAGTATCTGACAGATGAAGAAAGGAAGAATAGAAAAGTCAAGGAAGTGATTTTATTTGTAGAGAAAGATTCAAAAGAGATAAAAGAAGGTGTTAGAGTTGCGGATATAGTTTGCAGTGCGGTTTATTTTGCTCGTGACCTTGCAAATGCCCCAGCAAATGAGATTTATCCGGAAACACTTGCGAAAGCTGCTGTTAATTCAGGGAAAAAGTATGGTTTCAAGGTTAAAGTTCTCGGGAAGCCAGAAATTGAAAAACTTGGGATGGGTGGACTTCTTGGTGTTAACTCCGGAAGTGCGAAACCACCAAGATTTATAATTATGGAATACAACGGGAATCCCAGAAGCAAGGAAAGATATGTGATTGTTGGCAAGGGTATAACTTTTGACAGCGGTGGAATTTCACTAAAACCAGCTCAGGGAATGGATGAAATGAAGATGGATATGTCCGGAGCTGCAGCTGTTATCGCAACGATGGAGGCAGTTGCAAGATTGGAATTGCCCGTAAATCTTGTTGGTCTTGTCCCTGCAACGGAGAACATGCCCGGTGGCTCTGCTTATAAGCCCGGCGATATTTTGAAGACATACAGCGGAAAAACGATTGAAGTTGATAACACAGACGCAGAAGGTAGAATCATACTTGCAGATGCTCTTGGATATGCGCAGAAATATAACCCAACAGCCATAATTGATCTTGCGACTTTGACAGGAGCTTGTGTTGTCGCTCTTGGATATTTTGCAACGGGTATGTTCGGAAATGATGAAAAATTGATGGAGGAAATTAAAAAAGCTGGTGAAAAAACTTATGAACGTGTCTGGCAACTTCCTACATGGGAAGAATACGATCAACTTATCAAAAGCGATGTTGCTGATGTCAAGAACACGGGCGGAAGATGGGCTGGGGCGATAACAGCAGCAAAGTTCCTTGAAAAATTTGTCGGAAATTACCCATGGGTTCATCTTGACATCGCTGGAACGGCAATGCTTGATAAAGAATATGATTATCAGCCCAAAGGTGGCTCTGGTGTTGGTGTAAGATTACTCGTTGAATTTTTCAGGAACAAAGCACAGAAGAAGTAAGGTTCTAAATTTTAGAAACTTTCGTTCAAATTTTAAATTCAGCGTCGTTTTTTAGATTTCTTTTTCAATAGCAAATTCAAGTTTTCAAGAATTTTCGTCAACAAAATCAATTTTTGCACTGATGAATTCGGAATGTAATTGTAAAAAAACAGAACTTTATCGCAGGTTAAACATAGATGAGCGAAACTATATTATCAAAAATTGGGAATACTCCGCTTTTGAAGATAGAGAAAGTAGCAGGACATTTGAAACATGTTTCAATTTACGCCAAAGCGGAGTGGTTCAATCCCGGGGGTTCGGTTAAAGACCGACCCGCTCTTTATATGATAATGGATGGAATTAAAAAAGGTCTTTTGACAAAGGATAAAATCATCATAGATGCAACGAGTGGAAACACCGGCATTGCTTATGCGATGATAGGCGCTGTCCTTGGCTATAGAGTTAAACTTGCCATTCCTCAAAACGCAAGCCCCGAGAGAAAGAGAATTCTCAAAGCTTACGGAGCTGAACTTATCTTCACAAATCCACTTGAAGGAACTGATGGAGCGCAAAAAATTGTGAAAGAGATCGTTAGTCTTGAACCCGAAAGATACTTTTATCCCGATCAATACAACAACGATGCAAATTGGCTTGCGCATTATGAAACGACCGCAGTTGAGATAATAAATCAAACAAAAAGGAAGATAACCCACTTTGTTGCGGGTCTTGGGACGACGGGAACTTTTGTCGGGACAGCGAAGAGATTGAAGGAGTTTAACCCAGAGATTAAAACGATAGCCGTTCAACCCGACTCACCTCTCCACGGAATTGAAGGTTTGAAGCATTTGCCAACCGCATTAGTTCCAGGAATTTACAAACCAGAACTTGTTGATGAGATGATTGAGGTTTCAACGGAAGAAGCATATGAAATGGTAAAGCGACTTGCACGTGATGAAGGTTTGCTTGTTGGTGTGTCATCTGGGGCAGTGATGGTTGCGTGTTTGAAAATTGCTGAAAAAATTGAAAATGGTGTAATAGTCACGGTGTTCCCCGACAGCGGCTTGAAGTATTTGAGTGAAAAATTTTGGGATGAAACAAATTTTGAATATGAAAATGATCCATCTGACGGAGGAAATAATTTCCGAAATAAAATCGCACGGTGAGAAAACTTATCCAGAGGAATGCTGTGGAATTTTGCTTGGGAAATTTGAGATTGATAAAAAAATTGTCTTTGAAATTTTGAAAATTGAAAATTCTCGTGAAAGTGAAAGAGAAAGGCGTTTTCTTATAACACCTCAAGATTACATCAAGGCGGAAAGATATGCCCGTGAAAAAGGTTTTGATATTGTGGGAATCTATCACTCACATCCGGATCATCCTGCTCAGCCGTCGGATTACGACCGAGAACATGCATTTCCATTTTTGTCCTATATCATTGTTTCAGTTGAAGGTGGAGTTGCTAAAGAAGTTAACAGCTGGGTTTTAAGCGAAGATAGAACGAAGTTTCATCTTGAAAAAATTGAAATCAAAAACAAAATTTAAAATAAAATTATGCCAGTCAAAGTTATGATTCCAACGCCTTTGAGACCATACACCGAAAACAAAGATTCAGTTGAGGTTGAAGGTCAAACGATAGATGAAATACTTTCAAATCTTGCTTTGAAATATCCACAGTTAAAAAGACATCTTTTTTCCGAAGATGGAAGGTTGAGAAATTTTGTGAATGTTTATGTGAATGAAGAGGATATAAGGTATCTTGATGGCGGAGATACTAAAATAAAAGAAGGTGATGTTGTGAGCATAATTCCAGCAATTGCTGGTGGAAATTTTCAAGAAAAAATTTTTTAAGGTGGTGAAATTATGACGGAGCAAATTTTAAACAGAGGTGTAAATCTTAACACAGATGGAGTTGAATTAAGTCGTGAGGAATTTTTAAGATATGGTCGTCATCTGATAATGCCAGAAGTTGGGCTTGAGGGACAGAGGAAATTGAAATCTGCGAGTGTTTTAATCATTGGTGCTGGTGGGCTTGGCTCTCCTCTCGCATTTTATCTCACGGCTGCTGGCGTTGGAAGAATTGGAATAGTTGATTTTGATGTCGTTGACATTTCAAATCTTCAAAGACAAATAATTCACACAACGAAAGATGTTGGAAGGTCAAAACTTGAATCAGCCCGTGAAAAACTCTTGGCTCTGAATCCAAATGTAAAGATTGAAACATACGAAACACGCCTCACGAGTGAAAATGCACTTGAAATAATAAAAGATTATGATGTCATCATAGATGGAACGGATAATTTCCCAACTCGTTATCTTGTAAATGACGCTTGTGTTCTTTTGAAGAAACCAAATGTTTATGGGAGCATATTCAGGTTTGAAGGACAGGCATCTGTTTTCTATGCAGAGGAGGGACCTTGTTATCGTTGCCTTTATCAGGAACCACCTCCACCAGGGCTTGTCCCAAGCTGTGCAGAAGGTGGAGTTCTTGGGGTGTTGCCCGGAATTATCGGAACAATTCAAGCTCTTGAGGCGATAAAGTTAATCCTTGGCATCGGTGAAACATTGATTGGAAGATTATTGATTTTTGATGCGCTTAAAATGAAATTTAGAGAGCTTAAACTTCGTAAAAATCCAAATTGCCCAATTTGTGGAGAAAATCCAACGATTAAAGAGCTGATTGATTATGAAGCATTTTGTGGTATAACCCCGGAACAGACGCTTCGTGAAACGGGCTTTGAGATAACTCCGGAAGAGTTGAAGCAAAAACTTGAAAATGGTGAAGATGTAATTTTGATTGATGTCCGTGAGCCACACGAGTATGAAATTAACAGAATTCCTGGAAGTAAATTGATCCCGCTTTCAAAACTTCCTGAAAAGGTCAACGAGCTTGATCAGACACGGGAAATTGTTTTCTATTGTAAGATGGGCGGGAGAAGCGCAAGAGCAGTTCAATTTTTAAGGGAGCTTGGCTTCACACGTGTTAAGAACCTTGCAGGTGGGATTGATGCGTGGATTGAAAAAATTGATCCATCAATGATGAGGTATTGAGAGAACTTGCCCCTAACCCTCTCTCTATTTGATTAGAATAACTCACCCCCTAACCCCCTCTCTATGTGATAGAGAGGGGGAATTAAAGGGGGTGAGTAAGAAAACTCACCTCCGTCCTTACGGACGCCTACTCTCTATTTGATTGGAATAACTCACCCCCGTCCTTTGGACGCCCCCTCTCTACGAAGTAGAGAGGGGGGAGGGGGGTGAGTAGGACAACTCACCCCCGCTCTAACGAGCACCCCCTCTCTATGCGATAGAGAGGGGGAAAGGGGGTGAGTAAGGGTGAGTTAATACTTGACTTTTCTTTTAACACTCACTAAATTTTAAACGAGGTAAAAATCAAGGGAGGTTTTAACAATGAGAACTGTTAAATTCTTCGCTTTTGCACAAAATCCAGAGTGGATTAACTTTACTGCAGGTAATTATGTTGGTGCGATTGCAGTTGAGGGGAATTACATCTGGGTTGGAACAAGTGGAGGGCTTGTTAAAATTGATAGGACAACAGGAAATATGACTTTTTACAACGAATTAAATTCAAGTTTGCCAAGTAATTGGGTTTGGGCAATAGCGATAGATGGACAAGGTAACAAATGGATTGGGACAAGTGGAGGACTTGCAAAGTTTGATGGAGTAAGATGGACAGTTTATAACACATCAAATTCAGGTTTGCCAAGTGATTATGTTTCTGCCATAGCGATAGATGGAGAAGGTAACAAATGGATTGGGACAAGGGGAGGAGGACTTGCAAAGTTTGATGGAGTAAATTGGACAGCTTATAACACATCAAATTCAGGTTTGCCAAATAATGGTGTTCTTGCCATAGCGATAGATGGACAAGGGAACAAATGGATTGGGACAGATGAAGGAGGACTTGCAAAGTTTGATGGAGTAAGATGGACAGTTTATAATAAATCAAATTCAGGTTTGCCAGATAATGATGTTCGTGCCATAGCGATAGATGGACAAGGGAACAAATGGATTGGGACAAATAGAGGACTTCCAATGTTTGATGGAGTAAATTGGGCAGTTTATAACACATCAAATTCAGGTTTGCCAGATAATGATGTTCGTGCCATAGCGATAGATGGACAAGGGAACAAATGGATTGGGACAAATAGAGGACTTCCAATGTTTGATGGAGTAAATTGGGCAGTTTATAACACATCAAATTCAGGTTTGCCAGATAATGATGTTCGTGCCATAGCGATAGATGGACAAGGGAACAAATGGATTGGGACAAGGGGAGGAGGAGTTGCAAAGTTTGATGGAGTAAGATGGACTGTTTATAAAACATCAAATTCAGATTTGCCATGGGATTATGTTTCTGCCATAGCGATAGATGGACAAGGGAACAAATGGATTGGGACAGATGGAGAAGGACTTGCAAAGTTTGATGGAGTAAATTGGACTGTTTATAACACATCAAATTCAGGTTTGCCAAGTGATGTTGTTTCTTCTATAGCGATAGATGGACAAGGGAACAAATGGATTGGGACATATGGAGGAGGACTTGCAAAGTTTGATGGAGTAAGATGGACTGTTTATAACACAAGGAATTCAGGTTTGCCAAGTAATAGTGTTTTTGCCATAGCGATAGATGGACAAGGTAACAAATGGATTGGGACATTGTGGGGAGGACTTGCAAAGTTTGATGGAGTAAATTGGACTGTTTATAACACAAGGAATTCAGGTTTGCCAAGAAATGTTGTTAATGCCATAGCGATAGATGGACAAGGAAACAAATGGATTGGGACAGATGAAGAAGGAGGACTTGCAAAGTTTGATGGTAAAAAATGGACTGTTTATAACACATCAAA
>NZ_CZVW01000036.1 GCF_001536065.1 Candidatus Chryseopegocella kryptomonas
TTGAGCGTGGGGTTGAACTTGTCTTAAAAAGGCGAAACGCAACTATAAGACAGGCTGATTTGAAAAAGTTTGATGAAGAGGGCAAAAAAGTTAAAGAAATTTACAACAACGCGTTGAGCAAAAATTGACGGGCAAAGAATATACCGGCGATAAAAATCAAGTTGCTATGCGTGTCATAGCTGACCATATAAGAATGCTTACATTTGCGATAACCGACGGGGCAATTCCATCAAATGAAGGCAGAGGTTATGTGTTAAGAAGAATTTTAAGAAGAGCGTCAAGATATGCAAGAAATCTTGATATGCATGAACCGTTTATTTATAAACTCGTTGATAAAGTCGTTGAAGTTATGGGCGAAGCCTATCCAGAAATTGAGCCGAAAAAAGAACATGTTAAAGATGTGATCAAAACAGAAGAAGAAAACTTCAATCAAACGCTTGACAGAGGAATTGAGATATTTGAAGATGTGATATCAAAACTTGAAAAGAAAGGCGTTAAAGTTTTTCCAGGTGAAGAAGCATTTAAACTTTACGATACTTATGGATTTCCGATTGATCTTACAAACTTGATGGCTCAGGAAAGGGGCTTCGTAGTTGATCTTGAAGGATTTGAGAAATTGATGAATGAACAAAGAGAAAGATCAAGAGAAGCAACGAAAAAAATTTTTACCGAAGGAAAAATTAGTATCGCTGATAAAATTGAAGTTCTATTAAGAAAGGGCGATGTTATTAAAACAGAATTTGATCCCGACCTGAAACAGTATGAAATTGAAGTAAACGACGAATCCAACAAAGTGATTTTACTTTCAAGCGATGATGAAAATATTAATCAAATTGTCTTCTCAAAGCGAACAATTTTTTACCCTGAATCTGGTGGACAGGTTGGAGATACAGGAAAATTAATTTATCCAGATGGGGAAATTGAAATTCTTGACACTCAAAGAATTGACGATTTGATCGTTCATTTCATTCCGAAGATTCCGAAAGATAGCAAAAAAGCAAAAGAGATTGAATCATTCATAAAAAGCGGTGGCAAATTTATAGCAAAAATTGATGTTGACAGAAGAAAATCTGTAATGAAAAATCACTCCGCAACTCATCTTTTACACTCCGCATTGAGAAAAGTTCTCGGGACACATGTTCAGCAAGCTGGCTCGCTCGTTGCCCCAGATAGATTGAGATTTGACTTTACACATCCGAAAAAACTCAGCAAAGAAGAAATTGAAATGGTTGAACATCTTGTTAATGATGTCATATTTGAAGACATTGAGCTTGTGAAGGAATATAAGCCGTTAAAGCAGGCACTTGAAGAGGGTGCGCTTGCATTTTTCGGAGATAAATATGGAGACATCGTGCGAACCGTAAGAATTGGAGATTTCAGTTATGAGCTTTGCGGTGGAACTCATCTTGATAGAACTATTGAAACGGGATACTTCAAAATAATTTATGAGGGAAGCATAGCAAGCGGTGTGAGAAGAGTTGAGGCGATTACAGGAAAAGCGCTTGAAAAATACATCAAGGAAAAGGAGGAAGAGATACAGCGTTTGAATGAAAAAATTGACACAATAATTGAAGAGAAACAAAATCTTGAAAAGGAGCTTGAACGCATAAGATTGAAGATCGTGGCGGATGAAATTGACAAAGCTGTTAATTCAAAAGATGTGTTAAGAATTGATGGTTTCAAAGTTGTTTCGTTGAAGGTTGAAGCAAGAAACATTGAGGAAATGAAAAGATTTGGAGACATTTTGCGAAGCAAAATTGGAAGTGGCGTTGGGCTTCTTGCAAGCGTGATTGATGATAAAATAAACTTTGTCTGCGTTGTCACGGATGATCTTGTCAAAGAAAGAAAGCTTGATGCTGGAAAAATAGTTCGTGATGTTGCTAAAATTACCGGAGGTGGCGGTGGTGGAAGACCGAACATCGCAACAGCTGGTGGAAAAGATGTTTCAAAACTTGACGAAGCAATTCAAAACTTCCCGAAGATAGTTCGTGAAAATTTACAATAAAACGAGGGCAAATTTGGTAAAAAATTTACAATCAATAAGGGGAGTTTCTTCTGGAAAAGTTTATGAATCTCTCTTGAACGAGATAAGCCAGAAGAGCTCCCTTTACTTTATCTTGATTGACCCAGACAAAGCAAATTCAAATTTAACAAAACTAATTCGCACCGCCACAGATTGCGGAGTTGATGGCTTTTTCATTGGAAGCAGTGTCCTACTCTCTGAAAAATTTGAAAAATGTGTTAAGTCAGTAAAACAAAATACCGATAGACCCGTTATAATTTTCCCCGGAAGCATTTATCAAATTTCAAAATTTGCAGATGCAATTCTTTTTTTGTCTGTTTTAACAAGCACAAACACGGAATATATTGTTGGACAGCAAACTTTAGCTGCTCCGATAATTTTAAATTACGGGATTGAGCCAATTTCAACAGCATATCTTTTAATTGAATCTGGCAAAACAACTTCCGCCGTCTTCATAAGTCAAAGCAAACCCATACCCCGCGACAAACCAGACATCGCTCTTGCTTACGCTTTAACAGCACAATTTCTTGGGATGAAGCTCATTTACTTTGAAGCTGGAAGCGGTGCAGATAATTCTGTTCCAGCGGAGATAATAAAGTATGTGAAAAATTTTGTTAAGATCCCGCTTGTCATAGGTGGTGGAATTAGAACGCCTGAAACCGCATTTGAAAAATCAGAAGCAGGTGCAGATATAATTGTAACAGGCAACATACTTGAAGACACATCGGAGAAAAACTTGAAGAGTTTAATTTCGGACTTTGTAGACGCAATTCACAAAAATAAAAAATAAAGCGCAAAAAATGGATAAGGTCAAATTCATAGAAAACTCACTTCTTGAAAGCGCACAGATAAAGCAAAAAATTTTTTCCGAATGCACGGAGCAAATTTTAAAAGCAGTTGATCTCATATCAAATGCTTTCAGAAGTGGGAAAAAACTTTTACTCTGTGGAAATGGTGGAAGTGCAGCGGATTCACAACACATTGCAACTGAATTTGTCATAAGATTAAACCCCAAAATTAAAAGACCAGGCTTGCCAGCAATTGCAATCACAACAGACACATCAAACTTAACAGCCGGAGGCAACGACATCGGCTTTGAAAATACATTCGCAAGAACTGTTGAAGCTCTCGGAAATCCCGGAGATGTGTTAATAGGGATCAGCACAAGTGGAAATTCTGAAAATGTTATTCGTGCGATAAAAACTGCAAAAGAAAAAGGAATGTTCGTAATTGGCTTTCTCGGTCGTGATGGTGGAAGAATGAAAGAACTTTGCGACATTGCCATAATTGTTCCATCAAATAATACGCAACGAATTCAGGAGGGACACATTACAATTGGACATATCATAAGCGAACTCGTTGAAATTGAGCTTTATGGAGAACCTAAAGATTAAAATTTTATCCCAAGCTGAACACCGAGCAAATTTCTGACGCTTGAATTTTCAACCAAAAATGTCTCCGAATACTTAAACTGAAACGATAAAATTTTCCCATAATTAAGTTTCAAAACAAAATACCATCTCAAACCTTTTCCATAAAGAGGTATAAGCGAAACGACACCATCAATGTCATCTTCATAAACATAAACCCTTGAAAAGTATGAGTCACTTCTAAAATAAGCAACACGCCCATAAAACTTTAAAAACTTGAACGCTTCAAACTTAACACCCTGATAAATCAAAAATCCACTCTCAAAATCATTCAAACTTCTTTTCACCCATTCAATCCTGCTTCTAAACACAACTTTCCCGAATTTGTTCTCAACTTCAAATCTTAAATTTCTCCTTCTCTCAACACCTTCACCCAAATTTTCTCTTCCAAACTCATCTTGAACTTTAATTCCACGAATAATTGACTTCTCTCGCACCATCAATTTTAATTCAACATTTCTTGAAACACTAAAACTCGCCTCAATCCTGTAATCCGTCCCATTTCTTGCGTCATCAATTTCAAATTTAGGAAACTTAAAAACATCGTAATATCCCGAAACCCTGAATTTACCTGTTCTGAATTTAACACCCGAATAAAAACCCTCTTCATTCCATGCTTCCCCGTATCTTTCACCAAAAACATTTCCGTTGATAGTCGCAAAATTGGGATTCAAATTCCGATATTGAAACACTAAATCAAGATTTTTGAATGAAAAATTTATTCCCGAAACAACGCTGAAATGTAAAGTTTTTGCAGAAGCAATCTCGCCGAAGAAATTTAAATTTTTGAAGTAAAAATTATATCCAAATCCACTGTAAAATCTCGCAATCCCAAAAGGTCTTGAAATTTCACGAGAAAAATCACGGTTGAACTTTTCAAAGTAATTCAAAAATTCAATTGAAAAATTTTGCCTACCAAAACTCAAAATCATACCGTAAAGATTTCTCAAAGTTTGAACTTTTTCACTCGGATTTAAACCAGAAAAATCAATTGAGCGAACAAGCCCAGATGAATCAATCGTTGATGGTAACTTTGTGGTTGAATAAAAAAGTGTTAATTCAAAATTTTTAAACTTTGAATTCAACCCAAATCCAAACATCGGCTTGACTTCATCGGTTGAAGCATAGGAAGAAAGATAATTTTCAAAATCTCTTACGACTGGAACAATTGCATCTGAACCTTTGCCAAGTGAAATTGGTCTCCAAAGTAAAATCCCCTGCCCAAATTGTATCGTGTAATTCCCCAAAACAACTTTTCTGAAAAAGCCCGAACTTTTATATTCAATGTAAAAATGCGTCAAATCATTAAGTTTTCTCTCATCATAATCTTTCTCAAACACAAATCCAGCGGAAAAATTTAAAAATGTTGAACGAAAAAGTTGGTAAGTTTTATAATTCTCTGCAAAATTTTCATCTAAACTTGCGATGTTGTTTTTGCTTAAAACTCGTGTCCTTGCTTGAAGCGATAACTTTGGCTTCTGAATGTATCCGTTTCTGTAAAGAAAAACTTTGATCAAATCATCAACATCTGGAATTTCAAAAACTTGCTCACGTTTTTTAAATCCGCCAATTTTTTCTCTGTAAGATATTATCTTCAAAGCGATTTCTCTGGTTATGAAAGGAATTTCGGTAAGATCATCAACGCTTGCCCTGTTAAGTTCTATTCTAACAAATTCAAGTTGTTCAATTATATCGTCAATTTGTGAATCACTTTCAATGTCTTCAAAAAATTCACTTTCAACATTTTCAAGCGTATCGGGGATGATATCTTGACAAACTGCGATTGATGAAGTTATGATAAAAATTAAAAGAAGTTTTTTCATTCACCTTTCCCCAACTTTGCTGAAAAAGTAAATTGATGTGTTAAGCCCAACGATTGATGTTGATTGATTGAATAATCAACTTGGAACAAAAAAATTTTCAAACCGAAACCACCTGAATACTGAACTGGATAATTCATAAATCCCACCCTAATAAAAAGAAAATTTTCAACAGCATACTCAACTCCGTATTTAAAACTTTCTTTGAAATAAATTTCTTTATCAACTTGTGCCGATATTAGCAAATTTTCATAAGGTAAAATTGCAACACCAAAATCAAATTCTTTTGGCAAACCCTCTCTTGCTTGACCGAGTTTTGTTGCAACCATGTTTTTCAAAGCGAAACCAAACTTTAAGAATTTCAACGGATTTGAAAGAAACCCCAAATCCACGCTAAATGCACCTGCACTTCCATAATTCTTAATTGAAACGAGATTATAGTTCAAGTTAACACCGATATCAAAGAGATTAAAATTTTTCGCAATGGACAATTTAAACGCCGTCTCTTTGTAAAGCGAGAAGCCAAAAATCTGCACACCTGCTCCAAACTTAACAGGTAAAGATGGCTCAAAATAAGCGATCGCTTTCTTTGAAAGTTCGGGGATTTCAAATTGAGCCGGAATGTATGAGATTGAAATTTCCCTATCTTTCAGGTTTGATATTCCAGCCGGATTATAAAAAATAGTCCAAACATCATTTGAAACAGCAATATAACTTTTCAATGCAAAGGATCTTGCTCCGATATTTTCACCTGCGAAAACAGTGGTTGAAAAAAAGAAGATCAAAAATAAAAATCTTAACATCATAAAAATCCAGAAGTGATTTTTAAATTTCCCTGATGAAAAAATAAAATGCGAACAATGTAAGAAAAACGCCATACGCACTTTCAAGAAGATCATTTTTCAATTTCACAGCAACTCTTGCGCTCAAATTCGCAAAAGGAATTGCTGTTAAAGAAAGAATTAAGAAAAGTTTTAAATCAATGTGTCCAAGAATAAAATGAGTCAAAGCCCCGGGGATAGCGAAAAAAGAAACGACGAAAAGAGATGTTCCAAAAGCAGTTTTAATGTTCATTTTAAAAGCCCACACATACAACGGCACAAGCATTATCCCACCGCCATTTGCGAGGAAACCGGAGAAAAAGCCAATTAAACTTAAAAGCATAATTGCCCATAACTTTACACTTTCAATTTCTTGATAAGATTTATCCATCAGCATTTTTCTTCTGAACATAAATGTAAATCCAACCACAAAAACAAAAATCGCAGTTGCAATCATTAAAAACTTCCAGCTAAAAAATTTCGTGATATAAGCTCCGAAGATAACAAAAGGCAAACCTGAAATTATACTCAACTTCGCAATTTTAAAATTTATCAAGCGTTTTTTGTAATAAACCAAAGATGCAGATATTGAGGATGGAATAACTGTTAATAAAGGAGTTGCAAGAGCAAAAAGCGGTTTGACATCAGCAAAAGTTCTCAAAATTGGTGTTGCAATGCTACTTCCACCAAGCCCGAAAAATCCCGATAAAATTCCAATTATAACGCCTGACAAAATTTCTTTAAAAATTAACATTGCACTTCTAAACCCTTTTTGAAAAGAAAAAACCAAAGAATGCAAATCTTGGCGTCAATCTTATAGCAGGTGCTGGAAGATGGATGTAGTTTAGATTTTTCTTTATAAATTTCCAAAGCCATCCATCGCCCGGAAGTTTTTCAAGGTCATAATCAAGTGAAATGTAAAATTCTCTTTGTCCCCCACCTCTTCCGTCAAGATTTCTGACGCCGTAGCCAATCGCAATGTTTAAAAAATCAGGATAAAATTTTTCTATCTTTTCAGGAAGAAAATTGTTAAGCGATATAGAAAGCCACATCGTTTGACCTTCGTGATCGTCAATAAAAATTTTCTTAACACCCGTTTTAAGTTGCGTTGTTGGGATATAACTCCATTTAAAATTGAAATTTCTAAAAAAAGGGACATAATGTTGAACAACTGGATACCACGCACCGAGTATATCTGCTCCCGCATCACCTGGGCTAAATCCCCAATCAGTTGCAAAACCATCTTCAAATTCAACATATAGTCCGAAAACAGTTCCAAGCAAAGCACCGTAAATCATCGCCTTTTTTTCATCAATCCCAGCCCATTTAAGCGAGCCAGAAAAAAGATTTGAAATCAAAGTCGCACCGTAAAAATGACCTATTTTGTCAATGTTAAGTGCGTATTCCCAATCATTGACTATATGAAACGACCTTCTCTGCCCGCTCCACCAAGCGTGCTGTTGATAAACATGAATGACCGCTATCGTTCCCATTGTCCCAGCACCAACGAGCGCAAGTTTCGTGTAATTTACTTTACTTTGTGAATGTGAAGATGAATCAGCATCAGCACAAATGAGTTTAAAATTGAAAAGCAAAATGAGAGAAAAAACTTTAAAAAATCTTGCAAGCAATTTTTTAACTAATTTATTTTTTCAAAATCCTAAACGAATTGTTAATTTCTACGCTCCACTCTTTACTGAGCTTTATATTCCAGTGCAAAAGTATAACTGAACCTTGATAAACTCTCTCAAATCCAGCTTCTGAAAGAGAAACCGACTCAATCGGAAATCTCCACACATTTGCAAACTTACTCAAATAGAAATTCATATCAAGCCCAAGCCATTCATCTACAATCCCAAACGAAACAACATCTTCAACCTCACCCATGCTTTTCAACTTTTTATCTTCAATATCCCGTCCAACGAAATAAAAATATCTATCCTCCGAATCAGGTGCAAGGAAATTACACGCAAACTCAACTCCAAACCACAAATCAAGCATTTTATCTTCAAGATTTTCAAGTTTATATTGAATTGTAATCTCGTTTAAACTCTTTTCAAGTTTTATCACCTTTTCAAGCCGAATCTTGCATCTTTCACCATCAACCCAAACATTGCCAACTCTTGAAAGAATAACTTCAAATTTACTTCTATTAAAGTTCGTTTTAACATTGTAAGGTTGATTAACGAAATCACCTTGTTCGGGATATTTGCATTGATAAAAATTCTCAAGCGTTGTCCCTTCACCAAGGAAATGATCAATCAAACTTCCTCGCCTATACCAGTCGTAATGCAAAAACTTTTCAAGCCCTTCCTCTTTTGCAGTTAACATATCGTGTATGCTTGCCACACCTTGATTGTTTGGATTATTTCTTTCATTCGCAAGTTGAAGTAATTTCTGATGATAACCTTCTTTTCTGCGTGTCATCACATCAGTTATGTTAAATTCAACTGGCTTAAAATCAAGTTCAAAAATTTGTCCCCCATAGTTTGGATTGATGTAAATGTTAAAATTTGGCGACTCAATGATCAATTCTTCCTTTCCATCTCTGTCAAAATCTGTAAATTCGTATTTCAAAAGTTTTTTATTCTCAACTCTGTCAAGTTCATTTTCTGCGCTTATCAAATTTCTATACGCTGATGATCTCAAATTTGTAAGATAAAGTCCGCCAAAGATTCCGTGCCAGTATGGATCGTTGCATTGCGCAGACCATATTTTATCAAGTGCTTTGCTTACATCTTTCCCTTTTGATTGAAGTTTCCTTGCTCGTTCAGAGACACGCAACATTTTTTTGTGAAGGTTATTCGCTTCTGGATACTTAACAAGAAAATTTCTCCAAAATCCGCCTCTGAAAAATCTTGAATACTGCTCATACATTCCTTCTTCCTTCAAATGCTCTTCAAGTTTTTCATAATCAAGATAAGCATCTGCTGGCAAAGCCCAATGCATCATCTCTGCGTAAGATGCGTTTGGAAGGTAAATTCTTCCAATTGGTTTTATCTTCTCAATTACCTCTGAAAAGTGCAGTATGTTTATCCAATCGCTGTTTTCCTCAAGTGCTGTTAAAAATTCCTCAAGCCATCCATCTTCATAGACATGTTTGTAAGTATTAGGCCAGACGCCAAACTTTTCACCGTCATCTGCATAAACTATCACCCTGTCTCCTTCCTCCGTTGCAATTTCTTTTAAATAATCAATCGTCTTTTCAACAGGTTGAAAAGGTATCGTATATCTCAACATTTTGCTTATCGGGAAGATGTTAACGGTATACCCCTGCTCTTCTGTGATGTAATACCCAAGAAGTTGCTCTCCGCTTAATCCAGCGTATCTAAAATGCGTATCGTCAATTATAACATATTTTACACCAGCCATTGAAATGAACTTAACAATGTGTTGTTCCCAAACTCTCTCCGCAAGCCACATTCCAACAGGGACTTTCCCAAAATGTTTCTCTATGAAATCGGAAAGTTTCTTTATCTGATCAAGTTTATCTTGATCAGGTATAACCGCAAGAATTGGCTCATAAAAACCACCTGTTATAAGTTCAATCTGACCTCTATCAACAAGAATTTTCAATTCATCAATAAATTCTGGATGTTTTTCCATAATCCATTGAAACAAAATCCCTGTGTAATGTTGAGCAAGTTTAACCTTTGGATGTTTTGCAAGTATTTCAATAAATGGCTTATAAGCGACATTATATGCGTGTTCAAACACGAAATCAAAATTTCCAACGGGTTGATGATTGTGAATTCCGAGAACAAGATTAATTTTTTTCACCTTCAAATTCAAATTTTGTTTTCAACTATTTTTCAGGACGCATGTGCGGGAAAAGAATTACATCTCGTATGGTTTTTTGATTTGTCAATATCATAACAAGTCGGTCAATCCCTATTCCAAGTCCCGCTGTTGGTGGCATACCGTATTCAAGCGCACGAATGAAATCTTCATCTATCGTCATCGCCTCTTCATCTCCACGAGCACGAAGTCGTGCCTGCTCCTCAAACCTCAATCTTTGATCAATCGGATCGTTCAACTCGCTAAAAGCATTGCAAACTTCCATCCCGCAAATTATAACTTCAAATCTTTCAACAAGTCGTGGATTATTCCTGTGCCTTTTCGCAAGTGGAGACATCTCAATTGGATAATCAATGACAAATGTCGGTTGAATTAAATTCGGTTGCACTAATTCAGAAAAAATTTCATCAATTATTTTGCCAACGCCAATTTTGTTTGAAACATCAACATTTAATCTCTTTGCAATCGCACGAAGTTCATCCTCCGTTTTATCCTCAAGATTTTCACCAGTATATTGCTTCAAAAGTTCAAACATCGGAACTCTTCTCCAAGGCGGGGTCAAGTCAATTTCATTTTCCCCGAACTTTATCTTTGATGCCCCATTTACACGAACGCAAACATTGTAAATCAAATTCTCTGTAAATTCCATCATCCAGTTGTAATCTTTATATGCGACATAAAGTTCAAGCATTGTGAATTCGGGATTGTGCATCCTATCCATTCCCTCATTTCTAAAATCTTTCCCAATTTCATAAACACCATCAAAACCACCAACGATTAATCTTTTCAAATAAAGTTCATCTGCAATTCTCAAATAAAAATCCATATCAAGTGCATTGTGATGCGTGATGAATGGTCTTGCGGTTGCACCACCATAAACTGGTTGAAGAATTGGCGTTTCAACTTCAATGAAACCATGAGAATCAAGAATTTCTCTAATTGTGCTAATTATCTTCGCACGCTTTATAAAAACTTGCCTCACATCTGGATTTACAATTAAATCAACATATCTTTGTCTGTATCTCATCTCTTTATCTGTGAACGGATCATAAACGATTCTATTTCCACGCTCATCAATTTTTTCTTTCACAACAGGCAAAGGTCGGATCGCCTTCGCAAGAACTTGATAATCTTCAACTTTAACAGTGATCTCGCCCGTCTTCGTTCTGAAAACTTCGCCTTTAACTCCAATTATATCGCCAATATCAAGAAGTTTCAAAATGTCATACTTATCCCCGAGAATATCTTTTTTGAAGTAAATCTGGATTTTACCTTTTGAATCCTGAATGTGTGAAAAAGTTGCCTTCCCCATCCTTCGTATTGACATAATTCTCCCAGCAATTGAAACATTCATCGGCGGGGCTTCAACTTTTTAATTTTTAAAAAATTTCTTTTAATAAACAATTAAAGGAAATTCATAAAGATAAGGATTGATGCCGGGTTTTTTCAACACTTCAAATTCTTCCAATCGTCTTTTCATCAACTGGTTAAATTCTTT
>NZ_CZVW01000037.1 GCF_001536065.1 Candidatus Chryseopegocella kryptomonas
CATCGTATAAAATTTTTATCCCAAGATCAAGTTCATATGATACTACGACTGGTTCAACTTTAAAATGTTTTTTACTCATCCACACGAAAACATCTGTTAAATTCGGAACAACCGAGGAGATTCCAACCCCGGTTATTTCTTTCACATTTACTTTCGCATCCTCACAAAAAAACTTAACAAGAAGCCAGGTTTCATCTTCTGTTCTCGTTATCAAACTTGAAACTCTCCAATCGTGGATTAACTTTCCATTTTGATAGATTCCGAAAACAGTATGCGTATTTCCGATGTCAATTGCCAGAAGCATTTTCAATTTCAGATTTTGTTTCAACTTGCTTGATAAATTCAAGTATGTGAGATTTTATTTCATCTCTGACTTTGCGAAAAATTCTCATTCTTTCCTCTTTTGTCCCGGTTGCTTCCGCAGGGTCTTCAAAACTCCAATGAATTCGTTTTACATCCCCGGGAAATGTCGGGCATGATTCCTTTGCTTTATCGCATACAGTGATTACATAGTCAAATTCTTGTCCTAAAAATTCCATAACACTTTTTGAGCGATGATTTGAAATATCTATTCCAATTTCTCTCATTGCTTCAATTGCGAGTGGATGAACGAATGAAGGATGAGTTCCTGCGGAAAAAACTTCAAATTTATTGTTTCCGAAATGTCTCAAAAGTCCCTCAGCCATTTGGCTTCGGCAGGAGTTTCCCGTGCAGAGGAAGAGAACCCTTAACATTTTATTTCCAGATTTTGTTTTGAAAACTAAAAAAGGGAGACACAAGGTCTCCCTTTATAAATTATACTGGTTGAAGATATTTTTCAAGTCGTGCTAAAAGATTGCGCTTCGGCATTGCGCCGACGATTTGTTCAAGGACGCGACCATTTTGGAAAAGCATAAGCGTCGGGATGCTCATTATCCCGTATTTCATCGCTGTCTTTGGATTATAATCAACATTCAATTTCCCAACCTTTAATCTGTCTGCATATTCATTTGCGATCTCCTCAACTATTGGAGCAATCATTCTGCACGGTGCGCACCATTCAGCCCAGAAATCAACGAGAACAAGCTTGTCCGACTTGAGGACTTCGTCTTCAAAGTTTGCGTCTGTGAGCTCAATTATGTTTTTAGCCATTTTATCTCCTTTTTATTTTGAAATTAATTTGACATTTTTTTCACCGAATAATTCTCTTAAACCGTTTATGAGTTCTGATTTTGGTTTGACAAACAGGTGCGGTATTTCAAACCTTTGCAACAAAGTTCCGTTATCTTTAACATCAATTTCAATTGAACAATTCCCTTCTTCTGAACTTTTGAGAAGTTTTTCAAGGCGTTCAACCTTTTCGGGTGATTCGTTTTTATCCACAATTGCAACGATTTTGCGAGTGAATTCTTCTTTAACATCGCTCAACGGATAAACTTCCTTGACCTGAATTCTCAACGAGTTGCCTCTTTTTCTTACTTCTCCAACTACCATGACAAGTCCTTCAATAACCAGATGTCTTGAATAATTTTTATAAACTTCGTTAAAAGCGACGCATTCGGCTTTTCCAGTGAAATCTTCAAGTTCAAAAATTAACATCTGATTTTTGTTTTTGTCAAGTTTTACTTGCATATCTGTTATAACCCCACAAGCACGCACGGTTTGATTTTCTTCCACGGAGTCGGGCTCACCAAGCTTAACATTTGAAAATGTTTGAACTTCATCAAAATATCTCATCAACGGATGTCCAGAAACATAAAAACCGAGGACATTTCTTTCGTATGAGAGTTTTTCCATCTCGCTCCACGGCTTAACATCTGGAAGTTGAGGATAGTTTTCCTCATTTTCAACACCAAAGTCAAATAAAGCAACCTGTCCATTTCTTTTGTCTCTTTTTATTCTCTCCCCAAATGTCATCGCTAATTCAACCGCTTGAAGAAGTTGAGCTCTATGTCCGCAGTTTAGAGAATCAAAAGCACCTGCCTGAATTAAACTTTCAAGAGCTCTTTTATTCACAACTCTTAAATCAACACGAGCACAAAAATCAAAAAGATTTTTGAATTTACCGCTTTCATTTCTGACACGAATTATCTCATTTACAGCATTTTCTCCAACATTTTTTATCGCACCAAGACCAAATCTTATCGTGTTTTTATCTATGATCGTAAAGTCAAGATTACTTTCGTTTATATCGGGTGGCAGAACTTTAATTCCCATCCTTCGGCAATCTTCAATCAAAAGAACTATTTTATCGGTATCGTGTAATTCGCTTGACATAGTCGCAGCCATAAATTCAGCAGGAAAGTGAGCTTTCAAATAAGCGGTCTGATAAGCAAGATAAGCATAGGCGACGGCGTGACTTTTGTTAAATCCATAAGATGCAAATTTTTCAAGCATGTCAAAAATTGCTTCGGCAATTTTTCTATCAATTCCGTTCTTAACTGCTCCCTCAATAAATTCATTTCTTTGCTTTGCCATCAACTCTTTGTCTTTTTTACCCATCGCTCTTCTCATAAGATCCGCTTTTGCAAGTGAAAATCCAGCAATTTGATTTGCAATCTGCATAACTTGCTCTTGATAAACAACAATTCCAAAAGTTTCCTTCAAAATTGGCTCAAGCTTGGGATGTAAATACTCAACTGGTTTTTCGCCGTGCTTTCTTGCGATATAATCATCAATCATTTGCATTGGACCGGGTCTGTAAAGTGCGTTCATAACCGCAAGGTCATGTATATTCGTTGGCTTTAACTTTCTCAGATATTCCTGCATTCCGGAACTTTCAAACTGGAAAACCCCGACCGTTCTGCCTTCGCCAAGGAGTTGAAATGTTTTCTCATCATCAAGCGGTATTTCATCAATGTTAATTTCAATTCCGTGATTTTGCTTTATAAGTTTGAGCGTATTGACGATGACCGTCAAAGTTCTTAAACCAAGCATGTCAATTTTCAAAAGCCCGGCTTTTTCAAGATAATCTTTATCATACTGTGTCATCAATTCTGTCTGCGGTGTCTGATAAAGCGGAACATAATCGCTAATATCGCCGGGTGCTATAACAACGCCAGCTGCATGAGTTGATGGATGTCGGTTTAAACCTTCAAGTATGAGTGCATAGCGGACAAGTTCTTTGAGTTTGGGGTCATTCGTCGTTTTTAGCCATTCAAGTTCCGGAACTTTCTCAAGCGCTTCGCTTAAACTCATCGGCTTACCTTCAATTACAGGAATGTTTTTCGTGATTGAGTCAATCGTCTGTAAAGAAATTCCCAAAACTCTTCCGACATCTCTTATAACGGCACGTGATGACAAAGTTCCAAATGTTATTATCTGAGCTACGGATTTTTCGCCGTATTTTTTCTTGACATAATTAATCACGAGTTCTCGTTTATCGTCAGCGAAATCAACATCAATGTCTGGCATTGAAACTCTCTCTGGATTTAAAAATCTTTCAAATAACAAATCATATTTCAACGGGTCAATGTTTGTAATTCCGAGGGCATATGAGATGATTGATCCAGCTGCCGAACCACGCCCGGGACCGACAGCAACGCCCATTTTTCTTGCTTGACTTATAAAATCGTGCACAATCAAAAAGTAAGTTGAAAATCCCATTCTTTTTATAACATCAAGCTCATATCTGAACCTGTCCTCAATTTCTTTCGTGATCGTTTTGTATCTTCTTTGCAATCCTTCAAAGGCAAGTTTTTCAAGATATTCATCTGGTGTTTTAACGCCAGCGTCTTCTGGGATAGGGAAGTGTGGCAAATAATTTTTTCCAAGTTCAATTTCAAGGTTGCATTTTTCTGCTATTTCAAGCGTCGTTTCAATTGCTTCTGGAAAATCTTTAAATGCTTTATACATTTCCTCAGCGCTTTTGAAATAAACCTGATCCGTTCCATATTTGAGTTGGTAGATGTCCTTAACGGAGTTTTTATCCTGAATTGAGATAAAAATGTTGTGCGGGATTGCGTGTTCCTGTTTTATGTAATGGCAATCGTTTGTTGCAACAAGCTTTATTCCAAGCTCTTTCGCAAGGCGTGGCATTCCTTGTAGAACTGGAAGTTCTTTGTCTATGAAATGATTCTGAATTTCAAGATAGAAATCATCTCCAAAAAGTTCTTTAAACTTAACAGCCATTTTTTTAGCGCCTTCATAATTCCCATCCACAAGATAAGAAGATACAACTCCACCTATGCACGCTGAAAGAGCGACAAGACCCTCACGATGCTTTTCAAGAACATCTAAATCAATTCTTGGTTTATAATAAAATCCTTCGGTATGTGCGATTGTGATGAGTTTCATCAAATTTTTCCATCCGATCTCGTTCTTTGCAAGCAATACAAGATGTTTGTAGTGTGTTTTTTTATTTCTCACCGCAAGGTCTGATTCCTCATCTCGGCTTCCTTTTGTCTTGTCAAATCTTGAACCCTCGGTTACGATGTAAATTTCGCTACCTATGATTGGTTTTATTCCCGCTTCTTTTGCTTTGATGTAAAATTCAAGTGCACCAAATAAAACCCCGTGATCTGTTAAAGCAACTGCTGGCATTTTGTTTTGAACTGCGGATTCAACAATTCCATCAATTGTGCTAATCGCATCAAGAATGCTATAGTGAGAGTGATTGTGAAGATGAACAAATTCCGCCATCTATCCTGACCTTTTTATTTAAATTTTTCTAACGGGGACAGGAAAATTTAATCAAGAAAAGAGACAAATTCAATAAAAGGGGGCGTTAATCGCCCCCGGCTTTTTCATTCTTTATATGTGTCAATTTGTGCTCTTTGCAATTTATCGCTGTAATCAACATAAACTGTCTTTATCTCTGTAAAGAAATCAAACACCGCCCATCCACCTTCGCGATGCCCATTTCCTGTCTGCTTAACACCTCCAAATGGCAAATGTGTCTCCGCACCGATCGTTGGAGCATTTATGTATGTAATTCCAGCTTGAATATCTCTTATCGCTTTAAATGCTTTATTCACATCTCTTGTGTAAATTGATGAAGACAATCCATAAACAGTGTCGTTTAAAACTTCAATTGCTTCTTCAAACGATTTAACTTTTATCACGCATAAAACAGGACCAAAAATTTCCTCCTGTGCAATTCTCATCTTTGGATGCACATCAACGAAAATTGTCGGTGCATAAAACCAACCTTTATCATATTCTCCACCCGTTAATCTATGTCCGCCGATCAAAAGTTTTGCTCCCTCTTGCTTTCCAATTTCAACATATTGGTGAATTTTGTTAAGTTGAGCTTCATTTATGATTGGTCCCATTTCTGTTGATTCGTCAAGACCATTTCCAACTTTCAATTTTTTGACTCTTTCAACAAGCATTTCAATAAACTGGTCATAAATTGCTTCGTGCAAAATTAATCTGCTTGTTGCGGTGCATCTTTGACCTGCTGTTCCAAATGCGCCCCAAAGGACTCCATCAAGCGCAAGCTCAAGATTTGCATCTTCAAGGACAATCTGTGCATTTTTTCCGCCCATTTCAAGCGAGACACGTTTTAATGTATCCGATGCTTCTCTTGATATAACTTTTCCAACAGCGGTTGAACCGGTAAAACTTATTAAATCAACTTCCGGATGTCTTACTATTGCCATACCTACTTCATTTCCACCACCATGAACGAGGTTCACAACTCCCTCTGGAACGCCTGCTTCTTCAAGTATTTGAACGAGTGTCGTTGCCGTTTTTGGTGTGTCAGATGCGGGTTTAAAGACGACGGTATTTCCCGCCACAAGCGCAGGGAAAATTTTCCATGTTGGAATTGCCATCGGAAAGTTCCACGGTGTTATAACTCCTGCGACACCAACGGGAAGACGAATCGCCATTGCAAATTTATTCGGAAGCTCTGATGTTGTTGTATAGCTGAATAATCTTCTACCTTCACCAGCTGCGTAATAACCTGTGTCAATTCCTTCCTGGACATCACCCCGTGTTTCAAGCAAAATTTTCCCCATTTCACGTGTCATTTCCCTTGCAATTTCTTCTTTTCTTTGAACGAGCAAATCCGCTGCTTTTTTAATTATATCCGCACGCTTTGGCGGTGGAACAAGTCGCCAGGATTGATAAGCCTTTCTTGCTGCTTTAACTGCCTCTTCAACATCTTCAGGTCCTGATTTCGGGAAAATGCCGATTAAATCATCCCAGTTTGCGGGATTTCTGTTTTCAAATGTCTTTCCCGACTTTGCGTCAACCCATTTCCCATTGATGTAGTTTTTAAATACCTCTGCCATGGTCAATTTACCTTGTTTTGTTTTTATTTATAAATTTCGCTTCTGTGTCCAACGAGATGAATTGTGATGATTTTCTTATCACGATCAACGGAATAAATAACTCTGTAATCGCCAACTCTCAACTTAAACATATCTTCCCATTCTTCTCCTTTTAACCTTTCATGCGAAACATTTTCAAAATTTTCCGCAAGCCATTTGATTTTGTTTAAAATTCTTTGAGCAACTTTTTTATCAAACTTACCAAGTTCTTTCATTGCATCTTCTTTGAACTCAACAGAATAGCTCACCAATTCAGTCCAAGTTTTTTTGCAACCTCTTCCGCTGGAATTCCTCTGACACCTGATTTTGTCTCTTCAAAGCTCTTTTTCAATCTTTCTACGACTTCGGGTTTAAGTTCAAGTCCTTCATCAGGGTCGGAGACAAGTTCGTAAATTTTTCTCTCAACTATATCTTCAATTATCTCAACGAGTTCTCCAACTGTTAAATCGCTCACTTTTTTATTTTTATCAATTTCTTGAAGCATCGGTTAATTAAATTTATTTTTCAATTCCAATTTTCTCAAAGATGAAATCAATTTTTTCAATCACGCTTCCGTAATCAAAAATTTTGTCAATTTCTCCATCGCTTAAAAAACTTACGACATCTGAATCATTTTTCAAAAGTTCGGCAAAATTTTCGCCTGTTTTCCAACTTCTCATTGCATTTCGCTGGACTATTTCGTATGCTTTTTCTCTTGTTAATCCCTTTTCAATTAGTTTAAGCAAAACTTTTTGAGAAAAAATCAATCCATTCGTCAAATTCAAATTTTTCATCATTCTTTCGGGGTAAATGATGAGTTTGTCAATTATATCAATCATTTCGTTAAGCATAAAATCAACAAGCGTCGTGCTATCTGGAATTATAATTCTTTCAACAGATGAATGCGATATATCTCTTTCGTGCCAAAGCGTTATATTTTCAAGTGAGGCAAGAGCATTGGCTCTGACAATTCGTGCAAGCCCCGAAACACGCTCACATCTTACAGGATTTCTCTTGTGTGGCATTGCTGATGAACCTTTTTGACCTTCGGAGAAAAATTCTTCAACTTCAAGAACTTCAGTTCTCTGCAAATGTCTTATTTCAGTTGCAAATTTTTCAAGTGATGATGCAATTATCGCAAGCGTTGTGAGATATTCAGCATGTCTGTCTCTTTGAATTATTTGAGTTGAAACAGGTTCAACTTTCAAGCCAAGTTTTTCACAAACATATTTTTCAACAAATGGCGAGACATTATCATAAGTTCCGACCGCACCAGCAATTTTACCATATGATATATTTTCAATTGCTCTTTTCATTCTTTCAATGTTTCTTTTCGTCTCCTCAAACCACAGGGCAAATTTAAACCCAAGAGTTATCGGTTCAGCGTGAACCCCGTGAGTTCTTCCAATCATTAATGTGTATTTTTGCTCAATTGCTTTCTTTCTCAAAACCTGCGAAAGTTTCTCAAGATCATCAAGTATGATTTCGCCCGCTTGCTTCATTTGAAGTGCAAGACAAGTATCAAGAATATCCGACGATGTCATTCCATAGTGTATAAACCTTGAAGCTTCTCCGACATTTTCAGCTACATTTGTAAGAAAAGCGACGACATCGTGTTTAACTTTTTCTTCAATTTCAAGTATTCTCTTTACATCAAATTTCGCTTTCTTCTTTATCTCTTCAACCGCTTCCTCGGGGACAAGTCCAAGTTTTGAATGGGCTTCAACCGCAAGAATTTCAATTTGAAGCCAAATGTTAAATTTGTTTTCGTCTGACCAGATTTTCTCCATATCGGGTCTTGTGTATCTCGGGATCATTTCACCTTGTTTTATGATTTTTCAAGTTTCATTTTTAAAGTGATTTCCTTCCCATCTCTTATGACCTTAAAATTCAAAACATCGCCAACTTTTGCGATCTGAATTAACTCAATTAAGCTTTGATCATCTTTTATCGGTTCTCCGTTTACTTCAATGATGACATCACCTTCTTTAAAGCCAGCTTTTTCAGCAGGGCTTCCAGATGCAACATCCGTAACTATCACGCCTTCGGTTTTTGAGAGTTTGAAATATCTTGCGAGATTTTCATCAAGCGTTTGAACCCTCATTCCAATTTTAAAATCACGGTCAATTTTTTCCTTTTTTGATTAGTTCATTAATTATCATCTTTGCTCTATTTATCGGTATAGCAAAACCAACCCCGACATTTCCTTGATTTGGCGTGTAAATTACAGTGTTAATCCCGATCACTTCCCCAAGTGCGTTTAAGAGTGGACCTCCGCTGTTTCCGCTGTTAATCGCTGCATCAGTCTGTATCATATCTCTGTAAATTCTTCCTTCAACGGAATGAAGATTCATTTTAACTGCACTTATAACTCCAACTGTAACTGTTGGTTTATTTCCGAGTTCAAAGAGTCCAAATGGATTTCCCATTGCGATTGCCCATTCACCAATTATCACATCATCTGAATTTCCGAGCGTAAGATAGGGGAGTTTTTCTTTTGCATCAATTTTTAAAACCG
>NZ_CZVW01000038.1 GCF_001536065.1 Candidatus Chryseopegocella kryptomonas
AAAGTTTAATTTGCTCTCCGAAAGTCGCACTCTTAAATATAGGTGAAGAAAGCACGAAAGGTGGAGATGTCGTTTTGCAGACATATCAGCTTCTTTCGGAGAGCAAATTAAACTTTATCGGAAATGTTGAGGGTCGTGATATACTTTTAGGCAAAGCGGATGTAATCGTTTGTGATGGATTTGTTGGGAATATAGTTTTGAAATTTGCTGAAAGCGTTCTTGGGGTTTTGAAAAGAAGATTGAGAAATTATGCGTTCAAAAATATATTCAGAAAGTTAACATTTGGATTGCTTGCACGCAGTTTGAGAAAAGCGCTCAAAGAGTTTGATTATCAGGAATACGGCGGGGTTCCTTTCTTGGGTGTTAATGGTGTTGCAATAATTGGACATGGAAGTTCAACTGCGATTGCAATTAAAAATATGATTTACAGAGCGGAAGAGACGGTGCAGAAAAAGATCAATCAAAAAATAAAGGAAGCTTTAAAATTTTATAAAACTAAAACGGAGGTGTAAAGTTGGGGCAAAGAATTAGAGCAACGATCACCGCTGTCGGGCATTATGTCCCGGAAAAAGTTCTTTCAAATTTTGATCTTGAAAAAATGGTTGAGACAAGCGACGAATGGATAAGGACAAGGACGGGAATTCGTGAAAGAAGAATCCTTGAAAAGGGAGCTACTTCCGATCTTGCGGTTGAAGCTATAAAAAGATTGTTTGAAAATAGCGGAGTTTCTCCTGATGAAATAGAATTGCTTATCGTTGCGACAGTCACGCCAGATATGTTTTTCCCATCAACGGCTGCTGTAATTCAGGAAAAACTTGGATTAAAGAGAGCGTGGGGATTTGATCTATCAGCTGCGTGTTCCGGATTTATTTACGCTTTGATTACAGGAGCACAATTCATTGAATCAGGAAATTATAAAAAAGTTCTTGTCGTTGGGGCTGATAAAATGAGCGCAATTGTGGATTATACCGATAGAAACACATGCGTTTTATTTGGAGACGGAGCTGGTGCAGTTTTGCTTGAACCAAGCGATGATCCAAATTATGGAATTCTTGATCACATAATGTATATGGATGGCTCTGGTGGAAAATATCTTTACATGCCCGGTGGTGGAAGTTTAAATCCACCGACACATGAGACAGTTGATAAAAAGATGCATTACATTTATCAAGATGGAAGAGCGGTTTTTAAAGTTGCGGTTGTTGGTATGGCTGATGTTTCTGATGAAATTGTTAAAAGAAATGGTTTAACTGGGAATGATATTGATTGGCTTGTTCCACATCAAGCAAATTTGAGGATAATTACCGCAACAGCGGAGAGAATGGGGCTTGACCTTTCAAAGGTTATGATAAACATAGATAGATATGGCAACACAACAGCAGCTACAATTCCGCTTTGTCTTTCGGAATACTGGGAATGCGGAAAACTTAAACCTGGACATATGCTTGTTATGTCTGCTTTTGGAGCAGGTTATACCTGGGGTGCGGTTTTAATGAGATGGTCTCTTCCAAATCCGCCCAAGCCAAGACCTGATGTAGCAAAGTATTGTGAAGAAATGGACTCAAGAAGGTTTGAGATACCGGAAGAATTGAAAATAAAGAACGAAGTTAATAAATGAAAATTGCTTTCGTCTTTCCCGGTCAAGCATCTCAATATGTCGGTATGGGGAAAGATTTGTATGAGAATAATCAATTTGCAAGGGAAATTTTTGATAAAGCAGAAGAAATACTTGGATTTGAGTTAAAGAAAATTTGTTTTGAGGGTCCAGAAGATGAATTAAAGCAGACAAGAATAACTCAACCCGCAATTTTCGTCCACAGTTATATTGTTTCTAAACTTCTT
The DNA here is from genome assembly GCF_001536065.1 of Candidatus Chryseopegocella kryptomonas. Classification (GTDB taxonomy): domain Bacteria; phylum Bacteroidota; class Ignavibacteria; order Kryptoniales; family Kryptoniaceae; genus Kryptonium; species Kryptonium kryptomonas. Next base: position 1,843 of record NZ_CZVW01000038.1, read on the forward strand.
GATGATAAATTAAAAGCAGATATGACCGCAGGACATTCGCTTGGCGAATACACGGCACTTGTGTATGCGGGTGTGTTAAGTTTTGAAGATGGATTGAGAATTGTCAAACTTCGTGGTGAACTTATGCAAAAGGCAGGTGAAGAAAGACCTGGGACGATGTCCGCAATAATTGGACTTGATGATGAAACTGTGAGAAAAATTTGTGAGGAAATTAAGGATGGGATTGTTCAACCTGCTAATTTTAACGCTCCTGGTCAAATAGTAATCTCTGGTGAAGTTGAAGCAGTTAAGAAGGCTATGGAACTTGCTCAAAAAGCCGGGGCAAAGATGGTTAAGGAACTTGTCGTAAGCGGTGCCTTTCATTCCCCACTTATGGAAAGTGCGAAAGAAGAGCTTAAAAGAGCTCTTGACGAGGTTGAGTTTAAAAAGCCATCAATCCCTGTTTATTTCAATGTCACGGCGAAACCATCTTTTGATGTTGAAGAGATAAAAAAATCTTCTTTATCATCAAATTACAAACCCTGTTTTGTGGGCTCAAATAGTTTTGAATATGGCAAATGATGGAGCGAAAAAGTTTTATGAAATAGGTCCTGGGAAAGTTCTTCAAGGTTTGATAAAAAGAATTGTCCAAGATGTTGAAATATCTGGTTTTGATAAACTTGAAGATATTCAAAAAATTTCCGGGAATTAGTGCCTATGGAACAGGCACTTCAATCCTGCGAAACAAACGGAGACGCTTTGAGCGAATTTCAAAATAGAAAAATAGTTTCTGTTAAAAACTTTAAAATTGATACGCTTGTCTTCACAGCTGGATTTGTCCCGTTTTGCAATGTCCCAGTGTGCCGTGGAAATTGTTGTTATTGGGGAGTTTATGTTGATGTTAAAGAGAGAGATAAAATTCTTGCGCATAAAGATTTGATTTTGAAATATATGGATGAGACTCAACCGAAAGATGTTGAACAATGGTTTGAGAAAGAAGAATATGATGACCCAGATTTTCCGTCCGGCAAATGTGTTGGAACAAATGTTTATAACGATAAGTGTGCTTTTTTGACAAAGGAAGGATATTGTGTTTTGCAGATAACCGCTGTTGAAAATGGAATGCATAAATGGACTTTAAAACCATTTTATTGTTGCATTTATCCATTGACTTTCTGGGAAGGTGTTTTAACTTATGATGATGGTCATGCGGAAGATTTGCCTTATTGCGGAACAAACGCCAAGCATAATCACGCTGGTCCTGTGATTGAGATATGTAAAGAAGAATTTATATATGTCCTTGGTGAAGATGGATACGCAGAGCTTTTGAAAATTTATGAAGAATGGAAACGAGAAAACTCAAATAAATGATGGAAAATTAAAATGTCAGATTTAAAAGGTAAAGTTGCAATAGTAACAGGTGGTTCAAGAGGAATTGGCAGAGCAATTGCAAAAGTTCTTGCTTTATCTGGATGTTCGGTTGTGATAACTTATAAAAGTTCGGTTCAGCAGGCGCAGGAAGTTGTTGATGAAATTTCAAAATTTGATTCAAAAGCGATGGCAATTCAAGCTGATTCAGCAAGGTTTGAAGATGCACAAAGAGTGGTTGATGAAGTTTTGAAAAATTTCGGCAAAATTGATATACTTATTAATAATGCAGGAATTACAAGAGATAATCTTCTTTTGAGAATGAGCGAAAGCGATTGGGACGATGTGATTGAGACAAATTTAAAAGGAGTTTTTAACTTTACGAAAGCAGTGATAAAACATATGATAAGTCAACGTTATGGCAAAATAATTAACATTGCATCTGTCGTTGGATTAATTGGAAATCCTGGGCAGGCAAATTATGCAGCGTCAAAAGCAGGTATAATTGGCTTTACAAAGGCACTTGCAAAGGAAGTTGCCTCAAGAAATATACAGGTAAATGTCGTTGCACCTGGTTATGTTGAAACGGAAATGACGGAGAAATTGAACGAGGAACAGAAAAAACGACTTTTTGAAATGATACCAGCAAAGAGAATTGCAAAGCCAGAGGAAATTGCTTATGTTGTTAAGTTTCTTGCTTCGTCTGAATCGGATTATATCACAGGTCAAGTTATCGTCGTTGATGGTGGCTTAACAGCATAAAACAAAAATCAAAACTAAAAAGGAGGATAAAAATGGACATTGAAGCAAAGGTCAAGCAAATAATTGTCAACAAGCTTAATGTGAGCGAAGACAAAGTTGTGCCAGAGGCATCTTTTATCAATGATCTTGGTGCTGATTCGCTTGACACGGTTGAGCTTGTTATGGAATTTGAGAAAGAATTTGGGATTCAGGTTCCAGATGAGGATGCTGAAAAAATTAGAACCGTTGGAGATGCGATTAACTATTTAAAGCAGAAACTCGGACAGGCGTAAAAAATTTTTTCGGGGAGAGCTTTGTCTCTCCCTTTTAATTTTGTAAAAACAAAAATTCATAGAAATCATGCAAAACCGCAAAAGGGTTGTGGTTACTGGAATGGGTGTAATATCACCCGTTGGATTAACTATTGATGAATTCTGGAAAAATCTTCTTGAAGGAAAAAGCGGGGTTGGATATATAACGAAATTTGATACAACAAATTTTGCCACAAAGTTTGCAGCGGAGGTTAAAAACTTTGACCCTACAAATTATATGGATAGAAAACTTGCTCAAAGAATGGACATATTCACTCAATTTGCAATGGCAGCAACTGAAATGGCAATTCAAGATGCTGGGTTAAATTCGGATTCTAAAATAGATAAAGAAAGAGTTGCGGTTGTTTATGCCTCAGGCATTGGTGGAATGTGGACTTATCATACTCAACATGAATTGCTTTTTAAAACAGGGAGCCCAAGACATATAAGCCCATTTACAGTCCCGATGATGATAATTGACATAGCAGCTGGATATATTTCCATAAGGTATGGATTCAAAGGACCAAATTATGCAACTGTTTCAGCCTGTGCAAGTGGTGCAAATGCCATAACCGATGCTGTTATGCTAATTGAACGTGGGCTTGCTGATGTTGTCATAACTGGTGGAACAGAATCTGCGATATGTCCCATGGGAATTGGTTCGTTCAATGCTATGAGAGCGCTTTCAACAAGAAATGATGAACCTGAGAAAGCAAGCAGACCTTTTGACGCACAGCGTGATGGCTTCGTAATGGGTGAAGGCGCTGGGACTTTGATACTTGAATCACTTGAACATGCTTTAAATCGTGGCGCAAAAATTTACGCTGAAGTGGCTGGCTTCGGTCTCACAGCTGATGCTTATCACATAACCGCACCAGCACCTTGTGGTGAAGGTGCAGCAAGATCAATGGCTCTTGCACTTAAAGACGCTGGGCTTAAACCCGAAGATATTGACTACATAAACGCACACGGAACTTCAACCAAAGAGAACGACAAAAACGAAACACAAGCAATTAAAACTGTCTTCGGAGATCATGCCTATAAACTTGCTGTTAATTCAACCAAGTCAATGATCGGGCATTTGCTTGGTGCTGCTGGCGCAGTTGAAGCAATAGCAACAATTCTTTCAATAACCACTGGAAAAATTCATCCGACCATAAATTACGAATATCCAGATCCAGAGTGCGATCTCTTTTATGTTCCAAATCAAGCAATAGAACGTGAAGTGAAAGCAGCTATCTCTAACTCATTTGGTTTCGGCGGTCATAATGTGTCAATAGTTTTCAAAAAGTTTGAAGAATAGTTTTGGTTAAAATTTTAAAAAAGCTCAAGGCGCTTTTAAATCCGCAAGATTCAAATTTCATAAGCAAGGAAAAATTTAAAGAACTTGAGAAAATTCTTGGTTTTAAGATTCGTAACAGGGAACTTTTTGTTCAGGCGTTAACACACAGATCGTTTGTTGCAATAGCAAAGCAAAAGTATAAAGTGAAACTTGATTCAAACGAGCGACTTGAATTTCTTGGTGATTCAATTTTAAATCTCATTGCTGGCGAGCTTTTATATAAAGCGTATCCATTTGCAAGTGAAGGCAGATTGACGCGTTTGAGGTCAAGGATTATAAACAGAGGAATTTTGATAAAGTATGCATATCTTTTAAAACTTGATGAATTCCTTCTTATGAGTCATTCCGCGCGTAGAGCTCTGGCTCAGGGATATAACTCTATGCTTGCTGATGCTTTTGAAGCAATAGTTGGAGCAATTTATCTTGATCAGGGTTATGAGACGACGAAAAAATTTTTACAGCGAGTTTTTAAAGAACAAATTGGGGAATTTGACTCTAAATTTTACGAATCAACGAAAGAGCATTATAAAAGCATCCTCGTTGAATATTCTCACAAAGCAAATGTTGAAATAACTTACAGAGTCGCAAAAGTTGAAGGTCCAGAGCATAACAGAACTTTCACTGTTGAAGTTTTAATCGGCAATGATGTTGTCGGAGTCGGACAAGGCAGAAACAAAAAGGAAGCGGAAAAAGCAGCTGCTTATGATGCTCTTCTTAAACTCGGGTTGATTGATAAACCTACCTCTTGAATTTGTCCCAATTTTTTTCAAATTTATTTCAGACGAAAATAAAGGAACATTTAAAATGTTAAGGGAACAATCGCATCTTGGTAATTGCAAAGTTTTTGGCTTTTTATCTTTTATGTTATTTATTTTCTTGGCTTCAAACTTAACAGCGCAACACATCTGGTTTTCGGACAACTTTAACAGCGCAAAATTAAATAATGCGTGGGTTGAATTGTCAGGGGTGTGGAAAGTTGAAAATGGAAGATTGAAATTGAATGCGAATAATCCATCTCAACTGGGTTTAAATTTTTTAATTCCACCAAATTCAAGGTATAACATCAAATTTTCTTTTTCAGGAGACAATTGCTTAGTGCTGTTTAATGTCTATGACATTTACTCGTTCAAATCTGGTAATTATGTTAAGTTTTTCGGAAACGCACTTTACACTGGGGTAGTTGAGGTTAATGGCGATGAAAAAATTGAAAAATTTGTTTCTCTTCCATCTTCACGAAATAAAATGAAGGAAATTTTGATTGAGGTCTCGCCAGAGAAATACACAGTTTATTTCAATGACAAGAAAGTTGTTGAAGGTAAAACATATTTTAAATCAGGTTATGTAATCCTTGGGGCTGGGAAAGGCGAAGTTGAGTTTGATTATTTCATAATTTCATCGGGTGAGAAATACCGAACGATTGAGGATTTGAAAAAACTTAAAGAGCCGTTGATAGATCACATAAATTCAATTGCGATTATTGATAATTCAACATTTGCAATTTCAAGCGATGTTTATTCGCAGGTTCAAGTTCTTGACAACTCTGGAAATGTAGTAAATAGATTTACATATTTAAGATGGGCTGGCGCAGTGATGTATTTCAACGAACGTTTATTCATATGCGATGCTGGAAAAATAACAATTGTTTTGCCCGATAGAACAGCAAATGTTGCGCAATTTATGGTGAAATATCCAAATTACATTCACACGGATGGCGAAAAATTTTACATAATTGATGATGGCGCTGTGAAAATTTTTGACAAAAATTTTAAATTGATTTACTCATTTACTGATCCAACGAATTTGAAATTTCCAACTTCAATTGCGGTTGATAAATATAACATTTATTGCGCTGACCCAGAACTTGGTTATATTGCAGTTTATCCAAAAAGAGATAGCATTAAACTTTTGCGCAAAATTAAAGACAAACTTATTGCCCCTGTTGATGTTAAGTATGATTCGCTTTCAAACTCTCTTTTCGTTGCCGATGTTGGATTAAAAGCAATTGTTAAAATTTCAAACGATAAAGTTGAAAAAATCTTCAAAGGTGAGGGAATTGGTGGTTTAAAATTTCCAAGAAGCATTGATTTGAAGTTGGGGATGATTTTTATTGCAGATGCGGATAAAATTGTCGCTGTTGATACGACTCTTTCCGAGGAAAGAGCGAAGTTGATTTTGAAGCGTTGAAAAATTGCCCTCACCCTCTTAAAAAGGTGAGGGCTAAAAAATTAAAATGGGGTTCTGCCTCTGAACTGGAATGGTTGCGGTGTTGAAGGATTGTTTCCACTTGTGGTTGTTAAAACGTAGCCAGTTATCACCTCATCACCCTCTTTGAGATTTCCACCGACGACTTCCGTATAATTTCCATCGGTTATTCCCAATCTTACGAAAACAGGTTTTGGGTTTTTATTTTCATCAAGTGTCCAGATAATTGCTCTGTTTCCACTGGGGAAATTTCC
>NZ_CZVW01000039.1 GCF_001536065.1 Candidatus Chryseopegocella kryptomonas
AGAGAGTTGTTCCAGAAAAGCAACCTGTAAAGTTCTATATCTTCAATCTTCTGCTTTATCGCTTCTTCAACAGCATCAAAAATCTCGTTGAAATCCTCCGATTCAAGAAATCGCCTTCTTATTTCCTCATATGGCAAATTTTTCTCCATCAAACTTTGAATCTACTTTATAATTACCATTTTTCTTGCCTGCGAAATTTTTCGTCCAGAACCAGAAAAATCAAGCCGATAAAAATAAACTCCTGAACTAAAATTAACACTATCAAATTTCAAATTCAACCGATACTTCCCCGCTTGCTGATATGAATTAACAAAATTAGCAACCTCTCTCCCGAGCACATCATAAATTTTCAAACTCACAAAACCATCCTCTGGAATACTATAAACTATGTTCGTCTCTGCGTTAAATGGATTTGGGTAATTTTGAAAAAGTTCAAAATCTTTCACAACATCATCAATCTCTTGAACAAAAGTTATAACATCTCTTCCTCCGTTTTGCTTGTATCTTGCAACAAACTCTTGAAGATAAAGATTGACAAGAAGTGTATCCCAAATTATGATAACATTTTCATCGTTTGAAGATTCTGCACTATTTGACCAGTTGTATGAGCCAGTTATCAAAATTGGCTCTGAATAAATATGCGTTGGATCAATTAGACAATACTTATGATGAAGTTGTGCGCTTCTATCTGTGTCAATCAAAACTTCTGAAAAAGAAGAAAGAAAATTATATTGGCTTCCTGTATCGGTGTTGTTGTCAAGAATTCCTTTTATGTTTCTTATGCCTGCGTCATATCTTGATTTTATTTCGTTTGCAAGTGTTGAATTCGTGAATGTTAAAATTGCGTAAAAAATTGAATGATTTGCTTGTCTAATTGCGTTTGATATTTTTGATGCGATTCTATCGGACGGGCTAAAATAAACTTCAACTTTTTTTCCTTTCAAGTTAAAAACATGCGGTGTGTTATCAGATTTGTTTATTCCAAATTTTGATCTCAAAGTGTCAAAATAATCTGCTGAACTTCCCCACATTTCTTCAAATTCAAGCGTAAAAGCGCCAGCGATCGCCCTGTCTTGAATTTCAATGACATTTTGAAAATCATCGTATGTCCCCTGAACCGTCGCATTCCACGAACCAGTCCAGACCCAGTCATCAGCCCAGCTTGAACTGTCTCTGTAATCAAAAATGGCAAATTTATTATGCATAATTCCACCACCATAACGACTTGCAAGGACAGGTATACCTGCATTTATAAGGTCTCTGACGGGTGCATTGTCAATCTTTGTGCTGTCAATTATAAACCTTATTTTAACACCCCTTGACTTTGCATTTATCAGGGCATTTGAAATCTCCCGCCCAACTCTGCCAGATGGATCGGTGCTCAGATTGTAAAAGCAAACATCAATTGAATATTTTGCTTGATTTATCCGTTGAATGAATTTATCCTTCAAATTCACATTTCCCTGGGCTTTTGTCCAGATACCAATCGTCGTGTCAATACTCTTGTTGAAATAAACATTCACTTTTCCTGTTGATCTTGAATCAGAAGATGTTGAAGAAATGAAATTTACAGAATCATTGCGAATCCCGTATGAAGCAATTTGGACATAATAAATTGTTGCTGGTTCAAGGTTGGAAATCGTAATTTCGTGTGTTGTAGTTTTAACTGTGTCAATAAATTCACCAAATTCAAAATTTGGTGTTTTACCAATTTTAACTCTTGTGTCGGAAGAAGATAAAGTTTTCCAGTAAAATGTTATTCTTGTGGAGTCAACATATTTTTCATAAGGTGGGTTTTTAATAATTTGAGCATAAAGATTTTGAATAAGAAAAAAGGTAAGGAAAATAAATTTTCTCATCAAGCAAAATTTTTTTGTTTTCATCAATAGACACCCTTTATCCAGCCACCATCAACAGGGATGGTTGCACCAGTTATATAACTTGCCCTCTCAGATGCAAGGAAAACCACCACATTTGCAAGTTCCTCAGGCTCAGCCAACCTTCCAAGCGGAATATCTTTTGCAAGTTCGGATTTAACTTCATCAAATGTTTTCCCTGTATCCTTTGCCCGCTGTTCAATTACAAACTTAACTCTATCTGTGAGGGTATAACCTGGGGCGACATTGTTTATCAAAATGTTGTATTTCGCAAGTTGAAGCGAAAGCGTCTTCGCAAGACCAATGACAGACATTCGTATCGCATTTGAAAGTATAAGATTATCTATCGGTTGCTTAACAGTTACAGAAGTTATGTTAATTATCCTTCCCCAGTTCTGCGATTTCATATAAGGTAAAACTTCTCTTATCAATCTCACTGTGCTCATAAAATTTAATCTGAATGCATTTTCCCAGTCATCATCGGAAAAATTTTCAAAATATCCAGCCGGTGGTCCTCCTGCATTTGTCACGAGGATATGAACTGTGCCAAATTTTTCAACTGTTGATTTTACAAGCTTTTTCACATCATCATAATTTGTCACATCTGCTTGAATAGAAAGGACATCGTTATTTGTTTCGTTTTCTATTTCAGTTTTTGCTTTTTCAAGTTCATCTTTATTTCGTGCACATATTACAACTTTGGCTCCCTCACGAGCAAGTCCTAATGCACACGCTTTGCCAAGTCCTTTACTTGAAGCTGAAACAATTGCAACTTTACCATTTAAGCCAAGATCCATTTCAGAAATTAAAATTTTATTTTTATTGACCTGAAAAAGTTGATTTTCTCTTTATCGGTCATTCGTTTTAATTTGTCTGTGCTTTTTGCAACCTTATTGTTCCAAGCGTTAATTATTTTACCGAGAACACGTTTATACTCTTTTTCAGAATCAAATTTATCTTTCCCCTTTTGTTTGAGATATTCGCCTATCTTCATATCGCTGAAACGAAGGAAATCAAACACAAGGATCGGACTTTTCGCTCTTTTAATTTTTTTGCCTTCAATTCTGTTAAGATAGTATTTCGCTCGCTTATTCTTCGGGTAAATTTCAATTGCTTTTCTCCATGATTTTATGGCATCGTCAACCATTCCAAGCTTATAAAACGCCTCACCAAGCGCAGTGTAAGCATCGGATTTCCAACTTTTCTCCCGTGGAAGATAATTCTCAATCGCTTTGTAAAATTCTTCAATCGCTTTGAGATAATCACCCTGTTCATAATAAAGCAGTCCAAGGTGATAATGTGTCTCAGGATAATACGGGTCTATTTTCAAAGATTTTTTAAGAATTTTCATCGCAGTGTCAAAATCACCATTCAAACGATGAGCAATGGCAAGTAGATTCAACGCATCAAGATCATTTGGATTATCTTTAATGAGCGATTCTATAAATTTTATCGCCCCCGTTATGTCGCCACTGTCAAGTTTTTTCTCTATAATTCCGAGGATATAATCTCTGTTAAGCATTGAAGATGAAAATTTATTTTAAAAATTACTGCTTTAATGCTTCAACAAGTCCAACTCTTATCATCATAACAGCGATCGCAGCAAGAAACAAAGATGCAACTTTTGCAAATGCTTTTGAACCAGCGTTTCCAAGAATTTTTATCACAAAGCCAGAATTTGCAAAAACAATCAAAACCAGTATCAAATTAATAAAAATTGAAAACATAGTCAATAAAATCCCATATGTGTCAACAAGAAGAAGTATCGTTGTCAAAGCAGCAGGACCAATTATTAGCGGAATTCCAATCGGAACAACTCCGATTGATGTTTCTTTTCTTTTTCTTTCTTCGGTTGAAAAAAGAAGGTCTGTAACCGCAAGGACAAGAAGTATAATTCCACCACCAATTCTGAAATCAGTTATAGTTATTCCAAGAAATGTAAAGATCGGTCTTCCAGCAAGAGCGAAGATTACCGCAACGACAAGTGCAGCAAGTGTTGATTCAACAGCAAGTTTCTTTCTTTGTTTATCTGTCAATCCTTCTGTAAGCGATATAAATATCGGAAGTATTCCAAGGACATCAATTGCAACGAAAAGAGGAACAAAAGACAAAAGAAACTTTGTCCATAAAGATGTAACAGCAAACATCACTTCAACGAAATTTTGTTTTTAATTACATCGTTCAATATAGTGGAACATCCCGCTTTTATCAAAGATAATTTCGGGAATTGAAATTTGCAAATTGATTTTTTTTGATTTAAATTCACGCAAAACAAATCAAATTAGATGTGGGAAAAATGGCACAGGAGATAGAAATACCGATTGATATTGAGGAAGAAATCCTTAAGCTTAAAAAGGAACTCAACGCAGTTATTCTGGCGCATTATTATCAGGAGTCAGAGATACAGGATTTGGCTGATTTTGTGGGGGATAGTTTGGAGCTTTCAAGACGGGCAAAAGAGACAAATGCTGATGTAATAGTTTTTGCAGGGGTTTATTTTATGGCTGAGACGGCAAAAATTTTAAATCCGGACAAAAAAGTTTTGATCCCAGACCCAGAGGCGGGATGCTCGCTTGCGGACAATTGCCCTGCCCCACTTTTTAAAGCATGGAGAGAAGCTCACCCCGACCATATAGCGGTAACTTACATAAATTCATCAGCTGAGGTTAAAGCATTGAGCGATATAATCGTTACATCAAGCAACGCGGAAAAAATTATAAGACAAATCCCGGAAGATAAACCTATATTGTTTGCCCCGGATAGAAATCTTGGGCGATATTTGATGAAGAAGACAGGAAGGAAAATGGAACTTTGGCAGGGGACTTGCATTGTACACGAAACATTCAGCGAGAGAAAAATTCTTGAGTTAAAAATGCAATATCCCGAAGCAAGGATAATAGCCCACCCCGAATGTGAGGACCCAGTGCTTGAAAAAGCTGATTTCATTGGTTCAACAAGCGCACTTTTGAAATATGTCCAATCAAGCTCAGACAAAATTTTCATCGTCGCAACAGAGCCGGGGATAATTCATCAAATGAAAAAATCATGCCCTGATAAAGTTTTCATCTCCGCTCCATCTGATTCAGGTTGTGCGTGCAATGAATGCCCGTATATGAAAAAGAACACGCTTGAAAAGCTTTACCTTTGTATGAAAAATCAACAACCAGAGGTGACTTTGCCAGAAGATATAATTGAGAAAGCATTGATTCCGCTTGAAAGAATGTTTGAAATGAGCAAATAAATTTTTTAACAGGGGGAAAATGAAACCGTATCCACAAAAAACTTTGAAAAATTTGATCAATCTTTTGAAGTATCATTTAAATGTTAACTTTGAAGTTCCAATCCCGAAAATAGTTCTTGCAAAATCTGCTCTTGAATATGCAAGCCTGTATCAATTTGGGCATCCAGACAAAAAACACTGGCTCAAAACTGCAACTGATGTAAAAGAAATCAACTCCGAGGCAAGCTCTTTTTACAACAATGCTGACAAATCAATCGTAATAAGAGATTACACCTTAATTGATGGTGAAGAACATTTGATCCCCGAATATATTCCAATTCCGATTGACATAATTCTTCACGAGATGATCCACCACATACAATATCTGACAGGTGGAACAGGAAGCTGGGCTTTATTTTATGAAGGATGGACAGAGATAATGATCAACCTTATCACGGGTGATTATCTTGACAGGACATATCGCAAGGAAACCACAATTTCATTTTCCCTTGCAGTTGCTCTCTCCGGAAGTGAAATAAACGCAATTAACACAATCCGACGCTATCACACTCACACAAAGAAAAACTTTTATATTTTGAGCTTGATACGAAAAAGCAAAATTCTTTCCGGCACAGGTTTGAAGCCGAAAAAATTTCTTGACATGCTTGATGAATCACTTGAACCATCACAATTTGATTTCCTTCAGGAGAGAGTTAAGTTTTACAGTTTTTCAGCCTATAGAAATGCGCTTGAAAAATTGAGAAAGACATTGCTTGTGAATCATATTGAGGTTTTTCCTAAAAGAAACGAGATTTATAACTTTTGAAACTTAATTTTTGATGGGCTTGTTTTTGATTTTGAGCATTTTAAAAACAAAATAACGGAGCAAAATCATGAAGAAATTAATTTCGGTGCTGGCTATAATTTTTTTAATTTCTCCATTTGCAATTTCACAGGAGAAGTCAGAAACTGTTAAGTTCAAGGTCAAGGGCGTCACTTGCGATCACTGCGTTGGTGAAGTGAAAGAAGCATTGGTAAATGTCAATGGTGTTAATTCAGTTGAATTTGAAGAGACGAATTTTAAAAATAGTTATGGCGTTGTGAGAGTAAGTTATAACCCGAACAAGGTCAATGTTGATAAACTTGTTGAAGCAGTAAGCGAAGCTGGATTTGAACCCGATCTAAAACAGCAAAAGAAGGAAACTACAAAAACCGAAAAAGTTGAAGGAAGTGTCGTTAAGATAAATGTCAAAGGAATTGAATGCGGTGGATGTGTGAAATCGGTTGAAAATTCGCTCAAAAAAGTTGATGGTGTGAAAAGCGTTGAATTTGAAAAGAAGGATTACAAGAAACAATTTGGCGTGGTTAAAGTTGTTTATGATCCTGCAAAGGTTAAGGTGAGCGATCTTGAAGATGCAATTGTAAAGGTCGGTTTCACAGCCAATGATAAAAAGCCGAAGGATAAGCATAAGGAGATGGAGCATTGAAAAATAAAAGGGCACCCGAAAGGGTGCCCTTTTTTAGTTTAATTCGGTGCAATATGCAACCGCCAATTGTCGTCTCTTATCTCATTTCGCTTTGTTGAATGCACAAGGATGTAATCAGAAAATCCAGATTTATCAACGAACACAAATTCAACCCCGCCTTCAATGTTGTGATAATACCAGATTTCATAGGGCTTACTATCAACCTCATTTGGATGTCTTTCGTATTCATCAGGCGGTCCATACATAATATAAACCCTTCCGCGATCCGTTCTCCAACCTTCTTTATTACCGACGCTAAAATGTTGATTTGCATATTCAACTCTTTTAAAATACTCAATTTTTAACTCATTTATCGGTGTGCTTTTGTCAGGGTCTCTTTTCCTCCAAAATTCAGCAAGAAATTTCCTTTTCGCTTCCTCACCTTTTAATTGCTTGTATCTGTTAACT
>NZ_CZVW01000040.1 GCF_001536065.1 Candidatus Chryseopegocella kryptomonas
CAAGGTTGGGTCTTGTGTGAATTGAACCTGTGAGGGATTGAAACGAAATCAAGGTGGGCGTGAACTTGCTCAGTTAAAATGTGAATTGAACCTGTGAGGGATTGAAACTTGGATTATCTCAGCTTAAAAGAAGGGCGGAAGAGATGTGAATTGAACCTGTGAGGGATTGAAACACAGCACCAAGCGATTTACCGGTTAACGATATTTCTGTGAATTGAACCTGTGAGGGATTGAAACGCGGTTGAACTCCAGTTAACTTGTTTTCAGAAAGTTTGTGAATTGAACCTGTGAGGGATTGAAACTTCCCTTTGGGACTTAATGCACCCAACAATCTACCTGTGAATTGAACCTGTGAGGGATTGAAACGATATTTTTTTATATCTGAAAGCGTGACAATCATCGTGTGAATTGAACCTGTGAGGGATTGAAACTTCCCCCCTTCTGAATGCTCCGGCGTTATTTTCTCAATGTGAATTGAACCTGTGAGGGATTGAAACTTTTCCCCCAGTTTCTATTTACCTCGTGGGATTGTATCGTGTGAATTGAACCTGTGAGGGATTGAAACTGATAGTGGCGGAACATCAATTCAGGGGAGTGTGTCATGTGAATTGAACCTGTGAGGGATTGAAACGATATTTTTTTATATCTGAAAGCGTGACAATCATCGTGTGAATTGAACCTGTGAGGGATTGAAACTTCCCCCCTTCTGAATGCTCCGGCGTTATTTTCTCAATGTGAATTGAACCTGTGAGGGATTGAAACTTTTCCCCCAGTTTCTATTTACCTCGTGGGATTGTATCGTGTGAATTGAACCTGTGAGGGATTGAAACTGATAGTGGCGGAACATCAATTCAGGGGAGTGTGTCATGTGAATTGAACCTGTGAGGGATTGAAACGATATTTTTTTATATCTGAAAGCGTGACAATCATCGCTGTGAATTGAACCTGTGAGGGATTGAAACTATTTTCCCCCTGAGTTTTACCCATCGATTCATATCTGTGAATTGAACCTGTGAGGGATTGAAACTTTTGTATTTAAACCAGAAAAATTTTCTTGACCTTGGTGTGAATTGAACCTGTGAGGGATTGAAACGCCCAAGACGCAAAAAAATCCGCTCCTGGGGGTGGGAGTGTGAATTGAACCTGTGAGGGATTGAAACGCTTTTTTTGTATATGTGCTGTAATCTATTGTATTTGGTGTGAATTGAACCTGTGAGGGATTGAAACCGCCGATATATTGCTTTTACCGCCTGTGAGAACGTGGGTGTGAATTGAACCTGTGAGGGATTGAAACGGGGCAAGCCAAAATCCACACTTTATAGGAATATCGGGTGTGAATTGAACCTGTGAGGGATTGAAACTAACTTCTCAATTTCTGCTCGGATTTCTTCAATTTCCCGTGTGAATTGAACCTGTGAGGGATTGAAACGATTGAGGTGGGCGAGTGGATTAAACGGAATGGAGGTGTGAATTGAACCTGTGAGGGATTGAAACCCTTAATTTAATTTTTTTTATTTGATTTTTAACAAGTGTGAATTGAACCTGTGAGGGATTGAAACGCGCCAGACGAAGGGAGTTTCCCTTCTTTGGCGGGAGTGTGAATTGAACCTGTGAGGGATTGAAACTTTGAAGATAGTATTTCATTGCAATTCTCCTCTTTTGGGTGTGAATTGAACCTGTGAGGGATTGAAACACAGAAGCGTTTAAAAGGGCTTTTGACAGGGTTAAATGTGTGAATTGAACCTGTGAGGGATTGAAACTTTACGCTGGGGCAAAGGAGCGATAAAAGGGCAAGTGTGAATTGAACCTGTGAGGGATTGAAACTTTTTTTGGGGAAAAGGACCTTTACAAGCGGTGTTGGTGTGAATTGAACCTGTGAGGGATTGAAACATGCAAATAACCCAAACCCTGCCCATATCCCCCAAGGTGTGAATTGAACCTGTGAGGGATTGAAACGCGAGACCGTTCTTGTTTATCTCGAGTGCCTCGAGGTGTGAATTGAACCTGTGAGGGATTGAAACGGGTAATTCGACAAGATTTCCTTCGCTTCACTCTCTGGTGTGAATTGAACCTGTGAGGGATTGAAACTTTGTAAATGAATAAACACTCGTGCTTTCTCCCATATGTGTGAATTGAACCTGTGAGGGATTGAAACCAAAAAAATTCTTCGCAAGTGAAAATTCATAAACCAAGTGTGAATTGAACCTGTGAGGGATTGAAACGGCGTTGGGATAGGTTTTTTTTTCAAATCAGTAAAAGGTGTGAATTGAACCTGTGAGGGATTGAAACTTTTTCTCTTCTTTTTCACATTCGCATTTTTCTTTTAGTGTGAATTGAACCTGTGAGGGATTGAAACAAGCAAGTTTCCCAACTTGCATTAAACCCAAACTTTTGGTGTGAATTGAACCTGTGAGGGATTGAAACTCTTTCACCCTTATAAATAATTTTAACTTTGCAACCTGTGTGAATTGAACCTGTGAGGGATTGAAACTGTAAGCCATTGAAAACACCTCCTAAATTTTTTAATGTGTGAATTGAACCTGTGAGGGATTGAAACTCTTACGGGGATATTGGGTGAGGGAGCGACATGGCGTGGTGTGAATTGAACCTGTGAGGGATTGAAACGTATATATATCCGCCATAGAGCGTTTGCCTGAAATTGGTGTGAATTGAACCTGTGAGGGATTGAAACTAATTGTTCTTTCATTACCAAAAAAATTTTTCCCCGTGTGAATTGAACCTGTGAGGGATTGAAACTAAACACTTAACAAAACTCCATCGGGCAATTTCTCAGTGTGAATTGAACCTGTGAGGGATTGAAACAATTTATTCCCATAAACCCCCAAATGTTCATACGCGTGTGAATTGAACCTGTGAGGGATTGAAACTAACTTGCCCACGCCTTCATCGCAGACCCAAACGCATGTGTGAATTGAACCTGTGAGGGATTGAAACTCGGTAAGTATTTTCTCAAGAGAAGGTATTTTAGCAAGTGTGAATTGAACCTGTGAGGGATTGAAACAGTTGACAAATTGAAAAAATATCATTATATTTATTAGTGTGAATTGAATTCGTGAGGGATTGAGATGAAATTCTTGATTCATTGCCTAAAAACTTATTTCACGACAACTATGGATATTTTGTGTTAAGTTAAAATCATAGGAGGGAGATTAAAATGTTAAGGAGTTTATTTTTAGTTTTAATTTTGAATTCTTTAATTTCTTGTGATAAGTTATTTCCACAGCTATCATCTACAGGTGTTCCTGATCCTTGGGTCGGGGCAGGGGTTTATCTTTTTGATGGGCATCAAATATTTTCTGACAATAAGCTATTTGCAAGGGAATTTAATCAAGCGGGTGATTTTGCTAATCTAAATGTTAAAAGGTCTTTCGAGTTAAAAGATTTAACTAGGAAAGTTGATGAAAGGGTAAGGGTTGGGGGAAGCCTCGGCATCACGGGTTTATATCCCATCTTGCTTTTTCGCTCTGATATAAAAAAGGATCACATTGGTGGAATGAGTACATATTACATCGGTGATGGTCCGTGGCAGAGGGGATTTATAACGACAGGGGATTGGAGGGAGGATAAAGGAAGTGAAGATAAATTTAAAAGATACAGGATTTATTTGGGTATGGGGACTCCGTATGCATTTAATTTGGGTTTCAAATATAGGGTGTCAAAAAGTTGGTTTATAGAAATAGAAAGACCAATACTTCCAGTTTTATTTCCATTAGCTTTTAGTTTTGGGACTTCAACTAAGGAGTATGTTAATCCACCGAGATTTATATTTCTTGATTTAGAAGCTAAGGTTGTGATAGGATATCATCTTACTATAGCTTATGAGATTGCAAGTTTGGGACTTTTTTCACCACCTCCTGGATTTGGTGGAGGTTTATTGGGAGAGATAGACCTTGAGACAGCATTAGGTCTTATGATATACTTAAGAGTTGGCATTGTTGATTATCTTTTCGGTAGAGACTATATCTATCCTTACTTTCAGCTTGGATTTGGATTGAATTTTTAAATAGTTAAATTAAAGTAGGAGAGTTAAAATGCGGAGATTAGAGTTATTCCTTGGGGTTATTTTTTATTTTCTTTGTACAAGTTTTACCTGTGCTCATGATCAGTATGTGCATCAATATATTTGTGTTGAAGCTTACAAACTTTTGAAGCTCACGCTTGGAGGCGACTTTCCAGAAATGCTTGAATATCTTGGGGGGTTGGGAAGTGCGAATGTTGCATGGGATCCATATACAGAAAAGAGATACATTACAACAGGGGCTTGGGTAGAAGATGAAATGGACGCTGTTTATGGCTATTCAAAGGATTATCCACCTGTGATAACAGGTGCTCCGGGTGTGATAGGGTATATAATTCTTAGATTTTTCCCCAAAGATCCATTTGTTTCTTCTACTCATTTTTGGGATGCCGATAATGGTGATAATTTAAAAACTGACTTGGAAGGAACTGTAGGGGGACTTTACTTTAAATTTACAGTTCCGAATGCTTATCAAAAGATGCAAGCCTATGCGTTTGGCAGAGAAGGTGTTACTGTGGTATTTTCGCGCTCTTGCAGGATAGCAACTCTTTATGATGGTCTTGTGCCTGTACTCGGTCTTAGATTTAGATATAGTTCTCTTGGGTGGCTTTATAAAACGGGGAATATTTATGTTGAGAAATATCTGGGTATCGGTGGTGAGTGGGAAGATGTTGGAGATTCAATAACAATTGATCCTCGAAGCCGTTTTTTGAAATCTATTGTTTATGAAATTCTTGGCAGAATGTGTCATTTACTTGGAGATATGAGTGTTCCTGCACATGCGCATAGAGATGCTCATGGTTCAGATGATGATGGGATAAGAATGGATTCATATGAGGAGTGGATGAAGAGTTATTACACATTTTGGGATGCACAGAAAGTATATGAACAATTTGGTGGATTTTTGAATCTATATCAAAGTAGGAATCCACTTCATTTTTTGATGTATACTACACAACAGATTGCGGATCACTTTGGAAGTAATGGTCCATACGAAGGGGATGGGAATAATGTTATTGGTGGGGATCCATTACCTGAGGAGATAAAGTATTTAAATCAAGTAAATCTTTCATCACTTGGTGAGCCAACAACGATGAATGGACCATTTGATGTGGTAAGGTTGAGGAACATTCGTGATAAGACATTTCCACAGGCAATTCGAGCAGTTGCAGGTCTTTTGTATTGGTTTGCGAAGGAAGCTGGGCTTCAATTTGAGAGCATTCTACCTCTTTCTGTAACAATTTCTGGTCCAAGTGTAGCACCTTGTGCAACTGGAACCTGGTATGCAAACGTCAGTGGTGGGGTGCCTGGATATTCTTATCAATGGTACCAGATGTATTGTAATAATGATGCAGGCGCTGTGTCAACAATTAGTACGTCAACAACTAGTAACAAAGTTGAACCTTTACGTCCCCCTTGCGAGTGGACACCGGTTGGTACGAATAGTCCTACGCTTCAATTATATTGGTGTGGTGGCAGTGGCTATCTTAGAGTTGATGTAACTGATGCTCTGGGGAATTCTGCATCGGCTCAATACTATGTTCAAGGTGCTGGTGGTGGTGAGCCTGTGCCTAACTTGCAGGATGGACATAAAATTGAGCTTGCTAAACCACTTCCTGTGGAATTTTCTATTAGAAGTTATCCGAACCCATTTAATCCTTCTGCTACGATAAGTTATGAATTACCAACCGATGGCTTTGTGAGACTTTCTGTTTTTGATGTTCTTGGTCGAGAGGTTGAAGTTCTTGTGAATGAGATAAAACCTGCTGGCTTCTATGATGTGTCGTTTGACGCTTCAAATTTACCAAGTGGGGTTTACTTTGCCAGAATTTCTGTTGTATCAAACGAAGGGAAATCATTTGTTCAGACGATTAAGATGGTGTTAACGAAGTAAGTTTGCGGTTGAGTGCAGGGTTGATTGGTAGTATATTTCTGCTGACTTTGTAAAAAGTTAACAGATGAGTTTTGAAATAACTTGAGGTTGTGCTCTGACACAATTTAAGACATTTTGTCAGGGAGGTTAGCGGAAAAATAGGTGTTTTGGGTTAACATTTTGGGTCTTGACTTTTGGTTTGAAATTTATTATATTATGGTGTGTGAATCTTGTTATGTTTAAGTTTTATTTTACGGTTAGTGTGAATCGAACTTGTGAGGGATTGAAACAGATTGTCAATTTCGATAAAGCCATAACGAGTGTATAGTGTGAATCGAACCTGTGAGGGATTGAAACGCTTATATACACTTGATTAATTGAATAATGCCGTCCAGTGTGAATCGAACCTGTGAGATTCTATGTTCAAAGTCAAGTTAAAAATTCGTTTTGCGTTGATT
>NZ_CZVW01000041.1:0-613 GCF_001536065.1 Candidatus Chryseopegocella kryptomonas
GCAAACATAACATCTGTGCTTGTTTTCATAGGTGTTAAGATGTTAATTTCTGACTTTTACAAAATTCCAACTGTTATTGCGCTTTTGATAGTTTTCAGCATAATTACAATTTCAATACTTGCTTCGGTTTTGATACCTGAACCGAAACCAAAAGTTGCAGACCCAGAGGAAGAAAGGGTTGAAAATAAAAAAGTTTAAAACAAATTTGGAGGTGTAAAAATGGCGATTGCACAATTTACAACTCAAGCGGTTGGTTTCCCGACAATTCGTCTTCGTAGGTTGAGGATGACGGAGCAATTTAGAAAAATGGTTGCTGAAACGCAGTTATCTGTGAATGATTTCATTTATCCGCTTTTTGTTTGTCCGGGTGAAAATGTTAAGCGTGAGGTCAAGTCAATGCCCTGAGTTTTTCAGCAATCAATAGATAATATAATTCGTGAGTGTGAAGAAGTTTATAAGCTTGGAATTCCAGCTGTGATTTTGTTTGGGATTCCAGAAAGAAAAGACGAATTCGGTTCAGAGGCGTATGACGAAAATGGCATAATACAGAGGACGGTAAGGGCTTTGAAAAGGGAAATCCCCGAACTTGTTGTTATAACCGATGTTTGTTTGT
>NZ_CZVW01000041.1:668-5528 GCF_001536065.1 Candidatus Chryseopegocella kryptomonas
GTGAGTATACATCGCATGGGCATTGTGGAATTGTTAAGGAGGTAGCACCCGGGAAATACGAGATTGTAAATGATGAGACAGTTGAACTTTTGGCAAAGGAAGCTTTAAGCCACGCTGAAGCTGGAGCAGATATGGTTGCTCCAAGCGATATGATGGATGGTAGAGTTTCGGCTATAAGAAAAATTCTTGATGAAAATGGATTTCAAAATGTGCCGATAATGTCTTACGCAGCAAAATATGCTTCTGGATTTTATGGACCTTTCAGAGAAGCGGCAGAATCAGCTCCGAAGTTCGGGGACAGAAAAAGTCATCAGATGGACCCGGCAAATTCGGATGAAGCGTTGCGTGAGATTGCTCTTGACTTGCAAGAGGGAGCAGATATTGTGATGGTTAAGCCAGCTCTTGCTTATCTTGATGTGATTTACAGAGTCAAGCAAGAGTTTAAAGTTCCAGTTGCAGCTTATCAGGTAAGCGGTGAATATTCAATGATAAAAGCGGCTGCTTTAAATGGATGGATAGATGAGCAAAGGATAATGCTTGAAACATTGACAGCGATAAAAAGAGCAGGAGCTGATTTGATTTTAACTTATTTTGCAAAAGATGCAGCGAAAGTTTTAAAACAGCAGATTTAATTGGACGATTTTTGAAATTTTGCCGATAAAATATGTGTGAAAAATAAATTCTGGTTTTGCTTTGGAGACGATAAAAGTTGCTTTTCTATGGCATCAGCATCAACCTTATTACAAAGAAGATGGTGAGTATCTTCTGCCGTGGGTGAGATTTCACGGTGTCAAAGATTACTGGGATATGGTTCGCATACTTGACGATTACCCGAAGATAAAACAAACTTTCAATCTTGCTCCTTCTCTCATCGTTCAAATAATTGATTATGTTAAGAACAGAGCAGAGGACAGGATTTTAAAACTCACAAAGAAAAAAGTTGGGGAATTAACCGAGGACGATAAGTTTGAAATTTTGAAAAATTTTTTCATGGCTAATTTTGAGCGTATGATCAAACCTTATCCGAGATATTTTGAACTTTTCAACAAGCGTGGGGGATTTTCTTACACTTCTGAGCGTTTTAGCGAGGTGTCAAGTAATTTCACGGAGCAGGACTGGCTTGATCTTCAGGTCTGGTATAATCTTGTCTGGGTTGGGGAATACAGTAAGTATGATGAGCCATTTAAAAAATTTTTTGAGAAAGGAAAAAACTTTACAGAAGAGGAAAAGCAAATTTTGATTGAAGGTCATTATGAAATTCTCTCAAGGATAATTCCAAAACACATTGAGGCGCAAAAGCGAGGTCAAATTGAAGTTAGCATAAGTCCATTTTATCATCCGATTTTACCATTGCTTTGTGATACTTCAATTGCAAAGGTTTCATCACCGGAGATAAAACTTCCGACGAAAAACTTTATTCACCCGGAAGATGCTGATGCGCAGATAAAAAAAGCGATTGAACTTTATCAAGAAATCTTTCGCATAAATCCAAACGGAATGTGGCCAAGCGAGGGGAGCATAAGTGAAGAAGTGTTAAGTTTAATGGCTGAAAATAAAATTAAATGGACTGCGTCAGATGAAGAGGTTTTGATGAGATCGCTTCAAATGATTTATGGAAACAACGCAAACGATAGATTGAAAATTTACAAGCCGTATAAATTTAAAACACCGTTTGGCGAGATAAAAATTGTTTTCAGAGATAGAATTTTGTCGGACTTAATTGGCTTCGTTTATTCAAATTGGGGACCTGATGACTCCGCACGAGATCTTGTGAATAGAATCTTGAAAATTCGTGATGACATAATCAAAGCCGAAGGTGAAGAAGCACTGAAAAATTCTCTTGTAAGCATAATTCTTGACGGTGAAAATTGCTGGGAATACTATCAAAGCGATGGAAAGGATTTTTTGAGGACTTTATATTGGCTCATTTCAAACGATGAGAGAATAGAAACTGTGAGATTAAATGATTTTCTTGAATCTGCAGAGGCGATTGAATTGAAGAAAATTTTTCCGGGGTCGTGGATCAATGCGAACTTTAATATCTGGATTGGTCATGATGAAGATAACAGGGCTTGGGATTTATTGAAGCAAACGAGGGATTTTCTTGTGAGAGAAATATCAAGAAGGCGATATAGCGAAGATGTGATTAAGAAAGCGTGGGAAGAAATTTACATAGCGGAAGGGAGTGATTGGTGCTGGTGGTTTGGAGATGAGCATGTGAGTGCGCAGGCGGAAGAGTTTGACGAGTTGTTCAGGAGACATTTGATAAGGGTTTATGAAATTCTTGGGTTTGAGCCACCGGTTGAACTTTACCACCCGATTAAAAGAAAATTTGTTAAGTTCTTTATCGTTGAACCGAAGAAATTTATCTCTCCAAAGATTGACGGCACGAGAACAAGCAATTATGAATGGGAAGGCGCTGGATATTATGATGTGGCTCATGTTGGAACATCAATGCATCAGGTTTCAACAATCGTCAGGCGAATTTATTTCGGGTTCAATGAAGAAAAATTTTTCATCAGGGTTGATACATCAAAAGATTTAACAGATAAGCACAGGATAGAATTGCATTTCATTGAGCCGTGCGAGATAAGGATTGAGTTTAATCACGAGGGATTTTCGGTAAGGAAGGTTGGAAAAAGAGATTTGCAGGAGATTTTTGAGTTAAAATATGCGTTTGAGGAGGTTTTTGAGTTTGAAGTAAGTCGCAGGACATTATGCGCGGTTGGTGAGTTGGCAAGGGTTAAATTTCACATTCATGTGTATGAGGATCATCGTGCTATTGAGAAGTGGCCTAAGGAGGAGTCAATAGTTGTTAATTTAAAAATCAAAGCCCGGCGTTGAGCAGGCACCCCTGCGTCACACGGAATTGATTGCCTACCGTTGCTCCCTTCCGGGCCTGGCGGGGTTCGGCAACATCCCGTTGCGCAGGACCTTACTCAAGCACCGGGCAATGTGCCCGGGACCGGACTCGAACCGGTACGTCCCTTTCGGGACACAGGATTTTAAGTCCTGTGCGTCTACCAATTCCGCCACCCGGGCTGAAATCTGCATTATAAATATAAAAATTTCGCAAAAAAAGGAAAAATTTTTCAAAGTGTCATCAAAACTCCAAGCGCAATTGAATTAAGTTTTGCTTCCATTTTATCAGACCGCGACGGTATTAACACAGGCGCCTTTGCGCCAACTATGACATGACCAATTCTATAATGAGCAAAATATGTTAAGCTCTTTCCAAGTATATTTCCGCTTTCTATATTCGGAACGATTAAAATATCCGCTTTTCCAGCTACATCTGATTTTATTCCTTTCTCAAATGCTGACTCTTCCGATATAGCAAGATCAAGCGCAAGCGGTCCATCAATTACATAACCTGTGATTTTCCCCTCTTGATTTAGTTGCTTGATTTTAACCGCATCTGTCGTTGATGTAAGTTCTTCAATTACTAACTCCGTGGCGGATAAAAGAGCAACTTTTGGATTTTCAATCCCAAGTTTTTTCGCAACTTCAACTGCGTTTTTAATTATTTCAATTTTTTGCTCAAGCGTTGGATTTAAAACAACACCACCATCGGACATCAAAATAAACTTTGATTCACTTTTCTTCTCTGGATATTCAAAAACGAAAACATCGCTTAATAATCTTCCAGTCCTTAAACCCGATTCTTTGCTTAACACTCCTTTCATCAATGTCGTCGTGTCAATTTTCCCCTTCAAAATCACTTGTGCTTCATTTTCTCTCACGAGTGAAACAGCGATTGAAATTGCTTTCACGGGATCTTTCTCGTCAATTATTTCAAAGTTAATTGGATCTTCTCCAAGTTCATCAAGGATTTCTGAAATTACTTTTGAGTCACCAATCAAAATTGAATTTGCGATGTTTTTTCTTTTTGCTTCAACGACCGCAGAAAGAGCGGTCTCTTGATGTGCGGATACAACGACGATTGTTTTTGATGAATTTGTCACTCTTTGAATTAACTCGTCAAAGTTTTTTATCATCATACTTTATTCAAAATTTTGTTTGCGGTTTTCTCTGCGCTCATAACGCAATCGCCAACAGCTATGCCACCACGATAATTTGCACAAAAGAAAATCCCTTCATTTTCTCTTTCAAATCTTTCAATTTGATCCATAATTTTCAAATGACCGACATTATATTGTGGAATTGCTTTCTCCCATCTTGAAATCCAGACAAATTCAGGTTCACCAGAGATTTTCATTATATCTTTTAGCTCATCGCTTACAATTTTTACAAGTTCATCATCTCTTTTAAGAGCTAATTCTGGCTGTCTCGTTCCACCGACGAAAGTTGTGAATTCAACATAACCTTCTGGAGCTCTTTGAGGGAATATAGTTGAATTCCATAAAGTGCCAAGAATTTTTCTATTCTCTTTTTCTGGAATTAAAAAGCCGAATCCATCTGGTGCAAGTCCAACTTGCTCTTTTTTGTAGCCGAAGACAACTTCCGTCACAGGTGGATAATAAATTTTTGACAAGGTTTGCGCAAGCTCTTCCGATAATTCCTTTACAATTTCTGCTGTCACATAAGCTGGCGTTGACACCACAACGATATCAGCAGATAATGTTTCAACTTTTCCGTCTTTTTCAAATTCAATTAAAAACTTATCTTCGTATTTTTTAAGTGATTTAACCTTTGCATTGAGAACGACCGAATCGCCAAGATAATTTGCAATTGCTTTCGGCAAAGTTCCCATTCCATTGATAAATGAGAACATTCGCGCTGTTACTTTTGATTTTTCTTCTCGCTTTTTTCTTTCCTTTGCCCCCTTGATGGTTCCAATTATTAAACCACAAGAATTTTTCAAAAGCAAGTTATGGAGCTGGCGCGGAAAATTACAAG
>NZ_CZVW01000042.1 GCF_001536065.1 Candidatus Chryseopegocella kryptomonas
CGAAGACGCTTGAAAGCACAGCATTTGAAATCGCCAAAACAATCCACGCTCATCCGACGCTTGCTGAAACACTTATGGAAGCATCCGCAGATTCTTTAAAAGAAGCAATTCATATTTGAAAATAAAATTTTTTTGAAAAGAATATGCTAATTTTGCAGGTGATTGCAAAAATCATAAAAATTTTGCGTTCTCAAGGAACCCCTGGGCAAGTAGCAGCTGGATTTACATTTGGAATGTATCTCGGGCTAATACCTTGGAATACTTTGCATAGTTTTATCATCTGGATTCTTGTTATTCTTTTCAATGTTAATTTCGGAGCAGTTTTATTGGCTATCTCTATCTTCGCTTCAATAGCATACATATTTGATCCATTTTTCCATTCATTTGGATACTGGGTTCTTGTTGATTTAGATTTCTTGCGCGGGTTCTGGACAAATCTATATCAAACATCAATTATTCCATTCACGAGATTTTACAATACTGTTGTTATGGGGAGCACGCTTGCATCGGTTTTATTGACCGTGCCAGTTTATCTTGGTGTTAAGTGGTTTGTTAAAAATTATCGCGAAAAAGTTGATCCGAAAGTTCAAAAACTTGGCGTAATTAAAATGATAAAAGCATCAAAAATTTACGACATTTATCAAAAAGCAAAAGTGTTGAGCGAGTTATGAAATACATAAGAAAATCTGGCTTGATTTTTCTTTTTATCGTTGTTTCGTTAATCGTTTTGTTAAACATTTTTCTTACCGACAAATGGCTTGAAAATCAGCTTGAAAAAGCTGGCTCTAACATCGTTGGGGCAAAAGTTGAAATTGATAATCTTGATGTTTCAATTTTCAAGGGTTATATCAAATGGCAAAGGATTCAAATTACACATCCGCAATACACGATGAAAAATATGATTGAAACTGGACCTGTTGAATTTAAAATTTCTATTCCTGCTCTTTTGAAGCGTAAATTTGTGATTGAAAACATGCATATTTTGAACATAAAAACATTTACTGATAGAAAAACAGATGGGCGATTGCCGAAAAAGCCAGAAGAAAAACCGAAAGAGCCAAGTTTTTTTGAACAGCAATTTGCTTATCTTATGAAAGAAGTTTCATCTGCACCCGCATTTGAATTTGTCTCTGAAATAAAAAATATCAAACCAGAAGAAATAATCAATCAAGCTAATCTTCAAACTCCGCAAAAAATTGACTCACTTAGAAATGTCTTCACTTCACAAATTGAAAATGTGAAAAAAGAAATTGAAAACATTGAAAACGATTTTAACACGCTGAAAAGCATAGAAGCAAATTTGAAAACCATAAATGTAAGCGGTATAAAAACCATTGATGACTTAAAAAGAACTTATGAAACTGTGAAAGGGGCAATAAAGCAGATAAACGAACTTAAAGAGAAATATCGTGGAAAAGATAAACAGGTTAAAGAGATTTTAAATTCATTTAACGAATCAAAGCGAAACATTGAATCATGGGTGAAGGAAGATTTTGCTCGTGTCAAAGATTTTGCAAAACTTCCGGAGATTTCAACTTTTAATGTGGTAAAATATCTGCTTGGTCCGAAAATTTTGAGTTATTATTTGACTTATCTTGATTATTCAAATCGTGCTGAGAGAATTGTTAACAAACTTCAATCAGTAAAGCCGGAAAAAGAGAAAAGACCACCGAGATTGAAAGGGCAAGATATTCATTTTGTTAAGGAAAAAGCCCTGCCTGATTTTTGGCTTAAGAATTGTGCGATTTCAGGAGAAACAAACGCTGGCTTTTACATAAAAGGTGAAATAAAAAATGTCACATCTCAACCACAAGTTCTCGGACTTCCAACCACTGTTGAAATCACTGGCGATAGACCTGATAAGGCAAAGTTGAACTTGTTCTTGCTTCTTGATCTTGCCTCATCGCCAAGCAAACAAAACTTAAAGTTTTCAATTTTGAATTTTCCAATTGTAAATTTCAACTTTGGGCATGATGTAAAGTATTTGCCTGCTGGAATTAAAACAACCACGGGTAATGTCGTTGTAGAGTTATCAAAGTTTGGGGCTGATGTTAATTCTTCAATAAAGTTTTTGGCTTTAAACCCCAACTTTGATTATAAAAGTGTTAATTTCAGAAATGAATACGAGCGAATGGTTGATAACATAATTAAAAATACATTTTCATCTTTAAAGCAAATTGATGCAAATGTTTATCTTGCGGTTAAAGATAACAAAGTCAGCGTAAACTTTAACTCATCTCTTGATGTGCAATTGACAAATGGTTTTAAGCAAGCAATCGGAAGGGAAGTTGAAGAGATCAAAAGAAAACTTGAGAATTTGGTGAGAGAGCGAGTTGAGAAATACAGAGTTGAATTTGAAAGGCAAATTGATGAGAAAATTAAAGAGCTCAACAACAAACTTGAATCTTACAATATCAAAGTTGCCGAGGTTGAGAATTTAAGAAACATTAAATTACAAGAACTTGACAAAGAGATAAAGAAAAGAAGCGGAAACATACTTGAAAGGATATTTAAGTGAAATTTAATCTTCAAGAGCAAGCTTAACAATTCTATCAACAAGTTCTGGGAATTCAATACCAGCTGCTTTTGCTGCTTTTGGAACTAAACTTGTTCCCGTCATTCCTGGAATTGTGTTAATTTCAAGGCAATATATTTCTCCATTTTCTTTGACTCTGAAATCAACTCTTGCGAAACCTTTGCAACCGATGGATTCAAAAGCAAGGAGCGCTTGCTCCTGCAATTTTTGTGTCCATTCTTCGGGGATTTCGGCAGGGACAATATATTCAGTTGCTCCTTTCGTGTATTTGTGATAATAATCATAAATTCCACCCTTTGGAATTATCTCTATCACTGGCAAAGCCTTATTTCCAAGAATCCCAACTGTTAATTCCTTTCCATCAATGAAATCTTCAACAATTATAAGGTCAGAATACTTGAAAGCAAGTTCAATCGCTTGCTCAATTTCCTCGGGAGATTTCACAACCGTTAAACCAACAGTTGAACCTTGATCATTTGGCTTAACAACACATGGGTAAGAAAAAGATTTTTCAATTTTTGTGCGTATTTCTTTTAAATCAAAGTTGTTTTTTCTAACTGTGAACCAGTCGGGAGTTTGAACGCCGTAATGTTTAAAAACAATTTTTGACATATTTTTGTCAATTCCAATTGCGCTTGCAAGAACACCAGAGCCAGTATATTTTATCCCACGAAGATCAAGCAATGCTTGAACAGTTCCATCTTCACCCCATTTTCCGTGAAGGATGATAAAAACGACATCAACATCATCAAGCAAGTGTGAATTTATGCACTCAATTACATTTTTATTTGAAAACTTCGCAAGTTCTTCTTCCGTTGGCGGTGTTTCTTTTATTGCGCTTATAAAAAGTTCTTCCTCATTTTCTGGTTGATTGACGCCAAGCGCTGGATCAATTGGCTTGACGATATAACCCGCTTCTCTCAATCCTTCGGTTACATATTTTCCTGAAATTATTGAAACATCTCTTTCTGGTGAAGTCCCACCTAAAAGAACCGCAACTTTTATTTGTCTCATAAATCCTAAATTTTAATTTGTTTCCCGTATGACTTTAAACTTATTTCAGCAAGTTTTAATATATCTTCATTGGACAAAACTTTTTCACCACCGAGAACCCTTGAAAGCAAAATAACCATAGCATAATGTTCAAGTTTTTCCATTTTGTAAAACGCATCTTTCAAATTTACGCCGAGCGTCACTGCACCGTGATTTTGAAGCAAGAATGCATCGTGATTCTTAACATAAGGTTGGATTGATTGTGCAACCTCATCGGTTGAAGGAGTTGCATATTTTGCAAGTGGAATTTTGCCGAGGTTTACAATTACTTCTGGAAGGACATAATTTTCAAGCGATAAACCAGCGACGGCAAAAGATGTGGCAAAAGGTGGATGCGCATGAACGATTGCATTTACATCATCACGATTTTTGTAAATAAAAAGATGCATTTTAATTTCGGTTGATGGCTTGTGAATTCCATAAATTAAATTTCCATTTTCGTCAATCTCAACGATGTGGGATTTCTTGATTTCGCCTTTATTTACAGATGTCGGCGTGCAAAGTATGTTTCCATTTGGAAGTCGTGCGGATATATTCCCATCGGTTGCCGAAACAAAACCTTTTTGATAAATTATGTGTGCGATTTCAACTATCTCTTGAATTATTTTGTCTTTAATTTTTCTCATTTTCTTCAGACCTTGCTTGGCGATACATTTGAATTCGTAGAAAAATTCTCAAAACGAAAAGAGCAATCGCAACAACAAGAGTATGCATATAATACTGCGGTGGAATGGTTCTTGTGAGCATGCCAAGAAGAAGCAAAATTAAAATTGCCAAACTTGTGTAAGTTATCCAGTTGAAAGTTTTTTGTGAGATTTTCATATCTTTCTCAATTTGTTTTTGGAAGCGTTTTCATTTTTTTCTGAAATTTAATTAAATTAAAAACAATAAAAAACAAAAGCGAGATACTGGTTTTGCAGGACGAACTCAAACTTCAATACTGGGAAGAATTTAACCAGTTGATGAAAAGACGACTTGAAGAACTTGAAGAGTTGAAAAAACTCGGCATCAATCCTTATCCTTATGAATTTCCTGTAAATGCTTATTCAAAGGAAATTCTTGAAAATTTCAAAGATGAAGACCCGCCGATGAATGTTTCAATTGCTTGGAGAATTATGTCAATACGAAGGATGGGGAAGGCAACTTTTTCACACATTCATGATTCAAAAGGTAAAATCCAGTTTTTCTTCAAAAAAGATATTCTCGGGGATAAGTATGTCATTTTGAAACTTCTTGATATTGGCGATATAAGTGGAGTTAAAGGCGAAA
>NZ_CZVW01000043.1 GCF_001536065.1 Candidatus Chryseopegocella kryptomonas
CAACCGCAACTTCTTTTATTGCATTAAAAATTTTGTTCTGAATTGGTTTCACAAGCTCATCTTGCTTACGATAAAGTTCGCCATCAGGTCCAAATTTCTGCATTTGATATTCTGCGATTTTTCTATCAAGTTCGCTCAATTCTTTTTCCATTTGCGCTCTTGCTTCATCCGTAAGAATAAGTTTTCTTTTTTCGTATTCATCATATTTTGCTTTCCATTCGTCTCTCATTTTTTGAAGTTCGCTTTGCCACTGTTGGACAAGCGCATCAATTCTTCTTTGTGCTTCTTGCGCCTCTGGAAGTTGCTTCATAATGGTTTCAGAATCAACATAACCAATTTTTATCTGTGAAAATAAGGATGAAAGCGAAAACAAAATCAAAAAAGCAAATCTGAACAAGGACTTCATTTAGATTTCGCTCCCCTTGTTAATTTGTCAAGAACTTTATAAGTTATATCAAATTGCTTATCCGCATAAAGCAAAATCACATCCCCAGCTTTATCAAAAACAAAGTTTAACTTTTCTTCCCTTGCGACATCTTCAATTGCATCAATTATTTTGTCTCTCAAAGGTTTAAGCCGTTTTTCTCTCTCCATTTCAAATTCACCTTGCGGTCCAAGTTTTTGAGCTCTGTATTCATAAATTTTTTGCTCAAGTTCAAGAATTTCTCTCTGCATCTGTTCTTTTGCTTGCTGGTTCAACATCGCTTCTTTTTTCTGATACTCCTCAACTTTACTCTGATATGTTTTGGTCATTTGATCAAGTTCGTTTTGATATTTCTGCAAAAGGTTGTCAAGCTCTTTTTGAATTCGCTGTGCTTCTGGCAACTGCTGTAAAATAACCTGCGAATCAACATAACCAATTCTTATCGTCGCCTGTTGTGCGTAAATTACTGTGGCAAAGATTAAAGATGTTAACAGAGCCAATTTTTTCATCATTATTTCTCTCCGATTTTAGTTTTAAAATTAAAAACCTCTTCCAAACTGGAAATGGAAATGCCATCCGTCGGGCTTGCCGTCTTTAGGTCTTACATCCTCAAAACCGTAACCATAATCAAAGCCAATTAAACCAATGGGTTGCATATGAAGACGCACCCCAAATCCAATTGAGCGATTTAAGTCAAAAATGTTAGTTTGCCTTGTCCTCGCCCATGCATTCCCAGCTTCCGCAAATAAAAGCAAATATATCGGCATCGGATTCATCGTCAAACCGAAACGAATTTCAGTCGTGTATTTCATTAAAATTTTCCCCTCAGGAACACCATTTGGGGTCACTCCTATTGACATATCTTCATATCCACGAAGCGGTGTAACAGCTATATAACCAAGTCCCGTCCCACCCATTGAAAATCTCTCTATCGGCGGAATAAATGAATCTTTTTTAAAGCCATCAACATATCCCCAATCAAAAGAATTATACCAGACAAGCTTATCCCAGTTGAAAATCCTGCTATACCACTCAGAACTAAAATAAACTTTGAAATAATCCGTTGTCCCAGGAAGCGGTCCACCTGAAATTTCGGTTGACAAAGAAACATTTGAACCAATCGTCGGAAATATCGGATTATCAATGCTATTTCTTGATATAACCTGCGTCAAACTGAACTGACTCCATTTACCCTGCTGATAATAATCGCTTGTTCCACCGACATTGTAAATTTGAAACCTGAAAACATAATCAACTCTGAAATAATCATCTGGCCATCTCAATCTCCTACCTAAACTAAACGAACCACCAGTTTGCCTCAAATCATATGTAAAGCCATATCTTGTATCAAATAAATTAAATCCAATTGAAGTGGGCGTATCCCTGAACCACGGTTCTCTAAAACTCAAACTGAAAGTTCTGTAATCATATCTTCCAAAAACCCATTCAAGATTTAACATCTGACCGTCACCACCACGCCACGGCTCTGTAATTGAGAAATTGTTAAATGTAACGCCAATGCTACCAATCAAACCAAAACTGCTGTATCCAACTGATGCGTTAAAAGTATCGCTTGACTTTTCCTCAACTTCATAAGTCAAATCAACCGTTGAATCGCTCACCATCCTGTAATCTGGTTTGAGTTTCTCCTGATTAAAATAATTCAACACTGCAAGATTTCTTATACTTCTTATGATGTCGCTTCTGCTGAAATACTTTCCTGGAATAGTGTAAAGTTCTCGCCTTATAACTTTATCCTTCGTCTTCGTGTTCCCTTTTATATCAACCCTTCTTATTCTGAACTGTTTCCCCTCAAAAACATGGATGACTATATCAATCGTGTCTTCACTTATTTTAACCTCCTCTGGTTGCATATTCACCGTAAGATACCCATTGTCAAGATAAAGCGAAGCAACATCTGTTTGTTGTTCATTTCCATATAAATTTTTCTCAAACTTTTCACGATTGTAAATATCCCCCAACTTAAAATCAAGCCGTTCGCTCAAAACTTTGTCATCAAAAACAGTATTCCCTTCCCACTTAACATTTCTCACCTTGTATTGCGGTCCTTCGTAAACCTTTATCTTGACGAAAAGATGCTCTTTCTTTTCATCTGTGTAAATTGAATCATCAAGTATGGTTGCGTCCTTAAAACCTTTCGTTCTATAAAACTCAATCAATTTCTTCTTATCTTCCTCATACTTTTTCCTGTCAAATTTTGCGGTTCGCCAAAACATCCACCATTTCTTCTCTTTCGTCTCCTTCATTGCCCCTTTCAAATCCCCATCCTTGACTTTGACATTTCCTTCAAAGATAATTTTTTTAATTGAAATTTTCTTTCCTTCGTTTATCTTTACCTTTAAATTTGCCCGTCCTTCCTTCGTTGGTATTATTTCAAACTTAACATCTGCGAGAAAATAACCTTTTTCTTCATATGCCTTTTTAACCTCGTTCTCAATTGAAGTCAATCTATGCTCGGCTATTACCTGACCCCTGACGAGATTGATTTTGTTCTTTATGTCCTTTGTTGATAGGGCTTTGTTCCCTTCAATCACAATATCTTCAAGCCGTGGGTATTCTTCAACTCTTATAAGAAGATAAACTCCATCGCCAACCTGATTTTCTATCTCAATGCTTACATTTTTAAAAATTCGCAAAGCCCAAAGTTGTTTTATAGCATTTCTAATTTTATCCCCAGCAACAATTATATTCCCAACCCTTGTAAAACTTATTTCATCACCGACTTTTAATCCGGAGTTTGCAATTATTGCCGCTGGTTGAGCGACAATATTTCCCTCAACCGATATACCAAGAATTTTATAAACTTCCTGCTGTTGAGCAAATAAGATTGACTGAATCAAAATTAAAACAACAAAAATTTTACGCATTTCCATTTAAACCTTTCTTTTTTATCTGCTCGCTCGTCATACCAAATCGTCTTTCTCTTTTTTGATAGTCCCTAATCGCCTCATAAAGATGTTTTCTTCTGAAATCAGGCCATAGACAATCGCAAATGTAAAGTTCTGTATACGCAATCTGCCACAGCAAGAAATTGCTTATCCTATATTCCCCACTTGTTCTGATGAGCAAATCTGGGTCTGGAATGCCAGCAGTCCTCAAATATCTTGAAAAAAGTTTATCGTTTATATCTTCAACTTTAATTTTTCCATCTTTAACATCTCTTGCGATATCCCGCACCGCTTCAATTATTTCCCATCTCCCGCTGTAACTTAAAGCAAGATTTAAAATCATTCTCTTGTTATTCTTTGTCTTCTCAATCGCCTCTTTAAGTTCCTTTTGAACCTCAACAGGCAAACTCTCAATATCTCCGATAGCCATCAATTTAATATCGTTCTTGTGAAGGTTTTCCGTCTCCGTTCTCAATGTCCTTATCAAAAGTTTCATCAGCGTATCAACCTCCTGTCTTGGTCTTCTCCAATTTTCAGTTGAAAAAGCAAAAAGCGTGAGATATTTTACCCCAAGTTGTGCACATGCTTCAACAACATCACGGACGGATTTGACTCCTTCTCTGTGTCCTGCAACTCTCGGGAGTCCTCTTCTCTTTGCCCATCTTCCGTTGCCATCCATTATGATTGCAATGTGCGTGGGAATTTCACCGCTTTTTTTCAATTCCTCTTGAATTTTTCTATCCTGTGAACTCTTTGATGAACCAACCTGTGATGATGATACTGCGTCGCTCACTTTATCCGAATCTTTGCTTTTTTTGTGAAAAATCAATTAATTTTTTCCTCATAAATTCTAAAATTTTCAAAAGAAAATTTAACTCTTTAAACCCAAAAAATCAATTTTTGACCTCGCAAAAAATTTCAAACCTCATCAAGAAGTATGAACTCATCTGACTCTTTCAATGAGAATTTTAATTCCCTGCTCTTTTCCTTATAAAAATTTTTCTTCTCAAATTTACAAACCTTGTAAATCGGACAAATTCCACACAATGGCTCTCTTGCTCTGCAAATCGTTCGCCCAAATTTTATCAATCCAGTGTGAAGAACATAAGCCAAACCATCTGGAATATGCTCTTTGACCTTGAAAAATGTTTCATCTGGTGTTTTCGTTTTAACTATGCCAGTTCGGTTCAAAATTCTATGAATGTGCGTATCAACTGGGAAAACATTTTTACCGAACCCGAAAAGCAAAACACATCCTGCTGTTT